>JANPNV010000057.1:0-51531 GCA_031427625.1 Bacteroidota bacterium
CCATTGGTGATTCGGCTATTAAGGTTGTGATAAATGTTTACTCTGATCATCTCAGCACAGAAAATCACAGGCGATGGCGCATCGAACATTGTCAGGTAATAAGTCCTGCCGACAGAAAAAAGTTGGGTGACTATTCGATAATTCCTTCCGTACAACCGACGCATGCAACAAGCGATATGTATTGGGTAGAAGAGAGAATCGGAAAAGACAGAATGCCTGATGCATATGCATACAAAGATATCAGGGATGATGCTGAAGGCTTAATTGCATTTGGAACTGATTTTCCTGTAGAAAATATTTCCCCGATACTTACCTATTATGCTGCAGTTGTGAGGAAGGACTTAAAAGGATTTCCTCCGGATGGTTTTCAGCCTGATAATAAAACGAAGAGAAAAGATGCGATCCGCGCTATGACAATCTGGGCTGCTTATTCAAATTTCGAAGACGAAGAAAAAGGATCTCTCGAAGATGGAAAATTCGCCGACTTTATTATTCTCGACAGGGATTTAATTAAGGCAGACGATAAAGACATTCCTAAAACGAGAGTATTGGCCACCTATATCAATGGTGAGAAAGTTTATGAAAATAAATAACTACCTATTAATGCTGTTCAGGATTACGACAACATTCAGGTAATCGTTTGAAAGCTTTTGGATCTGCTTTCAAAGAATCTGCATCGTAGCCAGTTTTCGTTATTGCTATTCTGATTTTTTCAGGCGATGTCTTTTTCGGGTCATAAATTACAGTCAACAACTTGTTTTCGACATCAAGAGAGATTTTTTTCACCCCTTTCTCGAATGACATATCGTGTTCGATTGTTTTTTTACACATTTCACAAACTGCAGAAGTCATGACTTTCAGAGTATCAGTCTGTGAAAAACCCTGAACTGAAATAAACAGAAATATTACTAATAGTTTCATTATTTTCTTTTTTACTGTTAAAGGATGCAAATTAATTTTTTATCTGATAGTGAATCTTAATCCCGCATAAATTCTGCGACCTTCTATCGGTCCCCAAATATTTGTAGCGTCGAAAGAATTCCCAAATGGATTTTCCGGATTTATGATCGGATCTTTTTGACGGTAATCTAAAATATTTTCTGCTCCTGCATAAACTTCGAGTCGCTTAAAAACTTTGGTGGCCTGGAAATTCATCAGAAAAAATGTTGGCGAATATGATTTTGCACTGGCCGACACATCTGAATACACGAACTGCAATTTTTTTCGTCCTTCCCATACAAAAGTATAATCAAATTTCCAGTGCTCATTATCTGTCGAGTAAGACAGCGTACTGAGAGCCCGTTGTCTCGATATAAGAGGCAGTTCTTCCACTTTTCCGTTAAAAGTTGAACGCACATCATCAATTTTATATGCAACTCTGAAATTAAATTTTTCAGTCAGTTCAGCATTCAAAGTAAACTGTATGCTGTTACTGTATGATTTCCCTTCCAGATTGTAGAATAGAATTTTTGTTGAATCCGAATATGCATCAACGACAAGCTGGTTAATGAAATCTGTCCTATATGCATCGGCGCTGAATGTTAATTCATGTCCGGTTATTTCAAAACGGGATGTAAAATTGACACCGTAATTCCATGCGCGCTCGGCAAGAATATTTTCGACGATATCAGTTTGTCGTGAAGATGCCAGAACGGAAATATGATCGGCGATAATATATGGTCTTCTGTAGCTTTTCCCTGCTGTGAACCGGAAAATTGTGTTTTCCGTAAAATTGTATTTACCGTGCAGACGCGGAGTGAAAACCCACTGGTTATTTAATTGAAGATCTTCCCGAACACCGGCAATCAATGTCAGTTTGTCGATATAGTTATAAGTATATTCGAAAAAAGCGCCGGGAATATTTTCTTCTGTCCTGGCTGCCAGACCCGGATAATCTTGTTCGAGTATATTTAGTCTGTAAGTTAATCCAGTCTTATACTGATGGTTTGTTTTCCAAAGAACATTCTGATAGATCGACTGTAAATAAACGGAAGTTTCCTTTGCATTATAAATTTTATCACCAAACGATGAATTCATGTCGTGATATGTAACCTGAAAAATATTTCCAACGCTCTTAAACAATTTTTCAGGAAACAGCAATCCAAGTTTACCGGAAATTTCGGCGCGTCTTGTTGAAACAGCGGTTTTGTAAAGACGGGAAACATTCAGAGTACTTACCTGCCCGCCTTCTACCTCATCAGCTAAAAATTTCAGATTAATCTGCGCCTCAAGTTTTTCTGTATTATGATAATTCCACCGGTTGTACAAGTTGATGATTTTATTGTTTGGCACATCCATAAATCCATCTTTATTCCTGTCTGTTTCGTTTTGCATAAATCGTCCATGAACCATCAGCATAGAACTCCAGTAAGGAGAGAATTTTCGTTTTATAATCGAGTTTGCTTCTATTCCACCACGTTCATCAGAAAAAAGATTAAGGTAAAATCGTGGCTGATCCTTATCGAATGCCTTCTTGAATTCAACATTGATCTGACCTGTTGTAGACTCATATCCGTTAACTACACTGCCCGAACCTTTCGTAAGTTGTATAGATTCAATCCAGGGCCCCGGCACAAATGTCAAACCGTATATGCCGGACAGTCCTCTCATATCAGGAATATTCTCACTAAGCATCTGCACATGAGTTCCGCCTAAGCCAAGCAGTTGAATTTCTTTCACACCTGTAACGGCATCTTTATAGGCTACATTAACAGATGGATTTGTCTCAAATGCCTCTGATAAATTACAACAGGCAGCTTTTAGCAATTCATGAGACGAAATGGTTTCGAGGTTAGCTGTTTTTATGGTGGATAAAACGAGATCCTGACGATGAGCTGAGATTTGTACTTCACTGAGACTGACAGCTTTTTTCAGGTAAATTTTATTCTCTGTTCCTGGTTTCAGATCTGAAGTATCATTAATAAATCCGGTAAAGGATGTAATGACTTTTGATGTAGTCGAAGTGGATATGGAAAAATATCCTGAAGCATCCGTTATTGTACTCACGGCTTCATCCAATGATTGAACGGTTGCACCCGGCATGGAGACTTGTTTACCATTAATACTCTCGTAAACATGTCCGGTAAGATTCTGTTGTGCAAAGGCAAAATGTGAGCTAAGAAGAAGAAAGAGTATTATGAATTTATTTGTCATTTGACTGATATATTAACAGATTAATCAATAGCCATAACAGACTGTATGGCAATAATGTAAATCAATTAGTAAAACAATCAGATTAAAAGCTGATGATAAAGAAATGGGATATCTTCGGGAGGAAATGGAGTAATAAAATCATCTGAAACATGAGCGATTTTTGTAGAAAAATTCTCCAAATAAATTAGGGAATTAATGGCTGGGGCAGTAAAAAAATAACTGAATTTCTGGATGAGAAAAGGTGCTGAAATCTTATAATATGAATATTCAGAAGAGCAGCATTTCGACGTTAATTTGTTGCAGTCGTTTTCCGAATCACAGGACTTTTTTTCAGTATCGCAGCATGAATTCTCAACAAAGAGTGACACCTTTCTGTCCGATTTTGCAAAGCAGGTATGTATGGATAATACGATACCATTTCCCGTCAGAAGGATGATTGAAGTGAGAAGTCCAATAAGAAAACGTCCGGTGACTTTTTTCATTATCTGCAAAGTTAACCATTAGAATGATGAATCAATGAACAAGGATTTTCCCTGACGCTACCAATATTCGATTTTTTGTAATTCTATACAGATACATTCCCTGAGATAGATTTTCATCAATATTAACTGACCCGGACCTGAAAATGTTTCGACGATAAACTTCTTTATTTTGCATGTCTGTCATAATAAGCTCCTGATTATTTCCGGAAGGACAGGTTATATAAAGCACCTCTCTGGCATGTATTGGATTCGGAAAAAGATTATATGTTTCAGAAGATAGCTGGGAGATTCCATTACACAGATCGAAATTGATTCGAATTGTATCACTGTCTGTACAACCATTCGAATCAGTGACAAACACCATAAAATTAACAGACTTCGGAAAAGGTCCGAAAGAAGAGGCATTTAATGTTGGTGCATTGGTGCCATTATCCCATAGGTAATTTGTAAACCCATGTCCTGCATCGAGAGTTACAGTTTCAAAATCGCAAACAGTCGTGTCGGGCCCAAGATTCACCTCAGGATTATTACGAACAGTAATGCTGATCGTATCTGAACGTTTAAAACATCCATACTGATTATAAAAAGTTACTGAATACTGACCGCTGGAATCAACTCTGATCGATTGTGTTGTATCGCCGCGCGACCATACAAAGCCGGTTCCGGGAGAAACATTAAGTAAAACTTCTCCCCCCTTGCAAAAACTTGTCGGGCCCTGATGATTGATCAGCTCTTTCGCTGTATTGAATGCCACTCCATAAGGAAGAGAATATGCTGAACAATCGTTCGAATTCGTTGCTCGTACAAGATACAATCCCTTTTGGCGCGCAAAGTAAACGGAATCTGTTGCGCCAGGTATTATATAAGTATTGAAATCGTCGGCAGTATACCATTGATATGTTTGGCCTGCATTTGGCGGAATTGATAATCGTAAGCTATCGCCAGGACAAACATAATCGACAATGGGTGCCTGGATTACAGGCTGCGCTGGTAACTGATAAAGTGTATCGACGAGTGATGAAGCCGTATCATTAGTACAATAATTATGAATGATGAGTTTATAAACTCCTGCTTGTTGCGGAATAATGTAACTGCTGTTCTCACCTTGTATCTGAACGCCATTCAAAAACCACTCATAGGTATTGGTAAGTTCTGCTGATGCTCCTGCAATTAATGCACTACCTGCACAAAGGCTGACCGTATCCGGTCCGAATGAGGCATCAGGTTTTTTTGCAACATAAACAGCAACAAAGCTTGTATGAATGATCAGTCCGGTTGAATCGCTTATGTCGGCATAATAATTTCCTGACTGAGTAACTTTGGCAATGTTTGTCGTATCCCCATTGGACCATGCAATGTGCATATCAGGTCGTGGTGACGGTGTAATTTGCAAAAGTGCCGTATCGCTTTCACAGAGATAACGGGCGCTGGTGGTAATTGTATATGGTGATTTAACGATTCCGGCCGAGTCAGTCTTAATCAATAAAATATGATTATCAGAAAAACTTGTTGTTGATCCTAAGATGTAAAGATCAGTTCGTTCTTCTGCAATATGCAAAGCACGTTCGTCGAGATACCCTCCAAATTTCCTTGCCCAGAGGCTGTCTCCAATGGAATTCATCTTCATCAGTAGGAGATCATTTTGTCCGGGCACGACAGGATCAGCTGTATTTGCCAAAAGCGCATACCCTCCGTCTGATGTCTGAATTACTGAGAATGCTTCTTCATCGAAAAAACTTCCATATTGTTTTTTCCAGAGAACATTTCCGGTGCTGTCGAGACGGATTATGACCATGTCTCTTTGAAAAGCAGAGTCCTGTATTCCTGATATGATTGAACCACCGTCAGCTGTAGCAGAGATGGAAGTAGTGATACATTGAAAATCATAAATGGAATCAAGCAAAATATTTCCAAATTTATCATGCTTTCTGACACTCGTAACGTTGAATAAAACATTCGGTCCAAACAAATAATAATCGTAATATGAAATAGTATATATGTTTCCGCTTGATGCAGTAGTAACTCCATGACTATTCGTAAATGAACCATCAAAGCTGACGAAGTCATTCCACTTTGTTGACAGATCTGCATTCAGGGAGTAAATAGCATAGTAATTATTCGAGATAAATCCATCGTTGAAAAGTGTAATAGCAACAGATGTATCACTATTATTCGTGAGTCCAACCCCGGCAGTACCCCATCCATTAAACGGTGCGTAGACAGATGTACTTCTGAATAATCCTGATGAGTCAACAACCATCAATTCGGCGACGTTCTGAAAGGAAATACCGGAATGAGTTCCGAGGAAAACAATGTTTCCATTTCCTAAAGTAGTAATCGCATATCCATAAGCGCTGAAAGCATTCGAAAAAATTTTCGTCCATAGTACCTGGCCATTACTATCTGTTCTCATGACATAATAAGCCGACGTATGAAAAGTTGTATCGGTGCTATTGCCAAGAATTACAACGCCATGATCTGAAGTTGTAGAAAAAGCGACAGCATTTGTCTTTGGGTTGCCTCCATAAACATTTTGGAAGTATCCTGCATGCGCCTCCTTTTGAAAGACCGCTAAAAAAAGAAAGAGTAGAAAATATTGGAAATTAGCGCAGATTTTCACTTGATATTGATTGCGCGCAAAGATAAGTCCTTTTAACAAAAGGACATATTAAGAAAAGAATAAAAAACGGAATAGATAATTCAGTAATTAGCTAAAAGACCTCATTTTTTATACGAAATGAGGTAATTAGAACTTAATGAAGACTTTATTATAGAATTATTAAAATTCAGACCGCCAGAATCGGACGATTATACATTTAGAAGCAATACTTATTCTCGCTGATAAGCATAGCGGCTACATTTCTTCTCGACTCTTTTACATTTAACGGAGCGACCTTTGTATATCGTTTCAGCCCCATTAAAAGCATTCTTTGTTCATCACCGTCGGCGAATGAATTGATTGCGTCTTTTCCTGCCATATGTAATCTGTCTGAAGCATCATTTAAAAATGTTCGCAACATATCCATATGTACAGCACAAGCTGCTTCGCCGCGCATGCTTATTAATTTCTCGACACGAAGCTGCATCGATTCACTTACATACAGATCGATAAGCATGTCTGCTATGTTCATGAGTACCTCCTGCTCTTTCGCAAGCTGCGTCATCAGTTTTTGTACGGCAGCGCCGGCAACGAGAAGAACAGCTTTCTTAAAATCGGCTATGTATTTTTTCTCGGCTGATAGCAATCCGTCGGAACCACCGCTTGTATCAGGAATCTGTAAAAGTTCGCTGGCAACTTTTGTTGCGGGACCGATCAGATCGAGTTCGCCTTTCATGGCTCGTTTCAACATCATATCAACGGCGAGTATGCGATTGATTTCATTCGTGCCCTCAAATATTCTATTGATCCGTGAATCACGATAAGCTCTGTCCATTGGCGCATCGGCACTATATCCCATACCGCCATAAATCTGAACGCCTTCATCAGTTACATAATCTAAAACTTCGCTGCCATAAACTTTTAAGATGGCTGCTTCGACGGCAAACTGTTCTACGCCTTTTAATTTCGCTTTGCTTTCTTCCATACCACCGGCTTTTAAATCTTTGATGGTATCTTCTATATTCTGGCTGCATCTGAAGATGGCAGATTCGCAGGCGAAGATTCGTATTGCCTGTTCGGCAATCTTATAACGAATAGCACCGTACTTTGAAATCGGGCGGCCGAATTGCTGGCGCTCGTTCGAATATTGAATGGCTATAGTACATACTCTTTTACTTCCTCCGATTGCAGCACCGGCCAATTTGATACGGCCGAGGTTAAGAATATTCACGGCAATTTTAAAACCATTACCACGCTCGCTTAATAAATTTTCCACAGGAACTTTGCAGTCGTTAAAAAATACCTGACGTGTCGAACTTCCTTTTATTCCCATCTTATGTTCTTCCGGGTTCAAAGTTATTCCGGGAAATACTTTTTCGACGATAAAAGCACTGAGGTTTTCATCATTATCGATTTTTGCGAATACGATAAAGACATCTGCGAATCCCGCATTGGTGATCCACATCTTTTGTCCGTTGATGATGTAATGTTTTCCGTCGGCAGAAAGTACGGCCTTCGTCTTAGCCGCATTGGCATCTGAGCCGGATCCGGGTTCTGTCAAACAATAGGCGGCCTTCCATTCGCCTGATGAAAGTTTGGGTATGTATTTATTTTTCTGTGCGTCGTTACCATAGTATAAAACCGGCAGAGTTCCGATGCCCGTATGAGCGGCATAAGCAACGGAGAATGAATGTCCGGCACCGAGCGTTTCCGTTGCCAGCATTCCCGTGACGAAGTCTTTACCAAACCCGCCATATTGCTCAGGAATAGAAATGCCTAAGAGTCCGAGTTCGCCAGCCTTTACGAGGATTGACTGCATGAGTCCTTCTTCCTGAGCGTCGATGCGGTCGAGGTTTGGATAAACTTCCTGCTCGAGAAAATCGCGGCAGCTATTCGAAATCATGAGTTGTTCTTCCGTCCACTCTTCAGGGATAAAGACATCTTCGGCAAGTGTTTCCTTAATTAAAAATTCTCCGCCTTTGGTATTGTTTGTTTTGATAATACTTTCCATAATAATTCTGTTGATGCTTAGCTTTACTATACGTAAGATACTGTAAAAAAGTTTAAAAAAATGCAATAAACGTTCGTGAAAATGGGCGGGTTTCTTACAGAAGGATTTCGAGGTAAGAACCAAGAATCAAGAACCAAGAATCAAGAACCAAGAATCAAGAACCAAGAATCAAGAACCAAGAATCAAGAATCAAGAATCAAGAACCAAGAATCAAGAATCAAGAATCAAGAACCAAGAACCAAGAATCAAGAACCAAGAATCAAGAATCAAGAATCAAGAATCAAGAACCAAGAATCAAGAATCAAGAATCAAGAACCCTCGCTGGGCGAAGTCTTAGTGCGAACGATATATTTTATGCGAAGACAAAGCATTTCTCTGAGCGCGAGACTTCGTCCACGATGCGTCCATGAATAAGTGTACTCATAATTGCATTTGAATATGTTCTCAACCGCATTTTACTAATACATTATTTTAAACTATCACAAACCACCATTTCAAAACTATCATTCTAAAAAATAGGCAGCCACCTCGATAATCTATTTTGCATTCTTTGTCATTTCTAAAATTTATCGACTTTGTTGGGGAAATACAAACCGAATATAACTGAGATTATATAGAGTACAAATTACCGGTGTGGTGAGTTATCCTCTTTAAGCAGAGTTGCGTCGTGGACGAAGTCTCGCACTCGAACGGATGCAAGAGCAATTAAGTTAGTACGTATGTCGTGCTAAGACTTCGCCCAGATAGAGCAAGATTGAAGAATCCTCAGAGCAGACAATATCAAAATTTCATTTTCAAAAAAATCATACGAATCATACAAATCAAAGTTCAGACAATTGCCTGGCGATTTCTTAGCACAACAAACATCCTAACTTAAAAATGATCTCAGATTTCAGATTGAGAAGTAAGCCACCAGAACGGTTCGGATTTGCTTTTGTTTATATATCAGCCGGCGACCAAAAATTAACAAACTACAACGACTTAATTAATTCTCTATAAAATACAACAGACTCGGAAAACTCCTTCACTCCTATCTTCTCATCCATGCCATGCATGCTGTCGAGGATGCCATTATCCATTCGAACGGGAAGGAAACGAAAAATATTTTTCGTCACTTTTCTGAAATGTCGTGAATCTGTTTGGCCAATTAGAAGACTTGGCGTTACGATTACATCAGGAAAAACATTTTTAATTGTTTTCTGCAAAAGGATAAATCCTTCCGATTTTACTGAAGAAACATTCGATGCCTCAATAACTGGACCTTTGATTGAAACCTGTACATTAACATCGTTAATGACTTGCATAACTTGCTCGATAACATCATAAGAATTATCTCCTGGCAGCAATCGGAAATTAATAATCGCTGATACATCAGAAGGGACGACATTTTCTTTTACTCCGCCATGGATCATTGTTGCAACTGAAGTTGTCCTGATCATGGCATTTGCTGAAGGAATTTTCTCATACTCATCAAAAACAATAGGCCTGAACAACCATCGGTTTGCGAAGATGGCGCGGAAAGGAAGTTTCATTTCAGGCCCGGCATATTCCATGAAGTCATTCAACGACTCACTACTTTTTCTTTCGAAGGGATTATCGTGGATCTTCTTAATGGCATTCGCTAAAATTTCTATGGGTGGATTCTCCGGAGGAAAACTGGAATGGCCACCACTTCCCTTTACCGATAATTCGACTGACATGTATCCTTTTTCTGATGTTGCAATCATTGCAACGGGTGGCATTACAAATGGAACCATATCAACAGCTATAAGTCCGCCTTCGTCGAGAAGAAATTCAGCCTTCACTCCTTCGTTCAACAATTGTTCAGCGATTTCTTTTGCGCCATTGATACCAGTTGCTTCCTCATCGTGACCGAATGCTAAATAAATATCTCTTGAAGGTGTAAAATTATTCTTTAACAGATTTTCTATTGATTCAAGAATTGCGATGACGCTGCCTTTATCATCGATTGTTCCCCTCCCATAAATAAACAACTTATCTGTCGCTCCGGCGAAGGGCTCGTACTTCCAGATTGCCAACGTTGTAGAATCGACGGGGACAACATCGAGATGAGCATAAAGTATTATAGGAAGTTTATCTGATGAGCTTTTCCAGTGAAACAATAAGCTGTAATCATTAATCCGCTGATGTGAAAGTTTTTGAAATGTAAGAGGATATGTTTTTTCTAGAAATGAATAAAGGGAATCGAATTGAGTGTAATCGATAAGATTATTATCGTCGTATGAAATCGTTCGTATGCGAATAGCTTCCGACAAATGCCTGACTGCAGCTGTATCTATCTCAACTATTCTGCGTTCTCCGATTACAGAAAGCTGTTTTGATTTGAAGCGAATAGTATTTATTAAAATAACAACTACAAAAAGCAAAATTAATGCTAACAGAAATTTGAGAAATGTCTTCAAGGGCCTGTTTAAAAATCTCTTTTCAATAACGATTTCTTTTTATTGTTCTATGCGTTGTATTAAAACTCAATGGATGCAAAGAGAAATCGCAGAGGATGCTGAGATGTTAGTTTAATAATTCGAATATACCGGCGGCTCCCTGTCCTGTTCCAACACACATAGTCACCATACCATATTTTACATTCCGTCGTTTCATTTCGCTGAAGAGTTGCACCGATAACTTTGCTCCGCTGCAACCAAGCGGATGACCGAGAGCGATTGCTCCGCCGTTCACATTTGTGATCGAAGGATTGAGGCCTAGCGTACGAATCACGGCAAGTGACTGCGATGCAAACGCTTCATTCAATTCGATGAGGTGAATGTCGTCCTGCTTCATGCCTGCATGCTTCAACACTTTCGGAATCGCCTCGATCGGACCGATACCCATGATGCGTGGCTCAACACCTGCAACAGCATAATCGACTAAACGTGCGATGGGTTTTACATTTAGCTGCTTCAACATTTTCTCGCTGACGATAAGAACGAATGCAGCACCATCAGAAGTCTGCGATGAATTTCCTGCCGTCACAGTTCCCATAGCATCGAATACTGGTTTAAGTTGAGCCATCTTCTCGAGAGTGGAATCCAGTCGTGGGCCTTCGTCAGTATCTACGATACTTTCTCGTGACTTCTTCTTCTCATTCTCATCAACGAATATCTCTGTTACTTTAACAGGAACAATTTCATCTATAAATTTCCCATCGGCGATAGCTTTGCCGGCTTTTTGGTTCGACTCATAACCAAACTTGTCCTGATCTTCGCGTGAGACATTGTATTCTCGAGCAACAGCTTCGGCAGTAAGTCCCATGCCCCAGTAATAATCGGGATTAGACTGAACGAATTTCAGGTTTGGAACAATTTTCCATCCACCGAAAGGAATAGGCGACATACATTCTACGCCACCGGCGATGATGCAATCGGCCATGCCTGCTTTTATTTTTGCTGTAGCAATTGAAATTGTTTCGAGTCCTGATGCGCAATACCGGTTAACGGTCATACCGGGAACTTTTACGGTGTTCAGTCCCATGAGTGATATCATGCGACCGACGTTGAGACCTTGCTCTGCTTCCGGTGTTGCATTTCCGACGATCACATCGTCTATTTGTTCTTTATCGAGATTAGGAACTGAGGCAACAAGGTGCTTTATCACTTCTGATGCCAGATCGTCGGGGCGCATGGAACGGAATTTTCCTTTCGGTGCTTTTCCGACTGCTGAGCGAAATCCTGCAATGATGTAAGCGTCCATTTGAGTTGATTTTTGTATACAGATAAATAACGATCTGTATTGAATATGATTTTATTTTTTCTTTGGATCTTCCTGGGTTGCTCCCGGTGCTTGCTGTGGCTTAGTGCCTGGTTTAATAAGTACGGGGCCTTTTTTATCCGAAGCTTTTTTATCGGCTGCTTTTTTAGCTTCTTCTTCTTTTTTCTTCTTAGCTGCTATATCTTCGATGTTAACACCGTTTTTATATTCGGCCTGACTAACAACATTACCCTTTCTGTTATATGTTTTCCAGAGGGCGTCGCGGTTTCCGTTGAGGTAAGAACCTTCCTGACGAACGGTACCATCTTCGAAGTATCGTGTCCACTTACCATCTTTTCTTCCATCTTTATAACTGCCTTCGAGCTGTACCTGTGAAGAGAAATAATATTTTGTATACGTTCCGTCCTTTACGCCGGCGAGGTATTCGGTTTCTTCTCTGACTCTGTCATAGCCATAATATTTTCTTTCAACGCCTTCTTTTTTGTCATTTACAAAATCGATCTCAGAAATTTTTTCACCGAATGTATTATAGAACATCCATTTCCCTTGTTTGCGACCGATTTCATCGTTTCGGTTTCGGTGTTTTTCTTTCCCGGGAGCATATTTCGGTTTCTCTTCCCGCGCTTGCCCATATCCTGCTTGAGGAAGCAGGAATGTACCGGCAATAAGAATCATAACCCACATTAATAATTTTCCCGAATTAATTTTTAGTTTCATTTTCGTCTAGTTACGTAAAGGTTTTCCTGTAGTGAGGATGCTTTGAATTCGTTCAAGTGTTTTCTTCTCACCGCAGAGAGAAAGGAATGCCTCCCGCTCGAGATCGAGCAGATATTGCTCGGATACAAAAGTATAAGAAGATAGATCACCTCCACACAACACATAGGCAAGTTTTTGTGATATTTTCTGATCGTGTTCTGAAATGTAATGGCCTGATACCATGGCATTGGCACCGGCATAGAATATTCCCATTCCGCTTTTTCCTAAAACCTTGATATCTTTTCGTTCCGTCGGTCGCGTATAGCCGTCATCAGACATTTCGATAACGGCTCGTTTTGCTTCGCTAATTCTTCGGTTAAGATTCATAACAATTTCGTCGTGACCTTCTCTAAGTATTTTCAAGTCGAAGGCTTCAGCAGCAGAGGTTGAAACTTTTGCCATTGCAATATTCAAAAAATATTCTTTCAAAACATGTTCGTCGATGGTGCCTTCTTTGTAAGCATCAGAGGCGCGCAATGCGAATTCCTTACTCCCTCCTCCACCCGGAATCAGGCCGACTCCGAATTCTACCATTCCAGTATATGTTTCTGCAGATGCAACAACCTTATCAGCATGAAGAGTCATTTCACAACCTCCGCCCAATGCTAATCCATGCGGTGCGACAACAACAGGAATACTGCTGTATCTGACACGCATATTCATGTTCTGAAAGGCTCGCACGGCCATGTCAATTTCGTCAAAATCCTGCTCGGCGGCAAACATGAAAATCATTGCGATGTTAGCGCCGGCCGAAAAATTCTGTCCCTCATTAGCTACAACGAGTCCGCGGAAATCTTTTTCTGCCATACTAATGGCTGTATTCATTCCCTCGATAATTTCACCACCGATGGTATTCATCTTCGTGTGGAATTCCAGATTCACTACTCCATCACCAATATCGATCAGGCTGCATCCATTGTTTTTCCAGACAATTTTTTCTTTGTAAGGCTCGAGAAGAATAAAGCTTTCGCCTCCGGGAAGAAGTTTATAGTCTCCTGTAGAAACTGAGTAGTAATATTTCTTACCGTTCTTTAACGAATAGAATGATTTGTTTCCTTTAGCTATCATTGTATAAATCCATGCAGCGGGTTTCAAATTCATTTCTTCCATCAACTTCACTGTTGTTTCCAGTCCGAGGATATCCCATATTTCGAATGGTCCGTTTTCCCATCCGAAGCCGGCGCTGATTGCTTCATCGATTTTAAAAACGTCGTCAGCTATTTCCGGAATTCTGAAAGATACATAGTGAAACAATGCACAGAATGAAGAGCGGTAAAATTCACCGGCTCTGTCTTTGGCAGCAAATAATACTTTTATTCGTTCCTTAACATCTTCAATGCTTTTCACCTGGTCTAAAACCGGAAATTTGGTTTTGCCTTTCGGGATGTATTCAAGTGTTTTCAGGTCGAGTGATAAAATTTCACTTTTGGCTCCTGACTTTTTTTCCTTCTTGTAAAATCCCTGTCCAGTCTTGTCGCCCAACCATTTGTTATTAATCATCGTCTGTACAAATCCGGGCAGCAAAAAGGAATTGCGAGATTCATCGTTCGGGCAGCGATCGTAAACGTCTCTGGCCACTTTCACCAGTGTATCAATTCCGACAAGATCGGTAGTACGGAATGTCGCCGATTTCGGACGACCTAATACAGGGCCGGTGAGTTTATCTATTTCATCAACAGTATATCCATTCTTTTCTACCAGATGCAAAAGCGACATAATCGAAAATACACCGACGCGGTTTGCGATAAATGCTGGAGTGTCTTTGCATTCAACAGTAGTTTTTCCGAGGTAAAGATCGCCATACTGCATTAGGAAACTGACAACTTCAGGATCGGTGACAGGACCAGGAATAATTTCTAACAGTCTCAGGTATCTTGGTGGATTAAAAAAGTGAGTGCCACAGAAATGCTTTTTGAAATCATCACTTCTTCCTTCAGCCATAAGTGCGATAGGGATACCGGACGTATTAGAAGTAATCAGTGATCCGGCCTTCCTGTATTTTTCCACTTCTCCGAAAACGCTTTTTTTAATATCCAGATTCTCTATAACAGCTTCAATAATCCAGTCACATCCGGCTATACTCTTCAAATCATCATTGAAGTTTCCGGTACGGATTCTGGATGCATGAGATTTTTTATACAGCGGCGAGGGATTCGTCTTAATGCTAAGTTGAAGAGCCGAATTGACTATCCTGTTTTTTACGAGCGGTGAATCCAAAGAAAGGTTTTTCTTTTTTTCATCTTCCGTTAACTCTTTCGAGGCGATATCGAGCAATAGAACATTCAATCCGATATTGGCGAAATGACAAGCTATGCGGCTCCCCATTATTCCACTTCCCAATACTGCTACGTTTTTAATAATTCGTTTCATATTTTTAAAATCATCAGGCTACAACTGATTCTTCGCCATAAATTTCACTGATGGCATTCTTGTATTTTTCAGCAATTATTTTTCTTTTCAATTTCATTGTTGCAGTAAGTTCACCCCCTGTAATATTCCATTCGGAAGGAAGAAGTTTGAATTTTTTAATCTGCTCGGTATTTCCGAAATCTTTATTGAAATTATTTACATCTTTCTGAATTTCTGATATAACCTTAGGCTCTGAAATGATGTGCTCATTCGAGACAAATGTGATGTTATTTTCCTCGCACCACTTTTTGATATAAGCAAAATCCGGTACAATAAGCGCTGATGCAAATTTACGATTTTCACCGATGACCATTAACTGTTCGATGAATAAAGATTCCTTGAATTTATTTTCGATAGCCTGGGGAGAAACATATTTCCCTCCTGATGTTTTAAATATTTCCTTTTTTCTGTCTGTAATTTTCAGAAAACGATTTTCGACGATGGTGCCGATATCTCCTGTATGAAACCATCCCTCATTGTCAAGAACTTCGGCGGTTAAATCGGGCCGGTTAAAATAACCAAGCATGACATTCGGGCCCTTGCACAGGATTTCACCGTCACCGGCAATTTTTATTTCAACATTTTTGATAACTGTGCCGACAGTTCCAAAGTGAGTTCCATTCGCTTCAAAATTATTCACAGAAATTACTGGTGATGTTTCTGTCAGACCATATCCTTCGAGAACGGGAATCTTGGCTGACCAGAAGACTCTTGCCAGACGAGGTTGAAGAGCGGCACCTCCACTGACTATGACCTTTACTGCTCCCCCAAGCGCTTCTCTCCACTTGGAAAAAATGAGTTTATTCATCAGCTTTAACTCCAGCTCGTACATGAAACCATTTTTGCCGCCGAGTTCATAGCGCAATCCCATATCTACTGCTCTGAAAAAAAGAAATTTTTTTATGCCTTTCAGTTCTTTTCCTTTGCTCAAAATTTTGTCAAATACCTTTTCGAGCAATCGTGGAACTGTCGAAAAAACATGCGGCTTCACTTCCTTGAGATTATCAACGATTTTATCCATGCTCTCTGCATAATAAATCGAAACACCCTGAAACATGTACAGGTAAGTGAGCATCCTTTCATAGCTGTGACACAATGGAAGGAAACTTAAAGCGCGGGAAGTATTATCGACCGGACAAAGATGTTCGCATGCAAGAATATTGCTTACGATGTTATTATGCGAAAGCATAACGCCTTTGGGAGTGCCCGTTGTTCCACTCGTATATAAAATGGTGGCGAGGTCGCTCTCAGAAATTGATTCTTTTATTTTCTTCAGCTCATCCTTATCGCCTTTCTCCATCCCCATAGAAACAATTTCCATCCAGTTTGGAGAGCCACTAATTTGATCGAATGAATATACAGCAGTTAACAGAGGAACGGCGGCTCTGAGGTTGACGATTTTAGTATAAAGATCTTTATCGCCTGTAAAAATCATTTTTGCTTTGCAATCATTCAGAATGAAAATAATTTCAGATTCTGAAAGCGTTGTATAAATGGGAACATTGATAATACCCACCTGTTGCATGCCTATATCAGCGATATTCCATTCAGGCCTATTTGCAGAAATGATTGCCGCTACATCTCCTCTTTTCAGTCCGACAGCCATCAAACCCATTCCGAAAAAATCTGCAGTATCTATAAACTTATCAGTTGAATATGAAATCCAACGACCGCTATCCTTGAAAAGGAGTGAATCAGGTTTCGGGAAAAGCTCCCTCTGCCTTGCTGGAATATCAAATAATCTTCGAACTGAACTCATTTATTTTTTTAAGAAAGGCCCTTAACTGGTAGGTTAATTTATACAGTATAAGGGCAAGTTAATCCGCCAAAATAAAGTTTTTGACAGTACCGTAATGCCTATGAAAAAATAATTTTAAAAGGGTTGTTAACATTGTTTATCCCTCTGTGAACATTCCTAACTGCATTTAAGTGAAATGTATTGAATCTAACCGTAAATTACTCCACAATTAATCTAAGCAATCTTCATTAAAAATGCCATTTTCAAACACCTTTACTAAATCGCTAAATATCAAATATCCGCTGGTGATGGCTCCTATGTTTCTTGTCACCAATGTTTCAATGCTGAAAGAGGCCATGAGTGAAGGCATTCTTGGATGTTTTCCATCGCTTAATTTCAGAAATGAAAACGATCTTGATAAAGCTTTAGTGGAGCTGAATACCTATCTGAATGAAAACAAAGGAAGGCCGGGGACTTATGGCGTAAATCTGATAGTTCAGAAGTCTAATCCATGGTTTGACAAGCATCTGGATGTCTGCGTTCGGAATAAAGTCCCAGTCATCATCACTTCTTTGGGAAATCCGCTGTCAACAATCAAGGCCGTCCATGAATATGGCGGGAGAGTCTTCTGTGATGTTACAAATATCAAACATGCTGCGAAGTGTCATCAATCGGGTTGTGATGGTTTCGTTGCTGTCGGACAAGGCGCAGGAGGACATGCAGGTCCTTTTCCGCTTATGCTTCTTATAGAATCATTAAAGAAACATTTCCCCGAACTTCCAGTTTTGGCAGCCGGTGGAATTGCGAACGGAAAAGGATTGCTAAGCGCATTGGCTGCAGGTGCATCTGCCGGTTACTGCGGGACAATTTTTATTGCCAGCAAGGAGGCAACTGTTTCCAACGAATATAAAAATGCTATCGTCGATTCACATATGGAAGACATTGTAATGACTGAACGCATCAGTGGTACGCCTTGTACCATTATCAATACTGATTTCGCAAAAAAAATAGGAACGAAACAAAATAGTTTTGAAAGCTGGATGAGCAGAAATCCCCGGACAAAGAAATTTTTCAAAATGCTTATTCAGAAACGGGGTTTTGAATGGCTGGAAGAAGCAGTTAAACCAGGAAATTATCACAGTCTTTGGTGCGCAGGCCAGACTGTTGAGATGATCAATGAGATTAAGCCGGTTCGAACTATCATCAGAGATATGATATCAGAAATGGAAACTGCGAATAAAGAATTGCAAACTCAATTTCAATCCTAACACCTTGAAGGTGTTTTTCAACATTCCCAAATGCTGAATGTAATTACGAACGAATGAAAATAAGGGCATACAACTTTCTCAACACTTTAGTTGCCGCACTTTTCATCTTTTTGCTTCTCATCCTTAGCTTTCATTCGCGTATTGCCGGCGATGACTTTTTCTATCTGTGGCTGAAAAATAATTTCGGAGCATGGAATGGCATGATCTATCAATACGAACAATGGAGCGGCCGATGGTCTGCACATTTTCTTGGCTGTCTACTTATTTCCGGCTGGGAAAATCAATTTTTCATGCCTGCGGTTATAATCTTCACTGTTTCTCTACTTTTTATTTCTATCAGAATTATCCTTTCAAACATTTTCAAAAGACTGAATATTTTTCCGCGCATATTCTCTACGAATTTCATGAGTGTTCTTTTTATTTCCTCATTTTACTTTTCGACCTACAATATTGGCGAAACGTGGTTCTGGTATATAATTATTATTACTTACCTGTGGAGCATAATTGCCTTCCTGTTTCTTGCTGATTGCATTTTATTTGAGAAGAAAACATTTGTTAGTTATCTGATTATGTTTCTATCGGCTGCATTTATTGGAGGAGCTTCAGAATCTTATGCACTGATATTCTTTGCTACCTTAATTTGTTCGGGTCTATTCCGCTGTAAAATTTCAGGAAAAAATATTAGTGATCCAATTATTCAAGCTATACTCTTTTCGACTTTTGTACTATTATTTTCGTTTTCATTCTCTGCATTTGCTCCGGGAACGGAGATCAGGCATTCTTTACTGCCGCATTCATCTTTTCTTGAAAAAATATTCATTGCTTTCAAATCCTATGCAAAATTATTTGTCCGATATCTTCCTGAGAAAATTGGCTATCTGATTGCATTCTCGCTTCCATGGATAGTTTTTAGCGGAGTAACATCAAAAGTTAGATTAACCGCACTGCAATTCCGAAGGAATTTATTTTTGGGAACTTTAATTTTTCTGTCAGGTACTGCACTTATGGTAATTCCTACGTCGTTTATTATGTCGGAAGCCGGGCCCGACCGTGCACTTTCAATAATATCATTTTCGGCCTCAGCATATTTTGCGTTCGTATTCTTCCTGGCTGGAATGACAATCAATGCAGAATCAGCAATAATCAAAATAGTATTTTATACAGGGAATATGCTGATAATTTCAGTTCTCCTTTTTCACTTGTATATACAATCTTCAATTGCTGTCAGATTTTCGAATGCCTACGATGAAAGAATGGCTGTAATCAGAAAACATCAGGAAGAACATTTCACGGGTGTGCTTGAACTGGAAAAACTCCCGCCGAATGGAATGTTATATTGGGATGAGATATCTGCTGATACAACTTATTTCACAAATAAACATCTAAGAAATGGCCTGAAATTAAATTTCTCCGTCAGGCTTAAAACTAATTAATGATGATTCAGGATTTTTATGTCATAAATTATATACGTTTATGAATAGAATTAAATCACAAATAATGAAAACAACGAATCTTATTTTTCTTCTATTCATTCTGATGAGTTTAAGAGCGTCATCACAAGTTATAAATGAAGACGTTTTATTTGATACCTATATAAATGCAAATGACAACGACCTTTTGAATTATTTCAGCGGCAACCAAACGCTTGTTCAGATTCCAACCAATGGAATTACGGGAGGATGTCTTCAGACGCCAGATTCGAATAACTGGGGCAATGATAATTCAAGATACTGTTCAAAATATCAAGCAGTAAATAATCAACTTTACACAACAAGTATTTGCTTTTATTATGATCCTGCCCTAATTTCTGCAACAGGATTCGACCGGGCCACATCTATCTGGATTCAGCCGAACACTGATTTCAATCATTATTTAATCGCATCCGTTTCACACGCTGCAAAAATTGAAATATACACATACTTTTCATTTACATCTTCCATATCGGCAATGAATCTTTTGGCAAATAACTGGTACAGACTAGAACTTGGATTTTCATTTACCGGTTCGCCTAATCCTCAAACTAATTTCTATAGCAAAATAAACCTTCTGGGTCCGGCCGGTGTAAGCAGCCCTGTTCTTGTAGATAGTATTTTCGATAGTATGAATGATACAATCCTACAGACAGATCCGGCTATTGATGTTTCCATTACAGGTTCAAAAAATGGCGGATCAATGTATCTCGATAACTTCAAATATCAAGGAGTAAGGAGTGTTAATAGTTGCAACCTAACCGATATTGAGCATACACAAAATAAATCCACCCTTAATATTTCGGTAACAAATAAATTCTTGCTTGTGGAAGGGGCACTTATCGAAGGAAAAAAATATTCTGTATATGATATGGATGGGAAAACAATTTTGTCGGATCGTTTTAATTCAAATCGGAGTTCAATAAATCTTTCATTCCTGTCATCGGGTATTTATTTCATTTCGGTTTCAGATATGAACGAAAAAAAATCAAACCGATTTATCATCCAATAAAAAATCGGGAATCAAATACTCCTGATCCCCGATCCACCACGAAACGGTTTACATCTTTGGCATTAATACTCTGTCGAGGACATGTATTACGCCATTGGATTGATTAACATCGTATGTTGTAATGTTCGCCAGATTCCCTAAGGCATCTTTCACTTCTATATTATGTGGGCCATTCATTAGGAATGTTATTTCCTGCCCCGCTACTGTTTTCATACTCGCTTTACCTCCACCTTTTTTTATTGCTGCAACAATATCATCGAATGTATATTTTCCTGATAAAACATGATACGTTAACACACTTGTAAGTGTGGATTTGCTTTCGGGTTTCAAAAGATTTTCAACAGTACCTGCAGGCAAATCTTCGAAAGCATTATTGACTGGCGCTAAAACGGTGAATGGACCTTTACTTTGCAAAGTCTCTACTAGTCCCGCTGCTTTTACAGCAGCAACAAGAGTTGTATGATCCTTCGAGTTAATGGCATTCTCAATGATGTTTTTCATCGGATACATTGCCTCTCCGCCAACTGTTACGGTACTTCCGCTTTTATTTTGCATTTGCGCATGTGTTGTGGGAATTGTTGCAATTATCATAGCAGATATCGCAAAGCTTAATATTGTCTTTTTCATTTTAATTGATTTTTTAATTATTAATTTAACTAATGGTAGATTTTGGAAAAACTTACGCAACATCCTATTTACTGGATTTATTAAAACCAAAATAAATGCTTAGTCCCTGAAAGTCAGTACAGATAGCTTTATAAGATTCTCATCTTTTTCTTTCTAATTTAGCCGCTTATTCAAACTCATGATTACTAATATAAAGAGAGGTTTGCGGACAATTTTCGGAATCTATGCACTACTTGTATTTCTGGCAGTGCTTATAATTGTCTTTATCCTTTACATTCCGATTTTTGCATTTGTAAATAGCAAACGCGCTCCATTCATTGCTCATAAATATATTTCACGCCCTTGGGCAGCATCATTATTAATCCTATTTGGAGTTCGACTTATTATTAAAAACAAAGAGTATCTGGATAAAAATGAAACCTATGTATTCATAGGCAATCATAGTTCTCAGCTTGATATTCCTGCTTATGCTGTTTCTACCAACCATACAATTCGTTTTTTGGCAAAAGCAGAATTGGGGAAGCTTCCATTAATGGGATTCATCATAAAAAAACTTTACATCATTGTCGACAGAAAAGATAAAGCTGCACGAGCAAGAAGTATGGAAAACATGATTTCCTCCCTAAAAGAAAATATTTCTGTTTTTATTTGTCCGGAAGGAACAAGGAATAAAACATCCGATCCACTTCTCCCTTTTCACGATGGAGCCTTTCGCCTTGCTATTCAGTCGCAGGTACCATTAGCTATTCTGGTGCTTCGAAATGCTGATCATTTATTATCTCCGCTAAGGCCTATAGAACTTTCTCCGGGGAAAATATATTGTATCTGGTGCCAACCAATTCCAACTAAAGGAATGACTCAGGACGATCTTCCTGCACTTAAAGAAGCAGCCATACAATTGATGCTTCAGAATCTTGCCTGATTTCTTTCAGAAAACATATCCCCTTTCTCTGTACTTTTGTAAAAAATATAAATGGCAATGGTAAATTTCACCTGCCTGATCTACTATGTACCGCAACACTGAACACTGGATTAAAACACTCGAAGAAAGAGGACAGTTAGTCCGTATTAAAGAATATGTAAATCCTCATCTGGAAATTACGGAGATTACAGACAGGATTTCAAAAAGTTATGGCCCTGCTTTATTATTTGAAAACACGGGAACAGCATTTCCGTTGTTAATTAATTCAATGGGTACGGAACAACGAATGGCATGGGCATTGGGAAAAGAAAAACTTGATGACGTATCCGAAGAGATTGAAGCCCTCATCAAACAGCTTACATCACCGAAAGAAAATATTCTGGACAAACTGAAAATGCTTCCTGCACTTAGCAACATAGCTTCGTGGATGCCCAAAACAGTAAGTGGTAAAGGTGAATGCCAGGAAATCATTATTAACAATCCCGACATAAATATTTTTCCTGTCCTGAAATGTTGGCCTGAAGACGGTGGTCCGTTCCTGACTTTACCTGTGATACATACAAAAGATCCGCTAACAGGAATGCGAAATGTTGGGTTGTACCGGATGCAGGTATTCGGCCCCACTGTAACAGGCATGCACTGGCATCGTCATAAAGTAAGTGCACGGCATTTTAATGAATATAAAAAACTAAACAAACGAATGCCAGTTGCTGTCTCTCTTGGAGGAGATCCTGTATATACGTATGCTGCAACAGCGCCTCTTCCTGAAAATGTTGATGAATACATGTTGGCCGGATTTATCCGAAAGAAAAAAGTGGAACTCGTTCAGTGCATAACACAGGATGTTCAGGTTCCTGCTGAAGCTGATATTATCATCGAAGGATATTTAGATCCTCATGAAGAATATATTCTCGAAGGACCATTTGGTGACCATACCGGTTATTATTCTCTGGCTGATTATTATCCGAAGTTTCATATTACATGTATCACTCATCGTAAAAACGCTGTTTATCCTGCAACGATTGTTGGAATTCCTCCGCAGGAAGATGCCTGGATCGGCAAAGCTACCGAACGAATTTTTTTAGTACCTATAAAAATGATGATGGTTCCTGAAATTGTTGATATGGTATTACCTGTTGAAGGCGTTTTTCATAATTTAGTCATTGTAAAAATCAACAAAGAATATCCGGGACAAGCAAGTAAGGTAATGCATAGTTTATGGGGTGCGGGACAAATGATGTTTACAAAAATTATGATCATCGTTGATGGCAATATAAATATTCACAATACACAGGAAGTCGCTGAATATATAAGTAAGAATTTTGACCCTGCTCATGATTTATATTTTACGCAGGGGCCTGTCGATGTGCTCGATCACAGCTGTTCGGTGATGGCATTTGGAGGAAAGGTAGGTATTGATGCTACTGCCAAAACAAGTGAAGAGGAGACTGGACGAAAAACCCGTAGTGATAACTCCGCTACATCTCCGGATGAGGAAAAATGGATGCAGGAATTTCCGGAGATAAAAAGTATTAACCTCAAACTTCTTCAAAATAATATTTCAATACTACTTATTTCTGTGGATAAAAACAGAAAAAATCATATCGGAGAATTAGCAGCGCTGCTGTTCAACCGATCTGAATTCGAAAATATAAAAATGATTCTTTTTGTTGAAGGTACTGTTGACACAGCAGAAATCGCAGATACTGTCTGGCGATTTACAAATAACGTTGATCCAAAACGTGACCATTTTATTGTAACAGATAAATCAGGTATATCACATGTTGCCTTCGATGGAACAAAGAAAAACAAAGAGTTTGATGACTTTGACAGGGAGTGGCCGAATATACTTGCTTCTGACCGTAAGACGATAGCAAGGATTGACGAAATCTGGGACAAACTAGGATTGGGTCCGTTCATTAAATCACCTTCTTTAAAATACGAACCTCAGGTTTATAAAGGCGGAGCCGTCGTTAGTGAATAGGAATTAAATATGGATCGTTACCGGAATATACATCAACCTTCATGTCATCGATATAAAATAATTTTCGGGATGGATTCCAGATGTATGCCGAAAACACATCATCATTTTCAATTTCAGATGGCATTGGCGCAGTCAATATCACGGGCTGCCATTTTTTCAATTTCAATTTGAAATCAGAAAGCGAAACGCTAAAGTAACTATAGGGCTGACCATTTCTGTCGAATGAAAAAATCATAGTTGCCTTTTCTAATTCCACCATTGGATAAATCCATGCAGTATAAGTCGCATACCTGTAACCTACCCTAGAGATGTCAGCTAACTTCCATTTTAATCCTGCACTAAATTCACTGGTCATTTTTTCGGAATGAACAGGAGATAAATACATTTCTGAAGATGCGCGGGAAGTATCAAAATTCCAATCTGAATATTCATAATCATACACAGAAGAAAATATTATATCCTTCAACTCTCCAGGAACTGAATGTTTGGAAAAAAGATAAGCCTCAGCATTAAAATAACTCCTCTTCTCTACCAGATGCGGATAACTATTTCTGATGATCTCGGGAACTTCAAGAGGATGTGAGCCATTCGTCCAGATGTAAATAAAATATTCCGTTGATGAATTTTTTACCGTTCTGAAAAGATCAGAAAACTCTGCCGGGGTTTCGATGTGATAGACTTCTGCTTCAGGGGGATTCTCCATTCGTTTAAAATAGTAATCCAGGTAATCGCTATTGATCACATTAGCTACCATTTTTACATTATCCTTCCCGTATTTATTTTTCCAATCATTGGCAGCTTCAGCAACTTCACGAAAGACGCCGAAATGTTTCACTGAAAAATATTTCCCTGTTACAACTGTATCGTAGAAAAACAAGAACATAAAAATCGTTGCAACAATTACAGCATTTTTTTTCTTAAAAAGAATTGGCGGAATAAATGAAAACACAAACAAAAGAATAAATGGTGTCACGAAAAGAAGAGTAGAATACATGATAATCGGCTGAGAAAAAACAGAATAAAGAAATGCAATAGCAAAACTCAGCAAAAACCAACTCACTGAAAGAATTCTCCAGCGATTATAATTATTAACTTTTTTAGAAAATATTATTCCTGTAATTAATATTGCTGCCGATAATATACAAATCAAAAAAGACCGATTAAATAATTCGAAAAAATACTGAAGGAGAAAATAATCTGATGGAGCCGGTAGCCATCCACCGATACTACCTCTTGTTATTTGTGTTCTGAAAATACCGGCTTCCGGCAGAAAAAGTAATAAGGCAATGATGCCTCCGGAAATATATTTAACAGCATCAGCTCTCTTTACAAAGAATAATCCACTAAGTCCGACAATGGCGACAAAGAAAAAGCTGAAGTAGTGAAGATGAAGAGCAATGGCGGTAAAAACAATCCAACCTGCAAGATCCGATTTCCTTTTTCTTTTATCAGGAGAAGTAAAAAGAAAATGCGTCCAGTAATATACAGTTAGCAAAGAAAATAAAATTGCCGGGCTATACATCCGTGCAAGTTGTGTAAACAAAATTGTGAATGAGGAGAAAGCAAAAACTGTGGCGGCGAGAAATGCCGTTGTCTCATTGAACCACCGTTTTCCGATTTTATAAATCATGTAAACAGAAAGGACGCCACACAGAGCAAAAGGAAAACGGAGAATAAAAACATCATCACCGAAAAATTTCACCCAATAAAATAAAAATGTTTGTAATCCCGCAGGATGCCCGTCCACATAGACTCCGTTTGCAATCATTTCGCTGAAAGAATCGAATCTGATCCTAACGAGCGAACTTAATTCATCGTTGGAAAGCGACATTGAACCAAGATGATAGAACCTAACGAAAGCAGCGCCAATGACGAGAAGCCACAAGACTATTTTTTCAGCATACGGTGTACGTACAGTGTAATTCATCCCGATTAATTAGTACTACGCTGACGAATTGCTTCATAGAGAAGAACACCACAGGCCACAGAAACATTTAATGATGAAATAGAACCAAGAAGAGGAATGTTTACGAGATCGTCGGCAACCCTTAACAGGTCGTGAGAGATCCCATCTTCTTCAGAACCCATAACGATAGCTAGTGGACCGGTGAAATCAGATTTAAAGTAAGACTCGACTCCTTTTTCTGTTGCCGCTACAATCCGCAAACCACTTTGATGTAGAAAATCGAATGTATGACGAAGATTATTTTCCCTGCAAACAGGAATCGAGTTTAAAGCACCTGCAGATGTTTTAATTGCATCGGCAGTTACTTGCGCTGCACCACGATAGGGAATAACAATTGCATGAACACCTGAACATTCTGCTGTTCTTGCAATCGCACCAAAATTTCTCACATCCGTAATTCTATCGAGGATAAGAATCAATGGCGTCTCGCCTTTCTCGAAGATCCCCGGTAAAATATCACCCAGTTTTGCATAACTAACAGGAGAAATATAACAGACAACATCCTGATGATTGTTTCTCGTTATTCTGTGAATCTTTTCGATGGGAACTTCCATCCATGGAATATCCCTTTCCTTTAACAACGTTTTCAATTCGCCCATCAATCCTTCTGTGGTATTCCGGGTGATAAATATTCTATCGATTTCTTTCCCTGCCAGAATCGCTTCCATTACAGGCCGAATACCATATACAAGCTGCGAATCATCAACTGATTTCCGGCTTCTCTCATTACTTCTATAATTCATACCCATCTTTAATAAATAAATTTAGTAGAAACTGTTATATACTCTTCCCTGCCTCCAGATTTCAACAGCTCTGTACCAGTTACTTTCATAGGAAGGTGAACGACTTAGCGTAAAATCATTTTCAGTAAAGGGATTATTTACTTTGACAAAGAAAAAATTAAGCGCAAGTGCGCTGTTTGGTGTCCCGTATATCCAGCTCTCTGTATCAGAGCTCTTATATATTGTTCCGGGACTGCCGAAAATAATATAAATCAATCCGCGATCGGTTTTCCATCCTTCTGTATAGGAAGAAAAATACCGGTTCGAATCTCTTACACGACCATAATATTTTCGAATAAGGTTCCGTGATTTTTCTTCTGTCCCGCCATGAGTCAGCCAGAAATTCTCTACAGCAGACTTCGGAGAAGTGTTGTTTCTCATTTCCTCATACTCTTTTTTTGTCGTAAGGTAACGCAACGATTCTATCATTTGTTTAGGCGAGGTCACATCCGGAAATCCGCTACCAAATCGAAAAAGAGTGAGACCTGCAGTTCCGACTGAATCAGTCTGAATATTATAGAAACCTTCCTGTGTGAGATTTATCGATTTTAGTTCATCAGAATTCGCAATAAATGAACTATCGGGAATATAATTAAAGTCATCATGAATGTCGAAACTAAATGGCGGAGCCGCAAGCGGGAAGTCACGATGATAAAACTTTCCATGAAACCTGTTAATGGTTGAATCCTTATAAATTACTTTTATCTTTTCATTCTGATTGAAAGAGCTTTTGAAATAAGGGACATCATCCTGTCCCAATAAAAGGAAATCGTTTTTCGAAGGTTTAGTAAGCCGGTCAAGCTGAATATAAAAATCATCATTCCGATTTTTATTGATATCAGTGATGATGCAATGGATAAGATATTTTCCGGGAGACTTCACAGGAATATTCATTGAAATAATTTGCGAATCTCCTTTTTCAGTAAGCTCGAAAGAATAGTCAGCCGAAGTACTGTCAATCATTTTCGAGGACTCATAAGAAATGATTGTCTCTGAATAAACGTTTATGAAAGACCGGAATTTTTCATCAAATTGCCTGACAAATAAAAATTCGCCAGGTAAAACTTTGATAAAAAGTTTTGCAGTTGAATCAGTAATATTATACGCGACAAATTCAGGATGAAAATATTTATCCGTCGCCCTGTAATCTGAAACCATGTTCAGGGTGCTTACATCACGCACGGGCAGACATGAAACTGCCAGGAACATAACAAAGAATAATAATTTACCTTGAAGTCTCATCAACATCTTGTTCTTCAGATTGCTCTAATAATGTTTGTGAAATTTCCTTTGAAGTTTTCGCTCCAAGCTTTTTCAATTCTTCAACTTTCTTCAAAATATTACCTGAGCCGGACGTTAATTTGTTCATCGCATCATCATGACTTTGCTGAGCCGATTTAATTTTGTCACCGATAGAAGTCATGTCTTTCAGAAAATTAAAAAACTTATCATACAATGCACCTCCTACCCTTGCTATCTCAAGTGCATTTTTGGTTTGTTTCTCCTGTTTCCAGATTGCACTTACCGTTTTAAGAGTAGCAAGTAACGTCGATGGACTTACAAGCACTATTTTCCTGTCCCATGCATAATTAAAAAGTTCGGCATCTGCCTGAATAGCTGTACTGAATGATGGCTCGATAGGCATAAATATAAGGACGAAGTCGGGACTGCTTAAATCCTGTGACGAATAATAATTTTTTTCGCCCAGTATACGAATGTGATTTCTTACAGAGTTAATATGCTCTTTTAAAAATCCCTCACGTTCATCATCAGTTGTACTGTTTACCATAGCTTCATAGGCGATGAGACTTACTTTTGAATCGATGATAATATGCTTATTGTCCGGAAGATGTACGACAACATCAGGTTGAATCCGTCGGCCATCATCGTTACTTGTACTAAATTGCAATTCGTATTCTGATCCTTTTGTCAATCCTGATCTTTCAAGAATCCGTTCAAGAATTATTTCACCCCAGTTACCTTGTTTTTTCGTGTCGCCTTTCAAGGCACGGGCAAGATTATTTGCTTCATCGCTGATTTGTTTATTCAGCTCCATCAGACTTTTTATTTCTCCCTTCAGAGAATTTCTTTCTGCTGACTCAATCTTGTAGGATTGTTCAACCTTTTGCTCGAATTCCTTAATCTTTTCACTTAATGGATTCAGAATAACTTCGATATTAGTACGGTTTTGCTCAGTAAATTTTTTGCTTTTATCCTCAAGAATTTTTGTAGACAGATTTTCAAATTCTGCTGTAAATTGCTTATGAATTTTTTCGATCTCGACTTTCTCATTTTCCAGCTTCTCACGAAGGTGCTCTGATATTATCCGCTGTTCGGAAAGTGACGAATTAAATTCGGCCGATAACTTCCTTTCCGACTGAAGCATGTCTTCAACCGATTTTAATTGCAAAGCCGTTTGTTGAAGTCTGTCGTTTAAAATTCCGCATTGTCTGTCCGATTCAATAAATTTCGCTTCTGCGAGTTTATTGGCAGACGATGATTTTGACATCATAATCAGAAGCATGACGATGGCTCCTGCAACAATTCCAATGATAAGAAAGAGAATTTGCATAGATACAGTTGAATTTCGTAAAATTACAAATAAAACCGGGCTTATTACCTCCTAATTATTTATGAATATCAGAAAAATTCGCGTTTGCATTTTATTGATGATTTCCTGTCAGTCTTTTGCTCAAAAAAAATACATCCTTGACCTTTCACCAGACAAGTGGACCTTTTCTTCTTCTGTTTTTTATATTTCTGACGTTATCGATGAAAGGGATGAGAAGAAAGATGCCGGACAGGTTTTAAATGATGGCAAACTTACAAGAGCCGGATTTAGTCATTCTCTTGAAGAAGACATTACTCCACTCATAGCAGAATCCATGCTCGCCGATTCATCCAAATTACCTCTTGTCATGGTATTTAAGAAATTCATTCTGAATGAAACCGGAGCTCTTTCCAATCATAAGGCTACACTTGATTTTTCAATAGTCCTATATCGTATTCATAAAGGCAGACGTTACCAGTTATATCAGGCAGGTGGAAAACCGGAAGTGAATATCAGAGGTGCTTATCCATATGTTCATGAGAATAACATCAAACAATCTATCAGAAAAGTGATCGAAAATTTCAATGAGTGGGTTTCCAAAAGAGATGATCTCGCCCTTTTGGCACGATCTGTAAAAATTTCATTTGACAAAACAAAAAGCGCTTCAAATTTGGCAGGAAGAGATACAATTATTTGGAATAAGGATTACCGTCTGAGCTGGTCTGATTTTCACGGGAAGCCAAACACTTCACCTTATATGGCATTATCAAATTGTGTATTTAATTATTCAGGTGATCCTTTGGTAAAAAATGGAGTGCTCGAATTAAATATGAAGATGATTGCCTGCTTTGATAAAAAAGCGTCATGGGTAAAACAAGATCAGATGAAAGATGATTTGCTTGCGCATGAACAACTACATTTTGATATCTGCGAGTTAAATATAAGAAAGCTGAGAATGAAATTAGCAGTGGCGGAATTGGATCCAATGGAATTTGATTCACAGATAAAAAATCTTTTCGATGAAGCGTGGAATAAATATCAGGTACAACAACAGGCATATGACGATGAAACTGAGCATGGCTTGGTAAGGGAAAAGCAACTTGACTGGCAGAAAAATATTTCAAACGAATTAAGCAGTTTGAAAGAATAATTAACTATCGAATAAACCAAGCTGACCATTCACTTCAGGTCTTCTGAAATGGGACAAGTCATAATCAGGAAAAGACCGTCCGGCAAAAAATCTTTTCATGGAATTTTTAAAAAGCTGATGAATCATTTCGGCTTCTGAGCCAGACCCTTTCATTCTTAGTCCGAAGCGACTGTCGTTCATTTTTCCGCCATGACAGGATGCAATAGCATGTAATACTTTTTCGGCACGATCAGGATAGGCCTTCCTGATCCATTCGGTGAAAATTTCGCCGACAGCATCGTTGAGCCTTACGATTGTCATTCCTGCGCCACGTGCGCCGGCATTAGCAGCAGCTTCGACAATAGCGGGAATCTCATGGCTGTTGAGGCCGGGAATTATCGGCGCAACCATTACCCCAGTCGGGATATTATTTGCATTTAATGTCTCGACAACTTTCAACCTGTTCTTTGCTGTTGCTGTTCTTGGTTCAAGTTTTAATCTCAGGTCTTCATCGAGAGAAGTAATGCTGATCATTACGTGTACAAGATTAAGTTCCGCCATTTGTTTCAATATGTCCATGTCGCGCAGAATGAGTTGATTCTTGCTAATCATTCCGACGGGGTTCCGAAAGTTCAAGGCCACTTCGAGCATTGCTCTTGTAATTTTCCATTTTCTTTCGGCCGGTTGATAACAATCCGTGTTTCCTGAAAACATAATGCTTGCGGGCTTCCAACTCTTCTTTCTAAATTCTGCATCTAATAGTTTTGCAGCATCAGGTTTTACGACAATTTTCGTTTCGAAATCAAGTCCGGCACTGAAACCCCAATAGGGATGCGTGTTTCTTGCATAACAGTATATGCAACCATGCTCGCAACCTTGGTATGGATTCATTGAAAAACTCATATTAAGGTCGGGGCTATCAACCTTGTTGATCATTTTTTTCGGATGCTCGATAAAATATTCTGTTGAATGATTTAACTCGAGCGGTTCATCAAGTCCTTCGATGTGCTCAGTTACGAGTTTATGTTTCGAAAATTTATTTTTGGTATTTAGCTGCGCTCCACGGCCTTTCAGAATATCGTTTGTATTGCGATCATTATGCATGCTAACAATGTAAAGAAAGAAAAAAGACAAAATGCAAAAGTCAGAATGTTGTTGGATTGGCTTGGTGATTTTTGGGGGAGTTGCAAAAGTAAATTTGCATTTAGAAATAAATAATAATTCAATGAGTTTCATCAATTATTATCAATCGCAATTCACCAAATGGAGTGCATGCTTAAGAAATTTCTTTATTTGCTTGCCACACAATCTTCCATTCGCTATCAGCGGTTTGAAAGTTGCAGGTTAGCAGATACCTCCTCAGGTATAAAAAATAATGCACGTTAATTTATATCCTTTTTGGTAGTGTGTGACAATGAATAATATTAATGAGATTTAATTCAGAAAGTACAAATACGCTTTAAATGTTTAAACATAAAAAAGAATCGGATTACCTCATAGGCTCAATGAATGAAATTCTCAACTTGCGAATGCATATTTTACCCCGGGGGCTAATTTCAAAAATCAAAGAGCTCCAGGGTCACTTGCATCAATACAATATATTAAAGTTAATTGCTTAAGAAAATCTAGCTGACGCCAGGCAAGAGACCCCTTTCGTTTCCCCTCTTGCAAGACTACCGATTAGCGGCAGCATGAATAAATACTCGAATTACTTTGTTTCAAAAGGCAATTCCAACTGCATATATGCCGGATATTTTATTGTAGGTTGTGCAGCTTATCCTTAACTTAAAATCACACACCAATGATTTTTTGAATAAAAAGCAAAGCAAAGAACAAATCAATTAGTTAGATTTTCTCTTCTTAGTTTTCATTATTTTTTTAGCTTGCTTTACAATTAAAAAAAAGACACATGAAAAAATTAAATTACCTTCTGATTACATTTGTCATTATCAGTCTTGCAGGATGCTCCAAGAAAGACAATACAACAACGCCAACACCGGCACCGACACCAACAGGCATTACGGTAAATTCTTCCTGGCAATACTCTGCAAAAATTGATGGGACTACACATGCCAATGTTGAAGGCAGCCTTGACTTTCAGGGATCTTTTGGCTGGAGCGCATCTCTAGCAGGATGGCCGGACACAAGCAGCTGTGTTTTCGGCTCCGGTCTCAATGGAAATAATTCTCCAAACAAAAGCCTCAGTATCGATATCGGAACAGCTTACTTTATGGGAAACCAATGTGACACTGCAAAATTCAAAGCAGTAATTCATACTGGCAGCTATAGCTACACAGCTAATGGAAATAACGGTGTTAAAATTTCCTGGGTAGATGCAACTGGTGATTTCTGGGCCACAGATTATGGTACGGGAAACCAAACAGGCAGTTCATTTTCCATAACTGATGTTGTTCCGGTTGGATTTGTTCTTGGAAATTATGAATTGAAATTTAAAGCAACGTTTAGTTGCAAACTTTACAATTATAGTACTGGTGCATCAGTCTTGTTGACAGATGGAGTTTATGTAGGAAAATTTGAAAATTACAATTGAAATAAAAAAAACTAAAAGTCAAGAGCATAAAACTTTTGACTTTTAGTTTTAGATTTAAAATACAATAACCATATACCCTTTTTGTTCTAAAGGTGCTGTAGGTATATTATCAAAAATGGCACTTTCAGCGGCCTGTTTTGCTTTCGTTTTCAGATACTCGCTGGTTGATGTAGATCCTGGTGCGCCGGGTATTGCTTTTTTCACATGCCCATACTTGTCGATGGTGATCTCAACAACGACAGTTCCTTTTTCCTGTGTAAGGTTATCTACCTTCGGTGCACGACTGATTATTCTGTCGGCTACTTTATAGCGAACCATATAAGATCCGGAAGTAATTTGTTTTTCACCGGGTTCGCGTTCAATTTTCGCTTTCGATTCGCCGCCAATTGATTCACCGGTTTCGCCGAAGTTGATAGCATAAATATCTGAGGTACTTATTTTTTTAACTTCTCCTTTATAATAGAAACTTAGCACGCCATTATTCAGAGATTGAACAAGGCCATTCAGCTTCTCCCCTGTTTTCATCTGAACTATTTGTTGTGAATAAGCTTGAAAACAAAATGCAATTATGGCACTTGTCAAAATTACTTTTTTCATGTCTGTTTGAATTTGATGTAAATGTAAAATATGAATCAAGTCCTGAAGATGAATATTAGCGGAATTATTAACAAGAATATCCCGCACTATAACGCAATCAAAAGGAAAAAATTGAAAGTATAAAAGCATTACCTTCGTATTCGAAAATGTATGCCTTGATTGAGGCATTAAATGTTGCATTCAAAACAATACATTCCAACCACTTTCGTCTCTTAGACAATGAAACTTCTACTTTCCTATCTAAAAAAATATAAAAAGATTGTATTTCTGGCCTTAACACTGGCAGCGGTTAACCAGAGTTTTTCGCTGATGGACCCCTTGATTGCCGGTATGATGATGGATCGTTTCGGAGTCCATATCAGTGATTACCAAAACGATCCCTCAAAAAAGTTTTTCACCGACATCATGTGGCTTCTTCTTGCCTCGATAGGTGTTGCCATGGTTTCCAGAATAGCCAAAAATTTTCAGGATTATTTTGTGAATGTAGTGGTACAAAAAACCGGTGCTGATATGTACACCGATGGAATTGCTCATTCTCTCAATCTTCCTTATCACGTCTTTGAAGATCAACGAAGCGGCGAAACATTGGGTAAACTTCAGAAGGTAAGAAGCGATTCTGAGCGGTTCATCATTTCATTCATCAGTGTAGTTTTCCAGACTCTTGTCGGTCTCGTATTTGTACTATGGTATGCTTTCAGAGTACACTGGCTGATTGCTCCAGTATTTCTAATAACTGTTCCCGCACTGGGAATAATCAGCAATTTGTTAAGCAAGAATATAAAGAAAGTAAGCAAGGAGATTCTGAAAGAAACTACTTCACTTGCCGGTTCTACAACGGAATCACTGAGGAACATTGAGCTGGTAAAAAGTCTAGGATTAGCCAATCAGGAAATCGACAGGCTGAATTCCACAACGGGAAAAATTCTAAAACTGGAATTGAAAAAAGTGCGGTTCGTCAGAAGTCTGAGTTTCGTTCAAGGAACTACTGTAAATTTTCTTCGTACAGCTTTCGTATTCATGTTATATTATCTTGTATTTCACGATCTGATAACACCTGGAAAATTAATGACGCTGATGTTTTTCAGCTTTTTCATCTTCGGCCCGTTACAGGAATTGGGAAACGTAATTGCGGTTTATCGGGAAGCGCAAGCATCGCTTCAGAATTTTAAAGATCTTTTGGAAACTCCTGCTGAACCAAGGCCAATAACACCAATGCGCGTCGGTTCAATAACAGAATTAAGATTCGAAGATGTTTCTTTCCGTCATCAGAGTTCAGGACAAAATGCTGTGGAGGAAATAAGTTTCACTGTTAAAAACGGAGAGAGCATTGCATTCGTCGGACCTTCAGGTGCGGGAAAGACTACTTTAGTAAAACTTCTTGTAGGGCTTTACCTTCCGAATGAAGGAACTATTTTTTACAACAATGTTCCTGCTGATACAATTGACAAAGACGAGCTTCGCGAACAGATAGGTCTCGTCACGCAAGATTCACAACTATTCAGCGGATCTATTCGTGAGAATTTACTCTTCGTAAAACCGGGGGCTACCGATGAGCAATGTATGGATGTACTACAGAAGGCATCTTGTCAAAGTCTTTTACAGCGCGCCAAACAAGGTCTCGATACCCTTATTGGAGAAGGAGGAGTAAAAGTTTCGGGTGGAGAAAAGCAACGACTCTCGATAGCAAGAGCACTCTTAAGGCGTCCGCGATTGATGGTTTTCGATGAGGCTACATCCGCACTTGATTCAATTACCGAAGAAGAAATTACAGGCACTATTCGGGAACTTTCTGTCCGTGATGAACACATAACTATTATGATTGCTCATCGTTTAAGTACAATAATGCATGCCAACAGAATCTTTGTTCTGGAGAAAGGCCGTATTGTAGAATCGGGCACACATCAGGAATTACTTGAACGTACCGGTCTTTACTATGCAATGTGGCGTCAGCAAATAGGCGAACGTAAACACACCCTTCAACCTGCCACGAATCATTCAGGCGTAGTTGTTTAATAAAATTCATTAGTATGTTAACGGAAACAAGCAAGGTTTTAAGACAAAGACTCTCCTTGCCTTTGCCGGGTACTGAAGCACAGTACAAGATGGCCAATGCCGAGCGCCGAATAAATCTTGCCCGTTTTAAAATCCCAGAGAATCCAAAAAAGGGTGCAGTACTTATTCTGTTATATGAGTCGAAAGGAATTATAAAATTTCCTTTGATTGTCAGACCTGTTTATGATGGAGTGCATAGCGGACAGATATCTTTGCCCGGTGGAGGAGTTAATGAGAATGATGAAAACCTGGAAGACACGGCTTTACGCGAGACAGAAGAAGAGACTGGTGTTTTCAAAAACAAAATTGAAGTAGTTGGCCGTCTAAGCAATCTATATATTCCACCAAGTAATTACCTTGTAACACCTTTTGTCGGAGTTTATCACGTAAAGCCAAAATTTATTCCTGATAAGAAGGAGGTTGCTCGTATAGTTGAAATGGACGTTGAAAAAATAATGGACGAGACATTAATTAATGAGAAGAAAATTAAACTCAGCAATGGTCTATCTGTATTGACTCCCTATTTCGATTTGAATGGATTAATAATTTGGGGAGCAACGGCGATGATATTGAGTGAGTTTAAAACAATTCTCTATGAGACGGGTCTATGACAGAATCATTTTCTTACTGCAATGACACGTTAATAGATGATCGTTAACCATTCCAGAAGCCTGCATGTAAGCATAACAAATCGTTGAGCCCACGAATTTAAATCCTCTTTCGTACAGATCCTTGCTCATTGCATCGCTGATTTTTGTTGAAGCAGGAATTGTTGAAGTACTTTTATGTTTGTTCCTGATAATTTTCCCGCCGGTAAATTTCCAGATGTATTTATCGAATGAACCGAATTCTTTTTGAATTTTCAGAAAAGCTTTTGCATTTCCGATTGTTGCATGTACCTTCAGTTTATTACGGATAATTCCTGCATCGTTTAATAATTTTTCAATTTTCTTTTCTGAATATTTCGAGATTTTCAGAGCATTAAAATTATCGAATGCCTTACGGAAATTTTCCCTTTTATTTAATATCGTACTCCAGCTGAGTCCTGCCTGAAATGAATCAAGAACAATATATTCGAAATGGATTGCGTCGTCATGTACAGGAATACCCCATTCAGTATCATGATAGGCAATCATTAATTCCGACGATAAACACCAGGGACAGCGGATTAAATCTTTTTTCATGAATACGAAGATAAAGTAAAGACCATAAAAAAAGGCAGTCTGGGCTGCCTTTCATTCTTATATTTACCTTAATGTACTGATGAAACTTTAGACACTTATCAGGCATGAGTCTTTACAGTCCTCTCTTTCATTCCTTCGAATGTCAGCGAACTTGGACGTTCAATTGGATGTCCGAGTGCACGATCCCAAAGAAGTGAGGCAAGTACGCCGAGCGAACGACTTACTCCAAAAAGTACAGTATAGAAATCGTATTCCGTCATTCCGTAATGAGTGAGAATTGCACCACTGTGTGCGTCAACGTTTGGCCAAGGGTTTTTAATTTTCTTTATGCCGGAAAGGATTGGAGGAACGACTTCATAAAGCATATGAACGATTTTGCAATTTTCATCGTCAGGCATATACTTGTTTGAAAATTCCATCTGTGCAATAAATCTTGGATCAGTTTTTCTAAGAACAGCATGTCCATATCCGGGAATGACTTTACCTTCTTCGATCGTCTTCATAACGTATTCGGTTATCTGATCTTTCGTAGGCATTGCTCCATCGTAATAATTTCTGAGGTCGGCAATCCAGCGAATTACTTCCTGGTTGGCGAGACCATGCAATGGACCGGCAAGTCCGTCCATTCCTGCCGAGAAGGATAGATATGCATCTGACAATGCAGAACCGACAAGGTGCGTAGCATGAGCAGAAACATTTCCTCCTTCATGATCGGCGTGAAGCGTAAGATACAGGCGCATCATTCTCTTCATGTCATAATCGTCGTACCCGAGCATGTGTGCGAAGTTTGCGGCCCAGTCCAGTTTATGATCGGGTTCTATATGAACTCCGTTTTTATAAATTCTTCTGTAGATATATGCGGCAATCCTTGGAAGACGAGCGATGAGATTCATCACATCTTCGTACATAGGATCCCAGTATTCTTTTTTGTTGAGTCCTTTTCTGTATGCAGCGGCAAAAACTGATTCAGTCTGTAGTGCTAAAATAGCCATACTGAATTGAGTCATAGGATGCGTTGTTATTGGCATCTTGTCGAGCATATCGAAGACATGTTTAGGAACATTACTTCTTCTTGCCCATGCATTGCTGACATTGGTAACGTCATCATCAGTCGGCATCTCACCGATGAGCATGAGATAGAAAATTCCTTCGGGCAATGGCTCACTGTCACCGACAGCTTTCGGAAGTTTTTCACGCAATTGCGGGATGCTGTATCCCCGGAATCGAATTCCTTCATCGGGATCGAGTTTGCTCGTTTCCGTAACCATGCCAACCATCCCCTTCATTCCGCTGTAAACCTGCTCGATCGTAAACTGACCAAGAATCTGGGTTCCGTTTTCGCGAATAAATTCTTTGATCTCCGCTGACAATGGCAGCGCAACTTTTGCAAATGTTTCTTTTATTTTATCCGTTTTCACCTAATGTTTGATTTCTAAAAAGTAAATGTTGACACACTAATTTATCTTGATTCTGAATTTGGTTTTTTCTTAGTTGATACAATGTTTAATACAGGAATAATCATAACCAGACTAAGTAAAAATGCAGCAATAAGCGCGACCCACAGAAAGGTACTAACAATTCTCGATATTTTTGATTTATGAAAAAAGGACTTCTCTTTTTTAAGACGTACTCTTTTTCTTAAACGACCGCTTCGTGGAGAAATTGAATACTCCCCTGAGGCAAGTTTATCCAGTGTATCCTGATCCATTAATATATTATTTTATACAAATTTAAAATCTTTTCCACCAAATTGAGCATTGGGACCTAATGCTTCCTCGATGCGAAGCAATTGGTTGTATTTGGCAACCCTGTCGGAGCGTGACGCAGACCCTGTTTTGATTTGTCCTGTATTTAAGGCAACCGCAAGGTCAGCGATCGTCGTATCCTCTGTCTCGCCGCTTCTATGGCTCATTACACAGGTAAAACCATTGTTATGTGCCAACGTTACAGCATCAATTGTTTCTGAAAGTGTTCCAATCTGGTTTACTTTAATCAAAATGGAGTTTGCTGCTTTTTCACTGATCCCTTTATTTAATCTTGTCGTATTGGTAACGAAAAGATCATCACCAACAAGTTGTACTTTATCACCTGTTGCAGCAGTCATCATCTTCCACCCTTCCCAATCGTCTTCGGCAAAACCATCTTCAATAGATACTATTGGGTATTTTTTTATCCATGATAACCAGAAATCGACAAGCTCTTTGGAAGATAACATATCACCTGTAGATTTTTTGAAAATATATTTTCCTGATTTGGAGTCGTAGAATTCTGTCGATGCAGCATCCATGGCAATAAAAATATCTTTGCCAGGAATATATCCTGCTTCAACGATTGCATCCATCACAGAAAGTATTGCTTCTTCATTCGATTTAATATCTGGTGCGAAGCCGCCTTCGTCACCTACATTTGTTGAGAGTCCTTTCTTTTTCAACACCGCTTTCAGGTGATGAAAAACTTCCGTACCCATACGTAAAGACTCGGAAAATGATTCAGCACCGAGAGGCATAATCATGAATTCCTGAAAATCGATGCTATTATCGGCATGTACTCCACCATTCAGGATGTTCATCATTGGCACTGGAAGCATGTTCGCACTAACACCGCCTATATAACGGTATAATGACTGGCCGGTTTCAAGTGCTCCGGCTCTGGCGCAAGCAAGAGATACGCCTAAAATGGCATTCGCACCGAGATTGGATTTATTTTCCGTTCCGTCAAGTCTGATCATTGCCTCATCAAGCATGCGCTGTTCCGATACCGGATAGCCATGAAGCTCATCGTTAATTGCTTTGTTAACATTATAAACTGCCTTAAGAACGCCCCTTCCGAGGTACTTGCTTTTGTCGCCATCACGCAATTCAACAGCTTCATGTGCGCCTGTTGATGCTCCCGAAGGAACAGCGGCTCTGCCAAAAGCCCCGTTGGCTGTTATCACATCTACTTCGACGGTCGGATTACCTCTTGAATCGAGAATCTGACGGGCTCTTATTGATTCTATTGCGCTCATAGTTTTCTTAAGTACGGCAAAAGTAAAAAAATAAGAGCATTGGTAAAACCTAAAACAAAGCCATGCAAAATTTTATCTTCGCACAATGGAAAAAAAATTTACAGCACGTACTTTCCTGAAATACAAGTTAAGTGCAAAGTCGAGGCATCATGTTCATTCTCCATTCGTCTATGATCTGCTCGATAACGTTATTAACGATAATTCGCCTTTTTATGGATACGAACTGGTAGAAGCATTGCGAGCTAAGAATCTGCTCGATGAGAGCGAAGTGTCAATTGCAGACTACGGAACGGGTGAAGACAGAAAAGAAAAAATCAGTCAAATTGCCGGCAAATCAGTTATGGCAAAAAAGTACAGCCAGCTATTATTCAGGCTCATAAACAAATTTCAACCTGTTCATATCCTTGAGATCGGAACATCGCTCGGCCTGACAACTATCTACCTTTCGTTGGCTTCCTCAAAGAGTAAAGTAATCACTTTGGAAGGATCCGAAGAGATCGGGAAAATTGCATTAAAAAATTTCAGCAGCCTCAAAAGAAATAACATTGAACTCATCATTGGAGAGTTTGACTATGGCATTAATCAGGCGATAAGTAAAACCAAAAATTTTGATTTTGTTTTATTTGACGGTAATCATACGCAGGATGCTACACTATCTTACTTCGGAAAGTGTCTGGCACATGCAAATGAAAACTCAGTTTTTGTATTCGACGACATCCACTGGAGCAGAGAAATGGAAAACGCTTGGCACCAGATAAAGCAACACCCTTCTGTTTCAACTTCCATCGATCTGTTTCAGATCGGAATTATTTTTTTCAGAAAAGGAATGAGCAGGGAGCAGTTTGTTTTGAAGTTTTAATGAAATATAGCAAGCCGTAATAATTGAATGAAGAATGAATCTGTCATTTACAATTAACAAGAATATTTTTTACTTACTTTTGTCGCCCTCCACTATGAGCCTTCTTCAGCTAAAAAATATCGGTAAAAAATATACTCTGGGTGCGGAAGAAGTTAATGCGCTACGGAGAATAGATCTGACTATTAATAAAGGAGAATATATTGCTCTGATGGGCCCTTCCGGTTCGGGAAAATCAACATTGATGAATATCATTGGCTGTCTGGATACGCCTTCTCAAGGTGAATACTACCTAAACAACAATGAAGTCAGCAAGATGACGGAAAACCAACTTGCCGAGATCAGGAACAAAGAAATCGGATTTATCTTTCAAACTTTCAATCTCGTTCCTCGAAGTACAGCGCTCGACAATGTCGCTTTGCCACTTGTATATGCAGGATTAAAAAAAGATGAAAGAATAAGAAGAGCTACGCAGGCATTAAACAATGTGGGCTTAGGCGACCGCATCAAACACAAACCGAACGAGCTTAGTGGCGGACAAAGACAACGTGTCGCTGTTGCAAGAGCATTAGTCAACAATCCTTCTATTATTCTTGCTGACGAACCTACAGGTAATCTCGATTCAAAGACATCAGAAGAGATAATGGCCTTGTTTGCCGATATTCATAAACTGGGAAATACAATCATCATCGTAACTCATGAAGAAGAAATAGCCCGTCATGCATTAAGAATTGTGCGTATCAAAGATGGCATGATTGAATCGGATAACGCTAATGTAAAAAGTGAAAAAATCAACGTCTGACCATGAAGATCTATACTAAAAAAGGAGACGACGGAAATACATCTCTCATTGGTGGTACCAGAGTGTCCAAATCTGATCTTCGGATAGATGCATACGGAACAGTTGACGAATTGAATTCCTTCATCGGCTGGATTCGTGACCTTCACAGTGACAAGGAGATGAAAAAAAATTTGATTGAAATTCAGGACAGACTCTTTACAATGGGAAGTCATCTGGCTGCAGACCCTGTAAAATCAAAAATGAAACTGCCTGAAATGTGTGAAGACGATGTTGTCTTTCTTGAGAAACTAATCGATACAATGAATGAGGCCTTGCCCGAGATGAAATCATTCATATTACCTGGCGGACATCAGGCAGTGAGTTGCTGTCATGTCGCAAGGTGCGTTTGCAGAAGAGCCGAACGGGCAGTTGTCTTGTTATACAAAAATGAACCTGCTGATCTTCTGATACTAAAATACCTAAACCGGCTGTCAGATTTCCTGTTTGTCCTCGCACGAAGTATGGCCAAAGATCTTAGAGCCGAAGAAACTCCCTGGAAAGCAAGAATTTAAGAGACCGAATCTTCATTTATTAAGACAAATTGATTTAATAAAAATCAGCTGTAGGAAATGATCAATATTTTTCTACTTTTGCCACCCTTAAAACCAGCACTGTAAAATATTACGAATAAACTATGTATTGGACCCTTGAATTGGCACAACACCTTGAAGACGCACCTTGGCCGGCAACCAAAGATGAGTTGATCGATTATGGAATCCGATCTGGAGCTCCCCTTGAAGTAATTGAAAATCTCCAGGAACTGGAAGACGAAGGCGAAGCCTATGAAAGCATCGAAGAAATCTGGCCAGATTATCCAACGAAGGACGATTTCTTTTTTAATGAAGACGAATATTGATCATTGAAGATTTAGTTATTAAAGATTGAAGAATAATTTAATTAAAGCTTCAGATTTTTAATCATTCACTATCTGTTCGGTCGATCTGCTTTTTGAACATTCTCTTTCATCATTCTGATTTTTTCAATATTTGTCACCTTTACCTTCCTTTTGACAGTTACATCTTGCATTTTGTCATCTAACTGACATTGGTGCAATCTTAGAGCCTGTGAAATGTTGAAGCAGAGTTCTTTTTCCTCAATCTTCAATTTTACTTCTTCAGTCTTCAATTTTACTAAATTGCGTCTCAATTTTAACTTGGAATATGATCGGAATTCTCAATAAAACTATCACAAAAATCTTTGGCAGTAAGAGCAACAGAGATCTGAAGGACATCACTCCTCAGGTTGAAAAGATTAAAAGTGCTTATACAACAATTGAAAAACTCAGCAACGACGATTTACGGTCAATGACTGATGTATTTAAAAAGCGGATTGCCGAGCACCTAAAGCCTTCACTAGAAGAAATAGCATCGCTAGAAAAAGAAGTCGATGAAAATCCTGATCTGGATCTTCAAAGAAAAGAAGATATTTATTTAAAGGTTGATCAGCTTAAGAAAGAAATCAATAAGGAAACAGAGACGATCCTGAATGAAATTCTTCCCGAAGCATTTAGTGTCGTGAAGGAAACTGCGAAACGATTTACAGAAAATGAAGTGATCAGGGCAAAGGCCAGTCAGTTTGACCGTGACCTGGCACATAAACGAGATCATGTTACCATTGAAGGTGATGAAGTCATTTACCGGAATTCATGGCTAGCAGCCGGAAATCTGGTTACATGGAATATGATCCATTACGATGTTCAGTTAATCGGAGGTATTGTACTTCACTCAGGGAAAATTTCAGAGATGGCAACGGGAGAAGGAAAAACCCTTGTTGCCACATTGCCAATTTATCTCAATGCACTTGCAGGTAAAGGTGTACACATCGTCACAGTAAACGATTACCTCGCGAAACGTGACTCTGAATGGAACGGGCCTATATTTGAATTCCTTGGTTTGTCGGTTGATTGTATTGATAAGCATGAACCGAATTCCGATGCACGACGAAATGCTTATGCTTCCGATATTACTTATGGAACTAACAATGAATTCGGCTTCGACTACCTGCGCGATAACATGTCGCGTTCTGCCGAAGATATGGTTCAACGAGGACACCATTATGCCATCGTCGATGAGGTCGATTCTGTATTGATTGATGATGCAAGAACGCCTTTGATTATTTCAGGACCTACTCCGAAAGGCGAGCATCATGAATTCGATATCTACAAACCTAAAGTTGAACTACTCGTCAAGGCTCAGCGTGATTACATTAATACCCTCGTCGCAGATGCGAGAAAATTAATTGCCGACAAGAAAGAAAAAGAAGCCGGACTTGCCCTCTACCGTTCATATCGCGGATTGCCGAAAAATAAAGCGTTAATTAAATTACTCGGTGAGCAGGGCGTGACTGCCATCATGCGCGAAAGTGAAAATTTTCATATGCAGGATCAGCAGAAGGAAATGCACAGAGCTGATGAAACACTTTATTTTTCTATCGATGAAAAAAATAACAGCATCGAACTTACTGAAAAAGGTGTTGAATTAGTTTCTTCTTCAAGTGAAGACAAGAACTTCTTTATTATGCCTGATGTAGGCTCAATGCTTGCCGAAATCGAAAAATCAACAGATTCATCAGAAGATAAAATATCGAAAAAAGACGAACTGATGCGTGACTTCGCAATCAAGTCGGAACGTATTCATACTGTTAACCAATTACTAAAAGCCTACACTCTCTTTGATCGTGATATTGAATACATCATCGTCGACGGGAAAATTAAAATTGTTGATGAACAAACAGGAAGAGTCATGGAAGGACGTCGTTATTCTGACGGACTTCATCAGGCTATTGAAGCAAAGGAAAATGTAAAAGTTGAGGCAAGCACGCAGACATATGCCACGATAACGCTTCAGAATTATTTCAGGATGTATCACAAGCTTGCTGGTATGACGGGAACTGCAGAAACAGAAGCGCAGGAATTCTGGACAATCTACAAACTTGATGTAGTCACCATTCCTACAAACAGACCGATTGTAAGAAAGGATCATGAAGATAAAGTTTACAAGACCAAGCGGGAAAAATACAATGCTGTAATAGAAGAGATCGAAGGCCTTGTAAAAGCTAATCGTCCGGTGCTAGTTGGAACAACATCGGTAGAGACATCAGAGCTATTAAGCCGGATGCTAAAACTAAGGAACATCCGTCACAATGTTCTTAACGCCAAACTTCATCAGCGTGAAGCACAAATTGTATTAGAAGCCGGAATCGCCGGAACAGTAACTATTGCAACAAACATGGCTGGTCGTGGTACGGACATCAAACTTGGAGAAGGAGTAAAAGAAGCCGGTGGACTTGCAATTGTAGGAACAGAAAAACACGAATCTCGTCGTGTCGACAGACAGTTACGCGGACGTGCTGGACGACAGGGAGATCCGGGTTCATCACAATTTTATGTTTCTCTGGAAGATGATCTGATGCGTATGTTCGGATCTGAAAGAATTATGAAACTGATGGATCGTGTAGGTATTGAAGAAGGTGAAGTTATTCAGCACAGCATGATTACTTCTTCTATCGAACGGGCGCAGAGAAAAGTAGAGGAGAATAATTTTGGAATAAGAAAGCGACTCATCGAATACGATGACGTGATGAATTCGCAGCGAGAGGTCGTTTACAAAAAGCGCCGTCATGCAATTTTTGGCGAACGATTAAGTATCGATATTGGTAATATGTTGTATGATACATGCGAAGCACTTGTTGTTCAGCATCAGGAAGGAAGCGATTTCGATTCATTAAAACTAGACCTCATCCGTGTTCTTGCGATTGAATGTCCATTTACTGATCAGGAGTTTCAGAATCAAAAACCGGAAGTTCTTGCCGAGAAAATTTTTGTTGAAGCGCAACGATTCTACAAGCATAAATCACAAACGCTAATCGAGCGCACACTTCCATTTATCAATGATGTTTACGAAAAACAAGGTGCTACAATTCAAAACATCGTCATTCCTTTCAGCGATGGATTAAAAGGAATTCAGGTAATTGCCAATCTTAAAAAAGCCCATGACTCACTAGGTCGTGAGCTTGTCACCGCTTTCGAAAGAATGATCATTGCGGCCATGATTGACGATGCATGGAAAGAACACCTTCGTGAAATGGACGATCTGAAGCAGAGTGTACAGAGTGCCGTATATGAACAAAAAGATCCATTGCTGATTTACAAGTTTGAATCATTCGAGTTATTCAAACAGATGATAGACCGGACAAATAAGGAAATAATTTCATTCCTTTTCAAAGGCGTTATTCCACAGCAGGATCCGAATCAGGTGAAGGAAGCAAAGAATCCACCGAAGCAGGATTTAAAAAATGTGAGCACAAATAAAGCACCGGTATCATCAACATTATCTTCCAGGAATCCACTTGAACAAGGTGGTCCGCCTCCGCCTAAAATAATGCCTGTGAGGGCAGAACAGAAAGTCGGCCGTAACGACCAATGCCCATGTGGCAGTGGGAAGAAATTTAAAAACTGTCACGGAGCTGCATAACGAGAAACGATTTTCAGTAGTCCTTGAATAAGTATGATAAGAAGCGAATACGTGAACACAAGTACATGTATCCGCTTCTTTTCTTATTCTGGTCCCTACCTACTTCACCTCTTGCATTAATTTCTTAACGAAGGGAGAAATAATAATCATCACCACACCTGTAATGAGTGCATAGATTGCCAGTTGTTTATAACCATCCGTATATGAAATTAGTTTTTGCGTTAGGGATGCGCTAGTGTCTGATAATGCCATATCAGCACCAAATAATCCTGCTGCATATTGTCCGTAGGCACTTGCTAAAAACCACATTCCCATCATTACACCGAACATTGGCTTAGGCGCTAGTTTTGTCATAATTGATAAACCAATTGGTGATAGACATAATTCTCCGAAAGTGATTACGAGATAGGCCAATGTAAATATATTGAGAGATGTAAGTCCAGATGCATCAGCAAAAAAACGGGTGTACCAGAAAATAAAAAAAGCTGCACTAAGAAATAAGAATCCCAATCCGAACTTTACAACAGTATTCGGTTCCATTTTACGTTTGCTTAACCACAGCCATGCTAAGCCGACTAACGGACTGAATGCAATAACGAAAAGTGCATTAGAAGAATTGTTTACACCATTCGGATCCATTTTTATTCCCATTAGTCTGTCGTGAAGATTATACCTGGCAAACAGACTTAAAGACCCGCCACTTTGTTCAAAGAATGCCCAGAAGATTACGGAAAACAAGATGAATATCAGAGCGGCGAAAAGTTTTTTTCTTTCTGCTACACTGAATTTAAACATTTCATAAATAATGTATATGAGTGTTAAAGGCCCGACGATGTACATAAACATATCAGTATAGTCCGAATTCTTCACCAGCAAAAGTATAAGTGGAATGATGAGAAGTGATCCTACATAGACAGATATTTCATACGATCGTTTTCTCGCTTTTGAAATTGTTTCTTTCAATGGTGACAATCCGATAGGCCCGAGTGTTCGTTGTGTAAAAGCAAAAACAGCTAAACCAAAAACCATAAAAATTCCTGCAAGTGAGAATGCAAGATTCCAGGAATAATTGGTGGCAGTCCAAATACAAAGATAACCACCGAGGAAAGCACCAATATTAATTCCGGAGTAAAAAAGAGAAAATCCGGCATCCCTCCTGCTGTCGCCCTGCCTGTATAATGTTCCGACCATTGTAGAAATATTAGGCTTAAAAAAACCCGTACCTACGATAGTGAAACAGATTCCGATAAAGTATAATGTCTCCGGAGAAAAAGCAAGAGTAAAACTTCCGATGATCATTAACAAACCACCCCAGAAAATTGATTTCCGGAAACCGAGAATTTTATCAGCAAATAATCCGCCGACAAATGCCATCGTATAGATGAATGCCTGAATGGCTCCATATTTTAAGTTTGCCTCTTTCTCCGAAATCAACAATCTTTCAACCATGAATATAGTAAGCATTCCGCGCATACCATAAAATGAAAACCGTTCCCACATTTCTGCAAGAAATAAATACCAGAGTTGTCTGGGGTATTTACCTTTAAAATCCTGTATTTCTTCAATTGACTTGGGAGATGATAGAGCCATAAATTATTTTTTATCGGCAGCAATTTATAATTATTTCTTAATAATGCTTTATTTATTATCATCTAAAAAGTTCGTCACATAACTGAGAATATCTTTGATTATATAGATATTAGAATTTCCCTATATCCCATTTTTAAGTTTAATTAGAAACAATTGTAGAATCAAAGGAAAAAACTGAATTTTCTAATCATCATCTGTTTATGGCTCATAAAATCTCTGAAGGGAAACATAATGCCTCGAAAGTCGCTATATTTACAGTAAAGTTATTCTATGAAAAAAAATAAAATTATTAATTGTTGTTTTATTTTCACTTCATTCCTTATAATGAGTACAACTTCTTTTTCACAGGAAATTAAATCAATGCAGTATGACGAACTTAGTTCGCGTATTTTAGTTTCAAACGATACATTGTATGTACTTAATTTCTGGGCTACCTGGTGTAAGCCTTGTATTGGTGAGCTGCCATACTTTGAGCAAAGCAACAAAGATTATAAAAGTGCTCCTGTAAAAATCATTTTAGTAAATCTTGACTTTAACAAAAGCATGAATTCTGTAACAATTCCATTCGTGCAAAATAAAAAAATGATGTCTGAAATTATTCATCTTACCGACACAGATCCGAATAAATGGATAAACAAAGTTGAAAGTACCTGGAGTGGAGCATTACCCGCAACGATCATGTATAAAAATCAGACTAAATTATTTTTTAAGGAAGGTCCGATTAATCAAGACGAATTAAATACTACTCTTAATATAAATCTCGCCGGGAGTAAAAAATAAATGAATAAACAATTCACTGATTTATATTTATCAAAACTAAAAATTAAAAATTATGAAAAACTACATTGTATTAAGCATCGCTCTCGCTTTTGCACTTTTTGCAAAAGGCGCCGGATATAAAATCGGAGATTCAGCGAAAGACTTTTCACTGAAGAACGTAGATGGGAAAATGGTAAGCATGTCTGATATGAAAGCTGCTAAAGGTTATATAGTAATATTCACCTGCAACCATTGTCCGTTTTCAAAAGCCTATGAGGAAAGAATAATTGGACTTAATGCAAAATATGCAAATTCAGGCTTTCCTGTGATTGCAATAAATTCGAATGATGTAACAGCAGTTCCTGAAGATTCATATGAGAATATGGTGTCACTTGCAAATGATAATGGATATACATTTCCATACCTCTATGATGAAAGCCAGGCAATTGCCTCAGCTTATGGTGCCAGCAGAACTCCTCATGTCTTTGTTTTACAAAAGATAAAAGACAAGCTGGTAATACAATACATTGGAGCAATTGATAATAACACGGAGGAGCCATTAAAAGCCGACAAAAAATATGTGGAAGACGCTGTTGATGCACTCCTGAATTCAAAGCCTGTAGTCGTTTCTGAAACAAAGGCGATTGGTTGTACCATAAAATGGAAGAGCAACTAATATTCGGGAAGTCTTTGAGAGAATAGCCTAAATGCCTTATTTCCGTTCGATTCTATATTTTTATTCTATGAAATTGCTATGATTAAACGACAAACCACTGACAAACAACGACCTGAATAGATAAAACAATTATTGAATTTTCAGATAATTACTCTTATTTTTGGCCGAATAGTTTAACCTAACCTAATCCAAAAAATGAAAAAATTATTACTTCTCTCCTCAATGTTTATCCTGGCTCTTGGCACGTATGCACAAGTCGGAGTCTGGGCGAGCAAATCATCTGGTTTTCAAGCAACATCCAGCGGTATAAAGTATTTTAGTGTTGTTGATGCGAATGTTATCTGGGCTACTTCTTACGATGGTTCAGGTGTTGGACTTCCACGTCAGGACTATACAATTAGTACTGATGGTGGTAATACATGGACCGACGGTTCTGTTCCTGTTCCAGCTACATGGGATTGGGCAGCATTAACTGCCGTAAGTGCCACAGAAGCATGGGCAGTATTTTATGAAGCTCAGATTACACAGACCGGACAAATCTGGCATACTACAAACGGTGGCACAACATGGACGCAACAAGGAGCTGGGCAAGTTTTTACAAATGCAACTGAGTCATTTCCAAATAATATTTATTTCTGGAATAGCAACGAGGGCGTAGTTATGGGTGATCAGGTTAATGGTCGTTATGAAATTTATACAACTATGAACGGTGGAACTACTTGGGATTCTGTTTTAGCAGCCAATATCGCTCCTCCAAATGATGTAGATGAAAATGCATGGACAACTCACTTCACAACAGTTGGAGATACAATCTGGTTCGATACAAATGAAGGACGAGTTTACCGTTCTGTAGATCGTGGTCATACATGGACTGCAGCGACTTCAACATTACCCGTTGTATTGGGTGATGCAATTGATATTTGCTTCACAAGCGGAAGCAATGGTATTGCAAGATTTTATGAAGATGCAACCATTACTAATACAGTTGTAACTACCACTGATGGCGGCAACAATTGGACACAGGTTTTCCCTTCTGGTGACTTTTTCGGCGGAGATGTAAGACGTGTACCAGGAGTTGCGGGTATGATGGTTAGTACAGGAATCAGCAGTGTATCAGGTTTTACAGGGTCTTCTTATACAACTGATGGTGGACTAACATGGACAACTATTGAATCAGGTACACAACGTGGTTCACTTGGAGTTGCTGACTCTCTGACAATGTGGTGTGGTGGATTTACAACTTCACCAACAGCTGGTGGTATTTACAAATTTGAAATCCCAGCTATAGTTCCTTGTAATGATCCAACAATTTCTGCAGGTACAGCTTCAGCTGATGATACTATACTTTGTGGGACCGAGACTGTAACTATAACTTCAACTGGCGTAGTTTCTCCGGTAATTGGAAACTGGTCAGGTGTTAGCTGGGTGATTACTTCAGCAGATATTTCCAATAGTACTAATCCGCTTATTGAGCCAAGCTTAATTACATCTTACACTTTTACATATCCTGCTCCTTCAACAAGCGTACGTACATTCACAAATGACGCAGCATTTATCGGATCTGTATTCCCATATGGCGTTTATTACTGGACACCGATTGTTTATGGTAATGCAACTGAAACAAATCCACCGGCTCAATTCCTTCAGGATTTAACACTTGATGTAACGTGTACAACTACCGGTACATCTGTTGCTGTTCATGTATATGACCCTGCAGATCCAATTTGCGGTGTTGGAATCAATGAAATAAACAAAAACCAACTTGCTGTTTATGCTAGTCTTAAAGATAGAAATACAATTGATGTATTGATCAATTCAAATTCTTATGGTAAAATCACCGTTCAGATTCTTGATCTTACTGGTCGTATAGTGACAACAAAAAACAGCTATGTAACTAAAGGAAGTAACCACGAATTTATTAACGTAGATGGTCTTGCTACAGGAACTTACGTTGTTAAAGCTGAAGTTAACGGCATCTTCGCTGTTAATAAGCTTATCAAAAACTAATTAATCTCTTTTTCTATAAAGCCATCCGTCATATAACGGATGGCTTTTTTTTGTGAATATAACTACAGATTAAAACCTTTGGAAAGATTAAACTCAATACTCAGTTGATTCAATGAACATTTGTTAGCGATGAGTGGAAATTGACTAGCAAAATTTTAGCATCATGTAAAGTGAGTTTCTGAATATATTCCTGAATGGTGTTAGTCATAAAGAAGAACTTTGTTTCATTAATATATCTCGTCTGGTCAATTGGATTATTAAATCCGATATTCCAATGCGCCAGATAAAAATATACAGAACCAACACCTAATAATGTCATGTCATTCAAAATAGCATCAGATGCGAAAATACCGAT
>JANPNV010000058.1:0-8831 GCA_031427625.1 Bacteroidota bacterium
AAATGAGAAATCTTAAGCTTGAGTATCGCTATTTCAAAGATATAAATAATAATAAAAGTTTTTAAAGAAGTGCTATGGTTGTTCTTTACAGTTTGAGTTCTGGTGTGCTATACTTATTGGTCACAAACCTGAAAAATAGACTGTAATAAAATTGTTTTCTTTTTATTTCACCAAAAACTTTCCAGTAGATACAATTTTATTGTTTTCAAGCAATTCATATATATAATCTCCCGAAACCAGGTGTCCTCTTTTGAAAACAATACCGTCATTTCTCCTTTCAAAAGAAGGGAAATAAACTCTTCCTAATAGATCGAAAACTCTTAGACCTGTATTTTTCATCTGGATATTTTTAGGATACTGAATTACTCCATACTCGGATAATGGGTTTGGAAACAATTTAGTTTCAATTCTATCGTCAATATCTATAATACCAATTATGGAACCAGGATAAACGGCGACGTTTGTAAGGCCAGCCTGACTGCTGGCGGTTCCAAGGGAAATGCCATTATCAACAAAAGCGCATGCCGATCCTGTATTATTAGGAGAAGATATTACTGATAAATACGAACTAGAATATTTAGCAACATAAATTTTCCCGTCTCTGCCCATTTGAAGATATCCAGCACTATAATTCGGGTTTCCCGATGTTGTTGTTCCGATCCTGATTTTTGATGTTTGTATTGAACTTTGAGTATAAGTAGTTAAGTCATATTGATAAACTCCGTCCCCTGTCCATTGAGTGCTGTACAGTTTATTACCATCAGGAGAAAAGCAAATTCCGAAAGAATTAGTTGCATTAATAATTAATATAGGATTTGAGATGAGACCAGTATTAATATCAAAATCGAAAATTTCAATTCCATTCGTATACTGAATTGCAGAAGCAAGCTTGTCACCCTGATAAGAAATAGATAATTGACCGACTGCCCCATGAATATAACCGTAAGAACCACCAGTATTTGAAGTACCAACAGCGCTTATCACAGGAACAGTATTCAATCCAGTTGCATTAAGTTTAAAACAGTCAAATTCATTTGAGTTAAACTTGTGTGTAATAATCCAGAATGATTTATCACTAGAATTATATATTGCCGTTAATTTTTCAGTGGAAGGTGAAAAGAGTAAATTATTTTTACTTACAACATCACCACGTCCGCTGTCTGCATTCATGTCAATAATAGAATAGCGAAGGCCCGCAATTGAAGCAAATTCGGGCACTGTAAATAAATAGTATAACTGAGATTCGGGCTGATGCACAAATAGGGCAGTTTGACCACCACTTGTGTGCCCCATTAAACCAGTGCCATTCGGCATGACCTGATTATTCTTGTTTTTGATTTCTGTTCCATTTGTATACATTAATAGGAAACCATTGTCGTTGCAAATAACACTAGAGTTATCGACAACATTAAAATTTGAAACGGTAGTAGCTACAGCTGTTCCGCTATTGAAATCCAGCCCTGCATTTATTCCGAAATACCAAAGATTATATTCATTAGGATTCATAGCATTTGCTTGACAGGCTAAAAATAAAAGAGTAATTGTGAAAAAGGATTTAATAATTTTCATATGAGTTAATTTATAAGTCGAATCTACAAATTGTTTGACAATACTCAAAACTCTTGAACATCTGACAATTCAATTAATACAATCGAACCTTTTTCTTCAAAAATGTAGTAATTAGAATTTTTTGGATCTACTTATAACCTCCCCAGAAAGTCGGCCAATTATAAATGGGGAAAACAAAAAAAGCAAGTTACACGGCACTATTGAAAATTTTTAGTGTGAGTGTCGGTTTGAGATCGAGTGAACAGAAGGTTTAACCACCCTTCACTCGCTCTATTCATGCGCACTAAGATATTCATCCGCTGATCAACGCTCACATTGTCTCGAGCATGAGCATTAATTATCCAAAGTATATTCTCACAATCACATAGACGCATACTGGCTTGATAATTTTTTGCCGTTTGATTTTTCTTTTATTTGATTGTTAAGTGTGGAAATTATTTTATAAAGAAACTTTGAAATCTCATCTGGTATATTTTTAATTTCATGAAAATTTCGTTTTGAAGAAATGCCTTCGATATCGGGCACAGAAACACATTCAAATGCAAAACCTCTCAAAATTACCAGAAAGTTTTTCCGGTCAGCATAACTGAATCTGCTGCTTCCTTCGGCTATGTTTAATATTATATTCCGGCCGCTCTGAGCAAGTAGTCCTTCAAATTAGGATCAACTTCTTTTATTACCAATACATTGGTTTCAATTTCCGAATATAGTTGAAGGACCTTTTGATTAATGATTAAATTTTAGAAATACATTTTGCAAAGGTTAAGTATCGTTGACTTGATCGAAACCGCTTTAATGATGGATATTAATATGATATAAGCAACAATGCGAGTGAGCAGGTTAAAAAAGTTCTGGAAACACAAGCAATGCGAAGTGAACAGTAATTTATTGAGAGAGTGAAAAGTGAACAGATAGTGTCAGAAACAGAAAGAGTGCGAGTGAGCAGTAATGGCAACGTGAGAAAACCAGTGAACAGAGCGAGTGAATAGTCCGTGTGAGAAACAGTCCGAGTCCGAAGTCCGGGTCCGGATTTACTTCGGACGATTGAACAATGAACACTAAGTATCAGAAAAAGTCCGAATCCAATTTTACTTCGAACTCAGTCTTCGGACTCGGACTGTACTTCGCTCTGCTTTTTTAACAAAAGTTGGATCAAATTTTTTAGTATGAGTTTCGGTTTGAGTTCGAGAGGATAATACGCACCTAAACTTCGAACTCAAATTAAATTTAAATTTTCCATAAACGACAAAGAGACCGCCCCAATGAGACGATCTCTTTATCTGGTTTTTTAGTTTGAGTTTCGGTTTGAGTGCGCAATACACACTCAAACTTCGAACTCAAACTAAATTTCGCTCTCCCTCCTGGGCTCGTCCCGAGACTTCGGGACAGGGTCCCTCTGATTACCTACATTTTTGAATTATATCATTCGCTTTTGTTTGATCATTTACCAGACTCCGAATGAAATTTTTACTCTTCATCCTTTTAATAAATTTTTCAAGCCTTCGAGCGTGTATAATATTATCACATTCAAAGCACATTATTAGATTCCAATCCATTGCTCGAGATGTAAATGATTTCTTAAATAAATGATTGTTATGCTGACTAACTCTTTGTTTAACATCTTTCGTCTCCCCAATATAATACTGATCAATTATTTCACTATAAATAATATATACAAAGTGTGACATCCTCTAAAGATAGATGCTCAATACCTCCAGCTCAACTGCGTAAATGATGGATATTCTTTTAGTGTCAGTAACAGTAACTGAGCGTGTAAGAAACAGTCCGAGTCTGAAGTCCGGGTCCGGATTTACTTCGGAAGATTGAACAATGAACACTAAGTATCAGAAAAAGTCCGAGTCCGAAGTCCGAATCCGGTTTTACTTCGGACTCAGTCTTCGGACTCGGACTGTATTTCGCTCTCCCTCCTGGGCTCGAACCAGGGACCCTCTGATTAACAGTCAGATGCTCTAACCAGCTGAGCTAAGGAAGAATGGTTCTTCTTTCCGGTGTTCGGGAAGAAGAGACATCGCATCCCCGCATAAGCCATCCCGCATTCGGCGGGACTAAAGCATGCAGATAGAAAGCGTTTTAGGGGTGACAAAAGTAAAGAAAATAACCAAAAATCCAAGGTGGGAAATAAAAAAATCCTGACAATTTTGGTCGCATGTGAGGAGCTAACTGTGAACACTTTATTCTCTTTAGTATGTGTATTATAATTCAGTTTTATGGTTGAAGATTATGCTGAAGGCGCAAAAAATCCAATATCTTTGTCGCTAAATCACAGATCAAGATGAGCTTAGTTGTTGTTGGTACCGTTGCTTTTGATGCAATCGAAACCCCTTTTGGAAAAACGGATAAGATAATCGGTGGAGCCGCCACCTATTCAGGGCTTTCAGCCTCTTATTTCACTAAAAACATCAAACTTGTGTCTGTTGTCGGCGACGACTTTCCTGAAGAAATGATCAGGAAATTTTCAACATATGGCATATCTACTGAGGGATTGCAGATTAAAAAAGGACAAAAAACATTTTTCTGGTCTGGGCGATATCATGTAGATATGAATACGCGCGATACACTTGATACACAACTAAATGTGCTCCTCGATTTTGAGCCGGAGATTCCTGCATCGTATCAGGATTGTGAATTCCTGATGCTTAGTAACCTGATGCCACAATTACAAATGAAAGTCATGGAGCGATTAAACAAACGCCCTAAAATTGTTGTAATGGATACGATGAACTTCTGGATGGAAACGCAGATGGATGCACTCGTGAAAACAATTGGACTGGTCGATGTATTAACGATCAATGATTCCGAAGCGCGTCAACTTACTGGTGAATATTCGCTTGTTCGTGCAGCTCAAAAAATTCTTGACATGGGCCCGAAATACCTCATCATTAAAAAGGGCGAACATGGTGCATTGTTATTCAATAAAGAGCAGGTGTTTTTTGCTCCTGCATTACCTCTTGAAGATGTATTTGATCCAACAGGTGCAGGTGACACATTTGCCGGAGGTTTTATCGGTTATCTCGCACAAACAAGAGACATTTCTTTTGATAATATGAAACGCGGAATCATTTACGGTTCTGCAATGGCATCATTCTGTGTTGAAAAATTCGGAATCGAAAGACTGGCTTCATTAACCCAAGAAGAAATTGATGAACGCGTTCATCAGTTCATCGATCTTGTTCAGTTTGATATTGAACTAGTATAAAAAACCGGTTGTAAGTCCCTATTTTACTGCTTTGAAGTTGTTCGCTACCTCATCCCAGTTGACAACATTCCACCACGATTTCAGATACTCTCCTCTGCGATTCTGGTATTTTAGATAGTAGGCATGTTCCCATACATCTATTCCCAAAATAGGGACTCCTTTAAATTCCGAAATATCCATGAGCGGATTATCCTGATTGGGCGTCGATCCTATTGCTAGTTTTTTATTACCATCAACTACTAGCCAGGCCCATCCCGATCCGAATCTTTTAGCACCTGCTTCTTCGATTTTTGTTTTAAATCCATCAAAAGATCCGAACGATGCATCGATTGCAGATCCAAGTTCTCCTCCGGGAGTGCCGCCGCCATTGGGCTTCATGAGCTTCCAGAAAAAGCTGTGATTCCAGTGTCCTCCGGCATTATTTCTAATTGTAGGACTGTACTTTGAAATTGAGCTAATCAGCTCATCGAGCGATGCATGGATACCACCTTCTGCAATGGCTTTATTCAGATTGTCGACATAAGCCTGATGATGTTTTGAATGATGAATTTCCATGGTCATCTTATCGATATTTGGCTCGAGTGCATCATAGCTATAAGGCAGCTTAGGCAGTGAAAATGGCTCATGCAGCAGACCCGGAAAACTCAATCCTTTTGCACTGGTAAAAGAAGGCAGGAGGGAGACACCCATTCCGGCAATAGCAATAAGAGAACTTTGTTTTAGAAAATAACGACGCGAATTGTTCATGATCATATTTTTATCAAATTTAACAATTTATGTCAGGTAGCTAGTAACTAACATCGAGCTTGTTAGTTACTTTTTTTATATATAAAAATGAATGCAGAATTTTCCTGAAAAAGACTTTACTTTTGTCGCTTGAAACCCCTACATTTATTGAGGTTTACCAATGAGATTAGCTTGTTAGTCAAATTTTTACCCATATAAATTTCCACTTGATTATCTTCGGGAACTTAGCCATATAACTTACAACCAAATAAAAGCCTTTTATGAAAAAACCATTATTGGTTTTTGTGTATTTTTTATATTTTTTTCTTGCAAAAACCTCTTCAGCCCAAATCGTTATTAACGAATATGTGCCGTCGAATCTTTCTATTTCTGTAAATGGAAACACTACTTACAAAGACTGGATAGAGATTTATAATGCAGGATCATCGAGTGTAAACCTTAGCGGGTATGGACTTTCAGACGACGCTTCAAAACCATATTTATTAAGATTTCCATCGTATACACTTGCTGCCCATGGTTATCTGGTTGTTTTTGCTGTCGATACCAACAATACAATTCTTGTTGATCATTGGGAAACAGCAGTAAAAGAAAGCAACAGCTGGAAATATTTTGCCGGAACAAGTCAGCCAGACACTAACTGGAGAAACATCGCTTTTAATGATGCATCATGGTCGTCGGGCAATGGCGGAATTGGTTTTGGCGATGGCGACGATCAAACAACAATAAGCACCAGTGCTAAGTCTGTGATGATGAGAAAGACTTTCAATGTGCCAGATACGAGCGCCATCTTAAAAACAATTTTTAATATGGATTATGATGATGGCTTTGCTGCTTTTCTAAATGGAGTGGAAATCGCACGGGCTAATCTGGGAACTGTTGGAAACCGTCCGCTTTATAATGACTTTGCTATCGCATCGCATGAGGCCATTATGTATCAGGGACAGAATCCTGATTCATTTTTTATTGATCCCGCATTCCTGAAAAGCATTCTGCGACAAGGAGTGAATGTTCTTGCAGTGGAATCACATAATGTTACAGCCTCTTCAAATGATCTTTCGTCGCGACCTTTTCTTTCTTTCGGAATGAAAAGCAGTGGAACAACTTTTTCAAGTCTGCCATCATGGTTTGGAAATCCTTCTAAAGAATATTTCAGCGCAAAATTTAATTTGTCCAGGACAGGCGAGACGATTTACTTAACGAATCCATCAGGAACGTCAATCGACCAGCAGACTTATTCTGATATGCAACCCGATCATTCATGGGGCCGAAAGCCTGACGGATCCAATACCTGGTGTCTGATTAAGACACCCACACCGCTTAGCTCTAACAACTCGTCCACATGTTATTCGGGATATGCAACAGCCCCTGTTTTTTCTTTAGCGCCGGGATTCTATCCTTCAACAAAAACGCTTACGCTTATCAATTCTACATCTGGAGGAGTTATTCGGTATACAAAAAATGGAGACGAACCGACTACTTCGTCACCGGCATATTCTTCAGCGATTACAATTTCAAATACACGAACCATTCGTGCAAAAGTTTTTGCGAGCGGTTATTTGCCAAGTCAGATAGTTTCGAATACATATTTTATTAATGAAAATGTGAAGCTTCCTGTTTTTTGTATTACAACAGATTCGTTGAATCTTTGGGATTATAATACGGGCATCTATGTGTTAGGACCCAATGCCGATCCAAACTCTCCGTATCAGAATGCAAACTTTTGGCAGGATTGGTCGAAGCCGGCTAACATAGAGTACTATGATAAAAACAAAAACCGGCTTTTCAATTTTGATGCTGAGATTAAAATCAATGGTAACTACTCTCGAGCAAAGCCACAGAAGAGCATGGAGATTTCGCTTAAAGATAAATATGGCACAGGCGTGTTGAATTATAACTTTATGCCTGACAAACCATTTCTTGATAAAACGGATAATTTCATACTAAGAAATTCTGGTACTGACTGGAATGTAACTCAATTTCGTGATGCTTTAATGGAGAGAATATTAAGGACGACTCATACAGGCTATCTTGCTGCAGAGCCATGCGTTTTATATCTGAATGGAAGCTACTGGGGTGTATTGCAGATTGACGAAAACCATGATCATCATTGGATCGATAATAATTTCGGATATAATAAAAGCGAAGTTGACCTAATGAAGGAGCATGGAAGTACCGTTGAACAAGCGCTGGGATCTTCCGACTTCTTCTGGGAGAGTTATAACTATGCAACAACACAGTCGGCATCTTCATCTCAGTATTACAATACAATGAATTCGTATTGGGATCTTGATAATTACAAAGACTACTTTATAGCAGAAACTTATTATAATAATGGCGACTGGATTGGCGACTGGACAAATAATATTAAATATTGGCGACCGCTGATTCCTGGCGGAAGATTGCGATTTCAGGTTTATGATCTTGATATGGGCATGGGTTATGCAGGAAGCTATAATGACAATCGATTGTCGATGGCAATTAATCCGGCATCGACCTGTTATTCATCCAATCTATTCAAGGCAATGCTCAACAACTCTCAATTCAAACGTGAGTTTATTAACAGGTATGCAGATTTGATGAACACTATTTTTCTTCCATCGAAAATTTCTCCTGTTCTACATCAGTTTCAAGATTCGATGTCATACGATATGCCAAAGCATTTTGCAAAGTGGGGCAGTACCATGAGCACATGGCAAAGTAAAATCAATGTCGTAACTTCTTTTGCGAATAACAGACCCGCCAAGGCTCGTGATCAGATTGAATCACAATTTAATCTGCATGCTCAGGTTACATTAACGTTTAATGCAAGTCCGTCAAGTGCAGGAAGAATTCAGGTTTCGACAATTATACCCGAGTCTTTACCATGGAGTGGAGTATACTTCGATGGTAATCCCGTTACGATTACCGCAATACCAAATCCAGGATATACATTCGACCACTGGAGTTCGAATCATGGAATTTCAAATGATCACAATCAAACAACAACCTATAATTTTTCACATTCTACAGAAACTATCACCGCTTATTTTACGGGTAGTTCGCAGCCAACGAAATTGTGCGTAAGTGAATTTAATTACAACTCCAGTTCTACTTTAAATGCACATGACTGGATTGAGCTGCATAATTACGGAACGACTACCCTCGATTTAAGTGGATGGAAATTAAAAAACCAGAATGATTTCGACACTTATACATTTCCCGTCGGAACTGTTTTGGCACCAAACGGATATCTGGTAGTTGCATCAGACCTTACGGCATTCAATACCATTTATCCTTCCGTAAACAATGTAATCGGACC
>JANPNV010000059.1:0-2263 GCA_031427625.1 Bacteroidota bacterium
CGAACGGGATTCTCAACAGAAATCTTATCTTCCAGGGAGCTAAGGGTAATCTGAAATCGATCTTGTGTAACAATGAAATCCATACTCTTAATTTTACTGAAGATAAATTTTTCTAATGTATTTTACTTATTTTTAGGCAATTACCGTGAAGCAATAACCTATTTTACTAAAGCTGAAAATTTAACGAGGCATATCCCCGACAATGAAGTATTGTTTGAAGTTTTGGTTGATAAGGGAAGGTCATACGGGGAACTTGGTATCTTGGATTCTGCATACACCTATGTACAGAAATGTCTTGCTATGCAATTCAGATTATTTCAAGGAAAAAATATTGTTGGCGGAGGAATTCATTCAACAATGGGAATCATTTATTTCAAGATGGGCAAAGAACAACTTGCCGTTGAATTTTTCAGACAATCATTTCAGTTAAATGAAGAGGTAAATGAAATCCGTTTACTTGCCCGTGGCTATTGTGAATTTGCCGAACATTTTGACCGCTTCCATCAACAGAATTCAGCCATTTTCTACGCTACAAAAGGTTTTTTGATTGACCAACAATTTAATTTACTGGTTCAGCAATTACGAGCCGCCACCTTATTGACCAAACTTTACAAACACTCAACTAAAATTGACAGTGCTTTCAAGTATCAGCAACTTATGATTGATACAAGAGAAAGTGTTTTCAGCAATGAAAAAATTAACCGCTTGCAGACACTTGAGTTTAATGAACAATTACGACAGCAGGAGTTAGCATTAGAAAAAGCAAAGTCCAAAGAAGAACGAAAACTAAATATTCAATACGCATTAATTGCTCTTGGCATTATTTCTTTCATCATTCTCTTTTTATTACTAAGCCGCAGTTTTATCACCAATACAAAACTGATAAATTTTTTTAGTGTAATGGCTTTACTGATTGTGTTTGAATTCCTGAATCTGCTATTGCATCCTTATTTAGAACGAGTAACACATCACACTCCGTTGGTGATGTTATTGGCTTTGGTTTGTATTGCAGCATTGCTTATACCATTACATCACAGCATAGAAAAATGGTCAAAAGAAAAGTTAGTAGAGGAAAATAAAGCAATACGATTGGCAAATGCAAAGAAGACAATTGAGAAGTTGGAAGTAAAACCTACTCAAACGCAAGGGGAGAACACGAATATATAATCGCTATGAAAAAAGTTTGTAGCAAATTTGACACGACACATCTTCGTAGACAGAGTAGAGTATGCTGATAACATAAAGAAAGAAATAAATTATTTTAGGGCTTTGTTCGCAAATTAAAAGTAAGTGGAAGGAATAAACAGTTGAGGTTAATGAAAGTGTATCGCTATTTATCCTGACCAAGAGAGGGAAGAAACGAACAAGTGCTGATGTTGGATTAATACAACTTAAGAAGAATGATGAATATCCTTGACAAAAACATTTTCAAAAAGTTCCTCCAAGAACTTGGCTTTTTATTTTTTGAAAAAACGACCTATGTAAACGAAAATGCAATCGTTAGGATGAGGTCTATTTTTGAAGTACCAAAATGGAATCTCATTTTACGAGCTGCTTAAAGTGAACGTAATGCGTTCAAATATTTACTATATTTGGTATTGCCGGGTAGTTATTCGACGGACTGACGTTAGCGGTCATTGTAAAACAGTATGCAGAAAATAAATTTGAATCAAATTAAAGGACTCATTATGACAGAAAAAAAGGGCGATTTTAAATTAGTAGGATTAAGACTAAACGGTAAAACAACCAATCAAAACAACCAATCAAATAAAGATTGTGGGAACTTATGGCAAAAATTTGAAACGGGTAAAGTTTTCGACCTTATTCCAGAAAAGTTATCCAATGAAATATATGCTGTTTATTTTAATTATGAAAAGGACGAAACAACCTCCTTTTCATATTTTATCGGGTGTAAAGTAGATAAGAATTCAGAAACACCAAAAGGGCTTGAAGAAATAATGATACCCATTCAAGAATACAGCAAATTTAGAGCAAAAGGTGTTATGACAGGATGTATAACTGATACTTGGAAAGAAATATGGAACTCTAACACAAAACGAAAGTTTGGATTTGATTTTGAAGTGTATGATGAAAGAAGTCAGGATTGGAGTAATGCAGAAGTAGATATTTATATTTCGACAATTGATTAAAAAGAATATTGAAGCTACTTGGAAAAACAATGAACAGCTAAGATAGGTTAGGCTCCTAAGAGATTATTGAGGAAAGGAAGAGTTAAGATTAGTTCTAATATAATCAGGATGGT
>JANPNV010000060.1:0-2763 GCA_031427625.1 Bacteroidota bacterium
CGATTTTGATACGAAATACTTTTTTACCGGTAACTCATTTGTTCCAGGCAGCACCACGCCCATAAATGACATCCTATCTCAGCTTGCAAACATTTTTATTCTATCTCCGGCCAGTAGTATTGCAGGAGATGAACTCGCAAAAAAACAACAATGGGCGCAGCAAACCTTTATCAATAATAGTGACGTGGGTACTTTTTTATCCTCATCGCTGTCAAATTCTGATCCCGATTTCCTGAACAAACCAAAAGCCTTTCTGGTGTGGATCTTTTTTGACAAATCCTTTAAGTTTATTCCTGATGCTTCTGGTGTTAAGCAAGTCTTTAATGCTGATCAGCTTGGCGAACTAGCAGTTCTCGATCAGGATATGCCGGAAAATGGCTACTTTTATATTTATGTGAGCAATGAAAGTGAGAAGGAAGTAAACTTCGACAACCTTCGGATCTCACAGACGTCAGGATCTTTTGTTGAGGAGAATCACTATTACCCATTCGGAATGCTTATCGAAGATCTATCGACGGACATAGCAAAGGGACAGAAATACAAGTACAACGGAAAGGAACTGCAGACTGATTTAAATTACAATGTTGAAGACTACGGCGCCAGGCATTACGATCCGGTAATTGCAAGATGGATGCATGTGGATCCATTGGCGGAGAAATACAGAAGGTGGTCTCCGTACAATTATGCAGTGGATAATCCGGTGAGGTATATTGATCCGGATGGGAGACAAATTGTTCCAGTTGCATATAATAAGGATAAAAGCACAAGCACATTCTTGAAAGCTACTTACAATCAGTTTGGCGACAAAGTCGGTTATCAAATTCAAATGGCAATGGGTGGACAATCTTCTCAAAAAGATTTTAATAAAGCTCTAAAGAGTATAGACAAACCTCAAAGGGAAATGGCAACAAAACTTTTTAACATTGCTGGTGATAAAGATAAAACTGTTTTTATTGACGTTATTAAACCCACAGCGGTAACAATGAATCAAGATGGGATTACAATTGACAGAAATGCAACAGGTAATGTACGTGAAAAAGTACCGAACACACAACAACACTATCCAACGGGCTATGAAAACAGCACAATGCCAACGCCTTTTGATGCCTCACCAATTGATGCTTCAAGTATAACTCCTGGAACTCAAGGTTCATATTCAGTTTCTGAACCGGATAAAAGTAGAGGGCTTGTTATTACAACAAGTGAATCAAAAGATTTGTCGCCACAACAAGAAACTGATATGATTAATAGCGTCATAAAAGCAAATGATGATATTACTCCAACACAACCTAAATGAAAAAGATTCAGTTAATAATTTTTAATTGTGTTTGTTGTTTTCTTCTTGTGAGCAATTCGATTTGTCAACCTTATAGAACTGTTATAAATTCAATTCACGGTAATAACTCTCATTCAAAGACTCTCAGTTTTATAATTGAAAAAAAATTCAGTGATTCAATTTTAGTTATACAACATCCGCCTGCTTACAAGTATGACACATTAAATTTGTCGGACTTGGATAGTAACTCAGTAATGAGAGAAATAAATTTACGATTCAAAGATTTTAACCTTATTTCCTATTCAACATTTTCTGAAAATGGAAAACTCCAATATGAATTTACGCACGATTTTAAGGAATTTATTTCTCCACCTATTTTTTCTCTAAAGGAAACCTTTAATAATCAACTTGGAGAAACAGAGAGCATAAAATTTAGCCAACCTTCCATTACAATAGAAAACGAATCTGATAATAATTTAAAAGGCATAACTAAAGAGTTCAATTACAAAAATGGAAAATTGATTGAAGAAAACACGTTCAATAAAAAAAATATTATAGAAAGTAAAACTTACTATGATAGCGGAACTCTTAAAGAAATTATCCATTTCAATAAGAGTAAAATAGTTGGTGTACATGAATTTTATTCACGCGATGGAGAGATAAGCAAATTCGAAATTTATGATTTAATGGGATATCTTACCTTTTCTTATGAGCGAGGGTTAGGTTCATACAAAATGAACGGAATTCGCTATAATGATACGGGTGAAAAAGATGAATAATTTTCCAACGCATTTGCTAGCACTGTCTTACCCAGCTGCGACGGACTTCCCTCTAAACCTTCTTTTTGTCAATAAAATAAAAACCCAGAATGCTTCGACGGACATTCGTCCGTTGTTTTGAGTTGTGTGATATTCATCCACCATTAAATGCTCATCGTGTTTGATATCTGATATTATTTGTTAATAGTAATTAAGGATTAAGGAAATTATAACCTGAAGAAGTAATAACCGGTGGAGTCTGACAATCAATCACAGCTATATAGGATTTTCTAATATCTTCCCTATGAAATAAATTAATCGCTTCGAAGCGTGTTGCGTTTATTATTTGTTAATGATTAGGAAATACTGCACAGCGGCGGTGGCAGTGAATCCGTAATAAGATGATTCCACAGATATATTATCAATCAAATGCGAAAGTATTGATAGACGATGAGCGATTAAAAGTGGATTATTTACCTGCAGAAATGAAATGCAGGCAGGAAATCCACAGCACAAATACAACGGATAAATATCCGTCGAAGCAGTCATATTTAAATTAAGAAATGCGTAAGTACGGCACAGCTGGGGTAATGCAAAAAGTATTATAATAAAATTATCATCTTATCATTTTATTAATCTATTCATGATTATTGTATTGTTTCGATTGACAACGATGAAATATCAGAACTAATTATTTATAATTTATTGCCTGAGAAAATTATCGAAGAA
>JANPNV010000061.1:0-2306 GCA_031427625.1 Bacteroidota bacterium
TCCCTGCCAATGCAAAATCTTTACACGATTCTTTGGACGATTAAAAAAAATAAATACATCGCCATTTAGCGCATTCATTGAAAATGCTGATTGAACCATTCCACTTAATCCGTCAAAACCCTTTCGCATATCGCAGGGCAGCCGATAAATAAAATACCGGTATTTATTGCTGAACGATAAAATCATTTCTTAACAAGTGATTGAAAGTAATCTGCAGGAACAGGCTGATAAAAAATAATCGTATTCCCATTTAAATATTTTATTTCCGCAAACGACCCTGTTTGTGATGAAACTTTTAATTCAACAAAATTAGTTGCCTTTTTCTGAGTAGGCTTTTTATCAAACCGATAACACCAATCCATAAAAGTGTAATAATTTATTTGGTGTTCTGCTGAAAATTTCTTGCGACTTATACCGCTTTCCTTCCATTGGCTGATTAATTCTTTTTTTTGTTCTGTCGTTAACCGAACATTCTGTACATTGTCATTCGTTTCCATACCCGTATTGATTGAGCTACGAAATAATACAATGAAAAAGGTTAAATCAAGACGTGGTTGGTCGGATGGTTACATAGAAACTAAAGAATCCATTTCATGTGTATAAATTCTAAAATCGAATGAGTCAGTCACTATTGGAGGCACAATTGGTATTTTTAATCCAGGCTGCGCAATAATACTTAACGATCCCAATAATAATATTGATAAAACTACAACTGAAAATACAATTGAATTTTTAAATGATTTTTTTTGCATGACTTATTTTTTAAAATATTTTAATGAATATTTTTTATGGTCGATAAATAATACTATTAAATAAAATGATGGTTGCAATTCATTGGATGAAAGATTAACAAAATTACTCTCAACTAATTCATTTCTTATCCTGCGTCCAATTTCATCATAAATTTCCATTTTATTTATTTCTTTTGATGAATATAAGACCTGATTGTAATCAATGTATATTGAGGCAACATCCGATGGCTCATTGATCACTGAACTTAATGGATAAATATTTTGCCCATAAGAAAACATACCACCAAACTCATAATGATTTAAGCAAACAGATCCAGGGCTAAAAAAATTAAAATTATAAAACAAATCTTGTTGTGATCCAATTGATTCAATCCATATCATTGAATCGAGAGTGTAACAATAAAATTCAGGTACTTCCGCAAAGATTAGTCTTTTTCGATAACCGATGTTTAATGCTATTGAATCAACTTCCTTAACAATACTTAAGGAAGAATCTCCATAACAATTATGAATATAAATTGAATCATTAACACCAAGACTAAAATCATATATAATCAACTCGGAAGAATCTGTACAAGCATAATTTGAAGGATAAAGATACCTTCCAAAAACTTTTCCAGATGAATCCTGACGTAGTAAAAATTGAGCGCCAAACCAAGTGCTTTCTAGAATATTATATTGTATGGTATTTATTATAGTATCATTCATTATTTCATAGTCATTATTGTACCAAGTAGGAAATGGTCCAGAAGTATCATATATTATGTAATGCCATGTCGTGCTGTCTTCAGGTAAGCTAGCAATTTGAGAATAGCTTGAGCGTATCCCAATGAATAGAAAAAAAAGAAGAGTCGCCTTTTTCATAATATTTTATTTAATAAAACCGAATTTTTTTATAGCGGAGACAGTTCTCATGTTTAGTTTGATAAAGTAAATTCCAGAACAATCAGTCAAAGGAATTTGTATGGTCTCTTTATCAGAAAATTTGTGTCGTGTCTGTAAATAGATTCTTTTTCCGAAGGTATCAAATACTTCAAGAGTTCCTAATTCATTTATGTTAATCCGTATTTCTACGGAATTTTCCCCAGGAGAGGAAATAATTGAAAATAAATCCGTATTATATTCCAATTCAGGAATTCCAACTGTAGAAAGCACAAATGCAAGTGTATCTGAAAAATAGGTGCAACAATATTGAATGACTTTGCATGAATAATTTCCATTACCGTAATTGATGGGATTTAATCCAATGCCCTGTTGTGTTTCATTCGTTAACAATGTATCTCCTTTATACCATTGATAACTTGATGCAGCGGGTGTTACGGCAATCGAATCACTTGTTATTTGAACAACAGAAACTGCATAATTATTCGTGCGATACTTAAGCGTTAGAAAATCTTCACTACCGGCTAAACCACTATAACCGCCGACAAACAAATTTCCGGAACTGTCTTTTGTCCCTGATACCGCCATTGCATTCGCTGTGTTGTAAGTAAGCGGATAGTTGTTCTCTAGATTACCAGCAGTATCGAACTTGAGGATTACAATTGTACTATT
>JANPNV010000062.1:0-32763 GCA_031427625.1 Bacteroidota bacterium
CCGAATTTAAAAACCATACGGAGGAATTCTATCCTTTTGCGCTTTTCGCACTATTACTTCTTTGCGCAGATGTAATTCTACGTTTCACCTTATTTAAAAACATACCCTGATGTTCCGATTCGCTCATCCTGAATATCTATATGTACTTGCAGTATTGCCGCTGATTCTTTTGCTCTATATAATCATGAAGGCATGGAAAAAAAAGTCCAGGCAACGGTTTGCTGAGCAGAAGATGCTAATATTATTATCAGAAAATCATTCTGCTAGTAAACAATTTATAAAACTCATCTTCACAATATCAGGTATTGCATTGATTATAATAGCATGTGCCAATCCTCAAATCGGTACAAGACTGGAAGAAGTTAAAAGGGAAGGCGTTGATATAATAATCGCACTTGATGTATCGAACAGCATGAAGGCCGAAGATATACGACCTAACCGCCTCGAAAGATCCAAACAATCTATAAGTAGGTTAATTGATAAATTAGATAACGACAGAATAGGAATGATCGTTTTTGCCGGTCAGGCATATGTTCAGCTTCCGATTACCTCTGATTATGCAGCGGCGAAACTTTTTCTTTCGAATATAGAACCAGAGATTATCCCTACTCAAGGAACATGTATTGGCTGCGCAATTGATCTCGCCGTTAAATCATTTGTAGGAACCGACAAGAAATATAAAGCTCTGATTATTATTACAGATGGAGAAAACCACGAAGAAGATGCTGTAGAAGCGGCCAAGAAAGCCAATGAGCAAGGCATAATCATACACACAATTGGTATGGGTTCTATCGATGGTGCTCCTATTCCCATTTACAGAAATGGTGTGCAAGTCGATTTTCAAAAAGATCACGGAGGCAATACTGTCATCACAAAACTTGACCCTCTTGCGCTCGAACGAATTGCTGCTGAAGGCAAAGGCATTTTTATCCAGGCGTCCAATAGCGACGATGGATTAAACACGATTCAGATGCAGATCAACAAAATGGAAAAAAAATCGTTTGGAGTTAAACAGTTCACAGGCTTCGAAGATCGCTTCCAATATTTTCTTGCTGCAGGCCTACTACTAATCCTGATTGAATTTACATTCTCAGAGAGAAAAAGCAAATTGATTCAAAAGCTGAATCTCTTCAACGAAAAAAAAGTTAAAAAAAGTTAATAGTCAAAGGAAATACACGATTTAAGGTATATTAGTGACAAATTATCAATGAAAAAAATCAGCAGACAATTCTATTTTATTCAGGCCGTAATTTTTATTACAGCGATGAGTGTTAATGCTCAGTCGAGCAGTAAACTTATCCATGAAGGCAACAAACTTTATGAACAGAAAAAATATTCAGATGCTGAAATCGATTATCGCAAATCGCTTGAATTAAAAGACAATAGTTTTATCTCCAATTACAATTTAGGGAATGCCTATTATCAACAAGGTAAATACGATGAGGCAAAACAACAATTCGAGAATGCAGCTTTACAAAAGTCGTTGACCCCTGAACAGGTTTCAAAAACATATCACAACCTGGGAAACACACTTTTACAGAATAAAAAATATGAAGAAAGTGTAAATGCATATAAGCAAGCTTTAAAAGCAAACCCTGCTGATAACGACACTCGTTATAATCTTGCTTACGCTCAGGCAATGTTGCAACAACAGCAACAGCAACAAAAAAAGGACGGAAAAGACAACAAGGATAATAAGGACAACAAAGATAAAGGAGACAAGAATAAACAAGAGCAGAATAAACAGAAAGACGACAAGAACAAACAGGATCAAAAGAATCAGGAACAAAAAGAGGAGCAGGGAAAAGAAGATCAGCAACAGGTAAGAAAAGATAAAATCTCCAAAGAAGATGCTGAAAAGATTCTGCAGGCATTAAATAACGATGAGAAAAAAACTCAGAAGAAACTAAACGTAAAACAACCGGTAAAAGTCCAGATTGAAAAAGAATGGTAGTCAGAGTTATTCAACAGAGCATGAACATTAAACAATTTAATTTTCTCTATTGCATTCTTGCATGGCTGATCCTTTCAGGCAATACTATTGTCGCCCAAGAATTAACTGCGACATCATCATCTACATCAGTCAGCGTCGGAGAACAAATTCAGATAACATTTACTGTCAACGCAACAGGAAAAAATTTCCGTGCCCCTTCATTTCCCGATTTCAATGTCCTGACTGGTCCGAACCAGAGTACGCAGATGCAAATAATTAACGGTTCTGTTTCGCAGTCCATTTCATTTACGTACGTATTACAAGCCGTTAAAGAAGGTTCTTTTAAAATTGGCAGTGCAGAAATATCAGTCAACAATAATAAATTAACATCAAATCCTCTTACCATCGTAGTTTCGAAGGCAGGGAATAAACAATCTGCGCAAGGCGGCGATAATTCATCCGGTGTTGCAGGAGGAAAAAATGTTTTTATACGTGCTCAAGCTGATAAAAACAGCGCCTATATGGGAGAAGGCATAGCCGTAACTTATAAATTATACACGAGAGTCACATTGCTTAATTATTCTGTCAGCAAGCTTCCCTCCTTCAATGGCTTTTGGAGTCAGGAAATTCCAATGGCCCAACAACTGGAGTTTCATAATGAAAATGTTGATGGTGTCCAATTTAGTGTGGCCGATATAAAAAAGCTAATTGTCTTTCCTCAACGTTCAGGATCTCTGAGTCTTGACCCAATGGAAGGAGAAGTTATCGCCCGCGTCCAGGTTAAACGTCAACAACAAAATAGCAACGACCCATTCGGTCAGCTTTTTAATGATCCTTTTTTCAACAACCCTTTTTTCAATAATAACGTGCAGGATGTAAAAGTTGCCGTTAAAAGCGATCCCTTAAAGATTAATGTGAAGGAACTCCCTGCCGGTCAACCTGCCGGGTTTACAGGTGCCGTTGGCAAATTTGCGTATGAGGTTTCATTAGACAAAAACAAAACTACTGCACATGATGCTGTAACACTTAAAGTAAAAATATCGGGAAAAGGTAACATAAAGCTGATTGATCCGCCCAAAATCGATTTCCCCCCTGACTTTGAAACTTACGATCCAAAAGAAAATGTTTCATCGAATCCTACTCTCAACGGCGTAACAGGAAGTAAAACATTTGAATATTTAATTATCCCGCGCAATCCCGGCAATTTTAAAATTGATATCGCTCCATTTTCTTATTTCGACCTCGAGAAAAAACAATTTGTGGAATTAAGCTCACCTGATTTATCTCTCAATGTTTCCAGAGGTAGCGAAACCGGAACAACTGTCGTCAGCGGAGTAAATAAAACGGATGTACAAATGCTTGGGAAAGACATCCGTTTTATAAAAACCCGTGATCCTGAATTTGTAAAAGGGAAAAATAATTTGTTCGGTTCACCTGTCTTCTATTCGCTTATTGCTGCTCCTTTACTACTTTTCGCCGGACTAATTTTTATCAGACGCAGAAAAGAAAATATGATGGGCAACATGAATCTTGTTCGCAGTCAACGTGCGAATAAAGTAGCCATGAAACGATTAAGTGCGGCAAAAAAATATCTGACGACAAACGAAAAAGACAAATTCCTCGACGAAATGTTCAGGGCACTCTGGGGTTTTATCAGCGATAAGCTTCAGATACCAATCTTTGATCTCTCCAAAGAAACAGCAACAGCAGCGCTAATTAAAAAAAACGTAGCTGAAAATCTGGTCGCCCAATTCAGCGAAACCGTTGACAGCTGCGAATTCGCACGCTTCGGTGGCGGAATGGCTGAAAGCAATGAAATGATTTATAAAAAAGGAATAGAAGTGATCACTCAGTTAGAAAACGCCATCAGATCATGAAGAACTTTTTAATAATTATAAGCTTTCTGTCTGTAATATCAAGTGGTATGGCTTCAAAAAATGAGCCACTCCTGATTTACCATGACGCCAATATCGCCTATCAGAAACTGAATTATGATAGCGCCATTGTATTATATGAAAAACTTGTAATTGCAAATACAATATCGACTGAGGTTTATTACAATCTAGGAAATGCTTATTTCAAAAAAGGAGATTTCGCCAAAGCCATTCTGAATTATGAACGCGCGAAAAAACTTGACGCAGACGATGACGACGCAAACTTTAATCTTAAAATCGCTTCTCTAAAAGTTGTAGACAAAATTGAAAATGTTCCGGAAATATTTTATAAAAGATGGATAAATCAGATATCGGTAATTGTGGGACCAGACACATGGTCCACTATTCTGATAACAATGATATGGCTTCTATTCGTAGCTGCGGCGCTTTATATTTTCGGACAAACAGTATCGGCAAAAAAAATATCATTCGTACTTATTGTTTCAATCTTTTCTCTTAGTTGTATAACAGGATTGATGGCATCAAGAAGTCATGCAATTGCAAGCATCGATGAACATGCTATCATAATGGCTTCATCAGTCTATGTAAAAAGCTCGCCCGACTTGAAAGGTAATGACTTATTCATCCTGCATGAAGGCACAAAGATAGACGTACTTGACGAATTGAATGCCTGGAAAAAAATACGTATTGCTAATGGTAGTATCGGCTGGATAAGAAGCGAAGACATAGAAATCATCTGATGGTAAGGATCGGGTTACTAAGCGACACACATGGTTTTCTTGACCCGAAAATCTTAGAATACTTTAAGGACTGTGATGAAATCTGGCATGCAGGCGATATTGGAAGCGTAGAATTATCGGATCAATTAAGTTCATTTCGAAAAATGCGCGGTGTTTTTGGCAATATCGATGGACAGGATATCAGAATAATCCATCCTGCTGAACAGAAATTTACAGTTGCAGGACTGAAAGTATATATGATACATATCGGCGGATTTCCCGGAAATTATTCACCCGGCATCATCAGCAAAATAAAAAACGAAAAACCCGGACTCTTTATATGTGGACACTCACACATATTAAAAGTAATTCCCGATAAGACCAATAATCTATTACATATGAATCCCGGAGCAGCTGGCAAGCATGGATTTCATATAAAGCGAACCATACTCAGGTTTGAAATTGATAGTGGGAAAATACAAAAGCTGGAAGCGATTGAACTTGGACTACGATCGGCTCTTTAGCGAAGACGACTGGCCGATCGTATAAGATTTTCGTCCCTCTTTACATATCGCATAGCAAGAAATATAAAAAGGAGTTGCATCAATGGAAGGTATGTACCAAATAAATAATGTACTCTCTGATTCATGCTCGTTGACATTGTATCAGCCGAAAAGAATAATAGACCAATTAATACGCATGTTATCAACATCAACAGATTACACAGTCTGATCTGGATATTTCTCTTCTTAAAAAGGAAAATACATAAGAAACTAAGAACTCCTATTCCTCCATTGAGAATAAGCAGAAGGCTGCTGGACATGATTGAAAACTGAGTGACAGTTGTAGACGAGGAAGGATCTTGCAATACGGGCATTAATTCATAAACCGGCAGGTAGAGCATCAGGGCACTCATGCCTGTAGCAAATAGAAGATAGAGAGTCTGTACGCGTTGTATCATAAAATGTGCTTGAAACGGCAAATAACGCTGATTTATTCGCAGGAAACAATTTTAATAAAAATCAGTATGAACAATATAATTAGCTAAAATATTATTGATTTTTTTGTTTGAATCATTAAAAAAGGGTAATATTGCGATGAAGTTCAAATCCGTTCTGGATTTTTTATTCATCCGTTGAGGAATTTTACCCGTCGGTTTTATAGTTCAAAACATCTTCTTAATAATCATTTCTCTTATACTAATAACGCATCATACTTGGTGCTCAGATAAACCCAAAATTGTCCTTACGGCCTTTTTAAACCCAAATTATTTTTCATGTACGATATACTTGAATTAAGCGACAAGCTCGTCAACGAGTTAAAAGAAATTGCGCGGCTGATGAACATTCAGAATTACGATGAATTACGCAAGCAGGAGTTAATTTACAAAATCCTCGACCAACAAGCGCTCAATCCCGGTGCCAGTAATTCAATTAAAGAATCTCTTTCAACTAAATTTTCAAATACTTCAACCAAGGTTGAAATAAAAGAACCAGTCATGGCAACGGAAAAAGCAGAAACTACTGAATCATCACGACCAAAAAGAAGACGTGTTAGTCCGGGTGAAGAATCCGAAATAAAAAAAGCGCCAGTAGCCCTTGAGCCAAGTGTTAAAGTTTCAGCAAGCCGTCCGGCTCCGGCTCTAGTTGAGAAAGCAGTTGAGACAGTAACAAAACCTGTTGAAGCACCACCAAGAATTCAACCAAGACCTGAACAGGAAAGAATAAACACTATCCCAAATAATAACAACTTCCGTCAACGACGTGAAGTTACCCCTATAGCAGAACCGGTCGTAGATCCTGACACGCTCATTCCTGCAGAAGGTGTTTTAGAAGTAATGCCTGATAACTTCGGATTCCTCCGTTCATCAGATTTTAACTACCTGACATCGCCTGATGATTTATATGTATCACAGTCGCAGATTAAAATGTTCGGACTTAAAACCGGAGATACTGTAAAAGGAACTGTGCGTCCTCCTCGGGAAGGAGAAAAATATTTCCCTCTCGTAAAGGTCGATTTCATAAACGGTCTCGATCCATCCGTATCACGCGACAGAATCCACTTCGATTACCTCACTCCCCTTTTCCCATATGAGAAACTAAACCTGAGCGGCGATAAAGCAAGTTACTCGACACGCATCATGGACATGTTTACTCCTATCGGTAAAGGACAACGTGGACTTATCGTCGCACAGCCGAAGACAGGAAAAACAATGTTGCTAAAAGATGTAGCGAATGCAATTGCGGCCAATCATCCGGAAGTATATATGATCATTCTCCTCATCGACGAACGTCCGGAAGAGGTAACGGATATGGCTCGCAGCGTAAAAGCAGAAGTAGTTGCTTCCACATTCGATGAGCCTGCCGAAAGACATGTGAAAATTGCCAACATCGTTCTGGAAAAAGCAAAACGAATGGTTGAGTGCGGACACGACGTCGTCATCCTCCTCGATTCTATCACGCGCCTTGCACGTGCGTATAATACTGTTGCACCTGCAAGCGGAAAAGTTCTATCAGGTGGTGTAGAAGCGAATGCATTACACAAACCAAAACGTTTTTTCGGATCAGCAAGAAAAATCGAAAATGGAGGAAGTCTGACAATCATCGCAACTGCTCTTACTGATACAGGTTCAAGAATGGACGAAGTTATCTTCGAAGAATTCAAAGGTACAGGTAACATGGAACTTCAACTTGATCGTAAGCTATCCAATAAACGTCTATACCCGGCTATCGATCTTGTAGCTTCAAGTACTCGTCGTGAAGATATGTTACTCGACAAGGAAATGATGCAGCGTATGTGGATACTCCGTAACCACCTCGCCGATATGAATCCTCTCGAAGCAATGGAATTCATGCTCGAAAGAATGAGAGGAACAAAATCGAATGAGGAATTTTTAGTTTCAATGAACGGCTAAAGATAAATCAGAAAATAAAAAAAGGAACCGGTATACTCCGGTTCCTTTTTTTATGACTTCTTTTTCATTTTACTTATTCATTTCACCTGATAACAAAACAACTGTTCCTTCCGACGGTGAATGAGCCGCTCTCATCATTGCTTCAGCAACCTTTTCCGCATCGATTGCCTTGTAGTTTTTAATCGGACCAATAAAGATGAATGAAAAAAGTTTCATCACCGAAACAGCAATTCTCTCTCCTACTCTGTTTTCAACCCTTTCCCCCAAAAGTAAAGACGGCCTGAAAAAAGTTGTCGCAGGTAGATCTATCAGACTAATATCTCTTTCCATTTCTCCCTTTACTTTATTATAGTATAAACCTGAGGAAGGATTTGCACCCATGGCACTGATACATAAAAAATGCTTCGCATGAATCTCTCTGCCCCATGTAGCCAGCTTGAACGGATATTCGTAATCAACCTTTCTGAATTCATCTTTACTCCCAGCTTTTTTCATCGTAGTTCCCAAACAACAGAAAATATCATCGACCTGTTTTATATCCTGAAGAGAAAAAGGAAACTGATTGAAATCAATAATTAGTTCAACAAGCTTTGGATTTTTCTCATCTGTTTTCGTTCGAACAATGGAAAAAACTTTTTTATACGCTTGATCAACAAGTAACTTCCTCAACAACAATCTTCCTGTTAAGCCAGTAGAACCCGCTATTAATGCAGTTTTCCCCATGTTTATAGTATTAAAGATGACATAATTATAGTAAATTATTGCGTAAATTAATAATACCAAATTTATGCATAGTTGTCTTAGGATGCACAAAAGGGATGAAGTTGTGGCTTACATGAATCTGTTTTCAAGAAGACGTATTACTCATTCATTCGCCAATTTCGATTTGTTTATTTGATCCTATCAACTACTAAAATAAATTTAAATGAAATTATTAATAGCAGCACTCAGAACAATTTGTCTTGCAGGAATAATTTATTTTTCCTCATCATCATTAGCGATGGCCCAAGCAGCCACAGGAACATCATTGCAAGCATCATCTAATGTTCAATTAAACAGATGTGCATCGCCTGCAGATCTTCATATCACCAATCTGACAACAACCAGCGGACTCTTAGTTTGGAAACCGGTTATTGGTACTACAGGTTACATCATCCGATTCAGGGCCGTAGGTTCGACAAGTTGGATTCGCCAGACATCTGAAAATTTAACAGAAGTAATAACCGGACTTGTTCCTAATACATTGTACGAAGCAAAGGTTCGTAGCAATTGCGGCAGTATTGTTGGAAATTATAGCCCATTAATTAATTTCACAACATTGAGTAATAATATTTGTAACCTTCCTAACGTATATTATTATACATCAAACAATATAACATCTAATAGTTGCAGAGTTGGATGGCAGGCCGTTGCCGGAGCGACTGGTTACAATGTTCATTACAGAATCCGTTATTCAAATGCGGCCTGGATATCAGGAGGAAGTTCATCAACGACTTCTATCCTGCTTACCGGCCTTTCTCCGCAGGTACAATACGAATTTCAAGTACAGACAATTTGCAGCAGCGGAACAGCACCCTTTTCTACCAGCGGAATTTTTACAACACAAAGTTCTACATGTGGAACACCATCCGGACTTGCTTCATCAAATATCACTACAACATCAGCAAAAATTTCATGGAACTCTTTAGCATGTGCATCTTACTATACTGTCAGCTATCGTCCTACAGGACAGTCATGGATTACTGACACTACATCATTTACTTATTATAGCCTCTCCAACCTTGCAGAAGGCGCCGGATATGAATACAGAGTGCAATCCGTCGATGCCGGCTTTGTTATATCATCTTATTCTGCAGTAAATAATTTTACTACCGCTTCCGCAACTTGCGGAGTACCATTAAACCTTGCCAGTCCTGCCGCCACTACAAGCAGCGCAACGCTGACATGGAATGCAGTAGGCGGAGTAAACTCCTACCTGATCCGCTACAGACTTGCAGGAGCACAAACATGGCAAACAACTACCTCTGTGACCAACAGCATTACAGTAACCGGTTTAAGCCCTGATAACGCCTATGAATTTCAGGTTCAGTCTCAGTGTTCTGCCTCAACTGGTAGTTACTCAGTCACAGCAAGCTTCATTACAATGCCGAGTTCCGTTTCAAGCATTCCCGTTCCTGATCATATTGTTATTTGCATTATGGAAAACAAAGCTTATACGCAGCTTATGAACAACTCTCTTACTCCTTACATAAACAGTCTTGCTAATCAACCAAAGACAGCTGTGTTTACAGAATCTTATGGAATTACTCATCCAAGTCAGCCGAATTACATTCATCTGTTCTCGGGTGCGAATCAGGGAGTGACAGACAACAATCTTCCCGGCTCACATTTTAATACTCCGAATCTTGCAAAAGAATTATTGAATGCTGGACGAACATTTGTTTCCTATTGTGAAGCATTACCAAGTGTCGGATTCGATGGTGCATCTTCAGGAAGATATCAAAGAAAACACAATCCACTTGCAAACTGGATGGGAACAGGATCTAATCAGGTTTCTTCTACACTTAACAAACCATTTACTAGTTTCCCTCAGGGAAATTTCGCATCACTGCCAACAGTTTCTTTAGTAGTTCCCGACATGACTAACAGCATGCATGATGGAGTACTTGGGACAGCTATAGCGACGGGTGATTCATGGTTAGCTAATAACATGAATGCATATATTCAGTGGGCAAGAACAAACAACAGCATTTTTATACTTACGACCGACGAAGATGATGGAGCTCACAGCAATAGAATCCTTACAATAATAACTGGTGGAATGGTTACCAGTGGTTATTTTTCACAACCTATCACTCATCATTCAGTCTTGCGTACAATTGCAGAAATGTACGGACTGAACTTTATCGGCGCATCGGCAAATGCTTCACCTATTTCAGGTTGCTGGACAAATGGCTTTAGAATGGGCAGTGAAGAGAATGTTGTTCCTAAACCTGTTGAAGATTTAACAGGATGGAAAATATATCCTAATCCCGCACATGGCGAAATGCATGTTAACTATGAATTGAAGGAAGATGCTGATGTATTGATTAGAATCTACAGCAATACAGGAAGCCTTGTTATGGAAGATAAACTTGGAGCCATCTCTAAAGGAAATCATGTTTATGATGTTCCTCTTGAAACAAGAAGATACCCTGCCGGAATTTACTTCATGGATGTTACCTACGGATCAAAAAAATACGTGCAACGATTTTTAATATCACAGTAAGATTTAAACATAAAACATAAAAACCCCCGGCTGTGAAAATGACCGGGGGTTTTTGTTTATAAAAAACAATTTTTCTTGTCATTTTATTCATTCAGAAAAAAGACAAAACCATTTTGACTTTTAACTTTTAACTGTCCCTTCTACAAACTCCACCTTCAGAGATTTCTTCACCTTCTCTTTTAATAGGGCAAGCTGAATAACTTCAATCATCTCTTTCACATAATGAAAGTTCATTTCTTTAAGATATTCTTTCTTAATCTCAGCAATGTCTTTTTTATTGTCAACAGAAAGTATAATATCTTTTATTCCTGCGCGCTTGGCTGCAAGAATTTTTTCTTTTATCCCTCCTACTGCAAGCACTTTCCCTCTTAAAGTGATCTCACCAGTCATCGCCATGTGTGGCCTGACTTTTCTCTGTGTAAAGACGGATGCAAGTGAAGTAAGCATCGTAATACCCGCCGAGGGACCATCCTTTGGCGTCGCTCCTTCAGGAACGTGAATGTGAATATCCCATTGATCAAATATTCGTGCATCAATACCTAATTCATCAGCATGCGCTTTCAGATAAGCAAGTGCTATAACTGCTGACTCCTTCATTACCTCGCCCAAATTACCGGTTATCGTAAGCTTACCTTTCCCCTTGCTGATACTTGACTCGACAAATAATATATCTCCTCCAACAGATGTCCAGGCCAGTCCGGTTACTACACCTGCGACCTCATTCCCCTGATACTTGTCATGCTGAAAAATTGGAGCTCCTAATATTCTCAATATATCTTTCTCTGTAAGGGCTGGATTGTATTTTTCTTCCATAGCCACGGATTTCGCTAACCCCCGGACAAGCGATGCAATTTTCTTCTCAAGTCCACGCACACCCGATTCGCGTGAATAATTTTCAATCATGAATTCGAGAAGCTTAGGCGTAAGTTTCATGTGCACTTTTTTTAGCCCATGTGCCTCAAGCTGTTTCGGTATAAGGTGTTTAATCGCTATCTGTATCTTCTCTTCAATAGTATAACCGTTTATCTCGATGATTTCCATACGGTCGAGCAATGCAGGCTGAACCTTACTCAGTGAATTAGCTGTAGCAATAAATAATACATTCGATAAATCGTAATCGATCTCGACATAGTTATCATAAAATGTATTGTTCTGTTCCGGATCTAAAACTTCGAGCAATGCAGAAGAAGGATCGCCGTGAAAATCGTTTCCGAGTTTATCGATTTCATCGAGTACAAAAACAGGATTGGACGATTTAGATTTTTTTAAATTCTGAATGATGCGCCCTGGCATTGCGCCTATATATGTCTTACGATGTCCGCGGATTTCCGCTTCGTCGCGTAACCCACCCAATGACATGCGTACATATTTCCTTCCAAGAGCGCGCGCAATCGATTTTCCGAGCGATGTTTTTCCTACTCCCGGTGGACCATAGAGACACATAATAGGAGATTTCATATCACGCTTCAATTTAAGAACAGCAAGGTATTCGAGAATTCTTGCTTTCACTTTCTCCAATCCGTAATGATCTTTATCTAATATTTTCTCTGCACGTTTCAAATCGAAATTATCATTCGTCAATTCATTCCATGGCAGATCAAGCAATAACTCGAGGTAATTTAATATGACCGAATATTCTGCTGCTGCAGGATTCATACGCGACAAACGGTCCGATTCTTTCTTAAATGTATCTGCTACTTCCTTACTCCATTTTTTCTTACTGGCGCGTTCTTTTAACTCTGCCACTTCCCTGTCAGGCGAATTACCACCGAGTTCTTCCTGAATCGTTCGCAATTGCTGATTCAAAAAATATTCTCTTTGCTGCTTATCGATGTCGGTACGCACCTTGCTCTGAATCTGATTTTTCAGTTCAAGCATCTGCAATTCTTTGTCGAGGTGTTCGAGTACGCGTGTTGCTCGTTCTTTATGATCGGCTATTTCCAAAAGCTGCTGCTTCTTAGGAACGTCGAGGTTCATATTCGAACAAATAAAGTTGATCAGAAAAGTATGACTCTCGATATTGCGGATTGCGAATGCTGCATCGGAAGGAATGTTGGGGGAATGCTGGATGATCTGAAGCGCAAGGTCTTTTAACGAAGCAACCAATGCGATGAATTCCTTATCGCTGACATTAGCAGTAACCTCAGGAAAAGGTTGCACTTTACAGCGTATGTATGGCTCAATCGAAAGACATTCGTCGAGACGAAATCTTTTCTTTCCCTGAATGATTATGGTTGTATTTCCATCCGGCATCCTGAGTAATTTAAGAACCTGTGCAACAGTGCCGACCTGATTCAGATCTTCGAAAGCAGGATCTTCGATGCTTACGTCTTTTTGTGAAACTACACCGATAATCTTATCCCCCTTGTTTGCATCCTTGATTAAGTTGATCGACTTATCACGACCAACGGTAATCGGAATAACAACACCAGGAAATAATACTGTATTTCGGAGAGGTAATATAGAGAGCACAGCAGGAACATCCTGCTGATTCATCTGATCTTCGTCTTCCTGCGAGAGAAGGGGAATGAATTCTGTATCATCATCGATGATGTTGGCGAATTCAAATGGGTTATCTGGATTTTGTGAATACATAGGATTGCGAATGTAGTGAACGTCAATGTGACAGTAAAATTTAATGTGCACCCATTAGTCCAAATTAATGCCATGGATCAGTTTTCTGCCATATGTGCCCATTTTTAATTTGAGAATGTGAGAATGTGCTAATTTGAAAATTTCCATGGTGATTGCCCCTTTATTACCTTCATAGCCATGTATTAACCACAAAAAATCATTTCAAAAGAAAAAGGATATCAAACTATTTTTATACCATTTTCAAATTAGCACATTCTCAAATTCTCAAATTAACTTATTAGTTATTTTAATCAGAATCCCCTACGTTTGCACCCTTCAATTATGGAAAAATCACCCCTGTCGCGACGCGTCATTTCGTTGGCTGAAAGTCAGACCATTGGAATGTCGAAACTAAGCCGCGAGCTCACAGCTCAAGGTATTGACATCGTAAACCTTAGTCTTGGCGAACCCGATTTTGTAACTCCTCTTCATATCAGAGAAGCTGCCAAAAAGGCCATCGACGATGGTTTTACATTCTATCCACCCATTGCCGGTTTTGCCGATTTGAGAAAAGCAATTTCTGAAAAATTCAAACGGGAAAACAACCTCGACTTTGCAGCCGATCAGATTATCGTTTCAACAGGCGCCAAGCAAAGTATTGCTAACGTCGTTCTGAGTCTCGTCGATCCCGGTGATGAAGTCATAATTCCAATGCCGTATTGGGTAAGTTATATTGAAATCGTAAAGCTTTCGGAGGGAATTACAATACCCGTTAAGACTAACATCACTTCTGATTTCAAAATTACTCCTGAACAACTCGAAGCAGCAATTACTCCGAAGACAAAAATGTTTATTTTCTCTTCGCCATGTAATCCGACCGGAACAGTTTATACGAAAAGTGAATTAGAAGCACTGGCTCTTGTCTTCAAAAAATATCCACGCATTTATATTTTATCCGACGAAATTTATGAGCACATAAGTTTCATGGGTAAACATGAAAGTATAGCACAATTTGATTACTTACGCGACAGGATGATTGTTGTCAACGGTGTTTCAAAAGGTTTTGCGATGACGGGATGGCGCATTGGTTATATAGGCGCTCCAAAAGAAATTGCAAATGCTTGTGAAAAAATGCAGGGACAGATTACCTCGGGTGCAAGTTCCATCGCACAGAAAGCAACGGAAGCTGCACTGACAATGGATATGAAACCAACACTGGATATGCAATCCGCTTTCCTTCGAAGAAGAGATCTGCTACTTTCTCTTTTAAAAGACATTCCCGGCATAATAGTTAACAAACCTGAAGGAGCATTTTATCTGTTTCCTGATGTTAGCTCCTATTTCGGAAAAACATTCGAAGGCAAAAAAATTAATAATGCCACAGATTTATGCATGTACTTTCTTCATCATGGACATGTCAGCCTCGTTACTGGCGATGCTTTCGGCGACGGAAATTGCATTCGGATTTCTTATGCCGCTGCCGATGAAAGACTTGTTGAGGCTGTAAAAAGAATAAAGAAAGCACTTTCGCTATTGAAGATTGAAGATTGAAGATTGAAGATTGAAGATTGAAGATTGAAGATTGAAGATTGAAGATTGAAGATTGAAGATTGAAGATTGAAGATTATTTTAGAATGAAAAAAAATAATAAGAATGAAGAATACCTTTATCTCTTAAATACTATTTCTTCAGAGCCCATTTAGATATTTTTCAATCTTCACAATTAATTATTAAATATGAAAAAGCGCACTCTTACTGAACTCTTTTCTGCATTCGATAAAATGAACGTTCTCGTAATCGGAGACGTAATGATCGACAATTACCTGTGGGGAAAGGTTGAACGTATTTCTCCGGAAGCTCCTGTACCAATCGTATCGGTTCAGAAAAAAGAAGCGAGACTTGGCGGCGCTGCCAATGTCGCCATCAATATACAGTCACTTGGTGCAACTCCTATTCTCTGTGCCGTAATCGGCGGAGATTCGAACGGAAGGGATTTTCTTGACTTGCTGCAACAGATGAATATGAGTGCTGAGGGACTTTTCCAAAGCATAGATCGTCCTACTACAATCAAGACACGTATTATCGGAAATAATCATCAGATGCTACGAGTTGACGAAGAAAAAGAAGAAGACATTACTATCACAGAACGCAAACAACTTGTCAACCGCATCAATGCAATTATTAAAAGAAAAAAGATTGATGTTATCATTTTCGAAGATTACGACAAAGGTCTCATAAGTAAATCTCTGATAGAACAAGTTACAAAAGCAGCAAAGGCAAAAAATATTCCTGTAGCAGTTGATCCCAAGAGAAGAAATTTCAACCACTACAGACACATCGATCTATTCAAACCAAATCTGAAAGAACTTCGTGAAGGAATGAAACTCGATCTCGAAAAAGCCGATGCAAAATCAATTACAGAAGCTGTTAAAAAACTTTCATCGGAACACAATATCAAAAACACACTTGTCACTTTATCCGACAAAGGTGTCTTAATAGTCGGAGATGAATCGGCTGAACTCATTCCTGCTCACTATAGAAATATTACCGATGTATCAGGCGCAGGCGATACAGTTATCAGCGTCGCCGCATTATGTCTTGCAGCCGGCGCCGACAATCACCAGATGGCATTACTGGCAAATCTTGCCGGAGGACTCGTCTGCGAAAAAGTCGGAGTCGTTCCCATCGAAAAAAATCAACTTTTCAAGGAGGCCGTCAAACTTAAATTTAAATGAGCCTCGATAAGATAACGCCATACAAGAATTCGAATGAAGATAAAAAGCATCAGGTTGCAAGGATGTTTAATAATATCTCCGGGCGTTACGATTTCCTGAATCATTTCCTTTCTCTTGGCATCGACAGAGGGTGGCGAAAAAAAGCGATATCCTTCTTAAAGAATAAAAAACCTCTTATCATCCTGGATATTGCAACAGGTACAGCCGACCTTGCAATTGCTGCTATTGAGTTAAATCCTGATAAAATTTATGGCGTGGACATTTCAACAGAAATGCTCGAAATCGGCAATAAAAAAATCCAAAAGAAAAACTTACAGGATAAAATTCAATTACTGGAAAACGACTCCGAACAACTCATCTTTGAAGACAATAAATTCGATGCTGTTACCGTTGGCTTCGGAGTGAGAAACTTCCAGAATCTGAGAAAAGGCCTTTCCGAAATTTATCGTGTACTAAAACCAGGCGGGACGCTCGTCATTCTGGAATTCTCTCAACCACAAAATCCGCTTATACGCAGATTCTATAATTTCTACTCTTCCAATGTAACGCCAAGGATCGGCCAAATCATCTCCAGAGACCGTGCAGCATATTCATACCTGCATGAATCTGTAAAGGCATTTCCTTATGGCAATCAGTTTAATGATATTCTCAAAGAAACAGGGTTTAAAGAAATTCACCATAAGCCGTTAACATTTGGCATAGCTACCATCTATACTGCAGAGAAATAGACACTATTTTTACATCACTTTCAGTATTGACGATAAATAATGAAGAGAACAACAATAATTAAATTGGTATTTATCCTTTGGACATTTCCGAATGTGCTTCATGCGCAAATGGACAATGAACCCCGCAATCTTCCAAAGTATGATAATCAGAGAATACACTTCGGCTTCTCGCTGGGAATAAACTCTTCAACATTTCACGTTAACCGGGTAGGGAATTTTAAAACAAGCGATACAATATATACCGTAGAAGCAGAATCAGTAACAGGACTGAATCTTGGCATCATCAGTAATCTCGCAATGGGTGATAATTTTGATTTAAGATTTATTCCCACCCTTTCTTTCGGACAAAGAAATCTCAACTACCAATTTATTTACAGCGATACTGCTCAAGCATTCACTGTAAAAAAAATCGAATCTTCTTATTTAGAATTTCCTGTCGCCCTGAAATTTAAATCTAAACGAATAAATAATTACCGTATGTATGTCCTAGGCGGATTTAAATATGCAATCGATATGGTTTCTCAGGCCAAAGTAAAAAATACAGACAAAGACATAATAAAACTGAAAAGAAATGACTATGGCTATGAAATCGGCCTCGGCTTTGATTTTTATCTAACCTATTTTAAATTCTCACCTGAAATAAAAATGTATAACGGCCTTACTAATTTGCTCGTCCCTGAAAATACTCAGTACTCAAACCCCATCGATGCATTGTATGCGAAGACGTTTGTGATTTCGTTTACCTTCGAATAGTAAGAAAGAGCCAAGAACAAAGAACCAAGAATCAAGAACCAAGAATCAAGAATCAAGAACCAAGAGCCAAGAACCAAGAGCCAAGACAAATACAAAGACAATAAACAATAAACAATAAACAATAAACAATAAACAATAAACAATAAACAATAAACAATAAACTTTAGACTAAAAATATGACTATTGAGTAATGCCCGTCCAAATTAACCATCCCCATCTTGGCTCTTGATTCTTGATTCTTTGCTCTTGGTTCTTGATTCTTGGCTCTTGATTCTTGGCTCTTGGCTCTTGGCTCTTGACTCTTGGTTCTTTGTTCTCGGCTCTTTTAAAATAAAAAATGCCCAAAAGACTCACTCTAATCCTTCTGCCCGAAGAGGCAGCAGATCAAAGTAGACAACATCAGGTTGCAGCGGATCAACTTGGCATCGAGCCAAAAAGGATAAAAGCCATACGTGTCATTAAACGATCCATTGATGCCAGGGGCGGATGGGTTAAGTATCAATTATTAGCCGATGTTTTCATTGATGAAAATCCTCCTGCCGAAAATCCTGAAAAACTTTTTTCTTTTGACAGAGACATTTCAAATTCTGAACCAGTAATAATTGTCGGTTTTGGTCCGGCAGGAATGTTCGCTGCACTTCGACTAATTGAATTGGGGAAAAAACCCGTAATAATCGAACGAGGAAAAAATGTTCAGCAACGCAGGCGCGACCTGGCGGCTATCAATAAACAAGGAGAGATTAACCCCGATTCAAATTATTGCTTCGGAGAAGGAGGAGCAGGAACATACAGCGATGGTAAATTATATACGCGCTCAACAAAACGCGGAGACATCTATCGAATTCTAGACATATTAATACAGCATGGTGCTGATGAAGACATAAAAGTTAACGCTCATCCGCACATTGGCACAAATAAACTTCCGAAGATTGTAGAAGCGATTCGTAAAACAATTCTTGATGCCGGCGGAGAGATTCATTTCAATACCCGATTAACAGGCTTTATCAAAAGCGACGACAGTATCGAAGGAATACGAATTAAGAACATTGAAAACGGCGAAGAAAATATTCTCAGGAGTTCGAATGTAATTTTAGCAACCGGTCATTCGGCAAGAGATATTTATCAGATTCTTTATGATGAGAAAATTACGATTGAAGCAAAACCTTTTGCATTAGGAGTGAGGATTGAACACCCTCAGACAATAATCGACACCATGCAATATCACTGCGATGTAAGAGGCGATTTTTTGCCTCCGGCTTCTTATTCACTCACGCATCAGCATAATGGCAGAGGAGTTTATTCCTTCTGTATGTGTCCGGGAGGAATCATTGCGCCGGCATCGACTAACCCCGGTGAGATAGTCGTCAATGGATGGTCACCATCAAAACGCAACAACCCATTTGCTAACTCCGGTATTGTGGCCGAAGTAAAAGAAATAGATTATCAGAAATATTTATCGTTCGGTCCATTAGCTGCCATGAAATATCAATCTGTCGTTGAACAACGTTCATTTGAAGCTGGACAGGGTAAACTCCGTGCGCCTGCACAAAGAATGATTGACTTCGTGAATGGGAAAACATCTTCTGATCTTCCGCTTTGCTCCTACCTTCCGGGAATTACAAGTACCGATCTCATGAATGTATTGCCTTCGGAAATCAGTGCAGCCCTAAAGGATGCGCTGAGATCGTTCGGAAAAAAAATGAAAACATATTATACGAATGAAGCAGTGCTTGTTGCTACAGAGTCCAGAACTTCATCACCGGTGCGCATACCTCGTGATAAGGAAACGCTTCAGCATCCGCAATTAAAAGGACTTTATCCATGTGGTGAAGGTGCAGGATATGCAGGAGGAATTGTTTCTGCTGCAATGGATGGGGAACGATGCGCAAACAAAATTGCCGATTCAAATTGATGACAGTTGTAAAAAGAAAAAGGCGAAGTACTTTCGCACCCCACCTTTTCCGTAAATCCCCTCTGAAGCATTAAAGAAAGAAAATAAATCCTTTACTTCCAAGAAATAAATTTCTCTTTTAAATTAATTTTTCTTTCATTAATGATTTCAAAATCGTAGATTTTACGACACGACCTTTCTACGCATAAATTCCGAACAAACAATTCCTGTAGCTACGGCAACATTCAATGAATCAGCTCTGGCCGATTTAATCCCGGGAATAGTAAGTGATTTTGTAATAAAAGGATAAAGCTCATCCGAAATTCCCTGTGATTCATTTCCTGCTAGTATAAATCCATTTTCGCTCAATTCTTCTTCATAAATATTCTCTCCATCCAATACGGTTCCATATACATCGAGCTTCGATGATGAAAGATTCTTCTGAAACACAGAGGCAAGATTCGCATAGAAAACATTCACATGAAAGAGTGAGCCCATAGCAGATTGAACAACCTTTGGGTTAAAACAATCGGCTGTATTTTCTGAACAGATTATTTCATCGATACCGAACCAATCCGCAATCCTGATTAATGTGCCCAGATTTCCCGGATCGCTGATTCCGTCCAGAACAAGTTTAAGTCCGCCGGCATAATCTATCGTATCTGCCTGATTTATTTCGGCTACAGCTAATACACCATTCGGCGTCGACAATGCGCTCATTTTTCTAAGTTCTGCATCAGTTACCAATTCAATTTGCGTGTTCTTTGCAATCGTTGTGGCATTGGGAATCCACTGGAAAAATTCTCCGGTGGCATAAATTGCATGCACATTCCATCCCGATTTCAACAAATCCAAAACCACTTTATCACCTTCAGCGATAAAAAGATTTTTTTCGTTCCTGTATTTCTTCTGATGCAATGATGTTATTTCCTTGATTTGATTTTTTGTGAGCATTTCAGGCCTTATTTAATTCGATAACGGTTATTTCCGGCAAGATACCAACACGACCGGGATATCCTAAAAATCCGAGACCACGATTAACATAGAGGTACTGATTATCTTCCTTATACAAATCAGCCCATTGTTTATACATATACTGAACGGGGCTCCATTTGAATCCGGGAATATCGATGCCAAACTGGAAGCCATGAGTGTGTCCAGAAAGCGTCAGATCAACATACTTATAATCTTTTCTGATCTCACAGTCCCAATGAGAAGGATCGTGCGAAAGAAGAATGTTTACTGCCTGTTCTTCGTATCCTTCCGTAGCTATTTTCATATTTCCGTACCGGGAGAAATTTCTATGTCCACTAAAATTCTCAACACCAATGAGACCAATTTTCTCTCCTCCGCGCTCGAGATATGTATGTTCGTTCAACAATAGCTTCCATCCTACTTTGCTCTGAAATTCTTTTAGCTGCCTCATATTTTCCTCTTTATCGTTATGGTCTTTCCACTTATAATAATCGCCATAATCATGATTACCTAAAATTGAAAATACACCCAACGGTGCTTTCAGCCTGCTTAATACTTCGCGAAATTCAAGCGCTTCAGTATGCAAATCGTTTACAAGGTCACCGGTAAAAAATATAACATCTGCATTCTCTTTCATCAATAGATCTACAGCATTTGAAAGATGATTAGTTCCCATATAACTTCCCGTATGAAGGTCAGAAATCTGAACAATCTTTAAACCATCAAATGCATCAGGAAGATTAGGTAATTTAACGGAGACTTTTCTCACTTTGAAATTATATGCTCCACCGATCATCCCGTAGATCATTGAAAAGAACGGAATCGATCCAAGTACAAATCCTGTTTTCACCAGAAAATTTAATCTTGAAATACGAAATGCTTCATCAGCCACTACACCGGTGTGAAAGAATTTAATATTCAACCAGACGAATGCAAGACGAAACAATCTTACAATGTCATCAATAAGCAAAAAGGCAACAACAAATATTTTTGAGAGATAAATGATTACAATAAGTGCAAATGAATATGTCCGAATTAATTTTGGCCATTCATGCCAGTCGAAGAACTGACCTATAAAAATAGTTGACAAGCAAAGAAAACTCACTCCCCAGTAAATCCACTGCCAGATTCGCTGTGTTTGAACGGTGCGATGCTGAAGTAAAATCTTTACTCCCTGAAATACATAGAGATCGATTAAAAAGAGAATACATAAAACTAAAATTATACGAATATTCAATGGATGAAGATTAATATGTACAATAACAATTTAGCTCACGACTTTTTTTGAGAATAGAAATCATTCTATCATAAACAGAATACTCTACAGCAAAATTTTTTAAATAAGTTTTTATGGATTAAGTCGTTTTAAAATCCACTTATTCTTTCCTGATAACTCATACACTATCCTGTCGTGCAGTCGGTTTGTCTGACCTTGCCAGAATTCGAAGTATACCGGTTTCAAATTATATCCTCCCCAATGTTTTGGTCTATGAACTTTTTTCCCTTTAAACTCTTTTTCATAAGCTCTGTATCTCTCATCAAGTTCGGAACGACTGTTTAGCTCCTCGCTTTGATGAGAAGCCCAGGCTGCAATCTGACTTTCGCGGGGACGAGAAGCAAAATAAACATCGGCAGAACGGGAAGAAAGTTTCGTAACCACTCCTTTTATCCGAACCTGCCTGTGCATCTCAGCCCAGAAGAAATTAAGACATGCTTTTTTATTCAGACGAATCTCGCGGGCTTTTATGCTATTGTAATTTGAAAAAAATGAAAAACCTTTCGTACTGAAATCACGCAGCAATACAATACGCGCATCAGCAAATCCATCAGCAGATGTCGTCGCCAGTGTCATTGCATTAGGTTCATTTACCTTAACCTTTATTGCTTCCTGCATCCATTTTTCAAACTGAACAACTGGACTTTTAGAAATTATTTTTTCATTAAGAATATCTGATGCAAATTCGAATCTAATAGTTTTCAGTTTTTCTTTTAGCGATTTCATTTATTTTTTAGTATTATATCTAATCCGCGAAGTAACGCTATTCGTATCTGAATATACAGACTGATTTATCAATCGCGGAAAGAAAAGAACGTTATCATTAGAGGTTAAACCATTAAATAATTGTACTGATGGCTTTTTTTGCAAATAAAAGAATAATAGTCCTTAAAATGGTTGCTTACGTGAGTATTTCATCCTGTAAGTTTTATCAATTAAGTAGCCAAACTCTAACATACATATCCGGTAAAAAGGTAAATAACAATCCAACTAAAATTATTTCCAGACAAGGCCATGCTTCAATTAACATGAGATGAGAAAAAAAACCGATTATCCAGTACCAGAGGTAGGCCGAATCCTTGTTTCGGAACCGTTCCTGCTCGATTCGTATTTTAAACGATCTGTGATCCTTTTAGGAGAGCATAGTTCTGAAGGCACCGTTGGGTTTATCCTCAACAAACCAACAGATCTTAAACTTAATGATGCACTCGAGGACTTCCCTCCTTTCGATGTGCCGCTTTATTTTGGAGGTCCTGTACAAACAGACACTATTCACTTTCTGCACACACTGGGAAATTCTCTCGTAGGCAGCAAAGAAATTCTGAAAGGAATTTTCTGGGGTGGAGATCTGGATATGCTGAAAGTCCTCATCGATACAAATCAGGTATCGAAAAATGACATCCGTTTTTTTGCTGGATATAGTGGATGGGAACCACAGCAATTAGATGATGAACTAAAAGGCCATACCTGGATTATTTCGAACTGCAAACGGGATTTTGCCTTCTCAGAACATCCCGAAGACCTCTGGGGACAGGTACTACGTACAATGGGCAGCCAATATGCAATACTTGCCAATTTTCCAGAAGATCCAAGCTTGAATTAAGCTGTTAGTGATATAAATATATAATTAAAGCCTCCTTTGTGGGGCTTTTTTTATTGCCCGTTAATCTGCATAAAAGATATAAAGTGACCTTATTCAAATTTTTCACTGATTAATTTGTTGAATTTTACCAACTTTTTTTGACCATTCCTCCTATTGCAGTATATTTATTTCTAGAATTTTCTTAATTTGAAAAACCTATTCTTCGTTGCGCTTTTAGCAGATGACTGAACTTCTGAACATGAAAAAATTATACATATTATTATTAGTTAGTGTCATTCAATCTCTTCCCGGGATTATCAATTCAGCCCTTGCCGGTGATGATCCTTGTACTGCCACTTCACTAACAGTAGGGACATCATTTTCTGCTGTTACCGGCTCCAATTCGGGTGCTACCAACTCGACAATTCCTGATGCCACTTGTGATGGCGGTAACAGTGATGGAGATGTTTGGTACTCTGCCCTAGCAGGTGCAAACGGAACACTGATAATCGAAACAAGACCCGGTACATTAACCGATATCGGAATGGCGCTATACACGGGCTCATCATGCTCTAACATTACATTCCTCTCCTGTCATGCAGGTGGTACACCGGGATTCTCAAACATGCCCTACAAAAGCCTATCGGGGTTAACACCGGGTAGTCAAATCTGGATCCGGTTATGGGATGTCGGCAACGATGATGTTGGAACATTTCTGATAAGTGCTTATGTAAATTGTTCTGCAAGTGTTTCTATCACCGGGCCATCAAGCGGATGCTCTGCAACTGCCTCTCAATTTTGTGCTACTGCAGGATTTACTACTTATTACTGGACCGGAGGTTATGCAACAACATGCATTAATGTGAATGCAACAGCAACATATACTGTTACGGTTACAGATGCTGATGGATGTACAGCGACTAAATCAAAATCTTATACTTCGAATGCATCTCCTACCATTTCGATAACAGGACCTTCTTCTGCCTGCTCTAGTGAATCGCCCCAGCTCTGTGCTCCAAACGGTTTCTCGAATTACAGCTGGTCGACAGGCGCATCATCCAAATGCATCAGCCCTACATCAACTGGTGCTTATACTGCTACCGTAACCAATTCCAAAGGATGTACTGCTTCAGATACAAAACTCATCAGCATTTATACTTCTCCAACAATAAGCGTTACAGGTCCATCGTCAAAATGTAGTGGTGCCACCGTTCAGCTTTGCGTACCAACCGGCTATAATAATTATTCATGGTCTAACAGTGGGACGACTGCATGCATCAACCCATTAACAACTGCAACATATACTGCAACTGTTACTGATGTCAATGGATGTACAGCTACTGCATCGAAAGCATTTACCGTAAATGCTCTTCCATCTGTAACGATTACCGGTGCATCTACAGGATGCACAGCAACAGGCATACAATTATGTGCCGGAACTTTTACGAGTTATTCATGGTCGACTGGTGCAACTACAAGTTGTATAACACCTACAACTACCGGCTCATACTCTGTTACAGTAACCAATTCTGCCGGATGCACAGGATCGTCTTCTAAATCTATCACGATAAATCAAAGCCCGACCGTTGCAATTACAGGACCTACCTCCGGTTGCGCTGGTGCAGGTGTTCAATTGTGTACTGGTACTAATAGCAGTTATTCTTGGTCAACCGGAGCCACTACAAGTTGCATAACACCAACGTCAACAGGAACATTTACAGTTACTGCTACTAATGCATCGGGTTGTACAGGTTCTGCTTCGAAAGCTTTCACAATAAATGCGAATCCCTCCGTATCAATCACAGGTCCATCATCGGGATGTGCCGGTGCTGGCTTGCAATTATGTACAGGAACGAATAGTAGTTATTCATGGTCAACAGGTGCTACTACAATGTGCATTACACCTGCTGCAACTGGAAGCTATACGGTAACAGCAACTAATGCTTCAGGTTGTACCGGTTCTGCATCAAAAACTTTTACGATCAGTGCTCCACTTACCGTTTCACTAACCGGTCCCTCTAATGCATGTCCGGGTTCAAACCCTCAGATTTGTGTCAGTGGAAATTACTCCGCTTACTCCTGGTCTAACGGAGGAACGTCAAGTTGCATATCTCCTTCTAATTCCGGATCGTATACTGTAACAGTTACTAATTCGTCCGGATGTACTGGAACTGCATCGAAATCGATTACCTATTATCCTGCGGCCAGTGTTGCTGTTACCGGACCAACGTCGGCATGTTCCGGTACATCTGCTCAACTTTGTGCAACTTCGGGATTAACAAGCTACAGCTGGTCAACCGGAAGCTCATCAACTTGCATATCACCAACGACAAGCGGTACTTACACAGTAACCGCAACAAACAGTAATGGTTGTACAGGAACAGCATCACGTACATTTACATCTTTATCACGACCGTCTTCATCGATTACAGGACCTGTTTCCATTTGTAACGGAGGCTCTGTACAATTATGTGCACCCGCCGGAAATTCAAACTATCTCTGGTCTGATAATAGCACAAACAGTTGTCTGACGGCCTCATCAAACGGAACATATTCTGTTACCGTTACCGGATCGAATGGATGCACAAGCTCTTCTTCGCATTCATTAATTATCGATCCAGCTTTTTCGATGGCCGTTACGGGACCAACAACAGCATGCTACGGATCGAATCCACAACTATGTGCTACGAGTGGATCGTTTACCTATCAATGGTCAAATGGCGCTACCACAAATTGTATTTCACCTTCCACTTCCGGAATCTATTCAGTGATTGCAACGAATCCTGCCGGATGCACAAACAACGCTTCACTGGGTCTTACCGTTTATTCACAACTTAGTGCAACAGTCTCAGGACAATCTTCTGCATGTATTGGCTCTGTAATACAACTTTGTGCTACATCAGGAAGCACTTCATATGCATGGAGTACCGGTGCAACGACAAGTTGCATTAATGTAAATAATAGCGGCGTATATTCCGTAACAATTGCTGATGGAAACGGATGTACAACTTCCGCATCCAAGACGGTAACGTTCTCGAACAGCATCTCAGTTCAGATAACCGGACCCGTTTCAGGTTGCATCGGAAGCAGTTCTACCTTATGTGTTCCAACCGGCTACTCCAGTTATGCATGGAATACAGGAGAGACTTCTGAATGTATCAACGTCTCATCGTCGGGAAATTATTCTGTCACTGTTCATGATCAAATCGGATGCGTGGCCAACGATTTTTATACTCTTCCTTTCAACACACCACCAACAGTTAATATCACAGGATCTTCTATTATCTGTTCAGGTACTGCTACAAACTGGTGTGCGACTCCCGGACTTTCATCTTATCAATGGTCGAATGGAGGAACTTCTGATTGCATTAATATTTCGAATGAAGCTACATACACAATAACGATTACCGACGCTAACGGATGTGCCGCAAGCGCATCTTCCGACTTGCAAGTCGTGAATATAATGCCGGCAATATTCGAATCCGGAGGACTGTTAGTTTGTGATACATTCAATACTGATTTCACCTATAACTGGTTAATTAACGGTCAGCCTACCGGATGTACCAGTCAATCTTGTTCACCTTCCTTTTCCGGAATTTATTCTGTTGAAGTCACACATACTACTTCCGGTTGTACAGAAAGCGCTACGTATAATTACATCAACGACGGAATCCCATCTGTCAACTCACAGTTCAATATAAATATTTATCCGAATCCATTTACCGGAAATAAATTCACTATTGATTTTAACGATTTATCATCAGAAAAAATCAATATGAAAATTGTTGATGCAATCGGAAAACTGATCTATGATAAGTCACTGACAATTCCCGACAACGCTTATACGCTTCCTGTAAATTTACCGTCATACGTTTCCGGAATTTACTACATAACTATCACAACAAAAAAAGGAGTGATTGGCAAAAGGATAGTTGCTAATTGATTTTTTAGATTTCATTTTGCAGACAGATTGGTTCCATTCAATCTGATTTTTTATTTTTGACAGATTCAATTCAACAATCGCTTTTACACAATCCATGAGTGAAATAAATAAATACATAATTCCCGATCAAACAAGAATCGGCCATGTGCATTTAAAAGTCGCCGACCTGCAACGTTCGCTCGATTTCTATTGCGGACTTTTAGGATTTACCCTTATTACAACCTATGGAGACGAAGCCGCATTTATTTCTGCGGGCGGCTATCACCATCATATCGGATTAAATACATGGTATAGTAAAAATGCACCGCAGGCACCGCAACGTAGCGCCGGACTTTTCCATACGGCCATTTTATTTCCGACAAGAAAAGATCTTGCTATTGCCTACAAACGATTACTCGATTTCAACTACCCGAATATTACAGGAGCTGCAGACCATGGCGTATCTGAAGCCATTTACCTCGACGACCCTGATAAAAATGGTGTTGAACTTTACTGGGATAGACCCAAAGATCAATGGCCACATAAGCCCGATGGCTCCATCGAAATGTTTACCAAAGCACTTGATCTGGAAGATTTGCTGTCACTGTCAAAATAGAGAAAAAAAGTCTCCGCCATAGCCCACTTTACTCCTTATTTCTTACTTCTTACCTACTCTTCACTCTTAAATAAAAATTCTTCAATAAAAAAGTGGAACTGGCGGGATTTGAACCCGCGTCCAGACAAGCAATCCATACGTTTTCTACATGCTTAGTGTTATTCGATTGTCGGCCTATAAGCTGCTAAACACGCGCTACCTATAAGCTTAGTCCCGTGTATCTTAGTTGCAGCACCGGAACATTACTGCAAAGCACTCACCATACGATACTTCAGTTGAGCCAACGGGTGAGCAGGTCAGCTCGAAGTAGTCAACAGGTTAATCTTCTGATTAAGCGGCTAACGCGTATGAATTGTTGCCATTTAGGCGGTTGAAAGCCGTGATTAACGAGACAGACTTCCGACGCTCGGCATGCTTACTTATCAATTTCACCTGCTGTCAAGTCCTGTCAGCCCCAAAATTGTGAGGCAAAGATAGGGAATTCAATTTGAAAATTTGAGAATTTGAAAATGGTTGTAAGGGAATGAATGGTTGATTCTTAATTCAACCGAAAGATGGTTGAGTTGGAAATTAATTTTTTATTAGCGCTGATGAAAACTCCCTTAATAATCTGAATAAATCAGAATATTTATTATTCGGAAGGGTAGCTGAAATGTCGTGAACATCGTGATAGGCTTTAATGCCTCCCAGTGTATAAATAAAAAATGAGGGAACACCTTTTTCGGTAAACCAATAATGATCGCTGTTCTTTGCTTTACCTCTGCTGTTCACAGCTTCGAGCAGATGATTTTTTTCATTGATACTTTTTAGCAAATTAAATTCTGCCGAGAACTCTGTGGCATTGACTACTGTTATTCCTTCTACTCCTGTTCCTGTCAGATCGAGATTGATCAGGAAACGGATCGATGATAATGGAATGAGCGGATGCTTCGTAAAAAATTCTGATCCCTGAAGTCCTGCTTCCTCTCCGGTAAAACAGACAAATGCCATCGAGTAATCCTGCGGATGCTTCGAATAATAATTCGCTAACCCAAGCAATAAAGAAATGCCGCTTGCATTATCATTCGCTCCGGGGAAATATGTGTCTGCCCCCATTCCACCAAGATGATCGTAATGCGCCGTAAAAACTAAAAAGGAATCGGGATTTATTTTTCCTTTTACAAAACCACAAATATTTTTCGTCTTAAATTTGTTTTTGAATTTATTCGAAATGTTCAATTCTATTTTTTCCGGCTTTAAAGCCAATGAAGATTTCAAAATTTTTATTGCACTATGTTCTCCCACTTTTTTGGAAACTGACCAGGTAAGTTTATCTTCCAGTGCGACGAATGTTCTTCCCGCTTTATCGGAATAATGCGTACTGTCGATCTGCTGCAAATCAAAGGAACCCTTGATTGACCGGCTGTCGGGCACGACAATAAAATCAACTCCCGGACGAAGTATTTTTCCGTTTACAGAAACAGACATATCAGAAGGAAATGTATTAACAGGAAAGGAAAGTTTTTGAAGAAATGATTTCCCATTCATCGGGGAAAGTCCGGCAGCGACAAATTCTTTCACTAAAAAATCCGTTGCCGTGGAAAGTCCGTTGTTTGTATAACCACGACCAAAAAATACTTTTGAGGTAAGTGTATCAATTATCCGACGCGCATATACTGTATCCTGACAAAAGCTATTGCCATTGAGTAATAAAAATAATGCAAGAACTGTTTTTTTCATTGCATTCTGATATTTGTTCTTTAGAAATTCTACTTTAAAAATTCAATCACCATATTGTTGAACGTATCTGATACTTCCACATGCGGGATATGACCAATGCCATCCAGAATAGCCAACCGAATATTGCTCTCTCGCTCAATCTCTGAACTCAATAGCTGCAACGTGTTTCTATCCGGAACCATCGGATCAAGTTCTCCTTTAATGATCATGGCAGGGATTCTGATTTTTTTTATTTCAAAAACAACAGGTTGTGTATTGATCATGTCGAAAATTTTAGCCGAGTTCCATGCATACAATTCCTTTTGATCACCAGAATAATGATAGCTTAACATCAATGCCCAACGGTTGTATTCATCCTTCCAGACACTATGATAATACGTCTTCAACTGGTATTCTTTTATTTTCAAAAAATCCTGTTGAAGTTCATTCTGATAAAATTCATCGATTGAAGAAGAGGCCCGACGTTTAATAAAATCATTTAATCCAATCGGATCTTCAAGGACTAACTTCTCTATAACCTGCGGATACATCAGCGTCATTCTTATAGCAAGCATTCCGCCCATCGAATGGCCCATCAGATAAACGCTTTTTATTCCAAGTGTATCCAGAAGCAGCTTCGTATTCTGCGCCAATAACTGAAAAGAATATTGAATATTCTGAGGTAATGATGATTTACCAAAACCAATCTGATCGGGAACAATTACCCTGTAGCCTTCATTGCGTAAACTATTTATTGTTGTCTCCCAATAGGCGCCGGAGAAATTTTTTCCGTGAAGCAGCAGTACTGTCTTACCATTGCTTTTCATCGGCAAAACATCCATGTATGCCATCTGAAGATTTTCCTTCTGAACATTCAGATTCAGATATTGAACGGTAAACGGATATTGATTGATAACGTCTTCCTCACTGACAATAACTTCCTGTGCATGTGTTGACAAGGATATGAGAAAAAGAACAATCAGGGAGTATGACTTCATCGCCTAAAGATATAAACGAAAAAGCAGCCGGCAACATGGAAATTTTTGCGACGGTCCGACATAAATAATTACTTCGACAACATATACTTTTTAAACTCTTCGAAATCGGCAGATAAGAGCTGGGCGGATTTTTTCAATGATCTTAGTTTATCAAGGGCCGGAGGAAGAGTTACTGAAATAGATAAAGCATCTTCCACTACATCGATAAACTTCGCCGGATGTGCTGTTTCTAAAACGATTCCCGTCGCCGACGGTTCGGATTCCGAATATTTTTCCCATGCCGATAATCCAACAGCCCCATGTGGATCGGCGATATAACCATAGGTCTTGTAAAGTTTTTTCATTTCCTGTTTTGTTTCATCATCAGAGATAACAAAAGAAGAAATCATCTTCTGCATCTTCTCAAGAGAATGATCAAAAAGTTCGAGCATACGTCCGAAGTTGCTGGGATTACCAACATCCATAGCATTCGAAATGGTGGCAATCGATGGACGCGGAGAAAATCCTTTACCATGTAAATACTGCGGAACGATGTCGTTCAAATTTGTGGCTGCAACAAAATGCGAAACAGGAAGTCCCATCCGTTGTGCGAATAATCCCGCCGTCAGGTTTCCGAAATTTCCGCTGGGAACGGTAAAGACAATTTTCTCAGTCTTCGCCGGCATTGCTGACCAGGAAGTAAAATAATAAACTGCCTGAGGAATCAATCTGGAAATATTAATGCTGTTTGCCGATGTGAGTCTGTATGTAGATGAAAGTTCCTTATCGAGGAAAGCCGATTTAACAATGCGTTGGCAGTCATCAAAAGTTCCTTTTATCTCAAGCGCATGAATATTTTTTCCATAAGTCGTCAGTTGCTTCTCCTGCAAATCGCTTACACCGCCGGAGGGATATAATATATAAACTTCTATCCCTTCAATTCCGAAAAACCCATCGGCGACAGCACTTCCCGTATCTCCTGAAGTGGCAACAAGAATAGTAAGCAATTTTTTCTCGTCCTTGTTCAGGTAAGACATGATGCGCGCCATAAACCGAGCACCGAAATCTTTAAATGCAAGCGTCGGGCCATGAAACAATTCTGCTACAAACGTTTTCTCGTTTAATCGTGTAAGCGGAACCGGAAAATTAAATGCTTCGCTGCAAATACTTTCCAGTTCGGCGGAGGGAATATCTGATTCGATTAAATTTCTGCAAACCTCGAGCCCGGTTTCAGCTACACTTTTTCCGGGAAATGACTTCAGAACATCATCAGAAAAAACAGGAATGCTTTCCGGAACAAACAATCCGTTATCATCGGGCAGTCCCTTTAAGACGGCCTCTCGCAGAGTATAAAATGTATTTTTATTTTTTGTAGAATAATATTTCAAGCAGCAATTTTTTTGGGAATGAATAAGATAAATCTCTGGCCGGGAATTTCCTTTAAATTATTTTCACGCCTTTAAGATTGACGGGCGAAATATAGGAAGTACTTTTTATTTTGCCGCGAGAGAATTCGGCCTGCATGGCTTTGGCAATTTTGTCTGCATCACTTTTCTTTTGAGCAAGAGCAAATACGGAAGGACCTGAACCGCTTATGCTGCATGCAAGTGCTCCGTTAATAATTGCTGACGCTTTTACCTGGTGAAATGATGGTATCAAACCGGCTCTGTGTGGCTCTGCTATGCGGTCTGTCACAGCTCTGCCGATCAGACTATAATTATCGGTGTAAAGTCCGGCAACGAGGGCTGCCGTATTTGACCACTGTGCAACGCCATCCTTAATAGAAAATGTTTTCGGTAAAACGGCTCTTGCATTTTTTGTAAGCAACTCGACGTGTGGATAGACGACAACGACCATTAACTTCTCCGGAACGGCAAGGGATATTACTTCGAGTGGATCATAAGAACGAATTAATGTAATTCCACCGAGCAGGCAGGGTGCAACGTTGTCGGCATGAGCTGCGCCGCTTGCAACTTTTTCCCCAGCCATTCCGAATGGAACGAGATCGTCGCGGCGGAAAGGGCTTCCCAGTAATTCGTTGGCGGCAAAAGCGCCGGCGATAGAACTGGCAGCACTTGAACCGAGTCCGCTGCCGAGAGGCATTTTCTTTGACAGATAAATATCGAAACCCTGGTTAATCTCCAATGCGTTGAGAAGCGCCTGAATGGCAACGCCGACAGTATTTCTTTTGGGATCATAGGATAATTTCCCCTGGTCACCTGTAATTTTTCTGATCCGTATTTTATTCTCCTTGTTTATCTCCAAACGAAGCTCATCGCCGGGCGCATTAATCGCAAGGCCCATCGT
>JANPNV010000063.1:0-1641 GCA_031427625.1 Bacteroidota bacterium
TTTTTTTACAATAAAGTATAGTCTTGTTTGGAGAATTCTTGAATGAATAATTAATATGATTTTTAGTAGAGATTGATAAATGTTCAAAACTTTTTAAAGGCAGATCAAAAAATATTCTACATTAGATTAAATTTTTAAAACTATTTCTATGAAAAATTATTCGCTATTCGCTATTCGCTATTCGCTATTCGCTATTCATTGTAATATTGTTTGTAAGTCAGAAGGCACAAGCCCAGGGGATACAAGTAATTTATACAGTGAGTAATTTTCATGGAGGGAATAATGTATCATGTCACGGATCTTCGGATGGATGGATTAATGTAGTCGTTGTTGGTGGCATGGCGCCATATTATTTTAATTGGAGTAATAATTCGTACAGTCAAAACTTAAGCAATGTAGTAGCAGGAAATTATACTGTAACGATTACTGATATGCAAGGATCAACAGCAAGTGTCAAAATCACTATGAGAGAGCCCAATGCATTATCCATTCATTTAGTTCCGATTGAATATGAAGGTGGATATAATATTTCTAAGAATGGCGGCCACAATGGATTTATTGAAACAGAAATTTCTGGTGGCGTACAGGATTATTCATATTCATGGAGTAATAATGCAACGGACAGTAAGATAGAAGGGTTAACAGCAGGTTTATATTCACTGACAGTAAATGACATGAATGGCTGTGCATCATCATCTTCAGTTACGCTTATTGAACCGACGGAATTACATGTTGTAAGTATTGCAAGCCCTTTGAACCACGGCTATAATATTTCCTGTAACGACAAACATGATGGTGTCATCAACTTATCTGTAACAGGCGGATATCAAGGCGGTAGCGGCTATCACTATAAATGGAATAATGGAAGCACAGAGCAAAATCCAGAAAGATTGAGCGCCGGTCATTACTCTGTGATTATTACCGATGATAATAATGCTGCAATTACTGCACAGATAGATTTAACTCAGCCGCCTAAATTCGAGATTACCAATATTGCTCCTTTAATCTACCCTAACGGAAATCATTTAAGCTGTCACACCTGTGCGAATGGGAAGTTGACGGTTAACGTAACAGGAGGAGTGAGTCCTCTAACATATCATTGGGAGTTAGGCCAGACAACGCAGACGATATCAAATCTTTCGGCGAATACCTATTATGTGACGGTCACAGATGCAAACGGATGCACATCGATAGGCAATCGCCAGATTACAGCTCCTGATCAGGAAGATTGGTCGATGACGGGTAATTTAAACACAAACCCCGCAACTCAGTTTATGGGCACATCTGATAATAAAGACTTTGTTATTAAAACTAATAATGCTGAACGGCTTCGAATCTTAAGCAGTGGACAAATTAATATAACCAATAATTTGCAACTTGGAACATTTACTTCCAACATTTATCAAACACCAATTGTTGACCCTAATGGAATTCTTAAACAGAGACCGGGATGGAATGCAAATGCAGCATGTACAGTTCCTGTAGATGGGTGGTATCAGACAGTTTCTGGACCAAATGATATTTCGCATTGCGTTGGAAAGGTCGGAATAGGAACAGACAACCCACAAAGCCCATTGGAAGTGAAAGGTGTTTCAAGATTTTCAGATCCTTCATCAGCGCTAAACTATTTAACAGCTCAAC
>JANPNV010000064.1:0-20569 GCA_031427625.1 Bacteroidota bacterium
GGAGCCACAATGGAGGCATCACTTTCTATAATGAACTTTGGAGTTTCGATTCCAAGTTTTCCCCAGGTAATTTTTTCATTTGGTACTGCTCCTGAATAGGAACCGTAACTTGTAGTCGAATCACTGATCTGGCAGAAATAAGACCAGAAAGGAACAGTATGCCATTCTAAATCCTGATACATCATCGGTACAACACAAATCGGAAAATCACCGGCGATACCACCACCGATCTGAAAAAATCCAACACCTTTTCCCGAACTGTTGTTACGATACCAATCGGCAAGCCACACCATGTATTCAATTCCACTTTTCATGGTTGAAGCTTTAATTTCATTCTTGATAATGTACGAAGCAAAGATGTTTCCCATAGTGGAATCTTCCCAGCCAGGAACAACAATCGGAATATTTTTTTTCGCAGCCGCAAGCATCCAAGAATTTTTCGGATCAATCTGATAATATTGTTCAAGTTCTCCCGAGAGAAGCATTTGATACATAAATTCATGTGGAAAAAACCGTTGACCTTTTGTATCGGCATCTTTCCAGACTTTGTAAATATGTTTCTGCAGTCGGCGGAATGCCTCTTCTTCAGGAATGCATGTATCCGTAACTCTGTTAAAATGATTTTCAAGAAGATCCCATTCATCCTTGGGACTCAGATCACGATAATTCGGAACACGTTTGTAATGATCATGAGCAACCAGATTCATAATATCCTCTTCGAGATTAGCGCCCGTACATGAAATGATTGCAATTTTATCCTGACGAATCATTTCTGCTAGTGATATTCCGAGTTCAGCAGTACTCATCGCACCTGCAAGTGTAACCATCATTTTTCCACCTTCCTGAAGATGCTTCTCATATGCAACTGACGCATCCATCATCGCTGCAGCATTGAAGTGGAGATAATGCTTCTCCATAAATTGTGATACGGGGCCTTTCATCTTTACTGTTCTTATTATTTTTTTATTATTAAATTAATCGTCGATTGTCATTTACTTTCAAAGCCAGACTTACCGGTTTATTGTTTTTTTAATAAAATGATATAGGTTGGAAAGTGATCGCTATAACCTGCAATATAATTATCGAAATCATAAGTTCTTTTCGGATATCCTTTGTAACGGCCACTCGTTTGTACCATCCATGGTTTACTGAATATTTTAGCATCGTGAAAAAAGAATCCACTCTGATTTTTATCAAGGAACGGACTTGTTACCATTATCTGATCGAATAGATTCCAGCTGTCATTATACGCCAATGTTCCAATTCCTTGCTTATACATAGATACCCAGGGATTATAAAGTCCGCCATGCGCTACTTTATCTTTATCGCCTTTTGAACCTAATACAACAGCAACGCTTGGACTCACAGGATCATCGTTTAAATCACCCATAACAACTATTTTAGCATCTGGATTTCTCGCTTCGATTGAATCAATCTTATTTTTAACAACTCTTGCAGCTGTTGCTCTTCCAGGTGCACTAACTTCTTCTCCACCTCTTCGTGAAGGCCAGTGATTTACGAATAAAAAGATTTCTTCTCCATCGTATCTGCCCTGTACAAAAAGAACATCTCGTGTTTTATGTTCAGAGCTATCAGAGTTTATCAACCTCACATTCAGAGACTCTGTGGAAATTGGCGTGAAATACTTAGGATTGTAAAGCATGCATACATCGATTCCCCTTTCATCGGGTGAATCATAATGAATGATCTGGTAATTTCTGTTTTTTAACAACGGATGATTTATCAAATCACGCAATACGCCTTCATTTTCAACTTCAGCATCTCCGATAATCGAAAGTCCATCAGGCGAAATATCAGTACCTATTTTTGATATAACATCAGCTAAGTGACCAACCTTATCTTCATAAACTGCCGATGTATAACGTTTTGTGCCTCCGGGGAGAAATTCTTCATCATGAATTTTCGGATCATCAATGGTATCAAAAAAGTTCTCTAGGTTATAAAAACCAATAAGACCGACCTTGTAATTGATTTTTTCGGCTGATTTTGTTTTCTGCGCAAATGATGAAGAAAACATGACGATTAATAGTGATAGGATTCTGAATTTCATAAAATTTATTTTGGGGCGACAAACATAGATTTTTATTAGGTAAAAGACTAATGATAAGGATTGATAATTACAGACAATATTTCATAGTGATTAGTTCATTTCACAATTGTTTATAGCTTTGTCCTCCAAATTTTATAAAAGAAACTCAATAAATTATCAAGTGAAGAAAAAAATACTGTTTATCATCACATTCCTTCTCCCGTTCCTGGCAATCAGCCAAACTGCCACGATTAAAGGAATTGTAAAAGACGATGCCGGCAAACCGGTACCTTCAGCAATAGTCAGAGTGCAGGGAACTTCCATTCAATCGAGAACCGATTCAACTGGAATGTATGAATTGAAAAATGTTCCGTTTGGTGAATCAGTCATTGTTATCGATGATAAGATTGTTACTGCAACAGAAACAATTAATGTTGACAAAGTTGATATGCATTTTAATATTTCCGCAAGAAATATAAATATGCATGATGCATCAACAGAATCAGGTGAAATTCCCGTTGTATCATTAGGTAATGATGAACAGCAGGATCCTTCATCATCTTCTGCTGTTTCAAGTGAGCTTAATGCTTCGCGCGACGCATTTACTTCTGCAACATCATTTATTTTTAGCTCTGCACGTTTCAGAATACGTGGTTATGAAAGCGAAAACTCTTTCACAGTCATGAATGGTGCTCTTGTATCAGATCTTGCTTTCGGAAGCGCACTCTATAGTTCATGGAGCGGACTTAACGACGTTATCAGAAACAGAGAAACATCGTACGGACTTCGTGCAACAAATTATTCTTTTGGAAATATTGGCGGATTAACAAATATCGACAGCCGTGCTTCCCGCCAAATTAAGCAGTTTAAAGTTTCTTATGCTTCAAGTAATCGTACATACAGGAACAGAATAGTTGCAACATACGGATCAGGCGTAAGCAAAAAAGGATGGGCTTATTCATTGTCATATGCCCGCCGCTGGGCCGACGAAGGATATGTTCCCGGCACTTTCTATGATGGAAACTCTTTTTATTTTGGAGTTGATAAAGTTGTAAATCTGCATCACACCGTTTCTCTTACTGCTTTCGCAGCAAAGACAAAGGTTGGTCGTTCTGCAGCAGCTACACAGGAATCTTTCGATCTTGCAGGAACAAATTATTACAACCCTAACTGGGGATATCAGGATGGAAAGAAAAGAAATGCTGTCGTAAGTGATAACTTCCAGCCATTATTCATTCTTAGTCATGATTGGAAAATCAATGAGAAGTCTACTCTTCAGTCTGCAGTAACATATCAGTTTGGCAAAAACAAACTTTCAGGAATAGACTGGTATAAAGCAGAAGATGCACGTCCTGATTATTACAGATACCTCCCTAGTTTCGACCCTGCTCATGGCGACGATCTTGTTTCATTTGTTAAAGACTCGACTGAACTCGCGCAGTATCTGACTAACAACCCCAATGCGATGCAGATCGACTGGGCAAAAATTTATCTTGCAAACCAGTTTTCAGATACAGCAAAATATATACAGTCAAACCGCGTAACGGATGCAAAGCGAATCGGTTTTAATACTACATACAATAGCTCACTAACAGATCACATTCTTTTATCAGCAGGACTTTCCTTCCAGAAACAGGATCTTGAATATTACAAGGAAGTTAGTGACATGCTTGGCGGAAATTATTTCCTTGATCTAAATCAGTTTGCTGACCTTACGAATCCTTCTGACTCTGCCGGAATTCAAAACGACTTAAATAACCCAAACCGTTCTGTTGTTAAAGGTGATAAATATGGTTACGATTATATTGCTCATATGCAAAAATCGTCACTATGGGCTCAGACTATTTTCAAATATGACCGGTTCGATTATTTCATTGCCGCACAAGTTGAAATGACTCAGTTCTACAGAACCGGTAAAGTTCGTAATGGTGCTTTTAAGGATAATTCATTCGGTGATTCAGAAAAACATAAATACACAGATCCTTCTGTAAAAGGGGGAATCACTTATAAGTACAACGGAAGAAATTATTTCTTCGTTAATGCTACTTATTCGAAACGTGCTCCTCTTTTCAGAAACGCATACATCTCACCAAGTACAAGAGATAAGGTTATTGATAATTTGACCGACACAAAAATAATTTCAACTGAGGGCGGATACTCATTTCGCTCACCACGTCTGAAAATAAAAGCTACAGCATTCTACACGCAGTTTAAAGACCAGACTGTTACATTAAGGTATTATGACGGTGACTTTAATACGTTTGTAAATACAACTGTAACAGGAATTGACAGAAGCCATACAGGAATTGAAATTGGTGTCGATGCCAGCCTCGGACAGGGTTTTGGAGCAAGTGCAGTTGCCAGTATTGGTCAGTATTTGTATACGTCCAGACCACTTGCAACCGTTTCACAGGATAATAAAGATACATTGTTATCATCCAACGAAACAATCTATTTAAAGAACATTCGTGTCGGAGGTTTTCCTCAGGGCGCTTATTCTCTTGGACTTAATTATCGTTCACCAAAATACTGGTATGTTTATATGAATCTGAATTACTTCAGTAATTACCATGTAGCTCCAAACGTATCACGCAGAACAATTACTGCTCTTGATCTTGTCAACGAAGGATCTGCTCAATGGCAGGACATCCTTTCACAGGAAAAACGTGATGGTGAATTCTCAATAGATATTTCCGGAGGATGGTCATGGAAATTAAACAGCCAGTTTAAATCGCTGAAAAGAAATTCCTACCTTGGATTAAATATCGGCATTACCAATGTTCTTGACAACAAAGACATCACCTACAATGCATATGAGCAGAGCCGTTTCGATACAAACACTCATGATGTAAAAACATTCCCAACTAAGTATTCATATGCATTCGGCAGAACGTATTTTGCCAGTCTCACATTCCGTTTCAACTAAAAAATATCCATCCAAAATAAAATGAAAAAATCAATGAAGTTTCTTCGCTATTTAGTAATCGTAATGATTACAGGTTTATTCTTTACATCCTGCGTAAAAAAAGATTACGATGAGCCTGTTACAGCCAACCTGGATCCGAGCTTAACCGTTACCCATACCATTAAACAACTGGGTAATCTAGCCCCTGGTTCTGCTCCTGTTGCTATTACTACTGATGTTATTGTCGCAGGTGTTGTCATTGCTGATGACGCATCTGGAAATTTCTACAAGACTATTATCATTCAGGATAGTACAGCAGGTCTCGCTATTTTAGTAGACGTTTCAAACTTTAACACTGACTACCCACTTGGTCGTCGTGTTTTTGTGAAATGTAATGGCCTTTATGCCGCGAAAATTAACGGCAACCTGACCATTGGTGTATTATCTGCAGGAACAATTGGTCGTATCCCGGCCGGTCTTCTTGCAAAATATCTTGTTAAAGGTATGTGGGGATTAAACGTTGTTCCAAAACTTTGGAATATAGCTGATGTAATTCCAAGCAATACACTTGTGAAATTTCAATCTGTTGAATTCCGTGATGGAGACAATGGTGTTCCATATGCTGTTGGTAGCCCACCAATCCGAGTTATCACAGACTGCAGCAGCAACACACTCGATGTTTACTCCAGCACTTATGCAAATTTCGCACTTACTAATACACCTGCAGGAAACGGCTATATAGTCGGAGTTTATACTCTCTATAGCGGAAGCGGCGAATTACAGATCCGCGACCTGAACGATGTATCAATGAATGATATTCGTTGCGATGGCACAAATGGTCAGACAGTTGTAATGCCTATCGATAGTATCAGAATGCTTTACTCAGGAACAAATACAAATGCTCCTACTGGTAAAAAAATCAGAGCTACTGTTATTTCTGATTACAGCACCACAATGATTAACGGACAAAATATTTATATTCAGGATGCTACTGCCGGTATTCAGGTTCGTTTTACTGCTGCTCACTCTTTTGCAAAAGGAACTATTCTTGAAATAAATGTTTCAGGACAACAGATTTCTGAATTCCACGGAGTACTTCAGCTGAATAATGTTCCGATCGGAAATGTTGTAGCGATCGGACCGGGAAGCGTTGCTCCACGGGCAACAAGCATTGATCAGCTGAATCTTAATTACAATGCATGGGAAGCTACTCTTGTAACGGTTACCGGAGTTACTATTTCGGGAACCCCTGGCGTTTATTCAGGATCTAAAATTGTTACTGACGGTGTAAATACGATAACCCTGTTTTCGTCAAGCACATCTACTTTTGCTAACGACAGCATTAAGACTGGACCTGTAACGATAACTGGAATTCTTTCCGAATATGACGGAACAAAAGAAATCCTCATCAGAAACAGCACGGACGTTCAATAATAAATTCAATATTTATTTAAAAGCAGGTTGAAATTCTCAACCTGCTTTTTTTTTGCAACTTAGTTATCGAGTTAAAAAATCGAGTGACGCATCCAGAAACCCCTTCGGATTTTCCGCATGAACCCAATGCCCTGCATTCATAACCGTTTTTACTTCTGAATTTGGAAATATCTTTTTAATATCCCTTTCATCATCTGCATTGATATAGCCTGAACGTTCACCGCGAATAAAAAGCGCCTGAACATTTACAGTTTTATCTGAAGGAAAGGCTTTCCCGATTTCTTCAATATTCTTTTCAATCTCCGCCAATCCAAATCGCCACCTCAAATTTTTATCATCAATCCAATAAATATTTTTAAGCAGAAATTGTATCGTCGACTCTTCCCGGAGAGTCTCTCTTAACTTTTCCTCCGCTTCTTTTCGCGTTTTAATTTTTTCGACTTCCACAGAATGTAATGCAGCAAAAACAGATTGATGATGTGGTGCGTAATAACGTGGTGCCATGTCTACTGCAATCATTTTATTAACCCTTGCCGGATTCATAAGCGAAAAAAACATGACCGTCTTTGCACCCATGGAATGACCAATCAGATCAGCCTTCTCAAGTCCTTCATCGTTCATGAGCTCAAGCAAATCATCAGCCATGATTCTATAATTAAAATCATAGCTATGGGGACTCCTGCCATGATTTCGTTGATCAACATTATATACCATGAATCCCTGTTCCTCAAATGCCTTCGACATCGTAGACCAGTTGTCGAGCATGCCAAATAATCCATGCAGTATAATCAAAGGTCTTCCCTGGCCTGACTTTTTAAAATTTAATTTCATTGTTCTTTTAACTGCCTCAGGTAAAGCTGCACTGTATTTTCCAGCCCAAGATATAATGCATCACAAATAAGCGCATGACCAATCGAGACTTCGAGTAACGAAGGAATATTTCTGAAAAAATAATTTAGATTCTGTAGGTTAAGATCGTGACCGGCATTCAGTCCAATGCCAATTTCTGATGCGTATTTTCCGGCATCAGCATAAGGTTTTATGGCCATTACAGGGTCGACAGTAAATTGTCTTGCATAATCTTCAGTATACAATTCTACTCTGTCTGCATTCGCTTCCTTTGCATGATAAATTATGTCCCGTTCTGGTGCCACAAATAACGACACGCGAACATTATATGCATGTAATTCAGCGATGCACTCTGTGAGAAATGATTTATGTTCCTTAGTTGCCCATCCCGCATTTGAAGTTAATACATCTGGAGGATCAGGAACCAATGTAGCTTGTGTCGGCTTAATCTCCCTGATCAGGTCTAAAAAATCTCTAGAAGGATAGCCTTCAATATTGAATTCTGTATAGATAATTTCCCGCAGTTCATAAACATCACTGCGTTTAATATGACGCCCGTCAGGTCGGGGATGAACAGTTATTCCCTCAGCGCCAAATCGCTGAATATCGTCTGCAGCCTTCAGTAAGTCAGGATATTTTCCACCGCGGGCATTTCGCAGAGTGGCTATTTTGTTGATATTTACACTGAGTTTTGTCATCAACTATCATTGTTATGTAAAATTAGAAATTCCCAGGCAGTGTTCAATAATTCAGGTATTGTACTTGTAGGATAATACAATAATCAATTTAATGTGCAGATAGTGCAATAGTAGTAAATTCGTATGTTTGCGCGCCTAAAAACCTCATACAAAAATAATCAAACGGTGTTTTTCAGATGATAGCAAAAGAGCTCATAAACGATTCATATCCTCCACTTAAGCTAAGCGATTCGGGACTTAAAGCCCTGAACTGGATGGAGGAATTCCGGCTGGAGCACCTCCCGATAGTCGACAATTTAAATTATATCGGGCTTGCCTCGGAAGAAGATATTCTAAAATTAAGTTCACTCGACCAGCCACTTGCTAACCATAATCTTCCGCTGATAAGACCATTCGTTCGTTTCAACCAGCCAGTCTTTGAAGTTGTAAAATTAGCATCGGAAGATAAACTTACAATCATCCCGGTTCTTGATGCATCCGGAAATTATATTGGACTTATCACATTGAACGATCTGCTGAAACATTATTCTGACAGCGGAATTTTCGATGATGCAACGGGTGTAATTGTTTTGGAAGTGAAAGCAAAAGATTATCTGATGAGTGAAATTGCAAGATTGATCGAAAATGAAGATGCCAGAATTTTAAGTTTTTATATCACCCCAAATGCTGAAAACGAAACGATCGATCTGACAATTAAAGTAAATCAACCTGAACTATCACGAATACTTTCTTCTTTTACACGTCACGACTATATTGTAAAAGAATATTATCACCAGAGAGATGTCGCAGACGACATGAAATCGCGATATGATTCATTGATGAATTATCTGGGCATCTGATTCCGGCAAGTAATGATGAAAATAATCCGCTGTCTTTTTTTTTGTATGATAGCATCATCCTCATATGCTCAAATCAACGCAGACACAACGACCTTGTCTTTATTGAAAAAAAGAACTGTCGGAACAATAACACTTATCGGAAATAAAATAACTGTAGACCGGATTTTATTCCGTGAACTTACTTTTCATACCGGCGACACCATCAACATTGATGATATTGAAAAGCTTGCCAAAAGAAGCGAAGAGAATCTTATCAATACCTCTCTATTCAACTCAGTAAAGATTAATTGGGTAGAAGATAATGACAAACTCAATATTTTCATCATCGTTACTGAACGATGGTATATTTTCCCTCTACCAATATTCGAAATTGCCGAACGAAATTTTAATGTCTGGTGGCAGACAAAAGACTTTTCAAGGATAATTTACGGAGGCGTTCTTACCTGGAATAATTTTCGTGGCAGAAATGAAGTATTGGCCATAACAGCCCGACTCGGATATACTCAGCGACTAAGCTTCTATTACAGCATTCCATTTATCAACAAACAACAAAAAGCAGGATTGACATTTGGATTTGCTTTTTCAAGAAATCATCAGTCGAGCGTTAATACAGTTGGGAATAAAATTTTATACTATAAAGACGAAACACTCTTTTCTAAAAAAGAAATCAGTGGGTCAGTTGCCTATACATACCGCGGCGATCTTTACCACACTCATGTTATTGAAACAGGCTATCGCCATGCTGAAGTCCTCGACACTGTCGTCCGGCTGAATAATGATTATTTCTCCTCCGGATCTTCAACAATCAATTACTCCATTCTCCGGTATTTTTTCAAAAGTGATCACCGCGACATCGCTGTTTATCCACTACACGGATATTATCTGGATTTTGAAGTAGTAAAAAATGGTTTTACATTTCTTAAAGACAATATCGATCTGGCTTATATCACTACACATGGAAAAAAATTCTGGCCACTTTCCAAACGCTTATATTTCGGAACAGGTATAACTGCAAAATATACTGCAGGGACATCAGTGCCTTATTACCTAGCACGTGGATTAGGTTATGGACGGGATTTTATAAGAGGATATGAATATTATGTAATCGATGGACATAACTATGCTTTATTAAAGACGAATTTGAAATTCGGCCTGATTCCAAAAAAAGATTTACATCTTGGATTCCTTCCAATGAACAAATTCTCTACAATTCCTTATGCCTTTTATCTGAATGTTTATGCCGACGGAGGATATGCAAAAGATGACGCCTTCAAAAGAAACAATTCGCTTAACAACTCATTTCAGTTTGGATATGGAGCGGGTATCGATTTTGTTACATATTATGATTTAGTTTTCCGATTCGAATATTCATTTAACAAATTAGGAGAATCAGGATTTTTTCTACACTTTACTTCTCCAATCTGACCAAATATTTATCAAATGAAAATAGCCATCTATGGACGGCCTGTGAATAACAACCAACTCAGTCTTACCGAAAGCCTGATCAAACACCTTACCGATACCGGTTGTTCAATCCGCATACACAGTCCATACAAGAAATTTTTAACCGATAATCTGAAAAAGGAGTTTAACACCGGATCATTCGATTCTTACGAAGACATAAAATCCGGTACTGATTTTCTTTTTAGTATCGGAGGCGATGGAACATTGCTTGATACAGTGTTTCTCGTAAAGGATTCTAATATACCTGTTGTCGGAATAAATGCAGGACGGCTTGGATTCTTATCGAGCATCTCAAAAGAAAATCTTGAAATTGCATTGAGCAGTCTTGCAAAAGGTCATTACTCACTGGATGCTCGCACTCTCCTGAGACTCGAGGCAAATCATCCGATATTTGAAGGCGAGAATATTGCTTTGAATGAATTTACTCTTCATAAAAAAGAGACGTCAAGCATGATTACCATTCATACATACCTGAACGGAGAATATCTGAATTCATATTGGGCAGATGGTATTATGATTTCTACACCAACAGGATCTACAGGTTATTCACTCAGTTGCGGTGGACCCATCATCGTTCCTGAATCAGAAACATTCGTCATAACTCCTATAGCACCACACAATCTGAATGTGCGGCCAATCGTCGTATCCGATAAAAATGTCATTTCATTAGAAGTGGAAGGACGTAGTCAACATTTCATGGCAACACTCGACTCACGCTCTGTGACAATCGACTCCGGATTTCAATTGGCAGTCAGAAAAGAAAATTATACAATCAACCTCGTTCGATTGAGCAGTGAGAATTTTCTCAATACACTACGTAAAAAATTAAATTGGGGATTAGATACGCGCAATTGATTCATATCAATTTGAATAATCCTGAAGCAATACTAAATGTATAATTTGCCCATATAGTAAATTTACTATATTTGCCTTCCCCCAAAATAAACATGAAAAAGGCTGTATTACTTTTGTTGGTTTGTATTGTCCTATCCCCTGCGGTTTCTGAAGCTCAGAGATGGAAAAGGGAGCGCTATGAATTCAGTTTTGGCGCAGGTATTACTAATTTTCTTGGAGAATTAGGTGGTGCTAACCAAATCGGAACACACTATTTTAAAGATCTCGAATGGTCACAGTCCAGACTTGCTCTTGCTGTGGGTCTTCGCTACAAACTCAGCAATTATTTCGCATTAAAATCGCATTTAACATACGGACGGGTTTCTGGAGATGATAAATTAACTGAAGAGTTTTTTAGAAATTACAGGAACCTTAGCTTCTTCTCTGATATCTATGAATTTAACGTAAATTTCGAAGGTGCCTTTCAGCAAGAACAGATCGGACACCGTTACAGGTTAAGAAAAGTACGCGGTTTAAGGGGTTATGAACTTTACACTTATGCCTTCGTAGGGGTTGGCATTTTTCATATGGATCCTAAAGCGAATTACCAGGGAAATATTGTCAGACTTCAGCCACTTGGAACAGAGGGACAAGGACTCGTCGCCTCCAGATCTAAATACTCGCTTTTTCAAATGTGTATTCCAATGGGTATCGGTTTTAAATACACGCTGGATCGTCAGTGGGGTGTTGGACTTGAACTTGGCATCAGAAAAACATTTACCGATTACATCGATGATGTAAGCACAACTTATTTCGATTTTTCGAGTTATCCAAGTGCTTATGACCCTTTGGCTCCAATACTTGCCGATCAGTCTAACCATTCGATTACCGGATCTTTAAGTCCAACCGCTCCAGGTGCACAACGGGGAGACAACCGTAAAAATGACACTTATATGTTCGCCGTATTCAGCATTAACTATAAATTTAGTGTAGGGCGCGGAAATTCACCTCGGTTTTGAGGCAGAATTTAATTCTGTTAATCCCGTTTGCCTAACCTGACATGACGGCCAGAATAATTAAATACACCCTTCCCTTTCTTATTCTATTTTCAACATATACTGCTGAGGCACAGTACAATGAAATGGGAATAATGCTTGGGGTCGCAAATTATAAGGGCGAACTTTCACGCCACCTCTTCAATACAGATTTTCTCCACCCCGCTGTTGGCTTTTTTTATCGTCATAATAGAGACAGACGATGGAGTTGGAAACTAGAATTCAATTATGGAAGAATTTCAGGAGACGATTCAAAAGCTGGCACTCCTTTCGAAGTTGATCGTAATCTTTCTTTTTACTCTGATATTTTTGAAATATCACCACAGATCGAATTTAATTTCCTCCCTTTCGAAACAGGAAGAAGTGACTATCCCTTTACCCCTTACTTATTTTCAGGCCTCTCTGTTTTTCACTTTAATCCAAAAGCTAAAATCGGAGACAATGTTTATGATCTGCAACCACTTGGTACAGAAGGACAAGGAAGTAATGGAACAAAAAAATATAAACGATTGCAGTTTGCCATTCCAATTGGTGGGGGTGTAAAAATATCGGCCGGAAAAATAGGCATCGGAATAGAGGTCGGGGCCCGTCGTACATACACAGATTACCTTGACGACGTCAGCACCATTTATCCTGAAATGAATACATTACTCGCAGCAAATGGGCCTGCAGCAGTCGTTTTATCAGATAGGTCTTTTTCACGACTCGATACCACTGCGGCCGTTAACAGCTATTACAGAAAACAACGTGGAAATTCTACGGATAAGGATTGGTACTTGTTTGTCGGCGTAACTATCTTTTGGCGAATGTCAAGCTCGTTAAGTGATATTTGCAAGCCCTTTAAACTTAGACGTTACTAGCTGATTTTAAATATTTTAATTTCTCATTTTACACATTGTTAAAGTGCGTTAATCCATTCGCATAAATCCCAGAATCCCTCCAATTTAACTATCTTGCGCCGCCTTCAACTGGCCTATGACTCTGAAAGAGAAAATAAACATTTCGAAATTGCCATCACATGTTGCGATAATCATGGATGGCAATGGCCGTTGGGCTCAGCGCCAGGGAGAACAACGCGTTTTTGGCCACCAAAATGGCGTTCGCGCTGTGCGTGAATGTACTGAAGCAGCCGCTGAACTAGGTGTAAAATACCTTACCCTTTATGCTTTCTCGACAGAAAACTGGAAGCGGCCAATTGAAGAAGTGAATGCTTTAATGGAACTTCTCGTTCATACGATTAATGCCGAAAGGGAATCATTAAATAAGAACAACATCCGTTTACTTGCCATTGGAAATCTTGAGTCACTACCATCATCATGTTACAACGAATTGATGGAAGCCATAAAAGACACTTCCACAAATACCAGAATGACTCTTGTACTTGCTTTAAGTTATAGCTCCCGTTGGGAAATTGCCGAAGCGGTAAAAAAAATATGTCACGATGTTTCAACAGGAAAAATAAAGTCTGACGATATAAACGAAACTCTCATTCCATCATATCTCACAACGTCTGGAATTCCAGATCCCGAACTTCTTATCCGAACAAGCGGTGAAACCAGGATAAGTAACTTCCTTCTATGGCAAATGGCTTATACTGAATTCTTTTTCACCGATAAGCTATGGCCCGAATTTACCAAGGAAGATCTTTATACAGCAATAATAGATTATCAAAACCGCGAACGACGTTTCGGATTAGTAAGCGATCAAATCAGTAGCAATCAATGATGAAAAAAATATTAACAGTCACAGTCGTTCTTTTGTCTGTGTTATCTCTTCATGCACAAACGCAACTCGGCGGCGACAGCCTGATTGTCGATTACGGAAATCCGAAGCAATATGAAATTGGCGGGGTTGTCGTAACAGGCACAAAGTATCTCGACGAACTTGTACTAATAAATATTTCAGGACTTACTACGGGCGACAGTCTTGAAGTTCCCGGCGATAAAATTTCCGAAGCGATTCGAAATCTTTGGAAGCAAGGATTGTTTTCCGATATTAAAATTGTCGCAACAAAAACGCTGGGTAAACTTATCTGGTTTGAAATAAGACTACTTGAAAAACCACGGCTTTCGTCCTTCAGCTTCAACAAGGAAGTAAACAAGTCGGACGCTGATAAAATTCGTGACGACGTTAAACTAGGTGATAAAGTAGTTACCGACAACCTCCTTGAAACGACAAAAAATAAGATTGTTGATTTTTACGTAGAGAAAGGATACCTGAACACTGAAGTAACAATTACGCATGTTAAAGACACCCTTTTCGCTAATAAAGAAAAACTCTTCATCAACGTAAATAAAAAGTCACGGGTAAAAGTCAGCAACATCGATTTTGTCGGAAATAAATATTTCTCTGATCGAAAGCTGAAGCATACCATGAAGGATACCAAGGAGAAAAAATGGTGGAAGATATTTACATCTTCAAAATTCCTTGAAGAAAAATACCAAAGTGATAAAACAAAAATCGTAGCCAAATACAGCGACGGAGGATACAGAGATGCTCATATTGTTTCTGATTCTATTATCAAGATTAACGATAAGTGGATCGGCATCAAGATTGTCATCGACGAAGGCAATCAGTATTTCTTCCGCAACATTACGTGGCTCGGAAATACAAAACATACTTCGCAGGAACTCAACGGAATTCTTGGCATAAAAAAAGGCGACATCTACGATCAGTCAATTCTCGACCAACGATTGTTCATGAGTCAGAATGGACGCGATGTAAGTTCACTTTATATGGACGATGGATATTTGTTTTTCTCAGTTACACCTGTCGAAATAAATGTTGAAAATGACAGCATCGATCTGGAGATGAGAATTTATGAAGGAAAACAAGCAAGAATTAATAAAGTAACTGTCTCCGGAAATATTAAGACGAACGACCGCGTAATCATGCGCGAAATCAGAACCAAGCCGGGACAGCTGTTCAGTCGTGCAGATATAATCCGTACTCAACGTGAACTCGCACAACTTGGCTATTTCGATCAGGAAAAACTCGGAGTAAATCCCGTTCCAAATCCAACCGACGGAACTGTAGATATTGAATACACCGTTGAAGAACGACCATCAGATCAACTTGAACTTTCCGGCGGCTATGGTGCAAACTCACTCGTAGGAACTCTTGGACTATCATTCAATAATTTTTCTGCCCGTAATTTTTTCAAGAAAGGTTCATGGCGGCCACTTCCTTCCGGTGATGGTCAGAAGCTAAGTCTACGTGCACAGACAAACGGAAAATATTACCAGTCTTATAATGCATCGTTTACAGAGCCATGGCTCGGCGGAAAAAAACCGAATTCCATGAGTACATCCGTTTTCTATTCCCGTCAAACAAACGGAACGAGCGGCAGCGATGCAAATCACCAGGAAATTAATATCAAAGGTGTTTCTGTTGGATTGGGACGGAGACTAAAAAAACCAGATGATTATTTCTCAGTGTACGGCGAATTAAGCTATCAATATTATACTCTACAAAATTATGGCGGAACATTCCTCTTTAGCGACGGTGTATCGAATAACCTGAGTTTGCAGGGAACGATATCAAGAAATTCTATCGACGCTCCCATCTATCCACGCACAGGCTCACAACTATCACTTACACTTCAACTCACGCCACCTTATTCTTCATGGTTTTTTAGCAATGTCAACTACAAGACGGCATCTGATGCTGATAAATACAAGTATATCGAATACCATAAATGGAAATTTTCGTCAAGCTGGTTTACGAAATTAGCAGGCAATTTGGTATTGAACACAAAAATTCAATATGGATTTCTGGGATTATACAACCGTGATTTGGGAGCTTCTCCATTCGAAAGATTTTACCTTGGCGGAGATGGGCTAAGTGGCTACGCCCTTGATGGAAGAGAGATTTTAGCCCTCAGGGGATATGAAAACAATTCAGTTACACCTGTAAACAAAAGCGGTGCACAGATTGGCGGCACCATCTTTGACAAATACACACTTGAATTAAGATATCCCGTTTCCTTGAATCCAAGTGCAACAATTTACTTTCTCACTTTTGCTGAAGGAGGAAACTCTTGGTTGAAGTTTAAAGAATTTAATCCATTCAGCGCAAAACGATCTGTTGGTGCCGGTATCCGAATTTTCCTTCCAGTATTTGGTTTATTAGGACTGGATTATGGATATGGTTTCGACAAAATTCCGAATAATTCTGGCGCAAGTGGCGCACATTTCCACTTCTCAATTGGTCAACAATTTTAAATTCATACATTTGCAACCCAAAAAAAAGGAATCAAAATGAATACAAAAATGCATCCCCGCTTCCTTATGAAAGGCATTATTGCCATATCAATAATGATCTTGAGCATTAATCAAGTCAGCGCACAGAAATATGCCTATGTAAATACGCAGTATATTTTAGAGAATATTCCTGATTATAAAAACTCACAGCAACAGCTTGACAATCTTTCAATAACCTGGCAAAAAGAAATCGAAGATAAATATGCAATCATCGACAAACTTTATAAAGCATATCAGGCCGAACAAGTACTATTGACTGAAGAAATGAAGCGACGTCGTCAGGATGAAATCGGACAGAAGGAAAAAGATGTTAAAGACTTACAGAAGCAACGTTTCGGTTATGAGGGTGACTTGTTCAAAAAGAAACAAGAACTGGTAAAACCTATTCAGGATAAAATATACAATGCAGTTAAAAAACTGGCAACGGATCAAAGCTATGCTGTCATTTTCGATAAGTCGAGCGATCTGATTATGCTTTACACAAATCCGAAGTATGATAAATCGGATGATATTCTTCTGGCTCTCGGTTATAAACCTGCTGCAAAAACAACTGGAACAACTCCTAAAACAACACCTACAACTCCTTCTACAGGAGAAAAATCGGATCCGAATAAAACAGAGCCTTCAAAGCCTGATGTCAAGAACGAACAAAACCCTAAAAATTAAATTCTCAACTCCTCTGCCATGATCAAAAATTCAATTTATTTTATTCTATTTATCTTTTCGATAACAATCAGCGCTTCAGCTCAAAACCTGAAGTTCGGCCACATCGATTCGGGTGAATTAATTCATTTGATGCCACAGACAAAATCTGCGGATAGCACATTAAAAAAACACGGCGAGACCCTCGACTCACAACTGAAGATGATGACTGCCGAATATCAAAACAAACTTCAGACGTATCAATCAAAAGCCGATTCGATGCCAGATGCAATTCGTGCAACCAGAGAAAAGGAACTTACTGACCTGGGACAACGAATTCAGGAATTCCAACAGACAGCTCAGGAATCCATACAAAAAAAGAAAGAAGAAATTTATGGCCCGATCCTGAAGAAAGCAGAAGATGCAATTAAAGAAATTGCAAAGGAAAAGGCATACTCTTACATCTTCGACACGAGTCTCGGTTCCGTAATTTACGCTCAGGAATCCGACAATATTATGCCTCTTGTAAAAGCAAGATTAGGAATTAAGTAATTCAATATTTTCCTGTAAAAAGCCATTCGAGTCCGGATGGCTTTTTTTTGTTTACGGCAAAAATGAAATTCCCCGATAATTCACAGTCTGTTTTATGTAATAGAATCACAGAAAAGTCGTTAATATCTCCTTACACGCATACATCCATTAGTGATCGAATCGTGTACTTTTGCTTCTTAATTTCTCCCCGGCGCACGTATGCGAATTATTTTCATCACCGTACTCCTTCTTTTTTCCTCCACGCTTCTTTCGGCGCAATCGCTTAGCAGTTTGCGAAATAAATATATTTCAATAACCCGTGATACGATTCTGCTCGACTCTTTGAGCATAGCCCCCGGAAGCCTAAGAATGTCTTCAGGCGAAAACACAATTGATACATCAGCATACATCCTCGATTTTATCAACTCCAAAATTATCTGGAAAAAACAATCATCTGCTTTTACACAGATTCTCAGCGACACGGTGAAAGTTTCCTACAGGGTTTTCTCATTTTTATTTGGCAAGGAATACAGAAATAAAGGGAAGGAACTTTTCAGTAAAGGCGGGACGTCAACCCCATTTTATTACAATCCAGGCAGTGACCAACCAGAAATTTTCCGGATGCCTGGTCTTACGCGTAATGGTAGCATATCACGGGGGATTACTTTCGGAAACAATCAGGATGTTTTTGTAAACTCAAGTCTAAACCTTCAGCTGGCAGGAAAACTCGGCGACAACGTTGATATCCTGGCAGCTATTACAGATGAGAATATTCCGGTACAACCCGAAGGAAACACTCAACAACTGCAGGATTTCGATAAGGTATTTATCCAGCTTTCAAATAAAACAAATAAACTAATTGCAGGAGATTTCGAACTTAAGCGACCTGATAGTTATTTCATGAACTTTTATAAGAAAGGACAAGGCGGATATTTTACGACTGAAAACTCACTTAATAATTATAACAGTGAAAAGAAAATGATTCTCCGTTCGGGAATTAGTCTTGCCGTTTCAAAAGGAAAATTTTCGCGTAATACGCTTCTTGTCAAAGAAGGAAACCAGGGGCCATACAGGCTCACAGGAAGTAATGGAGAATCATTCATCATTGTTTTATCAGGAACTGAAAAAATTTATTTCGACGGTGAGCAACTCGTTCGTGGATCTCAAAACGATTATGTGATTGATTATAACACGGCTGAAATATCATTTACCGCAAAAAGACTAATTACAAAAGACTCACGGATTGTTGCTGAATTCGAATACTCTGATAAAAATTACGCAAGATCACTTATCTATATAAATAATGAATTCGAAAGTAATAAACTTAAAATAAAATTTAATCTTTACTCTGAACAAGACAGTAAAAATCAGCCATTGGCGATAGATCTCGATAGTTCAAAAAAAGCTGTGATGGCAAATGTGGGCGACAGTGTTCAATTTGCATTTTATCCGACAGCCGACAGTATTCAATTCAATCGCAATTCCGTACTCTATCAAAGGAAAGACACCTTAGTTTCATCAGGACTTTATTCCATTTATATTTATTCTACCAATCCTGATAGTGCATATTGGCGGGTAAACTTCAGCGATGTCGGGTCGAACAGAGGAGACTATATTCAGGATATTACCTCAGCAAACGGGCGTGTATTTAAATGGATTGAACCGATAGGTGGAATTCACCGGGGAAACTATCAGCCCGTTACACTACTTATCACTCCCAAAAAACAAAGGATGATAACTACGGGGGCAGAATATAAATTCAACAAAAGAAATATCATTTCTGTTGAAGGCGCTTCAAGTAATTACGATGTAAATTTATTTTCAAATAAGGATAAATCGAACGATGCAGGTTATGCTACAAGACTTCTATATAAAAACGAAATCCCTTTTTCAGACGATACATTAAAAGGCCTAAAACTACTGAACATAGTTAACTATGAATATACCGGTAAATATTTCCGTCAGATTGAGCGCTATAGAAACGTAGAGTTCGAACGCGACTGGAATCTTGGTACAACATCTATTTTAAATGATGAGCATATCAGTTCCATTCAAACAACTTTAATAAAACCTTCAATCTATTCTTTGGGTTACCAATTACGTTCGTATAACAAAGGTTCAGAATACAAAGGTCTGATGAATGTCGGTAATGCAAATATCAATGTAAAGAAATTTGCATTAATATCTACAGCAAGTTATTTGAATACAGACGGCCTCAACACGAAAACAAAATACTTCAGGCATTCGGCAGATCTATCAAGACCTGTTTGGAAATTACGTGCAGGAATTAAAGAGAATGCAGAACGAAACAGGTTTCAAAACAGAGCCAACGATTCATTGCTTGGGAACAGTTTTACATTCCAGGAATTTCAGGCTTACATAAATACCATAGACAGTGCGAAAACCAAAGCAGGCTTTAATTATAAACAAAGAAATGATCAGGTGGCAGTTTCAAATTCGTTCCGGAATTCTACACGGGCTGAAGAGATAAACCTCACCACAGAATTTTTAAAAAATCCCAATAATACTTTCCGGACAACTACTACATATAGAACACTGCGAGTCACTGACACTATTTTGACTACACAACAACCATCAAAAACAATTCTCAACCGTATTGATCATAATTTAAACCTATGGAAAGGGACAATATCATTTAACACATATTACGAAGTAGGTACCGGCCCCAGTTGTCGCGGGTAGCGTCTTCGCGCCAGCGGGTCACGGCGAGGTTTTTCCACTGACTGTAGCCGCCTCCCGCGTTCGTAACCATCACGTGGTATCTACCGTTCGACAACAACTGCACCTGCGGTATCGGCGTGTCGGGACTGCTGAAAACGCGAATCGGCGTCTCCGGAGCACCGGAAGTGGGTCGAATGTCGGAGAGCTGGGCAGTGTGCGGAAACAGCGCCGTGGCCCTGGGAATTCGCTCCTGGAGCAACAACAGGGTCGCCTGGAACAACGGGTCCGACACGAATCGCTTCTGCATCGGACGGTCCAGCAGCA
>JANPNV010000065.1:0-5326 GCA_031427625.1 Bacteroidota bacterium
GGCCACCACCACGTCGCGGCGCTTGAGTTCATGGCGAACGCGCTGAACGCGGCTCGGGCTGGAGACGATGGCTGGGGATTCAGATGCAACAGGGCTGGTAAGGGAAGTCGTGGTCATGCAAAAGGTTTTAATGATTGATAATGTCATCCATTGTGCAAAAACTATTTGACATTGTCAACTATATGGACATTGCCTGAACACGCCATGAGCAGCCCCACTAAAACCGCCCTGCCAGACCCGCTGGACATCATGCACAGCGTGATGCACCAATACCGCGCCCTGCAATACCGCTTTTTGCGCGACGGCCCGCACGACATCACGCACATGGACGGCAAGGTGCTGGGCTATTTTGGCCGCCACCCCGGCGCCACCCAAAGCGATCTGGCGCAGCACACCGGGCGCGACAAAGCGCAATTGGCGTACATCAATAAATTAGTTGAGTATGCTTTGAATGATTATTTCATAAAAGAAAGCTATTGTTGTTTTATCTCAGAAGTAATTATGAAAACCGAATAATTAAGGACGTTTTTATGATTTATATCACTACTTTTTAAATTTTTACTGAATACTTTTGCAGTACAATTGCTTCGGAATTCTTCAATGCCATATTTATTATATAAAAAGTCACTCACAAAACTAAATCATCCGTATGAAAAAAAACATGGGTTCTTCTGACAAAATAATCAGATTAATATTAGCGGCATTTGTTGCATTTCTTTATTTTACAGATAAAATTCCGGGAACATTTGGCGTAGTACTTCTCGTTTTTGCAGGCATTTTTGTATTAACAAGTTTTATTAGTTTTTGCCCGCTCTATCTGCCGTTTGGTATAAGTACTAAAAAGAAACAGAAATAATATTTTTCTCAACATATAAAGTCAAAATAAATATTAATAAAATATACAACAATTTATGGAATCGCATGTTTATAATGTAGAGATTAATTGGAATAAGGATCGTAAAGGAGTTATGTGCTCGCCTGAATTAAGTCTAGCCAGTGGCGATTTAAACAGTTGCATCGAAGTAGCCACTCCGCCTGAATTTCCGAAAGGAGTTCCCGGTATATGGTCGCCTGAACATCTTTTTACTGCAGCTGTTAGTAGTTGTTTGATGACAACATTTTTAGCGATTGCGGAAAATTCAAAACTAGAGTTTGTAAACTTCAGTTGCAAGTCGCAAGGTAAACTCGAACAGATAGACGGTAAATTCATCATGTCTGAAATTAAACTTGAACCTATTGTATCCATTGCCAAAGAAAAAGATAGAGAAAAGGCAGAAAAAGTATTACAAAAATCTGAAGGAGCCTGTTTGATTTCGAATTCTATAAAATCAAAAATTACAATGGTTACTAAGATCGTTATTGTATAAATTATATACAAACTGAATATTTTACAGCAAGGAAATAATTATTCCTCTTTACTTAGGATAAAATTTTGTCTCTTTCCCATTTTTATATACGGTTTTTCAATCTGAACATACATTAAAGCAGAAATCAGGGTGGTAACAGCAGCATAAATTATCAAAAATACTGCTGGATTTAAATTCGGCAATAATGATAGGAGTAGAAATAAAACGATAAGATGTATCAGATAAAAACTATATGATATTCTTCCAAGGAAAACAAATGCTTTGAATGATAACATAGATTGAATTTTTGTTGAAGACAAAATAATCAAAAGTAAAAGGGCAAGTCCCCAACTTTTGTGATGAATTAAAAATTTATCCGTCCATGTCATTGTCTCCGGAAAAACATAGCTTAAACAAATAAGAGCAAGTGCTATAATAAAGGAAATCGTCTTTATGCGATTATCAGTCATCTTCCTGATTAATCTATCTTTTGATTGTGCGATAAATATTCCTAATGAAAAGTCGAAAACAAATGGGTCCAGGCCAAGCATTTTAACGGCGGCGAAAACCACAAGAAGAACTACACCGGAATTTTTTCTGGCTGCCAGTGCAAGAACGGGAAGCAAAAATGATAATGCCATCTCTATTGAGAGAGTCCAGTCATGAGGAAGATATCTTAGCTCCGGTGAATTAGGAAATCGAAAGACGAGGATACTTTGTTTTAGGACATCAACAAAATGTGGTGGTGATTGCCAATATTTGTCGAGCCATGTTCCTGTTGAAGCAGGAAAAACTTTCAAAATTAAATAGGAAAGTATCAATGTAAATAAGAAGGCGGGATAAATTCTTAGTCCTCTGCGAAAAATGTAATTAATATAGTTAGTGCCGGGAATAGAATCTGAATTCTTTAGTGAAAGCGTAAGAACATATCCGCTGAGGATAAAGAAATAAAGAACAGCGGCTTCTCCGTCTACAAAAAGTCGTAAAGGAGTTTTCATAACCCAATTTTCATTGAGTCCTGATAATAGTGTTAGTTGAAAATGAGCAAGTAGAACTATGAATGCGGCGATTCCACGTGAGGAGTCGAGATAATCAAGTCGAATAGTTTGTCGGATTGACAAGGATGCGATTTTTTTAAACTTTGCTAACTGATGGCATCCAAAACAATTATTACAGGATGGCTATTTACCTAAACGAACGACTATAAGTCCAATTAATAATGCCAAAACCAGAACAGCTAGTAATCGATTAAAAAATTTCTGTGTGCCTAGATCTTTTTTTAAATCGACATGCCCAAGTACGTTATTAATCAGAATTTCTAATCTATGAAAGGCGCTTTCATTTTTAACAATATAATCCCATGCCCCATATTTCATTGTATTGGCAGCCACTTCAGCTTTTTCCTGTCCAGACAGGAAGATAACTGGGACATTTGGAAAACGATCTTTTAGATTCTTCAATACCTGCAAACCGTTCATTGCTGCAGGGTTAATTGCGTCCAGATGATAATCAAGCACAATCAGGTGAGGTGCAGTGACAAGCTTTTGTAAAGCTTCTTCGCCGGTAGAGAATACTGTTATTTCAGATAATGCGTATTTCCCGATGAAAAAATCTTTTAACATTTCCCGCATCTGGGCATCATCATCAATGAGGCAAATCTTTAAAAGACGATTCGTATACATAAAATGGTTTTACAGATGTCAAACCTAATCTTTTGCAGGTTAAAAAGCAAGTCAGTTCATTCTAACGACCTCTTGAATTGCTCATTTGAATTGAAATATCTCAGCAGAAATATTTATCACTTGCATCCTGACTCTAATTTTAGATATTTGCTTAAAACAGATAATATGCGTCAGACTTTTATATTAACTACAGTATTGTTATTGATTTTATCAAACAGAATTTATTCTCAGGTAAATCTTGCTCAAGGGCTTGTTGCTTGCTATTTACTTGATAATACAACGTTGGATACAACAACAAATCATCTGGATCTGATTTCATTTGGAACACCGGTTGGGGCTTTGGATAGATTTGGCATTCTTCCCGGAGCATTTGAATTCAATTCAGCGAATCCTGATTATATGACTGGAGGTACGAGCACATTGTTTGCCCCATTGGAATTTACACTTACAGCCTGGGTATTACTTAATGACGCTTTTCCGGATCAAAAAATTGCTGGCAGAGCAGGAGTGGGTGCTGGTGGTTATCTCATGGGTGTCGATTCTAATTTACTTGACGCTGAAGTTTGGGACGTAAATTTCACGCATTTTCGTTTAAAAGGTGGTAACATTCCTTCAAACAGTTGGACACATCTTGCAATTTCGTTTAAGGCGAATGATTATTTGAAAATTTATATAAACGGACAAGTAATAGATAGTATTCCTTCTAATAGTACAGGCTCCGGTGAACCTTCTACTATTCCATTTACAGTTGGCGGTGCTCCGTGGCAACCTACTGCATTGAATGTTAACGGAAGTCTCGATGATATTTTTCTTTACAATCGTGTAATAAATTCTGATGAGTTAATGGCTTTGTATAGTTTTATAACCGGAACATTAAATGGTATACCAACACTTAACTATTCCTCTATCTATCCTGTACCCGTAAATGACGGTTTACTTCATATAGATTTTAGTAATAGAGTTTCAGGAGATGTAAATGTCAAATTGATTGATTTAATGGGAAAACTTCTTTTCTCAACTCGCTTAAGCAATCCGGAAAAAGAACACATTGATGTAAGTTCATTCAAAAAGGGATTATATTCGGTAATATTTGAAAATCAGGGTAAAATTGAAACACATAGAATGATCATTCAATAGTATATTCTGATTAATGCTGTTGATTTTTTTGACTATCACAGTTAATAAGTTTGTGTTGATTTAGCCGTGTATTTTTATAACTTTAAGTACACATTTTTAAATCTATATATCATGAAAAAATTATTTGTAATGGCAGTTCCAATTTTACCTGGAAAAACACCGCAGTTCAAAAAATTTATTAATGAATTGAAAGGTGATCGTTATCTAGAATTTTCAGACTCCAGGAAACGTTTGGCAGTTCGTGAGCGAACTTATTTTCAATCTACTCCATTGGGAGATTTCGTTGTAGTTACTTTGGAAGGGAATGACCCTGATACAGCTTTCAAAAACTTTGCAAAGCCTAATGATGAATTTACGAAATGGTTTTCAAAAGAGGTAAGAGAAATTCATGGTTATGATCTGAATTCACCACCATCCGGACCATTACCAGAGTTACTAATTGATTCTCTTGAAGAAGTACTTCAAAATTAATTTAGTATTTATCACGAGAAGGTAAACCGCATACAAAGTTGGAGAAACGATGTGTGCGGTTTTTTTAGATATATCTTATCATTATTGTCCGACTAAAATACATTTGTTATTCATTGACCACCAAATTTGATGCAATGTAGCATACATATTTATATAGACTGATTTCAGGGGGTAGTTGGCCACATTATGGGAATTGAATGTCGTTCTAACTGTTTTTGTACAGTAAAGCTCGGACAGAATTAGCTACGGGATTAATGGAACGAGAGAAAAATAGTTTTACTAATCACAGTATTTATGAAAAAGTATTCGAATACATAATTATTTTACCATTGTTTTTAACACAAGACAATATATTTTCACCTCGCCAGGCAAGTGTTTTTTTAATGAGTGACTTGTAAATTATCCCAACAAGATATTACCGGTGGTTCTCGCTTTGGTTTTTCTATATACTCTTTGGTGGCCATCATACCCTTCTTTTGATAGCAGGCAACTCATCACAAGAAATAATATTACAGAAGTAGCATACAATGTACAAACCGTTGTTGATGCCAAACACAACCTGCCCATTGCCCGCGCTGGACGACCTGCACGATGTGCCGGGCACGCAGTGTGTGGCCGGTTGCTATCGCTGCGTCTTGTCGTACTACAACCAGCCCGACCATCTGGTGATCGACCGGCGCGATCGCGCAG
>JANPNV010000066.1:0-2502 GCA_031427625.1 Bacteroidota bacterium
AAGGAACTATTTTCCTTTAAATATTTATAGGCATATTCCTCATCATAATACTTGCTTTCATCAGGAAAATATGAATATGAAATGGAATTATCAGCAATGCCAGCAATCATATCGGGTGTTCCGCCGCCGACATTTCCATGCTCGCATTCTGCAGCGCTTGTTTGGTTGGGCACGGCGGTAATTGTAAATGGCCCAAATGGTCCGGGACTGTATGCATTTGAACATGCTGAAGAACAAGTCGCTCCTCGATGATACCAATAAATTCCACCGGGTGATGTTGAAGATCCCGAAATTCTCAACGTACTATTATACCCATACCATTTATTATCCCATGGATCGTTAGGAGCACCTTGTGGAGTCATGCTTGCTAAGTCGAGATAGATACCATTATAGCAGGAAGTCATAAAATTACAGTGAAGATTGGTGCTGTTGCAATTGCTTACAAAACGCATGGGAGTTCCAAAATTAATTACTTCGTTTTCGGAGATTTCTAAAAATCGACCTTGCTTTATGTTGAGAGCTCTTAACATGAGGTCAAATTTTTGAGGTGCGCCTGTAATTAGTTGCTGTCTGCCAAAATGATTAAATCGTATATTCATATATCGGCAATTGTCGCTCCAGATTCCGTAACTGGAATAACCGGCATTATATAGATTTTGCAGGTCGGAAAACGGAATATTATTGAAAATGAAATTTTGATTGATGTCAAAATCATTCGCATTATTACCTCTTATTCCGCTTAAGTAAATACCGATACGACTATTGTTAAATGTATTATTGTAAACGGCTGCATGCATTATGGTTCCTGAACTGGCAGTAATCAGAACAGCAGTTGATGTATAGGATTGATAATTGTTTAGCGGCTGCAAGCTTGTAAATATATTATTCTGCATTAATAAACTTGCGTTTGCAATTTGGTACATCACACATCCTAAGTGAAAATCTGTAAACGAGTTGGTGGAAATATTAATGTTTCTACCACCTGATGAGTTCCTCAAATTAATATCAAAGAATCTATCCGGAAAAGTGCTTACTGAATTTAAAAAAGTATTATTAGAAATGTCGACATCTGTTTCTCCAACAGAATAGATTCCGACCTGACACATATCAAATAAATTTGAATTATTTGTAGAACTATATCCAACATTCAATGGCAAAACGGATTGGCAATAGCTACATGCATTATCAGAGTATACGGCGCATGTAAAATCAACTGCCACATAAGAAGGCGATCGATCGATATTCTTAAACTGGCAATTAAATACATCTAATTGACTATTTCTTGCATAAATACCATAATTCATATTGTTGAAAATGCATGGTGTGGTATTAATAGAAAATGGAATAGAAGGTAACCCCGGGAATGAAGGCACTAAATCATTCAGTACCATACCTGCATATGGTTTTTTATCTAATGGAAATTCATGTTGGCCATTAAAATAGGCAAGCGTCATCGGACTTGAGGATTGAAAAGTAGAACTGCTAAATGTGGATGAATAGCCCAAAATATCAATGAAGGAATTTGGACTGCCAATATCTTGTGGATAATATATTCCAATAACGTTATTATTAAATTCTGTATTTGAGCATTCAATCGAGAACTTGCAATTGGTTGCTTCAACTGCAATCTCTGCATCAGAAATGTAGCTATTTTTCAATGATATTCTGCCATCTCCGGGAGCTTTAATTCCGCGCCACATTCCACAAGAGGTTCCATTGATATGTACGTCATCGATACTGAATTTGGCCGGCGGAAGAAACCCTTCGCCTAAATAAATTACTGTACCGCTGCCCATAATCAAAGTGGATCCAATAAATTTTAATGAGATATTGGCAAGATTCATCTGGCCTTCGATAAAATAAGTTCCTCCAATCACTGTAACCGTATTTGTCCCACTTGAAAAAGAAGAGTTGCCTAGAAAAGCTGCAGCCACTTGCTGTCCTGTTAAGAAATTATCATCGAGATCTGATATTTTTCCTGTTAAATTAGCAGGTGGATTGCAGCATTTAGATTGAGGCCACAAGGTGTCAGTACCCCCCTGACCTCCAATATTGCTCACAACGAGGTAGCCATTTAATGCAACAGCATTCGGAGACCATTTAACTTCTACTTCCGTAGCGGATGGAAAAGATATAATGTTGCCTACTAAATTACTCGGGCCTAATTCCCAATAAAAACTAGAAATTCCGTTAGCATCCTGAATATAATAATGAGAAGTCGTAGTACTGCTACTTTGACAATCAATTAACAATGGTCCTCTGAGCTTTGGAGAAGTATTGCATCCATTAATTTGCGAGAATGCATTTGAAGAAATAAATATTACAACAAGAAGAAATAAATAAATAATCTTTTTCATAGTTATAGGTTTTAAATGCTTTAATGATAAATGTAGCAAATAAACCGATAAAATGTTTTCTTATCCTAATGGAAGTTTTACCCAATTTGTTAGCACTTTAGAAGGTAGCTTAATTTACAATTAAATACGATGGCTGTACTTTCTC
>JANPNV010000067.1:0-17821 GCA_031427625.1 Bacteroidota bacterium
TGTGTATTTAATAAAAACCGATAGTGTCGGTAACAGTGGATGCAATGAACAAAACGCTCCAACGATTGTAGGATACACACAAACCACCGTATCATTTCCTAACTTTTCAATCTCAACGGGCGGACAAATTGCAATAACCGACTTTTCTGAATCAAATGGTTCAGGTGTCATAACAACTGCATGTATTTCTACTAACATCGAAGAAACTTACAATATAGAATCAAATGTTGACTTGTATCCCAATCAAGCTACAAGTGTTTTTACTGTTAAGAGTAATGCACCGATAGATGAAATTAAGTTGATAAACCAAATGGGACAAATGGTGTACAACGAATTTGGAAACAATAACACTGAATTAAATCTAAACCTAAATTTATCTATCGGTATTTATATTGTTCAGATTCGTTGTAACAATAAAATATTCTATCGAAAAATTACAATTCAATAACTTTTGTACCTCTTTTGTACCTCCTTTATGTAACTATTTGAATGTCAATATTGGTTGCTTTTTGTATTGGAAAGTAACTTCCCCAAAACAAATCTTCCTGTTTATTCTTTTAATTAACCTGCCTAAATAGAGTTATTATTAATGTTGCTTGTTTTTATTTTGCATGATAACACGGCAATGGGAGGAAAATTTTTAAGCCGTAATTTTTCTCTCCGATTAATATAAATCGATGCAACTTCAAAAAACTGAAACGAAGATTTACGAAGTAAGGGGACAAAAAGTAATGTTAGACTTTGACCTTTCTGATATGTATCAAGTTGAAAACAGGGCTCTCAAACAGAGTGTAAAAAGGAACATTAACCGTTTTCCGAATGACTTTATGTTTCAACTTACAAAAAGTGAATGGAAGGAGGTTATCACAAATTGTGATAACCTTCCTGAAGGAGTAAAGTTTAGTCCGGCAACACCATTTGCCTTTTCCGAACAAGGAGTTTCAATGCTTTCAAGTATCTTGAAAAGTAAAAAAGCGATACAAGTGAATATTGCCATAATGAGAGCCTTCGTGCTTATCCGACAATATGCTTTGAGCCATAAAGATTTAACAGACAAATTGAAGGAACTGGAAACAAAATACAATAAGCAGTTCAAGGATGTTTACGAAGCAATAAATTATTTACTTCAAAAAGATAAAAAGGAAATTGAACAAAAGTACAGAAAACGGATTGGTTACAAATAGGCAAATTTATAACTTATAGAAAAAAGCAAATGTCCTGATTAACAAAATCAATTTGATTTTAATGTAAACGCTTCAATATTGAAAAACTAAATTCTACCACCCTTCACCAACCGGCAGATTCCGTAGGTAATGATGCTTAGTAAAACTTGATATTTAAAACCGATACTAGGTCAGAAGCATAAAATTGTATTTAAAGCCAAAGGAAAAATTCAATCATCAAAATGATAACAGATAAAGTCTTCTAAATTTTCGGGATAGGACGGAAATTGAAATTTTGCACAACGGAATTTTGATTTGAATTCACCTGAATTGGACTCCTCTCTCCCCATTTTTAATCTAAAATCAACCTTTCCATCTCTTTTTTGTTACATAATCAAATTTTCATTACTTCGTGTTCTCGAAAACCATTTAATGTATTTCACACACTCCGGATTACGGGTTCTCGTAATCATTTTACTATTCGTCACCAAGTCGTATTCTCAGCAAAGAGAGGCCTTTATTTATGTGCCTGATACGCTTGTAAAATCTTCACCCGACCGCTTAACTAAAATCAAGACGCAATTAGATGCTGATTTAAAAGATCTTGATACCAAGCAAAAAGATCAAAGGGAGTTTATCAGCAAACGGTATAAAGGGCGTTACGACTATTTTAAATCTTCTATTGAAGAAGGCGATTTTTTAATAAACAGCGATCTTGAAAAATATCTTGTCAAAATATTAAAAGAAGTTTTAGCTGCTAACCATAATCTCGATCCTGCCATTCAGTTATTTGTTTCGCGAAATACGGTTCCGAATGCCTACAGCACAGGTGATGGAAATATTATTTTCAACATCGGCCTTTTGAATAAGATGGACAACGATGCAGAAATAGCATTTGTCATGTGCCATGAACTCTCACATCAATTTCTTCAACACACGAAAAAGAAACTTGCCCTAAAAGCTGAAAAGTATACAGATAAAGACTACGTTAAAAAACTGAGAAAAACACTGAGAGAAGAATATAATGTAAATCAAAAACTTTCGGATCTTATAATGCCTGGATTGTTATCTGAAATGCAATTTAGTCGCAAGGATGAATTAGAGGCCGACTCCCTCGGACTTATTTTCCTTTCGAATACACGATTCGAGAAAAAAGCTTCTATCAGTGTAATTGAAAAACTGGACTCCATCGATCTTTTTTATGATAAAGATCCGTTGGCATTATCAATGGTTTTAAATTGTGCAGGATATACGTATCAGGCACGCTGGGAGCCTGAGGTTCATAAATCTTCACTGCAGGTAATCGAAGATGAGAAGGATACACTTGAAGATTCATTAAAGACGCATCCTGACTGTAAAATAAGATTTCAAAGTATCATGAGAATATTGCCTCAGAATAAAAATAATATAGGCGTATATTTTTTCTCAGATTCCGCAGCTTTCCGGAAATTAAAGTTGCAGGCTGAAGCAGAAAATATCCATACGATGCTGCTTTGGGACAATATAGGGCGAATGATGTTTTATGCTTATCATTCAACTGTTTATTTTCCTGATAATCTATATTCCAGAATATTTCTGTCAATCGGTTTTGCGCGACTAAATCATCTTCAGCGAACTCATAAAGTAAATACAGAATTTCCACTTCCAATAAATGATTTCGAAGTTAACTACAATAAGATGCTGAATTTTCTTACAAACCTGAATCGGGAAGAATCAGCTTCACTGGGATATTATTTGCTCAGGCCTGTTCAGGAACCATTGAAAAAGTATGAAGATTATTTAGCGGCATTAGCATATTCAGCTTTTGCCATGAATAAAAAAGAAGAGCTTACTGAATTAATAGGTGAATACACGAATTCATTTCCAAAAGGAAAATACACACAACTATTTAAAGAAATAAATACTAACACTAACCAAACCAATAAAAAGTAAAACCCAAATCAAATGAAAAAAACAATTTATCTCTTCCTAATGTTAGGATTCTTAACGTGGCAGGCAAATGGCCAGTCGCATAAGGTTGAAAATGTAATGAAGATGAGCATCCGAAATTCCGGTTACATTATGGAAAAAGATGCTCTAGTTGGATACTATATATTTTATAAAGTGGATAAAGTTGACCGGAAAACAGAAGCATTCAAACTTGAACTATTAGACAATAACCTAGGCTCTGTTAAAACCATCGATATTATGCAGCCAAAAAATTCCGTTCTGCTGGAAATGGAATACAATGGTAAGGCATTTATCATGTCATTTTTTGATGGAAAGGAAACCATGACTTTTCTTTCATACGATATTGCCGGAAAAAAACTGGGCGAAAAGAAAGATGCTGATATTCCGAAAATTGAAAAAATGATGATCCTACAGGGAGTACAAAACGATGGATTCGATTATTCAACTCTCATGTCGAGAGGAGACGAAGGATTTGTCAGGCAAACTATCAGCAAGAATGAAAAGTTAGGTTATTCACTCGAATGTTTCAAAAATAATTTATCACCTGCCTGGACATATGGCTCTGATCCCAAATCGGATTTACTTGAATCTGCGAATATGCTTTATGCTACATCAAAAGTAGTAGTTGCTCATGTAATAAAGAAAAAAGGAATGATGACAAAAAAGTATGACACCTTCCTCTTAATTGTTGACGGACAAATAGGCAAAAAAATTCTTGAAAAACCATTGATGGATAACAAGGGTGACCTTTCACTTGTATCCTGCAATGTAAATGAGGATAAGAATGAAATAATAATCAGCGGAGAATATTTTGCTCCCGGCGACGACCAGGCTAATTCAAAAAGTAAGGGAATCTATTTCATGACACTTGATATGACTGGCAAAGAACTTGTCTTTAAGAAAATTTCATGGGATCTTGATCTTGCCAAAATGAAAAATTCAGATCCTGACGATAAGAAAGATAAAAATGCCGCAAATGCATATATATACTGGCATACAGTTGAACAAACGAAAGATGGCCATTACTACGCAATCGGTGAGCAGTTTAAAAAAACAGTTAGTGCGATGGGAATGGCTTCTATGGTTCTCTCGGGAGGACGAGGTGGAGCTGCTGCAACATCTATTCACGTATATAACATGGTCGTATTGGAATTCGATCAGGATTTCAAACTTGTAAATTACTCATCCTTCGAGAAGAAAAAAACAGAGGTACTTTTACCAGCAGGATCCACTGCAGCAGGTACTGCCATACTTGGTAAATTTATTAAAGCTACCGGTGGTTTTGATTTTGAATTTGCAACACGTGACAAAACAAAAGATGCCTTCTATGCTGTCTACAAGGATTATAACAGAAAAGATGAAGACGGTAAAAAAGCAGACTCAATGATTGGGTCAATCGTCTATGAGAATGGGAAATTAGCCAACTACCGTTCACCAATTAATACTGAAGGTACTTCAATTCGTTTCTCCCCTGCAAAAGCTGGCTACATTGCCATTACAGAATATTTTAAGAAAAAGAAAACTGTAGAAATGCATCTGGAAAAAATTAATTACTAAAAGTTAATTTATAACAGGATTACTTTATTGATTTAATTAATTTCTTTACCATTAAAATTAAAGCCATGACTGCACGAAAAATTTATTCGTGCGGTCATGGCTTTAATCATTTGATGAAACTAAATTTCCTGAAATTCAAAAAGTACAAAAATACTCAAGTTGTTCCCTTTGCTTTCTTTGAAAGAAATATCCAGGATAAAATTATAAGCTAGGAGAAGAGCGGTGTTATCAAATAAATAAATGCAGGTTTAAAATCGGCAGGAGTCAGAAACCCACCATAACTTATCAACGAACCTATAGAAAAGAGCACGATTAAAATATAAAGAATCACACGGCTGAATGATGATTTCCGTTTGGAATTAATTTTTGCAATGATCATTAAAATAAATGGAGACAAAACCCAGGCAGAAAAAAGAAAGATCAGAATGGTTGAATCATTATAACGTCCGGTGTAAAGCATCATTATCATAGATCCCAATGCTCCTATTATTAGTGCAAACCAGGAGGCAATATTTAGGTTTTTCATTGCTGAAGAATATTTAGTACGTTAATAAAATCATTTTGATTTTTAAAAAATAAAATACAATACAGAAAGTATCAGCAAGAGTATTGCAACTGCAATGTATATTTTATTCTGTACAGGAAACTCATATCCGCAAACCGGACATATTTTTAATTTCGACTCTACTTCCATAGCGCAGGAAGGGCATTCCTTTAAACTCATTTAATAATTTCCTTATTATTTGTCTCAGGAAAATTACTAAAATTAATTTATTGGTGCTAACACACAATCTACGAATGAATAGAATCTTAAATCTTGGGGCTTATCGGTAACCATGTTCGACCCCGCTGGGGCATAGCCGTTCACGTTTGTTTTTTTCTATAAACATTTGATCCCTCCGAGATCATTGTGTAGAAAATATTTTCATCCTTGAATCATATCCATATTTTTCCCTAGTCTTGGCTCTTGATTCTTGGCTCTTGACTCTTGGTTCTTGACTCTTGGTTCTTGACTCTTGGTTCTTGATTCTTGGTTCTTGGTTCTTGGTTCTTGATTCTTGGTTCTTGATTCTTGGCTCTTGACTCTTGGTTCTTGACTCTTGGTTCTTGACTCTTGGTTCTTGATTCTTGGTTCTTGGTTCTTGATTCTTGGTTCTTGGTTCTTTCATACGATCCCGCTGGGGTCGGAGCAGTTCACGCTTATTTTTTCTATAAACGTTTGTTCCCTCCGGGATCACTGTGTCGCAAATATTTTCATCCTTGAATCATATCCATATTTTTCCCTAGTCTTGACTCTTGGTTCTTTTTTTTTCGCCTTTCTATTCCACATCATCTTCCGAATACGATGCTTCTTCAGTCATACTCGAATTGCTGATGGCTTCGTTAATGATGGCCATTTCATCTTTCGAAAGATATCGCCACTTCCCCGACTCTATTCCTTCAAGTGTCACATTCATAATTCGAATGCGCTTCAATGTCCGCACATGGAAACCAAGCGCATCACACATCCTGCGGATCTGACGGTTGAGTCCTTGCGTTAATATTATACGGAAGGAGTTTTTATCTTCCTTCACTACTAAACATTTTTTTGTAACTGTATCAAGAATAGCAACGCCATTTCCCATGGCTGCAATAAATTCCGGTGTTACAGGCTTATCGACAGTAACAACATATTCTTTCTCGTGATTATTTCCGGCACGCAGAATCTTGTTGACAATATCTCCTTCATTGGTCAGAAAAATTAGTCCTTCTGATGGCTTGTCTAATCGACCGATCGGAAAAACTCTTTCAGGAAATTTTATAAAATCGATAATATTGTTTCTCGTTGTTCTGTCAGTTGTACAAACAACTCCCACTGGTTTATTAAAAGCGATATGAACAGTTTTACGTTTCATCGACAGTTTCTTTCCGTCAATTTTAATATCGTCACCATCAGAAACTTTCGTTCCTAGTTCGGCTTTTTCTCCATTTACAGTAACCTTGCCTTCTTCAATAAGTTTGTCGGCTTCTCGACGCGAGCATATTCCTGATTCACTGATGTATTTATTTATTCTTGTCACCCCTTTATAATTTGAGAATTTGAGAATTTGAGAATTTTTTTGGAGGAAACGAGTGAATATGATTAACTCGAGACATTGTGAGTGCTAATTTTTAAATTAGCACATCCTCAAATTTTCAAATTTTATTTGCCAGCTTTATTTCAAAATCCGAAATAGTAATAAGCCTTTCCTTAAACAGACCGCCTATTGTTTTCTTAAATATTTTTTTGCTGATTTTTAGTTGCTTGTAAATGTCTTCCGGCTGACTTTTATCGCCAAGTGGTAAAACGCCTTTATTAAATTCAAGCTCTTTTAAAATGACATGTCTGGTATCTTCTACGTGCCCATAACCGTCGGGTTGTAAACGAAGATCAATTTTTCCGTCGTCTCTTATCAGTTTGATATAACCGCGTCTCATATCACCTACATACATATCACCGAATACTTCATTCATATAGAGTAATCCTTCGAATTGATTATCGATGATGGCTTTGAAACCCAACTCTGTTTTTTCAGCAATGAGAAGTTCTACTTCATCACCAACCTGCAAATCGGACGTATTGTCGTCTATGTATTTTATCCATTTTGTCGTTGCGGCAATTCTTCCGGAAACATTATCGATAAAAAGATAGACGAGATATTCTTCGCCGACAATCATTTTTCCCCGCTGTTCGGCATAAGACACGAAAATATCTTTTGCAATTCCCCAGTCGAGGAATGCTCCAAATTCATTCACATCTTTTACAGTGAGGAATGCGAAGTCTTCCACACAGGCAAAAGGTTTAAGTGTTGTAGCTACCGGACGATTATCCGTATCGAGATATACAAAAACTTCCAGGTCATCGCCGCTTTCTGTTCCTTCCGGAACATACTTTTTTGGAAGCAAAACATCTTCCTGGCCGTCGGTCAAGTATAGTCCAATTGTGGCCTTTGCCTTAACTGTAAGCTCGTTGTATTTACCAATTTGAATCATGTGTTCTTCTTAATTATTTCACCGGCTCAAGGTGCGGATACATAGTATTCTGCAATGCCTTAATGTTCTCATCCGTTATATATTCATCATAGCTCATTCGCTTATCAATAATTCCGGATGGCGTAAGTTCGATAATACGGTTGGCAACTGTTTCTACAAAAGCATGATCATGCGAAGTGAATAGAGCGACATGCTTCCAGTCCGTAAGTGAATTGTTAAAAGCAGTAATTGTTTCCAGATCCAGGTGATTGGTTGGTTCATCGAGGATAAGACAATTAGCATTCGTAAGCATCATTCTCGACACCATACAACGAACTTTCTCTCCTCCACTTAATACATTTGACTTTTTAAAAACCTCTTCTCCGCTGAAAAGCATTCTTCCTAAAAATCCGCGGATGTTTGTTTCATCTTTGTCTTTTGAAAACTGCCTGAGCCAGTCGATGAGATTATCATCTCCTGTAAAAAATTTCGAATTGTCGTTAGGAAGATAGGCCTTAGTAATTGTACTCCCCCACTTGAATTCGCCCGAATCAGGATTATCATTTCCCATAAGGATTTCGAAAAAGGAAGTTATCGCACCATGATCTTTTGAAAGTATGGCAACCTTATCGCCTTTAGCCAGTGAAAAATTAATGTCAGTGAAATATACAGTACCATCAGGGCTGGACTTCGATAGGTTTTCAACTGCTAATATCTGATCTCCGCAATCGCGTTCAGGCTTAAAAATTATTCCCGGATACTTACGTGTTGATGGCTGTATATCGTCGATAACGAGTTTTTCCAAAAGTTTTTTTCTGCTGGTTGCCTGACGGGATTTTGATGCATTGGCGCTGAATCGTTCAACAAATTCCTGTAGCTCTTTTCGTTTGTCTTCAGTCTTTTTATTTTGATCCGCACGTTGACGCGAAGCAAGCTGACTTGACTCATACCAAAATGTATAGTTACCTGTGTAGAGTTGTATTTTTCCGAAATCGATATCGGCTACATGTGTACATACGCTATCGAGAAAGTGACGATCGTGAGATACGACGATGACAGTATTTTCGAAATCGGCGAGAAAATTTTCGAGCCATGAAATTGTCTCAACATCCAAATCGTTTGTTGGCTCATCTAATAATAATATTTCCGGGTTACCAAAAAGCGCCTGAGCGAGAAGCACACGAATTTTTTCTTTTCCGTTTAGTTCGCCCATGACCTTATGATGGTATTCTTCAGTCACACCTAATCCGCTCAACAGTGATGCTGCATCACTATCAGCATCCCATCCATGCATTTCTGCGAAAAGAGATTCCAACTCTCCCGCTTTCGTTCCGTCTGCTTCACTGAAATCGGGTTTAGCATATATAGCATCTTTCTCCTGCATGATTTTCCAAAGCTTTTTATTGCCCATAATTACGGTCTGCAAAACTTCGTAACTATCGAATGCAAAGTGATCCTGACTGAGGACGCTCATACGCTCACCGGGAGTAATAAAAACCTCTCCTGTATTTGCATCAATATCGCCAGATAGAATCTTTAAAAAAGTGGACTTACCTGCTCCATTTGCGCCTATTATGCCATAGCAGTTGCCCGGAGTAAATTTAAGGTTGACTTCTTCAAAAAGGGTACGTTTCCCATATCGCAGGGACAGATTCGATACTGATAACATGTTGGGGATTTTTAAGTGCGGCGAAGATAAGAAAAAAATTCGGAAATATGATAAGAATCGTTATAAATCAATGTGTTATCATTCGTATAAAATTCCAGTTTTATCATTTACAATCCTGCTTTCAGTTGATTAATATTCAAAAATTAATAAATTTACTTATGGCTTATAGCGAACAACTGGCGGAAAGAATCCGCAAACGACTTGCACATCTATCAAAACTTGAAGAAAAGGAGATGATGGGTGGTTTAAGTTTTTTATACAATGGAAAAATGTGTGTAGGAATTATTAAGGATGAAATGATGTGCCGCATTGATCCCGAACTGAATGAAGAACTGCTTGAAAAAAACGGTTGCAGAGCGATGGATTTTACAGGCAAACCGATGAAAGGATGGGTTATGATTGACGAATACGGAATGAATAGTCAGAAAGATTTTGATTACTGGATAAATTTGGCACTTGATTTTAATAAAAAAGCAAAGTCCTCTAAGGCAAAAAAGAAAGTTGTTAAAAAAAAATAATACCGTTCATTAAAATTCAGCGATATAGCAAGCACGCTTTCAGCTTTAAAATATTTTCATCAGAATTCAGCTTATCTCGCCAATCAATAACATGAAATTCTTTTTTTCCCTTCTCATTTTGCTGAGCTCTCTGAAAGTTTTTTCGTCGACGGATGATTCGATATTAAGATTTACGGATAGTTTATTATTCGTCACAGAGTTGCCATTGCACTGTGATAAGATGTATTCAATTCCAGAAACGGAAAATGACGGCGGCGACATCAAAGGTATATGTGGGGACGAATTTTTTTGGCGGATTGTTTCTTTACGCGATACTGCAATCCCCTATCTTCTGAATAAATTATCAGATACGACAACTACTCAAGTCATTGTAGTTTACTATGGAAATTATGCCGTAGCTGATGTAGCCAATGAGGCGATAAAGCAAATTATTAAAGGCATTCCTGATGTAGAATTGGTGTATAACTTGAAAGATAACGGATTAGGCGAACAGAACCGCTGGAATTTTTTACGTCAATCAACGGGAAACCGGAAAAAATTCCAGCGGGCGCTTTCAAAATGGTATGAAAAAAATAAATCTTCGCTAGTATGGATAAAGGATAAGACACCAGCAGAAGGACATTATGAAATCAGGCAATAAATTTTTCGTAAAAAAATTTACAGTATTTAGCTTAAGTTGAAATAATTCTTTAATAATCGATAGTATATGGATAGATTAGTAATTCTTTTAATTTGTTTTACTTCTCTTCAGCCATGTCATTCTCAGGATGCGAATATTATAACTCCATCTTCAGAGTTTCGAATAAAAGTAAAAAGCATATTGACCGATGTAACACATTCATGGAAAGAGTATCCGACTCCACCGGATTTATCTACTGAAGTGTTGTCAGGATTAGGGCTTGAATTAAAAGACGACTCCGCACTATATTTTTTTAATCATTTAAGTAAAGAGAATTTCGATTCGCATATTGATTATCAAAATGCCCTTGCCTATTTTAAAAAGAATGGAGATTCCTATTGTCTTTTGGCTATTACTGCACATTGGAATCCGGATGCAAGGATCAGTGCATTAATCTCGCTGAATGAAAGAATGAAAATGCGGCCGCAGATTTGCTCAACTAAGTATCACTACGAGAAGCTGGAAAACGAGGACCGGGCAATACTGAAATTTCTGGTTTTTACTCTACAAAGGACACCTCTATTTATTAGCGGAAGTGAAAATGCAACTATTCATGGAGTTTATATCTCCAATATTTTATGGAATATTGATTTATATACAGGTGAAAATATTGTCGATAATAAAAACCTCACTGTATGGTATAAAAATGACTTACAATATGAAAATGATCTCCTGAAATGGCAGACACATATAATAGATAAAAAATGAAATTATTCAAATGTTTCATTCTGTTTTTCACTCTGATAATTCCTGTTTTCGCACAGGCAGACTGCCGTTTTTGCAATGCAATTGCGAAAAATAATTTTAAAAAGGCAGGTCGGATATTCAAACATCAAGTGAAATTACGTCAGAATGGAACAGCATATTTTAACGGTCCAGGTAGCGGAATGCAAATAACCCATCAATACAATATTGATACACTAACTCAGTGGCTCAATAGTCAAACGTGCATTACCGATGCCATGTCGGATAAATGCCAGATGAAAACAGATGGTTATCCAGGACATACCACTATAGGGTTCAAACTGGTGACAAAAGTAGGTGCTATTGAAAAATGCTTTTTATTACAAGAAGGGACTACCGGACAGATAAATTTTTTCGGTTGGAGGCCGCACTTATTTATATCAACGAACAAGTTAATATATAAAAGCATCGTCGATTGCCCCGGCTTTGTTTATCAACAAAAAATAAACTGTAGAGAGATGTTAAAGTAATTGATACAAATCAATTTTCTTTTTTTATTCCTAAACTTTCAAATTATTTTTAACCATATAATCGGAAAATACCGAATAATTTTTCTTTCAGGAAATGCCTTGTTTATTCCGCATCGATGGCCTGAAACGAGTATATATATGTATGCCCGGCTGAAAAATTCCGCCAACGTATCTCTAGAGAAGGCCACTATAGCATCATTCGGGCTCTTTTACAGAGTCTATTGAGAGAGTTATGTACTTAAAATAAGGTAATTTCTATTTATCCAAAACGATCATATTTCACTATATTTCAATGAATTACAAGTTTGTGTTCATTGCATTGTTCAAATCATCAATGCTAGAAACATTTTTCATTTTGATAAATCAACTACTATTTTGAGTAAAAATGTTATTAACCGATATCGGTTAAAAATTCCACGGATTATTTGGAAGTAATTAAAAAAAATCATTACCTTCATCTATCTGTAATCAAGCCTATGTTTACAGATCTTCCAACAACAAATTCTCTTTAACCAGTATAGTTTCGAGAGTACTTCTTATTATAAGACTAAGAAATGCTCAAGAATATTTCAGTTTTAAAAATAAAAAATCAACAATCCAACTAAATATGAAAAAAAACCTAACTAACACAATTCTTAGCCGGCTTTGCCTTGTTGCATTGCTTTTGTCAACTTCTTTCAAAGGCTATTCAGCTGCGCATCTGAATATGACAATCACTAATTGCAGCACGACGGGAAATGAAATTCAATTCGACTTCATGCTTCAAAATGATGGTGACCAGTCAATGAAATTAAATTCAGGCTCATTTCGTTTGATTCATGACGCAGCTATTATTCCAGCCGGGAATAATGAATTTACATTTACGTATGTATCAGGAACGACTGACTTTCCAAAGGCCTTCGTATCCCGTCCCTCAAATTACAACCTTAATTACAACGCCGCTTCTCGTTTAATGCAGCTTACTATGAGTACTGCAAATTACTCAGAGGCAACTGCTGTTACTTTACCTGTTGGCAAAGAAATGAAGGTTGGTCGTTTTGCATTGAAGATTGTCAATAACAACTTTGTACCAGGAGCTGAAGTAAATACTTCATTCTTCCCAAGTGGTAACGGAGCTGTTGTTTATAATAATGGATCATCGAAGTCAGAAGCAATGGCTCAGACATGGGCAATTGCAGAAGGTTCAGAAGTTTCAGGTCCGGTTCGTGATCTTCAACTTACATCAAACACTTCTGTATCCAGAATGTCAAACGCTTCTTTAGTAACTTCTGCAAATTATGCAGGTAAGCCTTACGCTGTGAGTTCACTTAGCATCAATGTTAAATCTACTTGTCGTATTGCTGGCGAGAAATCTAAAGTTGTAGCGGGTGACTTCATTGCATATCCAAACCCAACTTCTGGCAAAGCAACCGTATCGTTCACATCTGACCGTGCTGCTAAATATGCTTTGAAAGTATTTGACATGATTGGTAACACATTAATACTTCAGAATATTTCTGCAGTAGAAGGTTACAATACTGCTGATCTTAATCTTGAGAAATATGCTAAGGGAATGTATTTTGTTTCTATTCAAACAGAAGGAAGCAACCCTAAGACGATGCAAATCGTAGTAGAATAATCCAAACTATTCTTTTAAAAAATCCCCCGACAGTACTGCCGGGGGATTTTTTTTGTTTCTCACTTTTGAAAATCCTTTTTTTAATAAATGATGACTTCAATTTATATTTAAAAATTGTTGATGAATAGCAAAAAATAAGACTTGCCCAAACAGGAAAATTAAATACCGAACTTTACCTGTATATTGGATTCATTCTTTTACTTCAAAATGAATATCAGGCGTCTTACTCCTCTACTTTCTCAAATTATTATTTGCCTAATTCTTTTAGGCAGCCAGTCTGCTATTGCTCAGAAAAAAATATTCGAGAGCAGAAATGGATATAACCTTCCTGTAAGTGGTACTATTCGAATACTCGTAATCCTTGCTGAAATTAATTACACCTCTGATTTTCCAAAGGATCCTACTGGGGAAAATGGCTGGAATAATTGGCAACCTCATCACCTACCATCTTGGGCCAATAATTCCGATGCAAATCAGAATGCTTTTGACATTACAGACACCTTAGCAGAAGCTCAGGGATTAATATCAAAGTATTTTCAGCAGGCTTCATTTGGCAAATTCAGAGTAATTGCAGATTATTTGAAATCTCCGATGAATGGTGGTGTATTTTCGATTAACAGTTCCGATGGAGTGGTTGGCCCTGCCGATGCATTATTGGCAGCAAATATTTCGCTTGGAACACAAATCGAAACCATCAACAACCTGAATGATATTTCATTTTTCGACAAATGGACATCGAATACTCCTGGACTTCCTAAACTGCAAAGCTCCGATTCACTAAGTGAAAAACCCGGGAAGTGGGATCATGTGATGATTATCTGGAGGAATGGACTTGGAAAAAAAACGAAAGCAGATGGGACAGGATTTGATTATAATTTGATTAATGGTAATGGATATTGCTCTGGTGGAAGTCCGGGACTGCTTCTCGGCTATCAGGCAAATACGTATTCCAACTTTTCCATTTATGGAGAACTGAATGAAAATATTATCCGGCATGAATTTTCTCATCTACTTTATGGAGGAAATAATTTTCATGTTGCAGGTGGCGGCAACGGTGAACCCAATTACTGGATACCTAAGATAAGTGCATATAGTAATCTTAGTTTGTATGATGCAACACTTGCTTGCTGGAATGGATGGGACAGACAACGCCTTAACTGGAAACCAGACCAAAACCAATTTACTATTTCAGCCAGAGATTCCGGAAATTCGTCAGAACGGAATGGCGACTTGTATGCATTGAATCCAACAGAGGCGGGAACTTATCTGCTTCGTGATTTTATAACGACAGGAGATGCAATCCGAATTCGGCTACCGTACATTGACAGTTTAAATGAATACAATGAATACATCTGGATAGAAAACCACAATGGCCAAACGATGAATCAATCACCATTCGACCGATGGTTTTATGATAAGTCAGAATGTGTTTCTTCACTGGCCTATGGGCTGCATATGTATCTTCAAATTGATAGGGATATTAATTCCTCAGAATCTTCTAATGATGTATTCGGCGGTTTTGCGGATTATCTAAGGCCCATTACTGCAGAAGGTTTTTACGATCGACAGCTTGACACCATTAAGATTCCGGAAGGATGCTTAAATAACATTTTAGTATTTCCCTACCGGCGTCCAATTGATAAGGAGAACCCGCTTTCAGGAAGTGGCGACAACGATTATATTTCGGTTGATATGGACAAGAACCATAAGCTAACGGCGGGTGATCAATATCCGAATGACATTGAGAATGACGATGGAAATTATCATCATGAATTTGTGCAAAATGGAAATAACAGACAGGTATTTACTTTTTCAGGAAATAATAAAATTGGAATCGGAACAAATCCTTCAACAGCAACCATGATGAGTCTTGTTAGCTACAATTCACCTGTTACGGGAGTAAAAAATTTGCGGAAAATTTATTTAAATGGTATTTCTGCAGAAATCATTGAACAACGTACAGATGGAAATATAGTCATCAAAATAAAATTTGATGATACTGAAATTGACAAAGACGCGAGGTGGTGTGCACCTGAAATTGTATTAAATAATTTACCAACTTTTTCCGGATATTCATTAAGTCTTGCTGAAGGAAGAAAACTAACCCTAGATCTTGGGACTACACCCACAAAAATGTCGAACCCACTCGTTGTAAATGGTGACGATATTTTCAGTGAACGGACGAAATTAAAATTCGGACATGAAAGTTCAATGTTATTAAGAGAGAATTCTCAATTCATAGTTGAAGGAGAAAGTACCGTATCGCTGGATCATTATTCAAAAATTGAAATCCAAAAAGGCGCAACCCTTATAATAAAAAATGGCAGCCGGTTGAAATTAGATTCATTGTCATCATTAAACCTTTTGGACGGAGGGAAAGTCATTGTCGAAGCCGGAGGAATACTTGATTATTTTTCAGGAGCGAAAATTTTTTCAGAAGGAAATAAATCATGTCTTGAACTGAATGGTATACTAATTATTGCTAATGATACAAAGGTGCCTTTTAATTTAAAAAAGCGAAAACAAAAAAATGTCAGACTTGGCAGAAAATTCCAAGTGATCCATTTGAAATTATGAAAGAAGAAAATGAGACTATTTTATTCTTTGATGGTGTATGCAATCTTTGCAATGGGCTGGTCCGATTTATTATTCGTCAGGACAAAACGGGTTTGATAAAATTCAGTCCGCTTCAATCAGCTTATGCAAATAAAATTTTAGAATCGAAAAATATTAATCCCGAAGAACTGAACACACTTATATATTTAAGCAATAATAAAGTTTATTTCAGATCGTCGGCTGTGTTACAGATTTTAAAAAATCTTGGTGGTATCTGGAAAATATTTTATTTTCTAAAGATTATTCCCGGATTTATCAGAGACCTGATATACAACATGATTGCAGGATTAAGATATAAAGTATGGGGCAGGAAGGATAAGTGTATGGTTCCGGACGAAAAAATCATACAGCGATTTTTGTTGTATGAAATAGAAATTAAAAATTAATGAATCAGCTTATAATAAAAGCGAAATAATATTCATGAAAAAACTACTGCTAATTGTCTTGTTGTATTCAGCTTCTAATGCCGGCTATTCGCAACCCTGGCAAAATGCATTGCGAATTTCTTACTCTTCGGATGGAATATTTTTTGGAGCTTCCTCGGTTTTTCAGGACTCATCAGGAGTGCCATCAGCAATTAAATGGAAAGGTGATACGATTGCTTGTGTATTTCAATGGTTCAGGGCTCCTGTAAATTCATCAACATGGGATAGAGTTGCTGTCAAATTCTCCTATGACAATGGTATAAACTGGAATGAAGCGGTTCCGATTGTCATGACTGGATTTCCCTCCTCCTATCAGCGTCCTTTCGATCCGACATTAACTGTACTTCAAGATGGGACGCTACGACTGTATTTTTCATCGAGCGATGGAATACCGATGGGTAACGATTCGATTATTGACACCCACTCAGCAGTTAGTTCGGATGGAATAAATTACATGTTCGAACCGGATGCAAGAGTAAATGAATCAGGTAACAGGGTAATTGATCCGGCAGTTATTTCATTTCATAACCTCTGGCATTATCTAAGTCCTGAAGGCGCTCCACAACAGGGGGCCTATCATTATATATCTTCCGATGGATTATTATTTTCAAAAGTTCAGGATATTGTATCTGATAGTATTCATAACTGGACGGGCAATTATTTGGTAACAGATACGAATGAATTAAGATTTTACGGAGCTGGTGGAGGATCAATCTGGTTTAATAGTTCACCTAATGGAGGGTTATGGACAGGCTATACGAGCACTAATATTTTCGGTAGTGACCCGACTGTTGTTAAAACATCTTCAACAAGTTACTTGATGATTTATGTCGGGCAGCCGAATCCTGTTGGAATAAATTCTCTGTCAAAGGATATCAGCGATGTAAATATTTTTCCGAATCCGGCACAGGACTACATCAGAATTAATACCCTTAAGGATAATTTCAGGATTAAAATCTATTCGTTGACCGGTCAACTTATATATGAAACTGAAAAACAGAAAGGCATTTCGCTTATAAATTTCCCACGGGGAATCTACATGATGCATATACTTTATTCAGACTCCGAGAAGATTATCAGGCCTTTGATACTTGACTGATTTTATTCACGTAATTATTGAGAAACTGTGACATTTGAAATCTTCATTTTATGCTCGATTTAAGGCATTAAAACAATGTAACTTCTTATTAACACCTATTGGTCTATATTCCCCTAAATTAATTGAATTTTTCGGGTATTTATCACTATTTTGTACCCGCTGAAAGTAATTAGGATCCCTGACAGCGGAGTAAATGGGTGAATTAATAAGGCAGGATACGTAACAGGGAAAAATTTATAGGCATATCGTCAATAAATTTGTTTCAGGGCATACAGATTCCTGTAATAATGCCATGATTTTATTAATCAAAACAAACCAAATT
>JANPNV010000068.1:0-34492 GCA_031427625.1 Bacteroidota bacterium
TAGGAACTACTGCAAATATTTCTAATCTCGCTGCAGGAACATATTTTCTCACTGTAACTGATTCTTGCGGATCATTAACTTGCACAAGGTTAATTACCCAACCTCTTGCTCTATCGATGGCTTCATGTACCCATACAAATGTAAATTGTATTGGTGGAAATTCAGGAAGTGTATCTTCAGGAATTGTCAGCAATGCAATCGGAACAGTACAATATAGCTGGATCAATAGCAGTAATATTGTAGTCGGAACTACTGCTTCTGTATCCAGTCTCCCTATAGGAACATATACACTTACAATAAATGATTCATGCGGACCCATAACCTGTTCAGTAACGATAAATCAAGCTGCTGGTATGACCATGACTGCTTGTTCGAAAACGAATGTGAATTGCGGAGGCGCAAGTACAGGAAGCATTACAGCAGGAGTTGTCAGCAATGCAATTGGAACGGTACAGTATAGCTGGGCCAATAGTAGCAATATTGTAGTTGGGACAACGGCTGGTGTTTCAAATCTTCCTGCAGGTATATATACACTTACCGTAACAGATGCATGTGGACCCATAACCTGTTCAGTAACGATAAATCAATCTGCAGGCATGACCATGACTGCCTGTTCGAAAACAGATGTAAATTGCAGCGGAGCAAGTACAGGAAGCGTAGTGGCGGGAACTCTCAGCAACGCAGTCGGAACAATACAATATCGCTGGGTCAATAGCAGCAACATTGTTGTGGGAACAACTGCGGGGATTTCAAATCTTCCTGCGGGTTTATATACTCTTACTGTGAATGATTCCTGCGGATCACTTACGTGTTCTGTTACAATAATTCAATCAGCTGCATTATCTATTTCATCCTGCAGCCATACTAATGTCAGTTGTTATGGTGGATCATCAGGTTCAGTGACTGGCGGTACTGTTACAAATCCTTCAGGTACTGTCTTGTACTCCTGGAAAAACAGCAGCAATGTAGTTGTGGGTACTTCAGCAACAGTTAGCAATCTGCCTTCAGGAATTTATTCGTTAACTATTTCTGATAATTGCGGTTCGACTACATGTACAGAAACAATCGCACAGCCGGCACTGCCATTAAGTCTTTCAGCATGTTCACATACCAATGAAACATGCATTGGTGGAAGTACAGGATCTGTTACAGCTGGAACTGTTAGTAATTCTATTGGTGCCGTAAGCTATTCATGGAAAAATAGCGCCAATATTAATGTTGGAAATACACCATCTGTATCCAATCTTCCTATCGGAACATATACACTGACCGTAACAGATAGTTGCAGTTCTGTTTCATGTTCCCAGATTATCACAGCACCATCAATTGGAATAACAATTACTTCCTGTTCTCATTCAAATGTTCTTTGTTACGGAGGTTCAAATGGTTCTGTATCTGTTGGGACAATTGCAAATTCATCCGGAACAATAAATTACAGTTGGAAAAACTTAAACAATGTAGTAGTCGGAACTACCCCAAGTGTGACCAACCTTCCCGCAGGAACTTATACGCTCGTCGTTTCTGATTTATGTGGATCGGATAGTTGTACTCAGCTAGTTGTTCAACCAGCTTCGCCATTGAGTCTGATTGCATGTAGCGCTACAAACGTTACTTGTCATGGCGCGAATAACGGATCTGTTTCTGCCGGAACAATTTCCGGAGGATCGGGTACATTGATTTATAGCTGGCGCGATGGTTCTAACATTGTCGTTGGAACTACAGCTACTGTTAATAATCTCGGCGCTGATGTTTATACATTAACTGTTACAGATGCTTGTGGTTCGACAGGCTGCATGCAGTCAGTTGTTGAGCCAGCCGCTCTTACTATGGCTGCCTGCACATATATTGATGCAAACTGTAATGGATCCAGCACAGGGATTGCAGCGGCGGGTGGTATTACCGGATCGGTAGGAAATGTAAATTATACCTGGAAGAATAGTAATAATGTTACTATCGGAAATTCGGGAATTCTTACAAATATTCCAGCAGGAAATTATTCGCTTACAGTTACTGACAATTGTTCCTCGATTTCATGTAGTGTAACTATCGGTCAGCCTTCACCAATAAGCATGACTGCTTGCACACACATCGATGCAGATTGCTTCGGATCAAATTCCGGATCAGTTGCTTCCGGTCTCGTTTCGGGAGTAACAGGACTTGTATTTTATACATGGACTGATGGAAATAATAATCCGGTTAGCTATGCTCCTACAGTTTCCAGTCTACCTGCAGGAGATTATTACCTGAAAGTAACGACAGATTGCGGAATTTTAACCTGCAGTGAAACTATATTTCAATTTCCTGAACTCATTGCATTCGGATGCAGTCATACCGATGCATGTTACGGCGGAAGTAACGGTTCCGTAAATGCCGGATTCGTTACAGGTGGTGTCGGAACAATCAATTATACCTGGTTAAACGATAGCGCATATATTGTTGCAACCACACCATCAGCAAATAATCTCCCACCGGGAAATTATTATTTGACAATATCCGATGATTGCGCAGTAATTACTTGCGATGAAACAATTCTGGAAACAAATACCATTCTCTCATCCTTTTCTATTTCTGCCTGTGACTCATATTTCTTGCCATGGGGTGGTGTTGCTGATACATCGGGAGATTATGATCATCAATATTCGACTACATCAGGTTGCGATAGTATTGTCACCGCTCACGTTTATTTGAATCCTAATTACAATTACAATTTTTCCGATAGTGCATATATTTCATATAATTTACCATGGGGAAGTACTGTCACCACTTCAGGAGATTATACATTCGCATATATTGCTTCTAATGGTTGCGATAGTATTGTAACTGCTCATATTGTAATTTTACTTAATACCGAAATAGGAGAAACAGGAATTCCGCAGAATGATATCTACACATTAAGAGGATCCTCTTTGATTCTTTCAAATAAAATTAGAAATGCTGTGCTGTATTCCATCGAAGGGCAAAGAGTGCCGATGTATAATCTTGCCGAAGGAATATATCTTTTACGCGTAATTTATCACGGCCATATGCTTGTAATTAAAATAAAAATATAGTCTGATAATTCTACTGCAAAAAAGGTTTTTCAGAGAAGCTTAAAAGGCATACCTTCTTTGTATTCTGTTGCTAGCATTTGGTTTATAACCCATCCCTTGCACACCTAAGTTCAATTTACTATATTCACTAAATTCGAAAAAGTGAATAAAAATTTCCGATCAATTTTTAATCTATGTTCAGGTACTGTTGTGCTCTTTTATTAGCATTCTTCGTTTTTCAGATTGCATCAGCCCAACTTATGCAGAGTGGAAGAGGAATGTATGTGGATAAGTTCTTCCGTACATCGATCAATTCATCCGGAGCAATAATAGTCGATCCTAATTTTTCAATACTTAGTATTCCTTCAAAAGAAAATGCATTGCTGCAGTACGCCAAAGAGAACCATATTAACTATCTGGTGCTTTATGATTTGCAGCGAATATTGGGGAATTCTGTTTATGAAGGATATCTCTGTGCATTTCTTGAAAAAGCCAAAACACTTTATTGCATAGAAAAAATAGGTGTGGCATCGTCTTGCGCTTCTATGTTCGATAACATAGCAAGTATGAATCCTTCACCTCCCGTTTCACTTTCGAAAAGTAATAACACAGACTTAAAAAACAGACTGGATTTTATTCAGAAATCTATTCGAATCGGAGAAAAGCAATTTATGCGCTCAGAGGTTGCTAAGTTAAGCTTACGGGCAATAACCTTCAATGAACAATGCGCCTATAAGTTTGATGTACTTGTTACAGAATTCGAATTCTGGAATCCAGGAACTGATAATTGTACGGATGCATCAATTTCAAAAGATCAGAAGTATCAGAATTTTCAGACTATGGTAACCGATATGGACGTAATCCGTGATGGATATAACTCAACGCATTCAGGCCATCAGATATACATAGAAACATATCTCGGATATTTAAATCAGAATACTCTTTACACTCATCAGACTATCGCAGATTGGATTGATGGAAGTTATAACGGAAAAAGAAGAGTCGACAGGGTTAATCAACATTATTATGGAACCGATCCTGCTAAATTTTATAGTCGTACAACTGCCGGTCAGAACAACTCCGGTTATTACCTGACACGATTCCTCGATTTTTGTCAGAGTACAACTAATAACCAAACACAGGTAATGCCGATCATGAGCACTGAAAATACATTGTGGGGAGCCGGACAAAGTTATCTGGGCGCATGGTTTAACCAGGGAGTGAATAATAATATTTTCACCGCCGAAAAGATGTGGTATAATGACTGGTACGATGATGCAGTAAATTACCATGCATCTACTGTTGGTAGTCCAACGCTGGGAAGTATCGTTAAGCCCGGCAATGTACTTTGGTTCACCTCCGAACAGATGAACGGACATTTAAATAACCCGGTAATGTTTACTTCTAATAGTCCGGTCTGTGTTGCTGCAGGACAAAATGGAACTCTCCAGTTTCAATATCTGGGTCCTATAGAGAAAGGCCTGAGCTATAAATTTTATATTACTGATTCAGGATCTTCTGTTATTCGTTGCGGGTCGAATAATTCTGTTACTTGGCCAGCTTATAACGCGGTCACCCAAACATCCATAAATCTTAATTCAACGATTGGGAATTGTTCGTTACCTTCAGGAGTATATGATGCTCATCTGGAACTTTCTTATGACTCATGTTCCACATATATAGTTCCATTAGTAAAAGTAAGCGTGGTTAATTCCGGTAAGATCGTTGCTCTCACAAATACAACTGCCTGTCAGGGAAATCCGGTTTATCTTCAGGCAAGTTCTACGGGCAGCGGAACAACAACGTATGCCTGGTATGACGGAGCCGCAGCAATCAGCGGAGCAACTTTATCAACCTATGCGCCAACATCAACAGGATTACATAACTATTCGTGTAAAATTACCAGCAGCGTAGGAGCTTGTTCGGCGAACTTATCAAACGTAATACCTGTAACAATAAATACATATCCATCAGCTTCCATTACTTTGCAGAGCTTATCCGGTTGTTCGGCAGTCCTTAAAGCAAACCCTTCATCAAGTAGTTATTATTGGTTTAATGGAGCTACTTCATCTACGACAACTGCAATAAAAGGAGGATCTTATTCTGTTTCAGTAACGAACAGTGGATGTACGAGAACTGCATCATATACTCATAAAACAGTAAAAGTTGATTATGTTCAACAGGTAAATCCATGTCAAAGCACAACCAATGGATCAATAACAGTAAATATGTATTGGGGAACTTCACCATACACATTGTCTTGGTCGGGGCCAATTACAGGAAGCTCTTCAGGAAATGCTGCAGGTAATAAGACGATCAACAATCTTTCTTCTGGAACATATAATTTTACAATTACAGATGCCGGTGGATGTACGAATTCACTTAGCGTTATTCTCCCAACGAATGTTTCACCATCATCTTCATCAAATTCTCCTATATGCTCGGGAGGAAACTTAAATCTTACTTCCAGCGGTGGAGTATCTTATAGCTGGACAGGCCCTGGCGGTTTTACTTCAGCAAATCAAAATCCTGCAATACAAAATGTTTCACCTGCGAACTCAGGAAATTATATTGTTGTGATAAGTGGGACGAACGGATGTTCAGCATCATCAACGGTAAATGTTGTAGTGAATACAAATCCACAGGCAACTATAACCGTAGCTAATAATTTTTGTGAGGGAGATACTATAAAATTGTTTTCGGGCAGTGCATCTGTTTATAGCTGGACTGGCCCCGCAGGATTTACATCATCGATGCAAAACCCGGTATTGTCAAATTCTACTCTGCTAAATTCCGGTAGCTATACTTTAACAGTTTCAAATGCTGTCGGCTGTCAGGCCAGCGCTTCTGCGCAGGTTACAATAATTCCTTCAGTCATGTATTATGCAGATGCTGATGCTGATGGATATGGTAACACTGCTATAGGAAAAATGCTATGCGCTCCTTCCGGAATTTATGTAACTGTTGTTTCAGGCGACTGCAATGATAGTAACAATGCCATACATCCTGGCGCTATTGAAATTTGCGGAAATGGAATTGATGATGACTGTAATGGTATCGTCGATGACAGCTGCAATATAATTATTCATGTGAAACTTTTTATCGAAGGATATTATGATGGAGGCGGAATCATGCAGGCTGTTATTAATCCTTTACAATACCCTAATCTCTGTGATACAATAACGCTTGAGCTGCATAACGCGATTACTCCGTTTCAGATTATTTTATCAATGAAAGGAATTCTTGATATTTACGGGAATGGTTATTTTAATTTTCCTCCATCGACAGCAGGACACAATTATTTTCTTGTGATGAAACACAGAAATGCCCTTGAGACATGGAGTTCGAACGCTGTGTCAATTACAAATGCTGCTAACGATTATGATTTTACTACTTCTGCCTCAAAGGCTTTTGGGAACAATCTTGCTGATCTGGGCGGTGGAACTTTTGCATTGTACAGCGGAGATGTAAGTAATGGATTAATTCTTGCGCAAGATGGATTGATTAATGCGGCAGATTATAATGGTCTAATCAGTTCTACGTATGATTTCAATACAGGATATCACCGTTGTGATTTGAATGGCGATGGTATCGTTGAAGGATCCGATTATAGCATCATTGAAAAAAATATAACGCGAAATATTGTTGTCATCAGACCTTAAATGATTTTTTCAAAGAACCCATAAGCGATTAATCATATTTTTTATTCGTCCGGTAATTTATTTCGAACTTCAATTACGATAATTATATTTCGGCCAAAATAGGTTTCTGAAAGATGGTAAAAAGAAAGTTCCGCATTAAGTAATAGTTTTTCATGTCTGTGAATGAAATCCTATTACCCTTTGCGGAACTTGTATTGAATATGTTTTACAAAAAATTACTCTTTTAGAATAATCAATTTACCGGTGAATATTTTATTTTCACTGATAATTTTGTACGTGTAAGTTCCTGGAGGAAGATCAGCTGTGTTATAATCGATCTTATAAAGTACAGCTGGTTCAATTTCCTCGTCGAATATTTTAGCTACTCTGCTTCCTGTTAGCGAATATAATTCAACAACAGTGTTAGCCTTATTTTCCGTTCGTTCAAATGTGAAGTGAACAGTAGATGTTGCAGGGTTCGGATAAACATATGCATTTATGTTTCTCGTTGTTGGCGCTTCTGGCGCTATAAGTCGTGCCGGAGCGCAAACTATTTTGCTCATTGGTTCCATATTATTTCCTGTCTTACTCGGACTTGCATGTATTGATGCAATAACCGGCTCGCCAAATCCTGCAGGGAATGCAGAAAGTTTAACAGTTACCTCATACCATACCTCATAAATCCAGTTAGGATAATTTGCATTTGGAGTATAAGTGCTGTTAGTAGCCGGAGAATTTGTCGGAAGGTTATAATTTAATTCGTTGAAGTTTTTATCAAGCGAAGTCATGCAACTTATTATGTCTGTTGCACTGCCTGTGTACATTTTCCCATCGCCACCGCTTACGCCTAACGACATATAACCGGAAGGTGACGCAGAACTGCTCGATAAATAGTCGATATCGAAATCCATCTTTTTAACATTATTAACATCAAATAAGTTAAGCTGCAACTTATCGAAACCTGTAAGCTGACTAAATGAATGTCCACCTGACCATCCGATCGCATTTGTACCATAGGTATTGTCAGCGAAATTTTTAGAGAACGTAGTTCGAATCGTTACAGTCTGATTGGATGTGTTAACGGTCCATGATTGTGTTGCTGATATGGCATTGTTTGAAGTTCCAGTATAACACTTTTGAAATGAATCGGGAACACGCTGTCTGATTGCAAAATCCACTGTAAGATTTCCATTACCTCCATCGCCATCATTAATTGGTTCTGCCCCGATATTTAACGTAACAGCTTTAGCTCTCACTTCATTGCCTGTCATAGTAAGACCGTTATTGTCGTTGTCAATATCATTATCAGGATCTCCTCCGTTGATAGTTACCACAGAATCTCCTGTTGCAAGAGTAACCCCTACGATATAATTCCCCGGAATAAGATTGGCAAATCCATAATTACCTGTAGCGTTAGTAGATGTTGAGGCAATTGAAGGCCCATCAGGAATGTTGTCATTGTTTGCGTCAGCGTAAAGTTTAACAGGAAGGTTCGGAATTCCTTTTTCACTTGCATCTTTTAATCCATTCTGATTTTCATCAGACCAAACTAAATTTCCAACATTTACAGTGCTGGCGCAAGAGTTTCCGGGAATTCTGATTGTTGTGCAGTTCTGTCCAACATCACCACCTGTTTTATTTTGATCACCATCATGAACCATAAATTGTAAGCGGTATGTATGTCCCGGAATTAATCTAAGATCATTTACAAACCACGAAATCTGTGCTCCGTAACCCTCATCAGTAAGGGTTGCAAATCCACCAGGAGGTGTATTACTACCGGTTCCCAGGCTCCAGTTGTTTTTTACAGGATCTGCTGTTGGCGTAACTGTTATTCTAGGAGGATTAACAGTTTTATCTACAGTTCTTGTTGCTGATTTCCATGTACCACAAACTTTTGAAGGAGGCCTTCCTGTGCCTCCCTGTTGCCAGTCACCTGCACGGCTCGTTGGACCATTTATCGTAAGGTCAGTAATAAATAATGCAGGCCATAATGGTCTTCCGCCACCTTCAGCAACATCGTTTCCTGACAGATCGCCCGAAGAAATTGTATCTCCAACATTCGGATTAGTTATACATCCAAATATAGAAGGAGAAGGAGTTACATTGAAATAAGTTGTTGATGTTCCTGAAGAAGTTTTGACAAAAACAGTACTAACACCAAGCGTGAGCGCATGTTCATCATTGTACCATAATTTAATTTCTCCGCCAGTTGTTCCACATGCAGTAGTGCCTGGATCTGATGAACGAAGAACTTCGCTTTCACTGAATATGACAGATGATCTCGGAAGATTACTGTTATCAGGATAAGAAAGACTACATGAGCAACTCATTCCTGTTATTGTAGCCGATGCAACAGCACTTATAGGCGCTTCGCCAGTAGTGCCTGACGCTATAGCGACATTTGTATAATCACTGCTAATCGTTATGGTTCGGGTATATGTTGCACTTGCACCCGGTGCCAAAGGACCCCAGTTGGCAATTAAAATGTCATCGGATGTATTAGAATATGTTCCATTGTCATCTACCAAAGATCCTGATGCAGAAAAATTTGTTCCCAGGTTTTTTATTACATAGGTAAATAATACAGGAGTTGGTGTGCCCTGAATTACTTCACAAACATTTGGAGTGATTGTCAGCGAAATTCCACATGGATAAATATTTAATTGTTTGTTTCCTGATCCCGTACATCCATTACCATCTACAACTGTTACTGAGTAATTACCCGATGTATTTGCATTCGCACATTGTGATGTTGAACCATTATTCCATTGGTATGAAGCAAATCCGGAAGGTGCACAAATAGCAGAAGCTGTGCTTTGACAAATTGCTGTATTACCTGTAATCGAAACAACAGGAAGTTGATTGACAATAACAGTCTTGTTGCATGTGCTTACACATCCTGCCGCATTAGTTACAGTTATCGCATATGTTCCGGAAGCGCTAACTGATAGACAAGCTACATCCGTTAAGTCTCCGTTGTTCCAGAGATAAGATGCTTGTCCGGGTGGGCCGCACAATTCAGTCGTACTACCCTGACAAATAAATGATGATCCGCTTATCGTACAAGCAGGAATTACTCCAGTCGTAATTGTTTTTGAAGAAGTACTTAAACAACCTAATGCATCTGTTGCATTAAGTGTATATGTTCCTGCAATTCCTGCAGTCATACATTGTGAAGTAGAACCGTTATTCCATGAGTAAGATGTGAAACCCGGAGGCCCACAAAGTTGAATTACACCTCCTGGGCAAACTGCACCGTTACCACTTATTGCAAAAGTAGAAGGAGCGCTTACAGTGACAGTCTTACTGCATGTGCTCGCACAGTTATTCGAATTCGTTATGACTACAGAATATGTTCCGGCAGTGCCTGTATTAATACATTGTGTTGTAGCTCCTGTACTCCATAAATAAGATGAAGCATTCGCAGTTGCACAAAGCTGTGTTGATCCTCCAGGGCAAACATTTGTTGAACCTGTAATTGAACAGGAAGATGGAGTAGTCATCGTAATGGTTTTATTTACGTTGGATACACAACCATTTGAACTTGTTCCGATAGCTGTATATGTGCCCGGTGAATTAACTGTAATGCAAGAAGTCGTTGCTCCGGTACTCCAGAGGTAGGAAAAGAAGCCTGAAGTTGCACACAATTGTGTTGACCCACCCTGACAATATGATGAGTTGCCTGTTATTGAAAGCGTCGATTGCGGAGTTATAGAAACTGTCTTGTTGCTTGTCGCAGTACATCCCTGAAAATTAGTTACGGTAACAGTATATGTGCCGGCCGTATTTACTACAGTGCATTGCGACGTCCCTCCATTACTCCATAGGTAGGAAGCCATGCCAGGAGTTCCGCAAAGTTGCGTAGATGTGCCCTGACAGAATGAATTATTTCCACTTATTGAAGAAGGTGGTGTATTATTTAATGTCACTGGTTTGCTGCATGTGCTGCTACAACCATTCGCATCTGTCATAGTAACTGAATATGTAGTTTCAGCATTTGCTGTCATACACGAAGATGTTGAACCATTATTCCATAAGTATGAACTCATTCCTGTTGTCGCACATAGTTGCGTTGAGCCTCCCGGACAGAAAGAACTGTTACCGGTAATTGAACATGAGGGCAATGGATTCACTGTTACTACTGAAGAAGTACTTACCGTGCATTGACCTAGCGTTCCCCCTGATACAACTACTGAATAGGAGCCCGATGCATTCACTGTAAGACACTGTGATGTCGAACCGTTACTCCACAAGTAAGAACCGAAACCCGTCGGAGCACAGAGTGTTGTTGTTTGTCCCTGACAAATACTTGTATTACCCGTGATTGAAATTGTAGGTGGTGTCGCTGGCTGAATAGTATGCGAACCCGAACTCGTGCATCCATCGGCATCTGTTGTCGAAGCCGTAAATGTGCCAACATTGTTTACCGTAATACAGCGGGTAGTTTCACCATTATTCCATGCATAAGAACTAAAACCCGTCGGAGAACAAATTGTTATCGACTGTCCCTGACAAATTGTTGTATTACCTGTAATTGATATCGGCGTTGGATTATTAAGAGTAATTATTTTGCTGCACGAACTTGAGCATATTCCATTTGCATTTGCATTGCTAACTGTTACAGAATATGTTGCAGCGCTGTTTACTGTAATGCATTGTGTGGTTGCTCCGGTATTCCATAAATAAGAGGAGTAACCGGCCGGTGCACATAAACTGGTCGACTGCCCTGCGCATATGGAAGAGTTTCCGGTTATGCTGCAATTCCCAGACTGTGTAATTACTACTGGCTGACTCGCAGATGCTGTGCATCCATTAGAACTTGATGCCGCAACTGAATATGTCCCTGCTGAATTTATTGTAATACATTCAGTGGTTGCACCTGTACTCCATGCATAAGTTGAAAATCCGGGAGTTGCACAAAGCGTTGCCGACTGGCCCGGACAAATATTTCCACTCGTTCCAGTTATATTACAGGTTACAGGATTGGAAACGATCGTCTGACTACATGAACTTACACAGGTTCCTCCAGAAACTGTATTTGTTAATGTTACTGTATATGTACCCGGAGAACTAACATTAATACTCCTCGTTGTTTGTCCGTTACTCCATGAATAAGTCTGATATCCTGTTGGTGCACTTATAGTTGATGTTTGTCCCTGACATATTGTTCCGTCAGAACCGGTGATCGAACATGTGCCGGATTGAATTGTTGTTATAGTCGTGATGCATGATGAACTGCATCCGTTCTGGCCTATTACAGTAACTCCGTAATTTCCGGGCGACGAAACAGTAATACATGGAAAGTCTGTTCTTGCTCCATTGTCCCATACATAGGATAGCATTCCCGCCGTTACACATAATTCTGTTGATCCTCCAGGGCATATTTGTGTGTTGCCGGTTATATTACAAGTTGGTGAAGGTTTTTCTGTGATGTTTTTACTACATGTGCTGGAACATCCGCTAGAATTTACATAGGTAACGGAATAACTTCCCGGAACCGTCACTGTAATACATTGTGATGTTGCACCATTACTCCATGAATAAGATGCCATACCTGATGTCGCACATAGTTGTGAAGAACCACCTGCACAGAAAGAACTGCTTCCAACAATTGAACAACTATTCGCAGGAATGACTGATATAGTCTGATTGGCTGTTGTTCCACATACTGATGATGATCCCGAATTTATAGCTGTTACCGAATATGTTCCGGATGTATTCACCGAAAGACATTGAGACGTAGCGCCAGTATTCCATAGATAGGATGAATAGCCGGAAGGAGCACAAAGCGAAGCCTGCTGACCCTGGCAAATAATACCATTCGATCCGGTAATCGTACTTGTTGTTAATGGAGTGGTAGTTAATGTCTGTGATGCAGTTGCAGAACATCCACTTGTATTCGTTGCTGTTACAGTATAAGTTCCTGCACTTGTTACAGTAATACATTGCGATGTTGAACCGTTACTCCATAAATAATTTGCCAAACCAGGTGTAGCACATATTGTTGCCGATTGTCCCTGACAGATTGAACCATTGCTGCCGGAAATTGCAAGCGCCGGAATTTGAGATAATGTTAATGCCTGTGTAGATGATGAGGTACATCCATTTCCATTTGTGACGGAAACAGCATAATTGCCCGCACTATTTACACTGATGCATTGTGATGTAGATCCATTACTCCATGAATATGATGAATTTCCTGATGGTGCACAAAGCATGGCTGTTTGACCTGCACAAAGTGTTCCGTTTGTTCCAGTAATTGTACTTGATGCAACTGTATTAGCCGCAATAACCATATTTGCTCTTACTGTACATCCTGTCGAATTGGTTGCAACAACTGAATAGGTTCCGGGAGAATTTGTATTTATACAAGATGTTGTCGCACCGGTACTCCATTGATAAGAGGAAAATCCCTGTGTTCCACATATTGATACTGACTGCCCCGGGCAAATAAAACCATTTGATCCTGTTACCGCACATGACGGTAACGGATAGGCAGCAATAGTTTTACTGCATGTATTACCTGTGCTGGTAATATCTATTGGCCCTGACGTCCCCGAATTTCTTGTTGGATTCGACAATGTAACTGTATATGTTCCCGCCACCGATACATCGATACACCTTGTTGTTCCACCATTACTCCATTGATAGGTATAATAGCCAGTAGGAGCACATAGTGAAGCTGTTTGTCCCGGACAAATTGTGTTGGCCGAACTGGTTATTGAACAGCTTGTCGTTTGAGCTTGAGAGTTCAAATTTGTAAATGTTGAAATCAGGATGACAATCAAAAATATTTTTGATGTCATATTGAAATTTCTTTCAAACTTTTGGTTTAAGTTTTTTATCACGATGATTGGTTTTGAAAAATTATTTTTTTTAATAGTCATTTTGAACGAAGAAATGGTAGGAATTACAATTAGTCAGATTGGATTTCTATGTATATTCCGAATATTAATAAAACGAATTTTACCTCTGTCAGTTACGAAACTGTAAGAATGAGGGTTAAATCAAAAAATATATGTGGTAAGTAAATTTTTTAAAAAACTAAAAAGAAATTACTGCAGAAAACTTACAGATTGCATGAGGCAATAAGTAGTCTCTTTTAAGAAAAAATAAAATATTAAATGTAAATGTTCAATGTGTGTTGCAAAAACTTGACGTATAAGGCCAGGTTCTCGGTTTTACATCATTGTAATTTTTTATTGGAAACTTTCTTCAACAAGATAAATGTTATTGTTTTTCATAGCTATGTAATGAAATGTATCAGGGCTGTCAAAAACTATTTCACCTTGTCCCATAATCAATTCATACGGCTCGCTGCTGTTACCATCTACAACTACAAATTCTTTATTATTCTGATTTACAGAGTACGCTACTCTTTTTAAATCAGGACTGAAACAAATATTATAAATGTTTGAATAAGGCTTGCTTTCAGATCCATCCACATTAACCATTCTTTTCGAATCTTTTTCGGCCACATAAGCAAATCGTTTATTATCTGTGCTGAATACAGAAGTAACCTGAAGTACATCACTATAATGCTTGCCTTCCTGCTCGTTTATAACCATGAAAAACGCATCATCATCTTCTGCTTTATATGCAATGTCTTTTCCATCGTGACTAAAAAGAAGGCTACCTTCAATGACTGTCTCAAAAACTTTGAGTTTTTTTCCATCGAGGATGACGCAATGTTTGTATCCTTCTTTGTTACCTTTTGATAACTGCACAGCATAAGCCAGATGTGATCCATCAGCACTGAAAACAGGTGTATGTATTAAATCGTATTTTTCACTTTCTACTCCATCAAGTACCATTACATGTTTTGAATCACGAATTGCATGGAAAGCGCAATGTTTTCCATTTGGACTGTAGAATATCGAATTTATATTGTCGTATGGTTCGCTCTCCTGATTGTCGATAACTGCATAGACCTTTTTATTTCCAACTGCCCAGAATGCCATATGTTTTCCATTCTGACTTAACACAGGATATCCCGTTTCATCATATGATGTACTTTCTACATCGTCAAAAACAATTAGATTCTTAGTCTCTTTTTTAGCACAATAAGCTATTCGCTTACTATCCGACGAAAATGTTATACTATTCTCATTAATATAATCATATTTATTTCCTGTATTGCCATTGTATACAATGTGATTTTTATGTCCGTCATTAACTACATAAGCTATGTTTCTGCTATCAGGACTATATATATATGCAGAAATTGTTGAGGAAGGTTCTATAGGAGTTTCTTTCACGTCATCAACCAAAAACCAGTTTGTGCCGTTTCGGGCAGAATAGGCAAAATGATTTCCGTCAGGACTAAATACCGGAGTGCCAACGGCATCATACGTTTTACCTTTCATGCCGTTGATGGATATTAATTGTTTTTTACCCTCAGTCGTACGAAATGCCACCCTTCGAAAATCCGGACTGAATGTAAAAGTGTTATTCATTAATTCCGATTTCTCTATTGTAGAAAGTAATTTTTCAATTGTCTTCCTTTGCTGTGATGACGATTGAAAACTAATCATACAAAGTGAAATCAAAATATAAATACTATTTATCCGGTATAACATAAGAATGGGTTTTATATATCAGCTAAGTTATACTCGCATTCGGGTTTTTCTTTCTAGCAATTTGATGCTACTTCTTGCACTTTTAAAAGAAATTATAAATGGTTATTAATGATGATTTTATTGATTCAGCGATAAAAAGGGAATTATCCTGGCATTTTTACTTTTAGTACTATTAATAAATAGAATATTCATACATCAGCATAATCGAAATTTATCATGTGTTTCCTTTTGGTTTTCAAATAATAAATATAAAATTTGGCTGAAAGACGAATTAAACCGGTCACCTTTTAAGAATACCCCCTGTTAGTATTCTGTTAAATGCTAAATGTTCTTAATTCTACAATAATCAATTATTGTCCATTTACCTCTTTGCTGCATTCATATTTTTCTTTTCTTTGAAAAAAGGATTTTAAAATAAATTATGAGTAAGAAACACCCTAAGGCACTGCCGTTTCTCTTTTTTTCTGAAATGTGGGAAAGATTCGGCTATTATCTGATGCTTGGTATTTTTTTTCTGTACATGACTGACACGCAAAAGGGCGGATTGGCCATAGACAGAAAAGAAGCCTCTGATATTTTCGGAACATTCATTGCGCTGGTATTTTTTACTCCTTTTATTGGTGGACTTTTAGCTGATCGTGTTCTGGGGTACCGATTATCTATTACAATCGGTGGAATATTAATGGGTCTCGGTTATTGTGGACTTGCATTACCCGGAATGTCAACATTCTATATTTCGTTACTTCTGATTATCATTGGTAATGGTTTTTTTAAGCCAAATATTTCAACGCTGCTCGGTAATGTCTACAATCGACCCGAGTATAAAATAAATAAGGATTCCGGTTACAATATTTTTTACATGGGTATTAACCTGGGCGCATTCATCTGTAATTTCTTCGGATCGTATCTGAGAAATAATTTTTCATGGGGCCATGCATTTTTTGCTGCTGGAATAGGAATGTTTGTCGGTGTAATAATTTTCTGGATGGGTAATAAACATTATCAGGGAGCCGATGTAAGAAAACCTGTTGAGAAGGAAGATATGTCACTATCAAAAATTTTCAGCATAATATTATTGCCTGCATTAGTTGCCGGTTATATCGGTTGGATAATTCCCGGAAATATTTTCGGCAGCGATTCTACCGATGCATTCATATTCGGTGTATTGCCGGTAACCGGTTTTTATGTTTCATTATTTTTACGGGCGCGTGCAGAAGACAAGAGGCCGATTGCTGCCTTACTTGCTGTATTCGCTGTAGCCATCGTATTCTGGGCTATCTTCAAACAAAACGGAACAGCGCTTACAACTTGGGCGGAAAATTATACTGATCGTGAACTACCAGCTTCTTTTGTTAAGCCTGCAGGTTCAATGGGCATGGTTCAGGAAGTGACTTTGCAAAAGGATTCTGTTCCATTGTCTGATGAACAATTTCGCATACAGCGAGATGAATCAGGGAAAGTTCTGCGAATTTATGATCACCCTTTATATTTCAAAAACCTGCCCGCTAATAAATTACCTGCAGAAGGAAGCTCGATAAAATTAATTTCAACGGAAATATTCCAGTCAGTAAATCCATTTTGGGTTGTAACACTTACTCCATTAGTCGTAGGATTTTTCTCTTTCCTTAGAAGAAAAGGAAGGGAGCCATCAACTCCATGGAAAATATTTTTTGGTTTATTTATCACAGCATTATCCACACTGGTCATGGTGGGTGCCGCATATTATTCTGATAATGGATTAGTCAAGAGTTCAATGATGTGGCTTATCTCCAGTTATTTCGTAATCACAATCGGAGAATTATTGTTAAGTCCGATGGCATTGTCGCTCGTTTCAAAACTAAGTCCGCCACGACTTACTGCATTAATGATGGGAGGTTGGTTTTTATCGACATCCATTGGTAACAAACTAAGCGGCGTGCTTGCATCACTTTGGGATGGATATGAGCATAAGGCGAATTTTTTCCTCGTAAACTTTGTTCTTGCTCTGATTACTTCCATGATAATTCTGCTGATGGTCAAATGGCTGAATCGAATCCTGAAAGAGCACGGTCTATCCTGATGTCATTTTCGAATCATCACATCAAATTAGTTAATTGAACATTTGCCTTTATCTTTGCAAAAAATTTCAATCCAATGGAACGTCGTACGCGTGTGCGTTTTGCCCCAAGTCCCACGGGACCCCTGCATATGGGAGGTGTTCGCACAGCACTTTATAATTATCTGTTTGCAAAAAAATCGAATGGTGATTTTATCCTTCGTATTGAAGACACTGATCAGAACCGTCTTGTCCCCGGTGCTGAAGAATACATCATTGAATCTCTTCAGTGGTGCGGCATAATTCCAAACGAAGGTGTTGGTTTTGGAGATGGACCGCATGCATCATACAGACAAAGTGAAAGGAAGGATTTATACAGAGAGTTTTCGGAGAAACTTGTTAATGATGGAAACGCTTATTATGCATTTGACACTTCCGTTGAACTTGAAGAAATACGTAAGAAGGTTGAAGCTGAAAATTCTGCTTTTTCTTATGATGGAGTTTCAAGGTTAAAGTTAAAAAATTCACTCACACTTTCGAAAGAGGAAGTTGATAACAGACTCGCTTCAGGAGAATCATATGTTGTACGAATTAAAATTCCGCTTAACGAAGATGTTATTGTAAATGATATTATAAGAGGTGAGGTTACTGTTCATACATCTCAGATGGATGATAAGGTACTTTTCAAAAGCGATGGCATGCCGACGTATCACCTTGCAAATGTTGTCGATGATTACCTGATGAAAATTACCCATGTAATTCGTGGTGAAGAATGGCTTCCTTCCGCACCATTGCATGTGCTTTTGTATCGTTTTCTCGGATGGGAATCTGTTATGCCTGAATTTGCTCACCTACCGTTATTATTAAAACCTGATGGTAATGGAAAACTCAGTAAGCGTGATGGCGACAGACTTGGATTTCCTGTTTTCCCCCTTAGCTGGAAAGATCCGGTGACCGGAGAACAATCATCTGGTTACAGAGAAAAAAGTTATTTGCCAGAAGCATTTGTCAATATGATTGCACTTCTTGGTTGGCATCCGGGAGGAGATCAGGAGCTTTTCACAATGGATGAACTCATACAGGAATTCTCTCTAGATCGCGTCAGTAAAAGCGGAGCAAAGTTCGATCCTGAGAAAACAAAATGGTTCAATCAACAGCATCTTAAGAAACACAGCGACGAAGATCTTGCACGGATGTTCATCAGCGATATTTCCGAAAGGATTGAGACGCATGAAATTGATGCAGATTCTGCAGGAAATGATTTCAAAAAAAGAATTTCAGATTCTGATTATATATTGGGAATAATAAAACTGATAAGGGAGAAAGCGCACTTCACTAATGAATTCTGGAAATTAAGTTCTTTCTTTTTTATTGCACCTTTCGTTTATGATGAAGCAGCAATTTCTAAAAAGTGGAATGAAAAAACACGCGAATTTTTTATTGCTTATAATGATTCGCTAAAAGCGGCAACTACTTTTTCTATTACTGAAGCAGAACGTTTGTTCATGGAAATAGCAGCAAAGATGGGTTCAAAACCAGGAGAATTCATGCAGCTCTGTCGCGTGCTCCTGACAGGACTTAGTGGCGGACCATTGTTATTCGATATGATTGTGTTGTTGGGAAAAGACGAAGTTACAAACCGAATTGATCAAGCATTGTTGCGTTTAAAATGATTTTAAATAAGTCTTATGAGCGGAATAATTTCTATTAACAATATCAGAGTCTATGCCTTTCATGGTTGTCTTCCGCAGGAAGCGATAATCGGTGGAAATTATATTGTCGATGTAAAAATTAATACTGATTACGCCGAAGCTGCAATAAAGGATGAGCTATCTATGACCGTCGATTATTGTTTGGTTTACGACATTGTCATACGAGAAATGAAAATCAGGTCGAAACTCATTGAGCATGTGGCTCAGCGTATCGCAACCGCGTTGAAAAGGGAAATCATGCGTATCGATAAAGTAAACATTACACTGACAAAGATAGCCCCTCCCGTGAATGGTGATATTGGATCAGTGAGCGTAATAGCAGAAGCCTGATTTTTCACTAAATGCACTCATAAGGGCTTATTGCATGTAGTTGTCTGATATTTTTCTTTTTATATCAAATTCATAGCAAAATATTGCGAGATAATATTTTTATGAAAGAGGAAAATAACTTAATTTGGAATCCCATTTAGCAAACTCTATAATCTCAAAAACATGAAATTCCCAAAATCTACTCTTGTATTATTAATTTTTGTTGCCCTAATGAATGGTGCTATCGCGCAACTTTCCGGACCATATACAATTGGAGGCGCTGGTCCAAGCTATTCAACTATTCAGGCTGCAGTGACAGACCTACAGGCTGTCGGTGTATCCGGGGCTGTTGTATTTAATATCAGAGCAGGTACATACAATGAAAAAATTCTGTTGGGTGGTAATATTACAGGATCTTCCGCTATAAATACGATAACATTTAAAGCTGAAAATGGGGATAGCTCAAGTGTTATTATTTCCGATACATCAAGTGCCAATGCTTCAAATAATTTTACATGGCTTATAAATAATGGTACAGATTATGTCATAATTCGTAATCTGACGATTGAGAGAACTGGGACTCTTGCTAATTCAACTGTATTATATGTCGGTGGAGGAACGAAATTTTTTCAACTAAGAAATTGCGTCATTCGTGCTGATGTTTCTACAAATACTGCTGCAACAAAAAATTTAGTGACATTCCCTCTTGCCTTATCAGGAGACTCCTCAGCAATTTTCGCAAACAACCTTTTTATCGGTGGTTCAATCGCCGTTAGTATCAATGGGCAAAGTCAGGCGAATCCTGTTCCGCTTGTTCAGTTTACAAATAATGTTTTTCAAAATAATTCTTCACGGGCAATTTCTATCGCTAACTCAAGTTCGGTGACGATAAGCGGTAACACTATTTCTACTTTAGCATCCACAAATTTCCGTGGTGTTTCTCTTACTCATGCATTGCATAATTTTACAGTTACCGGAAATAAAATAACAGGAACATATGCCGGCGACGCATTGTACCTCGATTCCTGTAATGGTGATGTCGGCAATGAGGCTCTTATCGCAAACAATTTTTTCCAGGCACAGGGTACAGGTACTTCACGTGGAATAACTGTAAACCAGTCAACTTCCATGCATATTTATTATAACACGATCAATGTGACAACAACAGGAACAGGAGTTAATAATGCTGCATTCAGATTAATTAATGCCGGAAATACTCTTCTAAACGTTAGGAATAATATTTTCGTCAATACAGGCGGCGGACTTGCCTATTCATTTCCTGCAGGCACTTTGGGGAATTTTTCTGCATTAAATTATAACGATCTTTTTGTTGGACCGAACTCAGCGACTCTTGTGAGATTAGACGTAAATAATTATGCTACAATAGCAGACTGGAAGACAGCTTCTTTACTCGAAGCGCAATCTGTTTCCGGCGATCCGCATTTTGTTTCATCTTCAGATCTTCACGTTGATAATGCAATCGTTAATAATAATGCAATTGTTATTTCCGGAATTACAACAGATATCGACGGACAATTGCGTAGTGGCACAACACCTGATATGGGCGCTGACGAATTCACGCCATTGTTAAACAATCTTGGACTCATCAGCATTATCAGTCCTATCTCAGAAACCTGCGGTGATTCTGCAACAAGAGTCGGTGTCATTATTAATAATTCAGGATTAACATCACAAAGTGGTTTTTCTGTTAAGGCTGATATTACCGGTACATTTAATCAATCACTTACCCAAGTTTATAGCGGAATCATCACTACAAATCAGACTGATACCGTTTACTTTTCAACGACTTTAAATACCTATGCTGGCGCAATCATCGATATTGTTGCATATACTTCACTCGGTAGCGATCAGTATCATGCAAACGATACAATGCGTGGTTCATATACTTTCTTCGGGTATCCAAATACGCCAACGGCAGTCTCTCCACAAAATTATTGCTCTAACAATGTGATGATAAGTGCTACGGCGGATTCGGGCGATGCTCTTGCATGGTTCGAGCAGGCGGCAGGCGGAAACATTTTATTTATTGGAAATGATTTCAGTCCCCCAATAATCAACGATACTACTTTTTATGTTGAAGCTCGCACAAGAAGCAGTATTCCCGGATGCTTGAGGATTACTGAAATTATGCCTGACGATAGCCCAAGCGATTATATTGAAATACAAAATGTTTCAGGTGAAGTGCTCGATGCTACAGGATGGGTTGTTGCTTCAAGCCTTGACAATTCAAATATGGATAATGTAAATGCCAATTTATGGCAGCTTGGTCAGTTCTCTCCGGGTCAGGTTCGATTCAAAACTGATGCAACCGCTGATACGAATTATTGGGGAAGTAATTTATTATGGACTGGCGGTGCCAGTAGTTGGGCAATGATCGTAGATAATTTCGGTAGCATAGTCGATTTCGTCGCATGGGATCTTCCTGCTGCAACAATATTAAATATGCATCCTGTTGTGAACGGATATACTATGACCATTGGATCAGAATGGGTGGGTGATGGTTATATTTCCTGTGTCGGAAGTAGCAATGTCAGAATTGGAAATATGGATCTTAACGATGCTTCTAATTGGTCATGCGAACCAATATCTCCGGGAGTTCAGAATGCAGGAATATCCGGCACCTTTAATAATTGCGGTATCCGTGCATGCGGAAGTACAAGAATTCCTGTCGATATCATTATCGTACCTGCTCCTTCGGTGAATCTTGGAAATGATATAATGATAGGAACACCGTTTCTTGTCACACTCGATGCAGGTTCAGGGTTTTCATCCTACCTGTGGTCGACAGGTGCTACAACTCAAACTATTGATGTTTCGACTTATGATACATATTGGGTGACAATAACTAATGGTACGAATAATTGTTCATCGACAGATTCAATTGTTGTCAGCCTGAATGTGGGAGTTAATACATTGATTGGTGCAAATGAAATTTCCTTCTATCCTAATCCATCGAAAGACAAACTTGTAATTACTGGTAACGATGATCTGTTGAAAAACTCAGCTTTCAGCATAACGGATATTCGTGGAAGAGAAGTTAATGGAGTTCAGTTTGTCAGAGCAGCTTCCGGCGACTTGAATGTTGATATAAGCAGTATGAATAACGGTATATATTTTCTCCAGATTGTTTCGGGCAACCGAAGCGGTATTCAGAAGTTTGTTGTATTGAAGTAGTACTTCTTAATTTTAAGAAAAAAGAGAAAGGAATTCAGTGGATGCTGAAATCTTTTCTCCTTTTTTATTTTGATTATTTCTTTAGTGAAGATTTTAAAAATTGAAATCGTTATAATTTAATAATTAGCCAGATAAACGACTAACCATTTTTTATAAGTTTTGTTTTCCAGTTTGTAAAGACTTAGTTCATCGAATCCGCAAGGGCTGCCGCAATAATAGGAATGAAATACAACGAAGATTGTATTTTCACGGAGATAAACCGGAAGAGAAAATTCGAAAATGCTTGGACGTGAATAACTATTAATGATATTCGATTTGTCTGCAGCACTATTTGTTGGGTCAACAAAACTCTCGGAATATTCTCTGTAAATTTTTTTTATGTAGCCGGATATGTTTTCATCCTTGATCATTATAGAATTAGAAAATAAATTTTCTGTCCAGAATGGATAGGTGAATTCATTAAGTTTTTGGAATAGCAATTTCTTTTCCTGCTTACTGAGAACAATCGAATTCATTTTCGTTTCGTTCGTAATTCCCGTAATAACACTCTTTCTTAGATATTGAAGTGCACGATTTAGATGCTCAATGTTTAGCCGGTCTGTATATACTATTTGTCCTTCAGGATGAGTTTTACGAATCAGGGATTCGAGAAACTTGACGTCATCAGTTTCTGATTGTGCAAAAGAACTGATTTGAAATAAAAAGAAAAGGATGAATGTGTTATAGAATTTCATAAAACCCCGGTCCCTAATGGGTTTCCGGGGTTTAATTTAAGATTATTTCCTCAATAAATCCCTGATTTCCGTAAGAAGGCTTTCTTCCTTGGTGGGCGTAGGAGGGGCAGCAGGAGCAGCAACCTGTTTTTTCTTCATTGAATTCATTGGCTTAACAACAAAAACAAATATTGCAAGAGCGACAATCAGGAAATTAATAGCTACTTGGATGAAATTTCCATAGTTAATCGTTACAGCATCAATAACTTTGCCTGCAGCATCAATAGAGGCCTGACTCAGAGTCAACTTCAGGTCTGTAAAATTAACGCCACCGATTATAAGCCCTATCGGGGGCATTAAGATGTCATCGACCAACGAGCCGACAATTTTTCCAAAGGCTGCGCCGATTACAACACCGACTGCGAGATCAACTACGTTTCCTTTAGAAACAAATTCTTTAAATTCAGATGTAAATGCCATACAGTTTAATTTTAGAAATTTATTTTATTTATATAATATTCATTTAAAATAATTTTATTGACACCGCTAATATAATATTTTATTAATTAAAAACATTATTTATTTTCTTCTAGTTTGTTTAGAAACGCTGTAATTATTTTAAGATTTTTTTCAGGGTTATCCTGCATGGTCAGATGACCTGCATTTTCAACTATTTCAAACTTTGATCCGGGAGTGAGGCTTTGGTAATACTTCACAGTTGATGGTCTGGCCTCATCGTATTCTCCGGCAATATAAAGTGTCGGAACTTTTATTTCGCCAAGACGATTAGTTCTGTCATAATCCTTAAGACTTCCAGTCATAGTAAATTCACTTGGGCCACCCATATAGTTATATACATTCTCTCCCATTTGCATAAATGCACTGTCAATGTCGGCTGACCATGGTAATTTTCGTGCGAGGTAATTTTGATAATAAACTTGAACTGCCTGCTGATATTCAGGTGATTTATACGACTTATTTTCTTCGTTTATTCGAATAGCCTTTTGAATTGAATCCGGTAATTTCATAATAAGAGAATCTGCATCACTAAGCCACATAGGGATGCTAAGTGCCGGGCTGCTAAAAATGATAGCTTTTATTCCTTCGGGATGTTTGAGGTAATAATCTGTACCTAGCATTGTCCCCCATGATTGACCCAATAAATAAAAATCATGCAGGCCTAATTTATGTTTAACAACATCTAATTGATTAACGAATTTATCTACCGTCATTAAAGTTGTATCGGTTATACGATCAGATTTTCCACAACCAAGCTGGTCAAAGAAAATTACCGGTCTGTCTTTCCCCAATGCAGCTAACGGTTTTAAATAGTAAGACGGAATACCCGGGCCTCCGTGTAATAATAGAATAGGTGTTTTCTCACCCTCGCCTATAATTTTATACCAGACCTTACCGCCTTCAACATCAATAAAACCTTCAGAGGCGATGAGACCATGCTTTTTTTCGCATCCATAAAATGCCAGCGTGCAAAATGTGATAAGAAAAAATAAAATTCTGTTGATTGTTTTCATGATTACATATTTTAGAAAAAATATAAGTTTTACAATTTTACAATCTCAAAGAATCGCCAATAAAATTAAAACTAGCGTTGAACTACTAAATTTAATAAAATAATAACAAAAATGGCAAATAAATTATTAATAGAATAAAAATGAAGCAGGATCTGGTGCAAGTCTTAACAAGTTGTACTCAGAACAACGATAAGCTATTTATTTTTCTTTCTAAGCATAAAAAATACCTCTTTTCTGTATTCTTTATTGTCAAGTCCCTCGATTCTGGCGTATAAGGTATCGGGGTGAGGGTGTTTGTAAATTATTCTTTGAGGAAAATCATGTTCCTTATTTTCGAAAATAATTTCCCCATTATTATTTTCGATAAATCTGAATAAAACTGGCTTGCCAGCATTCTGATTCGAAACTGAAGGGATGTAATATAATCCGTCATTGCGTTGCTCAATTGATAGCGATTCCGTAAAAACCGTATCATCGTTAATGACCATATGACTACTTCCTTGCAGAATAGTATCATTGCTTTGTGTCCAGTTTTCATATAACTGACCTTGAGGTGCAATTGTTTCCCAATTCCCTACCAGCCAAACCAGTTGATCAATTTCCCTTGACCCTTTTTTATTTTGACAACTAAATAAAATGAATACTAATAAGAATGAAAATATTTTTTGCATGTTTTATCTTAGTGTATTATAATCAGATTTTATTTTTCATTAAATAGTATGAAGTATTATTATTAGGTGTCTGACAAGGCCGTTATAAAAGTAAGGAATCATTCCTGATTATTATATAGTGAATCTTCTTGATCTATTATTCCAAATTGAAACTGGATGTAGCTTTTATTTATTTGATTAAAATTTTATGGTGCAGGTTGTCGCTTATATCTCTGTATAAATCCCAATACGGTATTAACCTCTTCCGGCATCATTTTAATTGTTACTTCATGACTAATAGGGTCTTTGGTGAAGGCACGACGCATTCTTTTTTCAAGGTTGTTCTTCAATTCTACTTTGCTGAAATCAGGAGCTTCAGGTTGAGCTTTTCCGAATATTCCGTGACAACGGCTGCAATAATCTTTGTATAATATTTTTCCGGTTTCTAGATCAGCTATAACATTCTTCTTATCATATTCATTAAGATCTTCAGGAAGCCTGTATTCAATTAACTCCTTAGGTTTACATTGAACAACCAGAATAATCAATACTATTATCAGTATGAGTCTCATTTTAATATTCACCCCCTACAATTCTTTTATTTAGCTCAGCATCGCTTGAAAGAGGAAGGTTAGCTGGCGGATTTTCGAATTTTATTTTTTCTGTCGTTGAATTAATAAAAGAGATGATTTCTTTTTTTTCATCATCAGTAAGTCTAAGCGAATCTGGAGGGAGTGTCTGAGTCGCTACATTAAGCCCATGTCCGCGTCCACCTCCCGCATCATAGAAATCAATGACCTCTTTCAGAGTGTTAAATACTCCATTATGAAAATATGGTTTTGTGTGTTCGGAATTTCGAATTGTAGGAGTGCGAAAAGCAAAAAGCATTTCATCTGCACGTTCGGGAAATACTCCATACCGGCCATTATCGGAACTTAAAAGTGTAGTTTCTTTGTCTGCCGGTGTTCCCAATACTTCAAACTCATTGTCAATAAATGGTGGCTTCACACCATTAAACTCAGGAGCATAATGGCATGTGCCACAACGAGCTTTACTCATAAATATATTAAACCCCTTTGTTTCTTCAGTAGCTAATGTTTTTTTATTATTGATGGCCTCATCAAACGGGGATTCATTATAGCTAAAACCGCTGTAATAAAATATAACAGCCGATAAAATGTGTTCAATCGAGATTTTTTTCTGAGATGTTAATGCAGCAAATTTTGTAAACGCTTTACTATATTCATTACAACTTAAAACTCGTGTAACTATTTCATAATTATTGCTCGACATTTCTTCCTTATGTGTTGTTACATCTTTCCCCTGAATCAAAAGAGTGTTATGCCTTCCGTCGAGCATCAACAAATGATTGTAGACGACATTGACAAGGGATGGCGTATTTCTTGAAAGTGAATTTATTCCATCAAATTTCAAACTGGTCTTTATCGTAGTGTCTGTGAAATATTCCGTTGGCTTATGGCAGGAGGCGCAACTGCGTTTTAAATTCCCAGATATAATCGGATCGTAAAATAATAACTTACCGGTTTGCTTGATTTCATCCAGAATTTTTTCATCGTTAATTGTCCAGTAGACTCCTTTTGTACTTTGTGCTTCAAAGAAGGGTTTGGAGAAAATCGATTTCGCATTATTGTTATAATAGAGATCAAATAAATTATGCGAGACGGCTTTATTCTCTAAAATCATTTCCCTGTTTATCGTAAATAGCGGATTAATGAAATCCCTTATAAAAATGAAGTGATCAAACTTTTCGTTAATAGTAGGTTGGCTTATTACAAACTGAATGGCCTTGTCGTAAAGTGTTAAATAATCCTTCCTGATTTTATTTTTTGGAAATGACTCGTCGAAAACTTCGTAAATCTTTTTCACATCCTTCATCATAGATAACAATTCCGGAATTATCCTGTCAGCATCCGGACATTCGAAACCGGTAGTATATATTGAAGTAAGATTTAGGAGAAAGAGTCTGTTGGCGAAAAAGAAATGATCAGGTTTGTTCAAAATATTTATGACAGAATCAGCTTTATATACTTCCATACTGTCGATGGAAACTGTCATTAGATTCACTAGTTCATGCGTAGAGTACGCTCCAGCACCCGCAAAAATACCAGTTGCAATTCTTTGTTGTACCAATGATAATCCGGCACCTAGTCTTCTTTGAGGACGTTCATATTTCTCATCTACTTCCCATTCGACCGGTAACTGTCCATTAATCTTTCTATATGGCGCTGGATGTAAATATCTTAACCAGAAATCAATACTCTTTAATTTTAAACGCGCAGACTCTATGTTCTTTTTAATAGTTTGCTGGCCGACATCGGAGTAAAAATTTCCTTCTTTAAGATTGTTGAGGACATTTTTTTGTTCACTGATTAAGTTATCTAATCCCGATAAATAATACTGACGGTATTTATTTTCTTCTTTTGAATGGAATGAGGCCAGAAAGATGACTGCACACAATAAAATCAGTGAAATGAAAATTTTCTTTCTGTTCATGAGAAGGCGTGAAGCAAATCCGGAAATTTGATAACTGAAAGATAAATTTATTTTGAATCCGATAAGTCACAAAAAAAAAGCCTGTCATCCCGACAAGCTTTTTTCTTAATGGATTAATTTGTTAATCAGTCCTTATGAAGTTCTGCGGACATTTACAGCATTAAGGCCTTTTTTGCCTTGCTGAACTTCAAACTGAACACTGTCGTTTTCCTGGATCTGATCCTGAAGTCCGCTAGAGTGCACAAATACTTCTTCACCGCTGTTATCATCTTTGATAAAGCCGAAGCCCTTAGTTACATTAAAGAATTTTACTTTTCCTGTTTTCATTGAGGTGTTAATTATTAGATTGTCAAAGGTAATTTATTTATGAACAAAAACTAACAATCTATTATAGAGATTTATTAGAATCTTGATATACAATATCATATACAAATTATTTAATCGAACAACCTGCTGAATACTTCTTCAACCTTACCGACAGGATATATACGTATGCCCTTAAATCGTTCTTTTTCAAGACCTTTGGTGTTATATTTACTGATGACGATTTCTTCGAAGCCCATTTTTTCTGCCTCACTTATCCGCTGATCTATTCTCGTCACCGGCCTGATTTCACCACTCAATCCTACCTCACCCGAAAAAGCAATTTTTGCTGAGATGGCTTTGTCTTCGCCGGAAGATAGTATAGCACAGATGACGGCCAGGTCAATTGCCGGATCTTCAACCCTTATTCCACCGGCAATGTTGAGGAAAACATCTTTAGCTCCCAACCGAAAACCGCAGCGCTTTTCGAGAACAGCCAGAAGCATACTCAGTCGTCTTAAGTCAAAACCAGTCGAAGATCTTTGTGGAGTTCCATACACAGCAGAACTTACCAATGCTTGAGTTTCAATCAACAACGGACGAATTCCTTCCATAGTTGATGCAATAGCTATACCGCTCAGGGATTCTTCGCGCTGAGCAATTAATACTTCTGATGGATTGTTTACTTCTCTTAGTCCAGCCCCCTGCATTTCATAAATCCCCAACTCAGCCGTAGAGCCGAAACGGTTTTTAACTCCACGCAAAATCCTGTAAACATGATGCCTGTCGCCTTCGAATTGCAATACGGTATCGACCATATGTTCAAGAATTTTCGGTCCGGCAATGGTTCCGTCTTTCGTAATATGTCCGATAAGCAAAACAGGAACAGAAGATTCCTTCGCAAATCTGAGAAGCTCGCCTGCGCATTCGCGTATTTGTGAAACGCTGCCTGCAGAAGAATCGATCTTCCCGCTGAAAATAGTTTGTATAGAATCAATGATGACAACAGCGGGATTGATCTCTCCGATTTGTCTGAAGATATTATCGAGTGATGTATCTGTCAGAATAAAGAAATGATCGCCAGATAACTTCAGTCGTTCGGCCCGCATTTTAATCTGTTGTTCACTCTCTTCGCCGCTTACATAAAGTACGGTACGTTTTTTAAGACCGAGTGCAACTTGAAGAAGTAAGGTCGACTTGCCGATGCCAGGCTCGCCACCCATTAATACGAGTGACCCGGGAACTAAACCACCACCAAGCACTCTGTTCATTTCATTGTCAGGTAACAGAATTCTCTGCTCATCGCGGACTGGAACTTCGGAAAGTAGTTGCGGTTGCGGTTGCCGTGATTTCTTCTCATCAGATTTTTTCCATAGAACTTTTTCGTCGCTTTTGGTAACAACTTCTTCAACAAAAGTATTCCACTGGCCGCATGAAATGCAACGGCCGATCCACTTAGGAGATGAGACTCCACAATTCTGACAAAAGAAAACCGTTTTACTTTTTGTTATAGCCACTATTGATAATTGAAATATAAGTTATCCTGTATGATTAAGATTGCAAAGTTAAAAGAACTCTCCTCCGTAAACGATTAATTTATTAGAAGACTTTCGCAGCTGAATGACTATTTAATCGATCTTTAAATCATCAATTATTATTTTAATTGTTGATTTGATAGTTTAATCTGAAAAAACATAGCGTAATCGCAATTTGAAAACCTAATTGAAAAACAAAAACTCAGCTGAATAGATTATTCAGTCAATTCCTTTTTTGAAATTCTAATTGAGTTAGTCCGGTAGAGCCATCGTGGTCGTTTGCTATAGCCATGATGCTTCCATCAAGGCGGACAATCTGCCACTTACCGTTATAAATACCTCCATTGAGTGGAGCGGTTACACCCTTAAGTTCAACTTCAGCTTTTGACCATGATGTATGTACTGAATAATCAGAAGTTCCTGATTCTGTATTTGTAGTAATGGTAACGATATCACTTGTGAATACCCAGTTCTCATGTCTTTCGCTGCCCGAATCTGGACCGGATGTGATATATCGTGGAATCGGTATCAGATCCCATGTTCCTTGCAATTCACTTTTAATTCCTTTTTCAGATTTAAAATATTCTTGTTTCTGACAGGAGTAAATGAGTGATAAAATTATAGCAGTTGCCAGAAAAAATAGAACACGTGATTTCATGAGAGGCAGATTTACAGGTAAAGTTATAAGATTTCCTGAATTATTTTCTGGAGGACCTAATTTTTTCTTCAATCAGCGTAGTGGAATATCCCTCAAGGTAATCGATTGTCTTTACCGTTCCATTTTTTGCTTTTACAATGTCGTATCCAACAATTTTCTCAACTGAATAGTCACTGCCTTTTATCAAAACATCGGGTTGAATCGTACGAATAAGTTCGATTGGCGTGGGTTCATCAAAGATGACAACTGCTGATACAATATCTAAGGCGGCAAGTACCATCGACCTTTGTTCCTGCCCATTAATTGGTCTGCCTGCTCCCTTCAATCCAGAGGTGGAAGCATCAGAATTTAATCCTACAATAAGAATATCGCCTTCATCAGCAGCTTTTGCAAGATAATCGATATGTCCCAGGTGAAGCAGGTCGAAGCATCCGTTAGTGAATACTACTTTTTTGCTAAAAAAACTCCACCGAACAAGCTGGAGTGCCAGCTCTTCTTTATTCAGAATTTTACTTCTGATTATCTCAATTGATGATTGTCTTGGCATGTTTTCTTTTTAAAAATAAGTATAAAAATGCGAGGCCACCGAATATGATAACGGTTAGCGTCTGACTTGTATGCATAAGCGTCGCAAAGGCAATTCCATGTTCTTGATTAATACCATAGAGCATAAGGCCCTGCGAAACTAATAGATGATAAGCTCCGATTCCTCCTTGTACTGGGGCACTCATTCCAATTCCTCCGACAACAAGAACAAATAATCCTGCATGCCAGTCAAGTCCTGCTGTAGCGTCGAGCGATAAAAAGCATATATAGGACATCAGGAAGTACATTGTCCATATAAGTACTGTATGAAATAAAAAATTAATGGGATGCTTGAGTTTACGGATCGAATCAATTCCTTTGACTATTCCTTTCAGGAGTGCTGCAATTTTTTCTGCCAACCCTGAAGTATTATTTTTTTTTCTGAAAACTAAGAATAGAAGAATAGCGGCCAGTGATGCAAGAACTGTTATGATTATCGGTGAGTTAATCACAGAATTAAATTTTTCTGCTGCAGGGTTAAAAATGTTCTTCGATAAAAAATTCCCTAGACGTTCATATTCCAGAAACGCAACAAGCATTATAAAGATGAGAAGACAGATTACATCAATAATTCGTTCGATAATAACTGTTCCAAGTAGTGAGTTGAAAGGCACCTTCTCCGTTCGGTTTAAAGTTCCGCATCGGGTAACTTCTCCAAGCCTCGGTACGGCAAGATTTGCAAGGTAGCCGATCATTAAAGCGGCTGAAGTATTTTTAAGTGATGGATTATATCCCAGAGGAGCTATAAGCATATTCCATCGGATAGCACGACTGAAAAAAGCAATAAGGGATGCGACGACAGACAATATTATCCATATTGCTTTTGCATGAAGCATTTCATCAATTGTATCCTTTAAACGTACACCACGAAATGCAAGCCAGAGCATAGTTGCGCCAATTGCAAGAATCACGATGTATTTAATAGCAGAAAGGATATTTTTTTGCATCAGAAAACAGGGCTGCTTATTCGTTAATCGTTATTTTTTTCAAGCTATTTATCGTTATAAATTAAACAATTGCTGAAAGATGATCGATTAATTGGTTCGTGAAAAATAGTTATTTATTTTTAAGTACTGTCAATACGGTTGATTATAAGTTAAACAGAAGCATAGATTATTAAAGATGCTTATTATAATCACAATAGATTCCGGAAAGTCAAATGTTCCCTAAGATTTATCATTTTATTTCATCATTTTTGTTCTCTTAAATAATCAGAATCATGTATGACACGCTGAAACCAGTCCTCGAAAACGAGCTTAAAGAAATAAAATCGGCTGGGCTTTATAAACAAGAACGAATTATTACAACGCCGCAAGGTGCAGAAATCACTGCCAATGGAAAGGATGTGTTGAATTTTTGTGCGAATAATTACCTGGGACTCTCTTCACATCCCAAAGTAATTGCCGCTGCAAAAAACGCTATCGATTCTCATGGTTATGGCATGTCGTCTGTGCGTTTTATATGCGGAACGCAGGATATTCATAAGGAACTCGAAAAAAAGATTTCAACTTTTCTCGGCACAGAAGACACTATATTATATGCAGCTGCTTTTGATGCAAATGGCGGTGTGTTCGAGCCATTGTTTAACGAACAGGATGCAATCATCAGCGATGAACTCAATCATGCCTCCATCATCGACGGTGTTCGTTTATGTAAGGCACAACGTTTTCGCTACAAGCATAACGACATGTCTGTACTCGAACAAATGCTAATTGATACACAGAATCTTCGTCACCGGATTATTGTTACGGATGGCGTATTCAGCATGGATGGAACAATTGCTCAGCTTGATGCGATTTGCATGCTTGCTGAAAAGTACAAGGCATTGGTAATGATCGACGAATGTCATGCAACGGGCTTCATGGGTAAGACGGGCAGAGGTACACATGAGCACAGAGGGGTTATTGGAAAAGTTGACATAATTACAGGTACTCTTGGGAAAGCGCTTGGTGGAGCGATGGGCGGATTCACCAGTGGCCGAAAGGGAATAATCGAATTGCTCAGGCAACGATCCCGTCCTTATCTTTTCTCTAATTCGCTGGCTCCTTCAATAGTCGGTGCATCGATTGCAGTAATTGATATGCTCAGTGAGACGACTCAGTTGCGTGATAAGCTCTGGGAAAACACAAAATATTTTCGCGAAAAGATTACTGCGGCAGGTTTTGATATTAAACCGGGTGAGCATCCTATTGTTCCGGTGATGCTCTATGATGCAAAACTTGCACAGGAGTTTGCCGAACAACTTCTCGATGAGGGAATCTATGTAACCGGATTTTTCTACCCTGTTGTAGCAAAAGGTAACGCTCGTATCAGGGTACAGATCTCTGCCGGACATGAAAAAATGCACCTTGATAAAGCTGTTAATGCCTTTGCAAAAGTCGGTAAGGCATTGGGTGTATTAAATAAACTTGCAAAATAATCTGATCCGTATTCTTATGATTTTATTATTATGGTAGTAATCTATACGGATGGAAGTTCGCGGGGAAATCCCGGTCCGGGTGGATATGGTGTTGTCATGCTATATGGGCATCTCCGAAAAGAAATTTCGGAAGGTTATCGGCTTACAACAAATAATAGAATGGAACTTTTAAGTGTAATCGTAGGACTTGAAGCTCTGAAGAAACCGGGTATGGATGTTACTATTTATTCTGATTCAAAATATGTGGTGGACTCTGTCGAGAAAAAATGGGTTTTCGGATGGGAGAAAAAAAATTACAGCGGGAAAAAGAATTCTGATTTGTGGATGCGTTTTCTTCTTGCATACAGAAAGCACAATGTGAAATTTGTCTGGGTAAAAGGCCATGCTTCTAACAAGGAAAATAACCGCTGTGATGAACTTGCAGTGGCCGCTTCTTTTTTAGCGAGCCCGAAAACAGACAGCTGGTATGAAACAAATCGGGAAGAATAGTTTTTAATACCGGAAAAATTTTCCGGAACCAGTTATAAGTTCGTTGAACAAATGCGGACTGCCTGAGAGGTAAATGTTTCCATTATATAAAATTTCATATCCCAATTCATCTTTAACGTTTATCAGGCAGTCGCCGGTCGAGCTGTTTCTTATATAGCAATAGGATGATTCGAGTCCGGCAGCATCCATTGTTCCGACATCGTTAATATAGATGTAGCACTTATCGGTTTTTCCGTTGGCGTGGATATCTGTCCGGCCTACATGGTTTGTAAGGTGAATTTCTTTGTTGTTAAATAATAAGTTTATCGAGCCCGAGCCATTGAAGCAATCCAATACAAAAATATCAGACCGAATGGTATCGCTGCAGTGAATATTTCCTGAACCGTTATTGTAAATGTATGCAGGTTTATTCATGCCAACTTCAACAGTAAACGTGTTATTAAAACTTCGCATCCAGTTACAGCGATTTTCATTTCTTATATAAAGCGTATTGCCACTAAGTTCTGTAATAATTCCGTCAATTAAATTGTCGCCTGCCGTTACTTTAATGTATGGTATAGTATCGGGATGAATAATCAAATCTACATTATT
>JANPNV010000069.1:0-2639 GCA_031427625.1 Bacteroidota bacterium
TGAACAAAGTGTGTGCGGACTTGGGAGGGCATCGCTTCGTATTGACAACAGCGGTGATGCGCATAATAACTAAGACTTCATGTGGTCGGAACGACCGAAGATGAAGTCGATGTTGCACGAAACTCCGGCGGTGCGTTGGCTTACTATGGGTATTGGATGTGGTTTTTACTGTTTAAAAAAATGTAGCAGCGTTAAAATTAGCTTCGAAAATAATTTTTAATGTAATTAGAGAGTTGCATATAAATTCAAAAGAGTTTTTCAATGGATGAATGAATATTTATTTTTGATACAGCACATACTATTTTCAGCTCGTATAACAAGAGATTTTTTATTGAGTGATCTGTATATAACTTCCTGCGGATAAATTATCCCAACCCGATATTTCCGGCGGTCCGCGTTTGGGTTTTTCAAGAAACTCTTTAAGAAGCATTTTTCCTTTCTTGCAACAGGGGCATAAATCAGGATCAAAATTTAGTTTCTCCTTGCAGACCAACTTCCAATTTTTCTTTACAGCTTTTTCCCGACTGGTAACAGGTTCGCCTTTCATCATGCATTTTGTAACATGTAATTTACCGACAGATCTGGAAGAGAATATTCCGAAATGCCTGATTTTTACAAACGCTTTCGGAAGGATGTGTAATGCAAATCTTCTCAGGAATTCTTCGCCGGTGAGTGTCAACACTTTTTTGTTTCCTTCTACACGATAATCTTTGTAATTAAATGTTATTTCTTTATCAGTTATATTTAGAATGCGATGATTGGAGATAGCAATCTTATGCGAATATCTACCGATATATTCCATGACTCCTTTGCTATTGTTGAATGGACGTTTGGCATACACGACCCAATCCTTTTTAAATAAATCATTAGTAAACTTTTTCCCCTGATCATTAATTAATCCTTTCTTCACCAATTTTCTAAATGCCGACACAAACTTGGCGCGATAAACTTTCTTTATTTCTTTAATCGGAAATAAATATTTGCCTTGCGATCGTGTATTTTTCCAGTCTCCTTTTTCATTAATACCACCACCAGGAACTATGCAGTGAATATGAGGATGTAACATCAACTGCTGTCCCCATGTATGCAGAATGGCAATCATGCCAGAATCTGCTCCGAGATGATTTTCATTTTTCGAAAATCCATCGAGTGTTTTCCATGCCGATTCAAACAACAGATTGTACATTTGTTGCGGGTAGCGAATGCATAATCCATTCAACTCATGAGGCAGTGTAAACACGACATGAAAATACTTTACAGGTAGCAATTTGGCTGAATGATGTTCAATCCAGCGTTCACGGTTGGTGGACTGGCATTTGGTACAATGCCGGTTTCGGCACGAGTTGTAACTGATTCGTGTATGTTTACAATTGGTACACTCATCTACATGACCGCCCATCTTTGATGTGCGGCAATTTAATATTGCATCCAGTGTTTTACAGATATAACCTGTCGGTAAATATTCCTTCTGATAAGCGCTGTTAAATTTTTCGATGATGTGCGCCACTTCATGGCGCAGGCGCATTACAGCTTTCCGTAAAGTGTATCCAATGGACTGTGTGATGTTTTTCCTTTCGGTTGCATCACGTGCAAATAAATCATTGTTGTGACGATGTTGGAATGTCCGAGCAGATTTTTTATCGTGACGATGTCAATGCCATCCTCGAGTAAATGAGTGGCGTAGCTGTGACGAAGTGTATGCACACAAATATTCTCTTTTTTTATTCCGGATTTCGTTACACTCTCACGCATCACCCATTGAATGCCGCGTGTGGAATACTGCATTCCAGGTTTCATTCCTTCGAATAAATATTTCTGAGGATGCTCTGCTAATAAATATTTTTTTAATCCGGGAATAATCAATTTGGATAACGGGACATACCGATCCTTTCGACCTTTTCCAGCGCGCACATGAACCATCATGCGGTCAAAATCTACATCGCCAATTTTTAAGTTTGAAAATTCTGAAACGCGTAAGCCCGTTGAATATATAAAACAAAGTGCCAGACGATGTCTTAATAAATGCGGTGTTTTAAAAATCAGTTTGCATTCTGCTTTTGATAAAACCGTTGGCAGTTTGTGATTGGCACGAATAGACGGTAGTTCGACTGAGCGATCTTTTAATCCGATCAGTTTAAAATAAAATCGTAATCCATACACAGTATGTTTAAAACTGGAGCGTGATGGCGAGGCTTGTAAGCCGGCTAGTTCACCCAGATAATCACGGATTTGTTCCGGGCCTAAATGTTCAGGCATGCAACCAAAATGCAAACCGACTGCGGCAATCCGGGTGGAATAACTTTCTAATGTACTTTCGCTTCGGTTGCTGATGGCTACCTGTTGTTTCAATTTTTCATAAGCGGTTTTAAAACCTTCTACCTGATTGCATGCTTCTGCAATGATGGTTAATTCTTTTTTTTCATGATGATTTATTTTTATATTGCATCGATGAAAGTAAACAATGCAAGGCTACGCAGGCGATAGCCGGAGTTTTGTGCAACATACAGCTTGCCTCCATGGCTTCTTGCTTGGCGCGCCGCACAGCCTGCTTGTTAAAAATGTGTGCGTTGCGCCAAACAAAATTACTATCTTCGATTAACGGCGCCACGGCGGCAAGCTTCGGTACGTTATCGGATATG
>JANPNV010000070.1:0-55506 GCA_031427625.1 Bacteroidota bacterium
CAACGGTTACGCGGCGATCGCGGCGGTTGTATTATAACCATTGTACAGTTACCATTTTTTTTCTCTGCGTCCGCCGCGTTTACTCCGCGTCCGCCGCGATAATGAAAACCCATCCGTACAATTCGGCCCCTGTATATCAAATCAGAAATAACGGTATTGCAGTAAACAAAAGGTGGAATAAAACTGAGGACAGTACTATCATTTTTTTCTCGCGGCGGACGCAACGGTTACGCAGCGATCGCCGAAGAGATATAACTATGGTAGTCTCAAACACGACCGAACAATCATATAAATCCCAAAATCAGCTTAATCAAAGTCTGGATTACTTGCCATTCTCAACAATCATCACGAAATTGCAGGAAGACCAAAGACATTATGAAAGCAGCGATGAGAAACAGGAGATGTACAGCGATGTTGTTCGCCATGCTTTTCTTTTTTCATTTTTCCTATGCGCAATCTTTTAAAAAGAAGTACAAAGGAAAAGTCGGGCCTTACCCGGTTACACTTACTCTGATCGCCAAAGACGGAGCGTTGACAGGTACTTATTATTATGAAAGATTTAATGAGCCCATCAGCATCAAAGGTTTTATCACTGGCAAGAGTATCGAAATGTCGGGATACGATTTGAAGGGAAATAAAATCGACCGTTTCATCGGACAATACAGTCAGTTCGATATTCATGGTATCTGGATTGGAGAAGAATCGCGTAGTCGCAATTCGTTTAACTTCACGGAGGTTGGTGCTACTTTTACTTCGCCTTCACAGTCTTCACAAATCTGGTTGTTTGTCAGCTCACTTTTTATGGTCGCCATTGCGTTTGTGACCATCTATCTGATAAGGCGAAAGGGAAATCGGAAAATAGTGGAAAAGTTTGTAGAGAAGATCGATAAGAATGTCAGCGAAAAATTAAACGAGCGTGAAAAAGGGTATGCCTTCGAGAAATATATGACGGAACGTTTAAGCGACGATTTCTACCGATTGCTTGAATGGCGCTCTGATAAATATTACAATGGCCGCTATGCTTTAAGCAGTCTTAAACCCGACCTCGAATTCGAAAGGAAAAATACTACACATGTCAGAAAAATTTTCTCGGTAGAATGTAAATACAGAAGCAAACTATTTAACGGCACTATCGACCTCGGTAAAAAATGGAAGATCGTAGAATATAAGAAATACTCAAATGAAAGTAACAAACCTGTATTTCTTGCCCTTGGTCTTGGCGGAAAAGCATCAGCACCTGAATTCGTTTATATAATCCCAATCGAAAAAGTAAACGATGAAGTAATCCAGCTTAATGACATAGCTGAATTTAGAATTTCAAGACAGCAATTGTATTATGATCCGGAGAATAATACGCTTAAGTGATTTTTTATTTTTCGGAAAGAATCAATTTACTTTCCAAACTTGAAAAACTTTCCCTTGAAAATTACATCATCTTCGACAACCTTTAAATAATAAACACCGTCGGATAAATTTTTAATATCCATAACCATTTCGCCAGATTCTTTTCTGAATTTTTTTAGTTCACTCATCACAACTTTTCCCATGATGTCTACCACTTCAACATGAATTATCGAAGTGCTCTCAGAACTAAAATCAAATCTGATTACAGAATTGGCCGGATTTGGATAAATAGTTATGTCGTTGACGCTGCCATTAACTTTTACGGCAACAATATCAGAAAAAGTATATCCACCATCGAAGTCAACCTGCTTAAGTCTGTAGTAATTTAATCCGACGACAGGCGACAGATCCGTCAACGAATATAAATTATGCTCAGATGTTGTTCCCGCACCGTTAACAATTCCTATTTTCGAAAACGTTATTGCATCAGTGCTTCTCTCAACAATAAAATAATCATTGTTAACCTCACTGGCAGTTTCCCATTTCGTTACTACTTTTCCGGAATGCGAACTTGCATCAAAACGTATAAGTTCAATTGGTAACGGTAAACCAGACTGCGCTGTGGCAAAGTCTGAGAATCCGCTCATGCCTGTTCGCTGCGTAGCTCCGACAGTACTTGTTACCACACATGTTCCGTCAAGTGCCCATGCACCAATTGCTGAAGGAGATCTTTTCATAATTGTCCAGCCACTTGCAGGATTGGAATAATTTAAATTGAACAGTGTCATATTGTAAATGCCTGTCGTCACATTTGCACTTGCATCGATTGTCCAGTAGCCATTGTTAAGTACAGGGTAAAGCGAATAGTTAATATTCGGGCACTCATTAGAATTTGGTCCATTAGGAACGACAGGCCATGGAGTAAATTTCGCGACGAGTTGTGGTATTTGGGTAGCAGTAGCAAAATCTGTTCTTGCAAGTTGATAACCTTTTGCTGAATGACCGACAGGAAAATCATAGACGCCAGTCGCATTCGTATTTAAATATCTTCGAAGATTTCCTTCTACATAACTGTTAACATTGTGTGAAATGATTGCGGCATTGGCTGGGTTTTTAACAACCACTTCTTTCGTAACACCCGTAATAATTTTCCCGTTTGTTAGATTTAATATTCCAAGAGTATTTAGATTATTAAATGCGCCTGCTCCGAGTATAAGTGATGAGGCAGGTGATTGATTCATAAAAACGTTGTTGAAATTTATATCGTCACCATTGTTAGTGAAAGTCTGTGAAGCTGCACCGTTAAATTCATAGGTCGATCCTGTCGCAGGAGTAATATGAGTAAGCGAGCCATTTGCATTGTAGAAATTCTTTTTAATGCGGATGTATTTTCCGTTGGCATTAAATAGTCCGGACTTTAAAGAATCATTTTCAGTAATGTCAACATTCGTCAAAAGATTAAGCGTTCCTGATGGCTTTTGCATTACAAAATTTGCGAAAGCGTTTCCGTTAGTGAAATTGCCGAGGACAGTCTGAGCGCCTGCGCCGATAAATTTTATTGTAGATCCGGGAAGAGCAATAAAAGTTCCGCTATTGCTAAGATTGCCGCACACTGATAGTGTAACGTTTGGATTTATCGTTAACGTAGAGCCTGGATTGATGAATAAATCTTTTACAGTCTGATTTGTAACTACAATAGGTTGATTAATTGGCCCGGGATTAATCACTGCATCGATAGCACAATTTGGTATAGTACACGAACCCCAGTTGCCGGTTACTCCCCAGCTAGTATTTGTTCCACCCAGCCAATTCATTCCGGAAGGAGCCACACTGTAATTTATCGGATCGGGAAGTCCGGTGAAGTTCATCGTAAATCCTGCGCTGCTGCTTGTGAAATTGCTTACAAGTAACATATAAACTTGTCCGGCGGTAACTATTATTGGAAGTTCATATGAAGCATCAAATCCCGGATAAGTAAATGGTGCATTCCCTAAAGTGTAGAGTCCGGTAACGCCGAGAGAATTGTAATTACATCTGACAGGCGCAGCCGTAGATAGCTGGGAACATGAAATTCCACTTTGACCAACTTCCCAAATTGCAAAATCGTAATCTGTTGCAACAATACTGGGTGCTCCCGGATAATCGTTTGGAATAATATCGAATTGCAATGTTCCATTGCTGGCAATCGGAATCCTGTACCAGGCCGATGCTCTTTCTCCGGATGAAAGACAATTTACAAAAGCACCAAACTCACAAACATTGCCAGTGCCACTATAACCCGGATCACCGACGGTAATAGTATTCTGACAAACAGGCAATGGCAAAGCGCAATCCTGTCCGAAGACTGCCGGAAGTCCGGTAGCGCCATCAACGGCAAGAATTCCAAAGGTGCCAGTCATGTCCAGTTCACCATCGACGCGAATGTAATATGTCTGTGGCGTGAGACCGGTAACAGTCACTTCCGAATTCAATGTGACATTAAGTCCGCAGTTGGCAATATCGGTATTGCATGAACTTGATGTCGGAGTTACTTGCGTTAGTGCTGAACAGCTGCCACGATAAACTGCAATCTGAGTATTTCCAAGTGTTCCAAGAGTCGTCCTTATTGTAAGACTGGTTCCTGTTGGAAATACAGTATACCATACAGTGTTTAATGCACCGCCTGTCCAGCATGAAGGGGCACCTGGTTCCAGTAATCCTGTTGAGCAACTGTTATCACCTTGCATTGGAAGACCAAGTGGTAGTGATATAGCATTACATGGATAATCGTTTGGTGATGTTCCTGATGTTGAGCTTACGCTCAGGTTGAAAGTAACCGAACCGGGAGGACTCCATGAATCAACAATAATAAAATACGTGCCTGCACCGGGAAGAGAAAAATTTCCTGTCACGTTTCCGCCACCCACATAACCGAGGCAGTTAGCGCCAGCCGAACCGGGACAATTTTGATAGAGAAGAAATCCTGCCTGTGCAGAAGATGTGTTGCTTAATACAATATGAATACACTGAGCAGAAGATGCATTAAACTGAAACACCATATCCTCGCCGCTTTCATAAAGTGAATTACATGAACCCATAGTTCCTGTATTGTAATCATCACCTTTGCATAACGTAGTTTGGTTTGTAATGCTGTATGGAAGCGAAGGAATAACAATTGCTGTTCCGCATGTTGCTCCGTTGGCTCCAGTCGCTGGAGCAGAAATTGTAATGTTATAACTTGGAATTGATCCACCGACGCTGTTCCTATCCACTATCAGATAGTATTGAGTTCCTGCATTTACGTTTGAACAGAGGAATTGATTTCCGGAAGTACTCTGAGAATAGCCAATGCATGAACTGCCCGATCCGGTAAAAGGGCATCCGTTATATAACATCATACCAACGTTCGTAGATGCGCTTGTTAATGTTATTGATACTACTCCTGATACTGAAGGTGTAAAAATAAATACTTCATCGTTTCCCTGAAGATATGTGCTGCTTCCACAGGTAATTGTATTCGATGCAGTAAACTCATCACCGGCGCCGGTTGTTGTTCTTCCTGTTGCATTGTATGGCAATGATGAAACATTAACGACTCCTCCGCCTAACGATGCTGGACATGTAGGCATTACTGGTGTTGTTATGCAAATGTTGAACTGAAATGTTGTGGGAGGCGTGGGCCCAAAATCATATACGCGTATATAATATGTATTGCCGGGAATAAAATTATTGTAGGTAAGATTTTCTGTGCCACCATCACCTGTAACATCAGCGCAAGCCAGACTTGTTAACGCTCCACAATTTCCCGAAAGTAATTCTACAACAGGATTAAATGTTGTAGAACCTCCGACAGTAATTACATGCTGAGCTTGCGTTGGTGTAAACTGATACCATACGTCCATATTCGCTGCACCTGTACATGCTGTTGCAGGCGAGGATCCGGTTGCATTATAAATATGTCCGCATGTCTGGTTGCATGCACCAGCCGGTACAGCCGGTGTAAGAGTAATTGCGCCAGTGCATTCATTATTGGGAACGGGACTCAGGATAGAAATTGTTCCTGTCATGTCGTTCGAGGAAGTAGAATTATATCTTATCAATCGAATGTAATAAACAGTTCCCGGTGTTGTAGTAAATGTCAATGTCTCTGTTACTCCGTTACCTCCTGCATTTACGCATCCTAACTCCGTCATAGCGCCACATGTTCCGGAATAAACGGCGATGGCAAGGTCACGGGAAATGACTGTTCCGATTATTGTAGTAGCAGTAGTGGTCGCCGTAAACTGATACCATCCATCGCGACTGTTGCGAGAAGCAGTGACACAAGTAGTTCCAACCGGTAAACTTGTGGTGGGGTCAACAGTAAATGTTGAAGCCACATTGTAATTTGACGGACCCGAACAAGAGTTTACAGGAAGCACAGGTACACCTGTTTGCGGACAAAGATTATTTGATTGTCCCCGGACATGTATAGTAACAAGTAAAAAAAATAAGTAAGTAAAAAGGTGTTTCATTTAAAATAGAATGTCAATGAGCTGATTTATCGTTTCGTCTGATTTCTTTGAGTTTGTAATTTTGTTTTATAATACTAATATCTGATGAATTTATTTTTTCTACACTTGTATTTGCTGCATTGGAGTTTATAGTAGTTACCAAAATATTTTCATCAGTAATTTTTGTTTCGTCGTATACAACAATCAATACTTTTAATTCATAGCAGGCCGAAATTTCCAGGATGCCATCAATGTTATCGAGAGCAGAGGCAATCAGTTCAACGTTTTTGTCAGAGATAAGAGGAAGCCTCAATAATATATTATGAGAGGAACCACTGCCAAATGCCGATGAAATTGTTAACCACAGGAAAAAGATCAAACATGTAGTTTTATAAAACATCTTTAGATAAATAGTATTGTTATTATTTTATAATTAGGTATGGTTTAAGAGTCATTAATTTATGTTGATTTCAGATACTTTAAGTTGCCAACCTTTCTGCAATTTCACTTAATTAACATCCAAAGTATCCCGATTACATTAAAAATCTTCCCAAAAGCCTATAAATATTGACGAAGGACGGTTTTTAGTTGGTGAAAATTCTTTAAAAACTGGGACTAATATCATGTATTTGAGAGAGTAATTCTTGAAATAAACTTTATAACTCCTCAACCAACAAATCGTTAAACCCCTTATCCGGAAGCCCATTGGGGCGTTTTATAAAGAAGAATATCATGGGTGGCAAAAGTAAATAAAAAACTCCCGTCTATAGATTACATGAACGTTATTTTTCAATTAATTATCATCAGATATATTGGATTATAAATGACATGTTTTATTCTAATTTAATCTGTAAAGTATATATATAGCCGATATATATAAATATCGAAAACATAATAGGGGAAACCGTCTATAAAGGTGAAATAAATGAAAGCATCACTTCTGTTGATATCAGGAAATTTACATCAGGGATATATCTTGTTTCCTTACTCAACTCTAAAAAAGAAATTATAAGCAAGAACAAATTGGTAAAAAAATAATTGCCGATTATTTTCTGCAAGTGAATTTATATGCAGATAGAATAGCACTTAAATTACCATTATGATTTCTCATTACAGTTAAACATCCATTGTACTCCGTATTTATCCGTACAGCTTCCGAAAAAAGCTCCCCAAAACATATCCTGAAGATCCATGGTCACAATTCCACCGGCGGATAATGCACTGAATAATTTTTTTGTTTCTGCTTTGGTATCGGGTTCAAGATTAATATAAACGTTGTTACCAAAATTCATTGTAAAACCCATTGACTCTGGCGCATCAGTTCCCATTATTATATGTCCGCCAACAATAGGTAATTCAATATGCATAATTAAATTTTTATCACCCTCCGGAATGGGAGGCGCTCCATCAGTCTCGGGAATGTCTTTAAAGCGTGCAATGCCGCCACCACTAAATTCACCTCCAAAGACAGATTTGTAAAAATTAAACACTTCTTCAGTATTGCGGGAAAAATTGAGATATGTGCTTACTCTTGCCATGATGATTTATTTTTAAGATTTAATTTAATAGGGTAGTTCAAAACTTAAATTTCGAAGTTGTCGTTAGTTATATAAAAATGAATGTTTATTTAATGCCTATTTTTTAATCAAGGCAAATAAATTATTTTTTCTCATAGACAGTTTCCACATGAACACCTTTTGTTAGCGTTTGATAAACCACGCAATACCTTTCTGTCAGTTTTGCCAATGATTGCATTTGTTCTGTAGTTGCATCCATATCAAGAGTAAAATAGAGACGAATGTTCTTAAAGCCAACAGCAACGTCTTTCGATACTCCCAATGTGCCACGAAAATCCAAATCGCCTTCAGCTCTAATGTCACCTTCTCTGATGTCTAATCCAATCGCAGTTGATACAGCACTCAGGGTAACGCCAGCGCAAGCAACTAACGCTTCAAGAAGTAAGTCGCCGGAACATGCAAGCATTCCATTTCCTCCAGTCGCCGGATGTAGTCCGGCTTCAACTAACGCTCTCCCTGTTTCTACTTTACAAGAAATTCCTTCACCGATTTTTCCCTGAGCTTTTAATGTGATTGTAGCAGTTTCGGGCTGATCAAGATATTTCTTTTTTAAAGGCGCCTGAATTGATCGTAAATCTGATGAGTCCATAGACAAGTATTTTTAACAAAATTAATCATTTAATCTGCAGATTAACTTTATCAAAATGTCGATCAAGGCTGAATTAAAAGTCAGGAAGATTTCGCCAGATAAAAAACAGGACTATCGTGACCGCAAGTATTAATTCAAATTATTACAAGTCGTTGTGGTCTGCGTTAATGGCGTGCAGGTTTACTTTTTCCACTTTTGCCGGACTTTCATCATGAATTAAGGGAGAATCGGAATTAGTTTGCAAAACACTCTTTGAGATTTTCGCTCCTTCGATAAAGTCCATACCCGTTCTCGTAATTTCATAATGTCCCTTTTTGCGGGCTCCCGTATAACGTATCAGTTCAAAATTCTTCAGCATACTTACATATCTGGCACCTGTCACACCGCCTACTCCGGCCCGGTTAAAAAGTTCAGCAGCGCGAAGCGAGGATGTCGTGTAAAGATGAATAAGCATTAAAACCTGCTTGCGAAGATTTGGTCCGTTTTGACCCTTCTGTCCGGGGTAATTTTTCCAGCGATCTTGCAGTTTATCCACATCAAATTCAGACTCAATAGTATCAGATAATTCAGGTTTCACGAGGCCTTGTTCATGAACTTCGTTAACCGATAAGGACAAGCTGTTTCTTCTGCGAAGTTTATCGTTCAATTGAAGCATGTTTCCATTGATTAATTGCAGCTCTTCTATGCGAATATGTAAGTCGTCAATTATCGTTTGGAAATCATCAATTCTCTTAAGCATTTTTCCATTTCTGATAATTAAATGGTTGTATTGATGGTATAATTCTTCGTTTTCAATTGTCAATTCTTTTATAACCTTGTTTTGATTATCAATTTTAATCTTTAAAATTTCAATAGTCATTTCCGTCATATCCTGTTTTTATATCTATTTTGATTTTTATTTTCTAATAATGATGGTATAAATATATCTGCGTACGATAAGTAAAGAGGCTTTGTTAGTAACTTTTAACCCTGTAAATCTCAGTTTCTATGAGGCCTCTAATCCCTTTTTATTAATTCTCAAAGATTGATTTCACCCCGATTTGGGCAATCCATTTCTCACCTTACATTTGCCGTATGCTGCTATTAACACCGACTCACTTTCCGGATTATGAACTGATCGATTGCGGGGATTTCGAAAAACTGGAACGTTTCGGAAAATATATTACAATTCGTCCCGAACCCCAGGCTGTCTGGAGCCGGTCTCTTTCTCTTAAGGAATGGGAAAAAATGGCTCATGTTAAATTCAAGCCCACAACAAGCGCCGCCGGTGACTGGCAGAAAATAAAGGAAATGCCCGACCGATGGAATATTGAATATAAACTTAAAGGCGCTAAAAAAGGTGAAGATGAACGCCGTATTGCCTTCCGTCTCGCACTTACTTCATTTAAGCATGTGGGCATTTTTCCTGAACAGGCATCGAACTGGGATTACATCGTAGAATGCATCGGTAAAATGAAAACCGAGCAGCCCAAAGTTTTGAATCTGTTTGCCTATACCGGAGGAGCGTCGTTGGCAGCAAAGGCGGCCGGTGCCGATGTGATACATCTCGACTCAGTGAAACAAGTCGTTACATGGGCAAATGCTAATATGGAGCTTAGCGGACTAAAAGACATACGCTGGATCATTGAAGATGCAATGGCTTTTGTAAAGAAGGAAGTAAGACGCGGCAAAAAGTATAATGGAATTATTCTCGATCCGCCCGCTTACGGTCATGGCACAGAAGGACAAAAGTGGAAGCTGGAGGAAATGATTTCTGAAATGATGGATCATGTAAAGAATCTGTTAGCAGAAGAAGATAGGTTTATGATTCTCAACACATATTCTCTTGGATTCTCCTCTCTGATTATTGAGAATTTTTTTCCGGCCCAGAAAAATTTACAGACGGGCGAATTGTATTTGAATGCTACAAGCGGATTAAAACTTCCATTAGGAGTGTTCGGCAGGTTTTGCGAAATTGTACCTTCTTAAAATCTGAAGAATGGGTATAGCACTTGTCATTGTATTTGTTTTAGGGTATTTGGCCATTGCATTCGAACATCCCCTTAATGTGAATAAGGCGGCTAGTGCTCTTATTACAGGTACTTTATGCTGGACAATTTATATTTTATCCAGTCACAATCCTGATCATGTAAATGAGGAGCTGCTTTCTAACTTAGGAGAAATAGCTTCCATACTTTTCTTCCTGCTTGGCGCAATGACAATTGTAGAAATAATTGACGGGTATAATGGATTTGAATTCATTAAAACGAAATTACGTACCCGCAGTAAAAGTTTGTTGCTTGTATTTATTGCAATAATTACTTTTTTTCTTTCTGCATTACTCGACAACCTGACAACTTCTATTGTTATGACGTCGTTATGTGTAAAGCTATTAAAGGAAAAAAATGACAGGCTATGGTTCGCCGGTATCATTATTATTTCAGCTAATGCAGGCGGTGCCTGGTCGCCACTTGGTGATGTGACTACAACCATGCTTTGGATTGGCGGACAGATTACTGCATTAAATATTATAATCAAATTAATCTTGCCAAGTTTAATCTGCTGCCTGGTACCCGTTTTAATTGTTTCATTTAAATTCAGAGGACAAAAGATTGATCCTCCTGTTGTGAATGGGCTGCCCGAAGAAGATTTAAAGCAAGGCAAAATCATGATGATTGTTGGAGTCCTCCTATTATTATTCGTCCCGTTCTTTAAAATTTTTACTGGACTTCCGCCATTTATGGGAATGATAATGGCTCTTGGGGTAATTTGGATATTTACATCCGTTCTGCATTTCAGATTGGGATTTGAAAGCAAGAAAAGAGTCAGCGTTGCTTCTGCATTACAGCAAATAGATTCACCAAGTATTTTATTTTTCCTTGGAATACTACTTGCCGTTGCAGCTCTTCAGGCCAACGGTCTTTTACACGATTTGGCAACTGTTCTAAGCAGCACATTTAAAAATGATTATCTGATCGGAATATCTCTTGGTATTCTTTCAGCAATTATTGATAACGTTCCTCTTGTTGCTGCAGCACAAGGAATGTATCCTTTGACGCAATATCCTACGGACCATAATTTCTGGGAATTCCTTGCCTTTACAGCAGGAACAGGAGGTAGTATGATTATAATTGGCTCGGCTGCAGGTGTAGCGGTAATGGGGATAGAAAAAATAGATTTCCTCTGGTATATGACTAGGATTGGGTGGCTGGCAATTTTAGGATTTGCTGCTGGTATTGTAGTTTTTATACTGCAGGCTATGTTTTTGTTTTAGATCGTTGCTCTCTAAAAAATCAATCGATTTTATAGGGGTAAGACCAGGATTTCAAAAATAAATCATCTGGTTTTATGTTTCATCACTAAGCATTGAATATTAAATCTCTTATTCATTGCTTAATAAAGCGGATAATAACAACCATTCGCCTTTTGTTTCGTTTAATTTTTTTGACTAAGGCACTTCAACTTATTGGCGTGTTGGCTGAAATTAACATTCAAAGGCAGAATAATAGGCCGATACAGCCGTTTAAAATGTTAAATTTACAAATTCAATTCCCCATCATATCATGTCTGATAATTATCAGTTATTAATTTCCCGACTCGATGCTTTCGTCAGAAAGTATTATAAGAACCAATTGGTTCGGGGAGCTATTTATGCGTTTACTTTTTCACTTGCATTTTATCTTTTGGTAACAACGCTCGAGTTCTTCGGACACTTCAGCACAACTTTTCGCACGATTCTGTTTTATCTGTTTATTGGAGTAAACCTGTTCATTCTGGGAAAATTTATTTTTATTCCCATCATGCACTTATACAGGATCGGTAAAATAATCTCGCATGAACAGGCAGCAAAAATTATCGGCAAACACTTTTCTAATGTTCAGGATAAACTAATAAATGTTCTTCAACTTAAAAAGCAGGCTGATGAAAACGAAGACAACCAGCAACACAATCTCGTTCTGGCAGGAATTGATCAGAAAATAATTGATCTCAAACCTGTTCCATTTGTCTCTGCCATTAACCTGAACGAGAATCGCAGATATCTGCGCTATGCTATAATCCCACTCTGTGCATTCTTTATTATCTTATTCGCCGCTCCTTCTCTGATTAAGGACAGTACAAAAAGACTCATAGCACACGGTACGTATTTTGAGAAGCCAGCGCCATTTATTTTTCAAATTCTGAACAAAGAGTTAAAGACTGTACAGCAGCAGGACTTTCAACTGGACGTTAAAATTAAGGGTGATGAAATTCCCGCAGAAGTTTACATCGAGTCTGACGGCAATCAATTCAAATTAATCAAAGACAATCTTACAAGTTTTCATTACACGTTCAGAAATATTCAGCACAACGAAAAATTCCGGTTGTTTGCTGATGGATTTTATTCCGATGAATATATGCTTGAAGCACTTCCGAATCCGGTATTGACGAATTTCAACATCGATTTGGAGTATCCTGCTTATGTTCAAAAACAAAATGAAACACTTCAGAATACTGGCGACCTAATGATTCCTGCAGGTACAAAAGTGACATGGAAGTTTTCTACTCAAAACACAGAATCAATCCGATTGGCCTTTCACGATTCAACCGTCGTCTTGAAACCGTCATCTGAAAACAGTTTTGTTTTTACCCGAAGATTCAGCAAGAACGACACGTATCTGATAACAACAGGAAATCATTTCTTAAACAGTAAAGACTCTATTCATTATGCAGTCTCTGTTATTCCTGATTTATATCCTACAATCTCTATCGAGCAACAAAAAGATTCGCTTTCGTCTAAGCGCACTTTTTTCAAAGGACTTGTAAAAGATGATTATGGATTCACCCGGCTGGCATTTAATTACCGCTTTTTAAAATCGAATGATTCTCTTCAGAGCAATGCCGGCAAACAATTTTCAGAATCCCTTCCTGTTAATAAAAGTCTCACTACCGATCAGTTTTTTTATTCATGGGATTTAAGCTCCGTAAATATTGCCAGCGGCGATGAAGTTGAATACTACTTCGAGGTGTGGGATAACGATGCTGTTAGCGGACCTAAATCGACGCGCTCGCAGACGCAGGTTTTCAAAGCGCCAACTTTAAAGGAGATCGCTGAGAATGCGGATAAAAATAATTCAGAGATTAAAAACGACTTGCAGGAAAGTATTGCCAAGGCCCGTCAAATGCAGAAGGAGTTGAGTGATCTCAGCAAACGTCTGCTCGATAAGAAAGAAATGTCGTGGGAAGACAAGAAAAAAGCGGAAGAGCTTTTGAATAAACAGAAAGAACTGGAGAAGAAACTGGCCGAACTGCGGAATAAAAACGAACAGAAAAACAGGCAGGAAGAAGAATATAAAAAGGTGAATGAGGACATAATGCAGAAGCAACAGCAACTTCAGTCTATCATGGACAAACTTCAATCGTCTGAAATGAAAAAGCTTCTGGAACAGCTGCAACAGCTCATGCAAAATGTAGATAAGAATCAGATGCAACAGCAGCTTAGCGAAATGAAACTCGATAATAAAGATCTGCAGAAGGAACTTGAGCGCACCATCGAGCTTTTCAAACAAATGGAATTCGATAAAAAGCTTCAGGATAATATCGACAAACTCAATGACCTTGCAAAGAAGCAGGATGATCTATCAAAAAAATCAGACGATAAAAATGCTGATAGCAAAGATTTAAAGGATCAGCAGGATAAACTAAATAAGGATTTTGAAGACTTTAAGAAAGATCAGGACGACCTGGCGAAGAAAAATGAAGAGCTGGAAGAAAAGAAAGATCTGAATAATACCGATAAAGAGGAGAAGGATATTAAGGAAGATATGGAAAATAGTTCTGATCAACTTGAGCAGAATAAGAGTGGTAAAGCGTCGAAGAGTCAGAAAAATGCGTCTCAAAAAATGCAGCAACTTGCTCAGAAGATGAGTAAGAATCAGCAGCAGATGAAGCAGGAAGAAAACGAAGAAGATATGGATGCATTGAGAGCGCTGTTGGAAAATCTTCTGCGTATGTCTTTCAATCAGGAGCAGGTCATGCAACAGCTGAAGTCTGTAGATATTAATAATCCGCAATACCTAAAACTTAGCCAGCAGCAAAGGAAACTTCAGGATGATGCAAAGATGATTGAGGACTCATTATTTGCTTTGAGCAAACGTGTTATTCAAATTGAAGCAAAGGTAAATCAGGAGATTTCTGCTATAAACCAGAATATGGATGTCGCTCTTGATAACCTCGAAGACAGGCTTGTCCCGCAGGCCAGAAGTCGCCAACAATTTGTTATGACTGCTGTGAATAATCTTACATTGATGTTAAGCGAGGCTCTCCAACAAATGATGCAACAGCAGTCAATGTCGAATTCCAGTTGTAACAAACCGGGTAAGAAAAAATCGATGTCATTGTCTGAACTCAGCAAAATGCAGCAAGAGCTTAATAAGAATATGCAGAAAGCAAAAGAAGGGCTTAAGGCAGGTGAAAACAAAAAAGGAAAGCAGAGCCAACAGGGAAATTCGATGAGCGAACAATTGGCGAAGATGGCTGCACAACAGGAATTTATTCGAAATGAATTAAATAAGATTAACCAGAGCCAAAATAAAGACGGTAAAAACTCCCTTGGAAACCTGGAAGATATTGCCCGCCAAATGGAAGAAACGGAAAGGGATATTGTAAACAGGATTATTTCCGAACAGACAATAAAACGTCAGCAGGATATCACAACCCGCCTTCTTGAGAGTGAAAAAGCAGAGCGTGAACGCGACCAGGACGAGCAGCGAAAATCGGAAGAATCAAAAAATGCATTTCACCGTAACCCTAATGGATTTGAGGAGTATAAGAAACTTAAGTTAAAAGAAATGGAACTGTTAAGAACTGTTCCCCCTTCGTTGAATACATATTATAGACTAAAGGTTAACGATTATTTCCAATCCATTGATAAATAATTCCATAATGCAGCTTGCAGGTGATAGCCAGACCATCGAATTAGGGTCGAATCCGGACAGTCTTACTGTGGTGGAACGCCTGATCGACGACGTCAAAAATAAATACAATGTCAGTGAAGACATTTACGGAAACATGCTCGTTGCAATAACGGAAGCTGTTACGAATGCCATTTACCATGGTAATAAGTCTGATCCGAGCAAAAAAATTAGCGTATCCTGTACCCATTCTCCACATTCAATTGTGTTTACAATTGCTGATGAAGGTCCCGGTTTCGATTATTATAATCTTCCCGATCCTACTTCTCCCGAAAACCTCGAGAAAGAATGTGGACGTGGAATATTTCTGATGAAGCATCTCACCGATCAGTTAATTTTTTCTGAGAACGGCAGAGTGGTAGAAATGAACTTTAAATTATCAGGTAATTAAGTATTGATATAGTTTGGTTAGACTAGAAAAAGGAAGCAATCGCTTCCTTTTTTTTATGCCTTGTAAGTAAATATGATTTTGATCTCCCCGAATACGATGATTCTCTAAAGAATCATTTCTTAACCAAAATCAATTCGCTCATGGAATACACTAAACTATATCAGCTTTTCAAAAAGCTCAAGCGGAATAATTAAATTAAATAATTTCCATATTTGAACCTACTAATTCTAAGTCGAATGCTTACGGTGGAGTAAGAGGCTGACTTGCTTTTAATGCCGCCTGAAATTTTTTGAATTCCTGCAAGTCATTATGCTTCGAAAAACTTTCTTTTTTTGTCACATTGAAATGCATAAATCTACCCTCTCCTAAATAATAATAAGAATATTTCATAGAGGTAATGTTATTTTTTTTCAAAGCATCCATCACCTTCAATATGTTTTGCTTATTCGTTTCTATACATTCAGTACTTACCTGATATTCTACTTTTATTATTTTCATATTGTTTGTTTTATTAAAAATAAATATTTGTACTCGCCATTTTGAAATTAAAATAATTTTCTTAATGTTATATTTTAATCAAAACCCAAAACCACTGAATGAGCGAATAAATTCTTGATTATCATATCGAATTATTAAAGATTTTTTTTTGTCTTTTGTCTTTTGTCCGACCCCTATTTGGATTTAATATGATAATGCACCACAACTCCGGCCCTGAATCGTTGAAAGTCATAATCGTGAATTCCCCATTGGTAAGAAACCTTCCAGTCGAAATATTTTTGTTTTAACCGGATGGATGCACGATAAACAATAGGTTTATCGCCGATGTTTAGATAGCCGTTGTATCCACCAATTGACTGTGACAGCGTAAATTTTGAATTAGATAAATCGGCACCGGCACCATACAGAAAGCAATCATTCTGCAAATGTTGTAAATCGAATGTCTGGTATGCGTAAAAACCAGCCATGCCATATAGTCGAAGAATTTTTTTATTCAGAAAAATATTTTTTCCTGCACTGATATCAAAAAAATATCCCGGGCCATCTGTATATCTGGCATTGTGCAGATTTGTTCCCGATGCTAGTCTGAATGTCGCCTGGAAAAGAATATCAGGAAAATTATGTTTATCCTTTATCACTTGAAAGAACGTTGAAAAATAAATGTCTCCTCCAGCACCACCCTTACCACTTTTTGTCCTGGCGGCTCTTAAGTCGCGAGTGATCGTGTCTGTCCTAAACCATTCGTAGGGAATTACATCGATTAAGATAGCGACGCGGTTGTCGTACAGCGGAAGAAACCCTCTCGTATAAAAATCCTTTGTCTTATCCCCATTGCTGAAATGATACTCGCCTGCAACTTCAAGTTCCATGAGCGAATCGATGCGACCGTTAGCGACTTCGGGAACTGGTAGCGAATTAGGGCCCATGAAGGAAGTGGACATTGTCATATACTGATTCCAGGGTGTTACTCCGTCCCAGTTGTGTTTAATAGCCCACCAGTAATAATCTTCCTGCGCAGAAATTTTCTGGAATGAAATAAGGAGTAATAGTGATAGGGCAATCTTTTTCATCGGATTCAAAAGTACAAGTTTAATGACGTATAATTATTAAAACAACAATTGTAACTTGTGCCCTTATTATTGATTTAATTCCAGAATAATTCAACTCGGCATATCCGATAATTAAATGATAAATATTTTTAAGGAAGATGTAACATTCAGGCTGACGAAAAGGAAAACACTGGAATTGTGGATTCGGCAAATCATCAGAAAGGAAGGATTTAAAGAGGATGCAATTAATTTTATTTTTTGTACGGATCGTTATCTGAGAAAAATTAATAAGCAGTATCTTGGCCATGATTACTTTACTGACATCGTTACATTCGATAATTCTGTATTGCCAAAAACAATTTCAGGGGATATTTATATATCTATCGACAGAGTAAAGATCAATGCTAAAACATATGAAATATCCTTCAACAATGAGCTTCATCGTGTAATGGCTCATGGCGTTTTACATCTTGTGGGTTATGGTGATAAAAACGTTAAAGCAAAAAAGGTGATGCGGGAACGGGAAGACTTTTGGCTGAAGAGAATAAAATAAATGTCGTAGATTTTTTAATTAATAAAATTATTCCAGATAATCATAGCAATTATTCCCCAAAGTGTTGTTTCATAAATCCAGATTCGCCGTCTCGTAGATAGAAAGAAATAGGCGCAGAAAACGGATAAAGGAATAATAAGAAATGAAAAGTGAATGATTGATATTTTTTCGCTTAGTATGATGAATATCCCACCCATTAATAAGAAGATAAAAAACACCTGCTGATATATTCTGGTACGAATTACATTTTTACGATAATTAGCTCGGAGTTTTATCAATGAAAACAATAGTAGGAGTCCGATACATGAGGATAAAGCAAGCAACGAGGTCCCTGATTTGAAGATAATTTCTGGATGGATGTTTTTAAAAAGTTCCATGTACATGCTCCAGAAGGTCCCAAGCGAATAATTCCAGAACAAGTATGTACTCAGAAAAAATGCAGGCAGGACGAAACCGATAATCATGATCAGCCATTCTTTCAATCGAAAGGGTAAAAGAATTGCATAAATGATCATCAGAAAAGGAAGCATGACAATGCAAGGAAAATATATCAGAGCTGTTACACCTGAGAGAAAGGATGCATCAAAGAGTGCTTTTTGATTCAGTTCGTTTTTATAGAGCGTAAGAGCACGATCAAAAATGCGGAGGACAAGTAAATTGACGATATGAATCGGATGCAATTGCATAAATTCAGGCAGTGCTGAAATAAACAATGCAAAAATCAGCGCAGGTAAAAATGAGTTTTTGTAAAGCACCTCATGTTTGTTTAACAGGATGGTGAGGTAGATAGCTTCAGCGGAAATCAAGATGAAGAGAATGATAAAGTTAATCCAGGCGGGCATTACATTGAAAAACGAAAAAGCGATGCCCCATAAAGGCAGTGAATTCTGATCGGCCACCGGATGAATGCTAAAGAACATCCTGCCCCAAAATACCAGAATAATGAGTGGTATCAGGATGAGAGTTGCGGGCTGGGGTAATTTAAAAAAGCGAATCATTTGTGCTAAAAGTATAGATTTTTAATCGTGTAAAATCCCGAATCCTTTCTATATTTGCCAACGTAAAAAAAGCATTATGGACATTCTCTGGTATTTAATCGCTGATCTTTTCAGACTCGTTTTTAAAGTCGTGCCCTTCTTCGGACTTTGGTTCAATAAAGCCCTGATCGTCATTGGGTTTATTGCTTTTTTTATCTGGCTTAGGTACATGAACAAGCATAAGACCGTTGAAAAATTCGACTAATTGGGCTTTATCAGATCCAGCCCAATATCTTTCCTGAAATAACCATTTTCGAATTTTATCCTCTCAAGCTTTGCATACGATTTTTCGCGGGCTGCCTGAATTGTATTTCCAAATGATGTTACGGCTAACACTCTTCCTCCGTCTGAGTAGACTTTACCCTCTTTAAATATTGTTCCCGCATGAAATGTATAAACATCTCCTGAGTCTTTTTCAAAAGTTATTTCTTTCCCCTTTTCAAAACTTTCAGGATAACCGCCACTAACCATCATTACAGTCAAAGCTGTTTGAGGATTTACAACTAATGAGACATCTGAAAGTTTACCTGTGCCGGTGGCTTGCAAGAGTTCAACAACATCCGATTGTATCCGTGGAAAAACTACTTCTGTTTCAGGGTCTCCCATTCTTACGTTGTATTCGATAACATAAGGCTCACCATCTACATTCATGAGTCCGATAAAGACAAATCCACGGTAATAAATTTTTCTTTTTATTAGTCCTTCAATCGTTGGAATAATAATTTTCTGCTCAACCTTCTTCATGAATTCTTTTCCGGCAAAAGGAACCGGTGATACAGCGCCCATTCCTCCGGTGTTTAGTCCGGTATCGTTTTCGCCAATGCGCTTATAATCTTTTGCCTCTGGAAGGATTTTATAACTATGACCATCGGTAAGCACAAATACAGACAGCTCTATTCCGTTGAGAAATTCTTCGATGACAATTTTTTCGGCCGCTTTACCGAATTTATCATGTTGAAGCATTTCATCAACACTTTTATTCGCTTCTGCAATTGTGTTGCAGATAATTACTCCTTTTCCGCCGGCAAGTCCGTCGGCCTTGATGACATAAGGCGGATTTAAAGTCGTAAGGAATTTTTTTGCTTCTGTAGCTTCCTGTCTGTTAAATGTATTGTACGATGCTGTTGGAATTTTAAATTCCTTCATAAATTTTTTCGCAAAATCTTTACTGCCTTCAAGCTTTGCGCCTTCGGCAGATGGACCTACGATTAAAATATTTTTCAAAGCATTTTCCTTTTGAAAAAAATCGACGATGCCGTTAACAAGTGGTTCTTCGGGACCGACAATGACTAAACTGATAGCATGTTTCAGGACGGCCTCCTGAATCGATTTAAAATCGTTTAAATTTAGATTTAAATTTTCGCCGCAGTTGGATGTTCCGGCATTACCCGGCGCAATAAATAATTTTTTGCATCGGGGACTTTCAGAAATTTTCAACGCAATTGCATGTTCGCGTCCACCGGATCCAAGAAGCAAAATATTCATTCGTGTGATTTAATTACAATGGAATGTTCCCGTGTTTTTTCTTTGGAAGTTTAACAGCTTTATTTTCGAGCATTTTAAATGCAGTAATAAGTTTAGTTCTTGTGTCTTCAGGCTTAATTACTTCATCGATATAACCATGTTCCGCTGCTTTGTATGGGTTGGCGAATAGATTATTATATTCATCTTCTTTTTCTTTCAATTTAGATTCTGGATCGGCTGCTTCAGAAATTTCTTTTTTGAAAATTATTTCAGCAGCGCCTTTTGCGCCCATAACAGCAATCTCTGCTGATGGCCATGCATAATTCATGTCTGCGCCGATGTGTTTTGAATTCATTACATCGTAAGCTCCGCCATATGCCTTTCGTGTTATTACTGTAATCCGGGGAACTGTAGCCTCGCTGAATGCATACAATAATTTGGCGCCATTAATAATAATTCCATTCCATTCCTGATCGGTGCCGGGCAGAAACCCCGGAACATCTTCCAACACGAGCAATGGAATATTGAAACAGTCGCAAAATCGCACGAAGCGAGCAGCCTTTGTAGATGCTTGAATGTCGAGTACTCCTGCAAGATGAATAGGTTGGTTCGCAACAATACCGATCGATTTTCCCGCGAGGCGTGCAAAACCTACGACAATATTTTCTGCGAAACTTTCATGTACTTCGAGGAACGATCTTTCATCAATTACCTGATCAATCACCGCACGAATGTCATATGGCTGATTCTGATTTTCAGGAATGATATTATTTAATTCTATTCTTGTTTCATCGGTTTCTTCGTATAAATAAGAAGGAGATTCCTCTTCGCAATTCTGCGGCATATAGCTGAGGAGTTCTTTTATTCTTTTAATGCATTCTACTTCGTTTGCACATGTAAACTGAGTTACACCCGATTTAGTAGCATGTGTCATAGCCCCGCCAAGTTCTTCTGATGTTACATCTTCATGTGTTACTGTCTTTACAACATTTGGTCCCGTAACAAACATGTAAGAAGAGTTTTCTACCATCATGATAAAATCCGTCATGGCCGGAGAATATACGGCACCTCCTGCACAGGGTCCCATGATGGCTGATATCTGCGGAATAACACCTGATGCCATAACATTTCTATAAAAAATATCTGCATATCCTCCGAGAGATACAACACCTTCCTGAATACGTGCTCCGCCCGAATCGTTAAGTCCAATTACCGGTGCGCCGTTTTGCATTGCGAGATCCATAATACGGCAGATTTTTTTCGCATGTGTTTCAGAAAGCGAGCCTCCGAATACTGTGAAGTCCTGGGCAAAGACATAGGTAAGCCGGCCATTAATTTTTCCATAACCTGTAACGACACCATCTCCCAGATACTTTTCGTTTTCAAGCCCGAATTCAGTAGAGCGATGGGTGACAAGCATTCCAATTTCCTCAAAACTTCCTTCATCCATAAGAAAGTATAATCGTTCGCGAGCAGTAAGCTTTTTCTTCTTATGCTGGGCATCAACACGCTTGGCGCCGCCGCCTTTTTTCGCTTCTTCAATCTTATTTTCGAGGGACTTAATCTTTGATTCCATTATGATTTTGTAAGATGGCTAAAGTACGATAGATGATTACAAGAAGCAAAAGGAAGTAAGCAGCAAGATTTGGCACTATTAATACGACCAGCTGCAAACATCTTCCTCCTTACTTCTTACTTTTTCTTATTTTCGCCTCATGAAAGAAAGAGTCGTCAGCGGTATTCGCAGCACAGGCAATTTGCACCTTGGAAATTATTTCGGAGCGCTGAAGAATTTTATTAAAATGCAATATGAGTATGATTGCTTTTTCTTTATTGCCGATTATCATTCCCTGACAACTCATCCGAATCCTGAAAATTTTCACCAGAATGTAAAGCAGGTTTTAATCGAATACCTTGCATGTGGCCTTGATCCCGAGGCAGCGACATTGTATGTTCAAAGTGATCTGCCTGAAACTGCAGAGTTATATCTATTGTTGAACATGAATGCCTACGTTGGAGAACTGGAGCGATGCACATCTTTTAAAGATAAAATCAAAAATCATCCTGATAATATCAATGCCGGATTATTGACGTATCCAACACTTATGGCAGCAGATATCCTGATTCACCGGGCTACAAAGGTGCCGGTTGGTAAAGATCAGGAGCAGCATCTTGAAATGTCCCGACAGTTTGCGAATCGCTTTAACCGTTTATATAAGAGTGAACTTTTTCCTGAGCCCTTTGCATTTAACTATGGAACAAATCTCGTAAAGGTTCCGGGTCTTGATGGTTCAGGTAAAATGGGAAAGAGTGAAGGCGAAGGCAATGCAATCTTTTTATCCGACACCCCTGAGTCAATCAGAAAAAAAGTGATGAGGGCTGTTACTGATGCAGGTCCGACAACAGAAAATCAGGAAAAGCCTGAAGTGATCAAAAATCTTTTTGATCTGATGAAAGTTGTTTCAAATGAAGATACCATCAAACATTTTGATGAGCTTTATAATAGCATGAAGATTCGTTACGGTGATCTTAAAAAACAACTTGCCGAAGATATGGTTGTATTTACAACACCCTTCCGGGAGAAAATTGATGCTCTCGGTAAGGATGAGGCTTATCTTAAAAAAGTTGCAAAACAGGGTGCAGAGAAGGCACATGAAAGCGCTTCATTTACAGTTTCAGAGGCAAGAAAGGCAATCGGAATCAGGTCCATATAAGGACTGTTGTTGTTGATTATCGATACCCCAAACCCATAATGCCATTTTTTAGCAAATAGATCAGGCTTAAAATCAGCACTATAAGAAAAATAATCAATTAGATGTTACAACATCTAATGTTTTAACTTATATTTGCGGAAAATCAAAACAAACAAATTCATCATGAAAAAAATCACATTATTAGTTGCGGCATTTGCCATCACAATCACATCATTTGCACAGAACTGGAAACTGGATCCGGCGCATTCAAAAATCCATTTTAGTGCAAAGTATCTTGTAATCTCAGATGTTGAAGGACAATTTAATAAGTTTGAAGGTACTTTTACTTCTTCTAAGGCTGACTGGACAGATTTGAATGCAAATGTTACTATTGATGTTAAAAGCATTACGACAGACAATGATATGCGTGATAATCATCTGAAGAGTGATGATTTTTTTAATGCTGAAAAATTTCCGGTGATTACATTTAAGAGTAAGGGAGTGAAAATGATTGAAAAGAATAAATACGTAATGTCGGGTGACCTTACTATCCGTGATGTTACAAAGTCTGTAGAGATTCCGGTAGTTTATGGTGGAACAGTAACGGATCCATGGGGAAATGTAAAAGCAGGTTTTAAAGCAACTGGAAAAATAAATCGTAAAGAATTTAATCTGATGTATAAGAATGCCGCTGCAACTGGCGAGGCAGTTGTTTCTGACGACATTAATTTTACAATTGACGCTATCTTAATAAAGCAATAATTATTCTTGTCGGGTTTTGGATAAATTCTGAAGCCCGGCAATTTTTTTTAAAAAGAAACATGAAAACAATTGTTCATAAATCTACAGAGCGCGGTCATGCAGACCATGGCTGGCTTATTGCTCATCACAGTTTCAGTTTTGCTAACTGGTATGATCCTAATAAAATTCATTTCGGAATGCTGCGCGTTCTAAATGATGACATCGTTTCGGAAGGTCAGGGGTTTGGAATCCATCCTCATAATGATATGGAGATTATAACCATTATATTAAAAGGTGCTCTGCAACATCGCGACAACATGGGTAATGGTTCAGTAATAAAACCCGGCGATGTACAGGTGATGAGTGCTGGAACAGGAGTGAATCATTCAGAATTCAATCCTTCAGAAACTGAAAAGGTAAATCTTTTTCAACTTTGGATTTTTCCAAAAGAAAAAGGTATTAAACCGAGTTATGATCAGAAAACTTTTGATGCATCAAGCAGACAAAATGCAGTTCAAACTGTTGCTTCGGGTTTCAGGAAAAACGGTGAGCTGTATATTCATCAGGATGCTGCTGTATCACTTGCCCAAATAAGCAAGGACAAAAGTTTAATCTATACTATGAATAAAGCGGGTAATGGAGCTTATGTAATGGTCATTGAGGGCTCTGTAAATATCGGCGAACAAACACTTGGAAAACGTGACGCTATTGGTATAACCGATACGGATAATTTTGAGGTAGCAGCTTCGCTTGATGCCGAATTGCTTATCATTGAAGTTCCAATGCAGTAACAGGAATAAAATTTTGAAATCGGCTATCAGCAAAAAGAACTTTCGAATGAAGCTTGAAAAAGAAATACGTCAAAAAACATTTCGGAATGATTCACATAAATTGGGAGTCAATATTATTTATACATTCAATTGGATGCAAAGTCTACATTCGGACATGCTGAAGGAACATAAAATTACATACCAACAATTTAACGTATTGAGGATATTGCGAGGTCAGCAACCCCATCCGGCCTCAGTAAAATTAATTCGAGAAAGGATGCTCGATAAGATGAGCGATGCATCCCGAATTGTTGAAAAATTAAGAGTGAAAGGTTTCGTGGTAAGAAATATTTCTGAAGATGACAGAAGATCTTGTGAAGTACAAATTACAGATAAAGGGTTGCAACTCCTTGCGAAGATTGATGAACATAACGATACGTACGATATTTTTTTCTCTCAATTATCTGTTTTTGAAATTAAAGAGTTAAATCGACTACTCGATAAACTTAGAGGTGACAATTAAAAGTTTTTATTCGTCTTAATCATCCTGATTTTAATTTTATCTGCTTGATTCTCAAGTATTGGTTATTGAAACTTTTTCCTAATTTTAGCGCTACGATTTACACTTGGAGATTAGCAGACATATAAGCGATTTACTTTTTGATCACGATTGCGTGATCGTTCCTACGTTGGGTGGGTTTCTTGCATCAAACCAGCCGTCCAGTATTGTTTTGCCGAACCGCTTAATCTATCCGCCTTTCAGGAAAATAGCATTTAATATTTACCTTAAACAAAACGACGGGCTCCTCGCTAATTACATGGTAGAGTCAGAAAACATTCCTTATTCTGAGGCTGTGTCTATGATTGAGCAATATGCTTTTTCTTGCTTTGAGGCACTCCGCGATGGTAAGAGAGTTAGCATTGCTGAGGTAGGCACGCTCTTTTATGACAAAGAAAAAAACATTCAGTTTGAAGCATACAGAAGTTTCAATCACCTGAGAGATTCATTCGGAATGGAACCCATACATTTCATGCCAGTTCAGAGGAATGAATCCAGAGTGAATAAAAAAGTTGTTTCGGAGAAAATGCGCCCTTCGATCAGCTCTAAAGAAAATAAGTCAGGAAAGAAAACATTAAATAGAAGTAGTCGTATACTCGGTGTGCTTGCAGTAGGCGCAGCTATGGTTTGGTTCTCGTTAAATCTTTATATTGTAGCACCAAAACAATATGAGACAACTTCACTAAACCCATTCGACAGCCAGGAAATTGTTATCAGTAAATTAGATTCAATCAGGAATATACCAACTACTGTTGAGTCAAATCAGGAAGATACTTTAAGCCAGCCTGTCGTCTCACAAACTGTTCCCGAAACAACGGCATCTATAGAATCACATTTGGCTCCTGTTGAATCAACAAATAATAATCCGGTCGATCAAAACACTATCAATAAAGTTTTGCCTGAAAAAACGGCATCTCATGAATCTATCAAAACGGATTTACATCACTTTGTTATTGCCGGCGTTTTCAAAATCCGTAGTAATGCTTTAGGTCTTGTGGATCACCTTCGTCAGTCGGGATTTCCTGAGGCAAGTATCACAGATGCTAACGACAGAGCCTATGTTTCCTATAGGAGTTTTGCAACAAATCCGGAAGCTCTGAGAATGACGGATAGCCTTAAAGGTCAGAATCTTGAGGGCTGGGTTTGGATGCATTAATTTATTCAAATTATTTACTAAAAAACCACTATTGTCGTTATTTAATGTTCGTCCGCTTTCGTAAATTGCGGGGAATGCAAAAACGGTATTTATATATATGAGTATGTTACGTCAGGGGCTTCATCAAAAGCTTCTACAGAAATTATCACCGCAACAAATTCAACTGATGAAGTTGTTGCAAATTCCTGTCGCTAATCTTGAACAGCGGATTAAGGAAGAGATGCAGGAAAATCCGGCTCTCGAAGAAGGAAATGACGAAAGTGAAGAAGAATATAAAACGGAAGAGGAAGAGGAAACGCTAGATAAAGAAGACGACGAAGAACTAGGCGAACGTGAAGAAGATATAAGTCTTGATGAATATCTTGAAGATGATGAGATACCCGAATACAAGACGAGTGTCAACAATACATCTCCCGATGATGAGAAAAGAGAAATACCGCTGGCTACTCAGGGAAATTTTCAGGACCATTTGCTTTCACAACTTTATTTGCTGGAACTTTCAGACAGGGAATATCATATTGCCGTTCAATTGATCGGAAGCATCGACGACGATGGATATTTGCGAAGAGAACTTCCCGCAATTGTCGATGATCTTGCATTCTCTCAAAATATTAAATCTTCAATTTCTGAACTGGAAAAAATTCTTACCTCATTACAAAGTCTTGATCCTCCAGGAATCGGTGCCCGATCTTTACAGGAGTGCCTGTTACTTCAACTTAAAAGAATAAGTTCAGAAAGAGATTCATTAGATCTTGCAAAGAAAATCCTATTAAAATATTTCGAAGAATTCTCGAAGAAGCATTACGAAAAAATCGGGCGGGAGCTAAACCTCACCGATAATGAATTAAAAACAGGAATTGGTGAAATCCTGAAACTGAATCCTCGTCCTGGAAATACGATGAATCAGGGACAGCGCTCAATCGAACATGTCATCCCCGATTTTATCATCACCAACAACGACGGTATACTCGAACTGACACTGAATGCAAGAAATGCACCCGAGCTGAAAGTAAGCAGAGATTACAAAGATATGCTACAGCATTACAGCAAGGATAAAAAGAATGTGAAAGCAAATCGCGAAGCCATACTGTTTGTAAAGCAAAAGCTCGATTCAGCAAAATGGTTTATTGATGCCATCAAGCAAAGACAGCATACTTTGTTTCAGACAATGCATGTAATCATGGATTATCAATATGAATATTTTCATGAAGGCGACATCAGGAAATTGAAGAAAATGGTATTGCGTGATATCGCCGAAAAAATCCACATGGATATTTCTACTGTTTCCCGGGTTGCCAACAGTAAATATGTTCAGACACCATTCGGAACATTTCTTCTAAAAAGTTTTTTCTCTGAAGGTCTTCAGACTGAAAGCGGCGATGAAGTTTCCAGTAAAGAGGTAAAGCAAATTCTTACAGACTGCATCGGAACGGAGAATAAGCGTAAGCCGTTAACCGATGATGCACTTACAAAAATCCTGAACGAAAAAGGATATAATATTGCCCGGCGAACTGTTGCCAAATACCGTGAAATGCTTGATATACCGGTTGCGCGGCTTCGAAAAGAATTATGAACCCAAAATTTGCCAGATTTATCTCCGTCGTTTTGCATCCTGTATTTATGCCGACTTATTCATTGCTGATAATCTTCAGACAAAGCACTTATTTTTCTTATACCATATCAGAACAGAACAAGCTTGCGCTTTTTTCAATCATCATCTTAAATACTTTTGTGTTACCGCTTTTGATCTCTTACATCCTTGTACAAAAGGGCTGGATTAAATCTTTCGAAATGCAAAAGCGTGAAGAACGAATGATACCGTACCTGACAAATTTTGTGTTAATGCTTTGTTCTTCTTATCTCGTCTACATGCTTCCATTGCCCAGAGTTTTTTTTCAGATTACTCTCGGTGCTGCAGTTGCAATATTGATAGCAATAATCGTTAACATCAAATGGAAGATCAGTATTCACATGATCGGCATCGGCGCATTAATCGGTACACTCTTCGGTCTGTCAACTTTCCTGCTGGTAGATATGAGAACGCTGATAATCTTTTTTCTATTAGTCGCCGGTCTGTTAGGCGTTGCCCGAATTTCTCTTGGATCACATCGTCCTTCACAAATCTATGCCGGCTTTTTTGCTGGTTTTATTTGTGAGTATCTGCTTTTAAGTCTATAACTAAAAAGTAAACGAAACACCGATTGAGTAAGGCGTAAGTTCTGGCCCTTTTTTATTTTCAAAAACATTTACAAGCGAATAATAACCGTTGATAGCATAATTATGATATCCTAACCTTGCCTCTATGCCATACTGGAAGTTGTTTAGGTGATCGATATTGTACGTTTTGAATTTTCCATTTTTGTCTTTGTATTTCGTATGACTCTGAAGTAGAAATCCTGCCATGATTCCGGCACTAAGTTTAAACCTATGTCCCTTACTATTCTCATTGCTTCTTAACCTTATTTCAAGAGCGGCAGTAATAAAATTAAGCGACAGTTTATTGTACTTATATCCAAGGCTGTCGGGGATTTTTATAAGGGAAGAAAATGATCCATTCACGGTTGTATCAGCTACGATTGCATTGGTATGAACATTCTGAGAGTTGAATCCCAGCCCGAAGCCAACACCGAAATTTCCCGATGGCCTCATACGATCCGTCATAAGCAGCAATGAAAACCCCCTCGAGCGTATTGGCTTGGATTCTAAAGTGGAAGACAGGCCAGACCAGTTATCTGACGTAATGGATACGATCAGCTGGTCTTCCTTCTGAGGAATAGCCGGAATTTTTAATTTGGAATCCTGTGCATAGCCATTCAAATTGCAAGCTAATACTATCAATACGATGACTTTCAGTTTGATCATAATTACGCATTCATTTTTGAGAATGAAAGATAGGCATTTGCACAATTAGTACAGAATGGAGTCAATAAAGATTTGTAATTCTATCTTCGAAAAGATACATTTGTGGCCTTCATTCAGGGCCCTTAGCTCATTCGGTTAGAGCAACAGACTCATAATCTGTGGGTGGATGGTTCGATTCCATCAGGGCCCACTGCGACAGAGTAAGTGAGTAGTGTAAGTGAGCAGTAGCATTCTGCTCACTTACACTACTCACTCGCACTTAGATTTAGACTTACACTTTTTTAATAAATCCCCTAATAATTAAATTTGATATTGCTGTTACATTCTGTCTCGTACAGAAAAATCGAAATCTTAGATTATTGCTCTTCCTCCCTTTTTTCTTATTTCAACATCAATATTAAAATATATAACTGCCTCGACTGATTTCATCACTGCGAAGGATTGTTTATTTACGACAAAAAAAATTGCCGAGGAATTTATATGCGAAGAAAGATTATCGGCAGATTCTTATCATCCTAAATTAAATGTTGGCAGGAAATGTAAAAACATGATAGACATCGAGAACAGTCGGCTTAGTCTGAAAGTCGGCTAATTACAAAAGAGAAACCCGAATAGTTTTTTTGCATTTTACTATTCGGGTTCTCCACTGAAATTTTTCTTCAAGAATAATACGAATTTTCAGTCACACTTATTTATTGCTTGATAAATTTCTGCTGATACCTTCCTGCCCTAATTATGTAAACACCTTCAGAAAGCGCATTTATGTCAATCTGCGTTTTTGTTGTCGGAACTATTTTTCCCGATTTAATTTCCCTGCCTGTAATATCATAAATTCTATAATCCGTTGATGAATTCTGTCCGGACGATAGCGTTAAATATCCTGAAGACGGATTCGGATAAATCGTAAATCGGTCGGCAGATAATTCACTTGTCAATAATATAAATCCACATGGATCAACTGTGTCTGTCACCGTAAAATCTTCTGAAGATATAAACCCGTTGTCACCTCTTGGAACAAATACTGAAAAATCGCCAAGTGCATTGATCGGAATGCTTTGTGTGGTATCGCCTGTCGACCAAATGTATTGAGAAAACCCGCTGTCTGCTGTCATAAAAAACTGAGCCCCTACATTGGTACAGGTAATCTTCGGGCGATTTAGCTGCCACGGGAATGAAGGGAAATTAAAACTTCTGTATGATATTAATGAATCATGGAAAACGATTTCGAAAACTTTATTGTCTAACGAATCGACTACATTAAACACAATAGGTGTAGGCACAAGATTTCCATAACTGTTTAATGTATTTCCATTAGCAAGTCTCTGTGTATTTCCCTGCGAACGGCTCCAATGATCGGTACCTTCATTGTGACTCCATACAAGAGTAGCAGTTAAATTCAACTCATCTAGAGTATATTCTTTAGAACTTGCATAATGTAATGGGGTTGTGTTTCTTCCATTATCGAATAAAGTTAAATTTCCATTAGAAAGTCTTCGGCAATCATGTTGCGAAAGAAATTGGATACTGTCGCCGATAAATGTAAAATTGTTTCTCTTTCCACCAAACCTCCAGACAATCGAACTATCGGAGCGATTAATCTTTGTGATTTCATCGAAATGCCTGCTCGACACGAGAAAATTTCCGTCATAATCGAGTTCAAGCGCATTAACGTGAGTCCAGTCAACATTTGCAACATTAGTAAGCCAATACTCGTCAACATCGTCGAATGCAAAGTGATCGAGAGAACGCCATTCGAAGACAATGTTTTTTGCAGAATCTAATTCCTGTACGACGAATCCGCGTACTGTTGCATTCGTACTTCCTGCAGTTCCGTTATTCAGAAAAATATGATATGAGGAAAGATTCATCTGCCTGTCTTCATTCCCAAGAATCAGGTAGTGGCCGTTTGGTGTAACCTGAAGATCGTGAATATCGAAATCGACACCATTTCCAGTTGTTACTGAATCTACAATAGTAAACGTGCTATCCATGACATAAAATTTTCCTGAGCTACAATAAGACATTAGTCCGTTGGAAAGCAATTTAAAGTCACCCGAAAAAGTACCGGTAATATCACGTGTATAAACAACCTTTCCTTTTTTGTCAAGGATCATTTGATGTTGTGTTCCTTGAGGGAATAATGGATATTGAGAAAGGATATAAGGACAAAAAAAATAGTATCCGCTTGACTGACTTGAGTCATAGGCCGTCACATTGAAGGCCGGATATAATTGTGCGAATGAAAATTGTAAAGAAAGTAAAAGGCAGCCGCCTAATAGGATAATTGTTTTTTTCATGGGTTTTTTATTTGAATATAAATATCATATAAAAAGGGAGTATTGGGAATATTTTGAATTTTTTTTCTACACGTATTTAACCGGGTAGTTCTTTATCCTGACAACTCCTTTGGTCTAATATAAGAGGAGAAAGTAAGCCATCGCTTAATTTTTGTAAATATTCTACTATATACCACTAATCCAATATAGAGTGAAAGTTTTTGGCAAAGAGAAAATTCACTTAATGGCCTTATTTATTTTATGGCTATCAGCAAATAGATTGAACGAAAAAGAAGAATTTTTTTAGCGTTGTCTGATAAATTTCTGCTGATACCTCCCCGCCTTGATAATATAAACACCTTCAGAAAGAGTGTTAATGTCAATCAGCGTTTTTGTTGATTGAACTATTTTTCCCGTTTTAATTTCTCTGCCAGTCATATCGTAGATTCTATAATCCGTTGATGAGTTCTGTCCGGATGATAGCGTTAAATATCCTGAAGCCGGATTCGGATAAATCGTAAATCGATCGGCAGATACTTCATTGGTCATTAAAATAAATCCACAGGGATCAACGGTATCTGTTACTGTAAAATCTTATGATGATATAAATCCATTATCCCCTTTTGGAACAAATACTGAAAAATCGCCAAGTGCATTGATCGGAATGCTTTGTGTGGCATCACCTGTCGACCAAAGATATTGAGAAAACCCGCTGTCGGCTGTCATAAAAAACTGAGCCCCTACATTGGTACAGGTAATCTTCGGGCGATTAAGCTGCCACGGTAATGAAGGGTAATTAAAACTCCTGTATGATATTAATGAATCATGGAAAACAATTTCGAAAACTTTATTGTCCATCGAATCAACTACGATTAAACACAATTGGTGTCGGCACAAGATTTCCATAACTGTTTAATGTATTTCCATTAGCAAGTCTCTGTGTATTTCCCTGCGAACGGCTCCAATGATCGGTACCTTCATTGTGACTCCATACTAAAGTAGCGGTAAGATTCAACTCATCGAGCATATACTCTTTCGAACTGGCATAATGCAATGGAGTTGTATTGTTGCCATTATCGAATAGGGTAATGTTCCCATTTGATATTCGCCGGCAATCATGTTGGGTGCGAAACATCAGTGAGTCACCAATAAATGTAAAATCATTTCTCTTTCCGCCGAGTCTCCAGGCAATTGTGCTGTCGGAACGATTAATTTTTGTGATTTCGTTGAAGTGCCGGCTTGACACCAGAAAATTTCCATCATAATCCTGTGAAACAGAATTAGAATGTGTCCAGTCAACAGCAGTAGTATCATTAAGCCAATACTCATCAACGTCATCGAATGCAAAGTGATCGAGCGAATGCCATTCGAAGACAACATTTTTGGCGGAATCTAATTCCTGTACGACGAAGGCCCTTACTAATGCATGCGTACTTCCCGGAGTTCTATTATTTAAAAAATGGAATAAGAACTCAGATCCATAATGCTGTCCTGCATTCCAAGTAAAAGATAATGACCATTGGATAAAATCTGTAAGTCATGGATATCATAATAAATCCCATTGCCTGTTGTAACGGAATCAATCATCGTGAATGTGCTGTCCATAATATAAAAGGCACTGATTCCGGCATACGACATCAATCCGTTTTGATGGAGCTTAAAATCTCCTGCAAAAAACCCGGAAATATTTCTGAAATAAACGACTTTCCCTTTTTTGTCAAGAATCATCTGACGCTGTGTACCGGAAGGAAGGTTTGGATAAGCTCTCAAAACATACGGACAAAAGAAATAATATCCATTTGACTGGACAGAGTCATAAGCTGTCACGTTAAAGTCGGGATAGGGTTGAGCCACTACTGTTACGATTGATAAAATAAATCCCAAACACAGGAGAGTAATTAATTTTTTCATAGCAGATATTATAAGGAGTATATAATAGAGTAGATGGTGTCTTTTTGGGTTTTTCAAAGACGAAAATAGAATTTTTTTTTAGTGTTTATTATGATAGTTCTGAGTGTGTTTTTGTTCGGACTTGCCTGTCTATAATTTGCGGAGGGACATTGTTTGTTGAGTTTGTACTCATTCACATTCAACTGCTTTGGGGTCGTGATTTGATGGTTATGTTGTTTCTATACACATTCGACTCCGTCGGGGGTCAGCGTTGATGTAATTTCAATTGTCTCCAATTATTGATTGACGAAGTTTCTAATTCAAATCAGAAACATCTTGTTTTAGCTTTTCAAAAACTACTCTGTAACCCAACAAATTCGGATCCGGAAAATATTCAATCACTTATGAGTCGTGATTTCCTTGTTTTTGGTTATTGTCCATATTTGAACCCCTCGTATCAGCACTCACATTATCGCATCGTAAATTCGCTTAATCTCCTTCACTTAATATTAATAAAATCAAACGACTTTTGAGGAAATGAAAATCATCTGTTTACTCTCTTCAGCGCTTCTGTTTTTTATCGGCTGTTCGTCCCCTCAACAAACAAACCTTTCATTCGATTTCGATCATCCTGCCGAAATTATTAAGCTTCCCCAACGATTGCATGAAATTTCTGGAATTTGTTTTTATAAGAAGAAGGAGCTGGCCTGTGTGCAAGATGAAAAAGGCATCGTTTTCTTCTATGATATTAAAAAAGACAAGCTTCGAAATACTATTGCCTTTGCCCGTAACAAGGATTATGAAGGAATTACAGATGTTAACGACACGCTCTATGTTCTATGTAGCAATGGTGACATTTCTGAAATCGACAGTACATCAGAGACAGGATATGCAAATACATACAATACATTTCTTTCAAAGGAAAATAACTGCGAAGGTCTTTGCTTCGATAAGGAAAATTACCGGCTCCTTGTTGCCTGTAAAGGAAAACCTAAAAAGGGAACGGCTCCACATGGCACGAAAGCAGTTTACCCTTTTGATCTTATCACCAAAAAATTATCAGAAACTCCGGCCTACATCATCGATCCTGATTCTGTAAAAATTCATTTGGTGGAATATGAGGATACAGATGTAATGTCTGGTCTGTTCAAAAAAAATCCGGCCGAAAGAGATTTTCTTTTTGAACCCTCTGAAATTTGTATCGATCCGCGAACCAACGATATATTCGTACTTTCGTCTGTCGGCAAAACTATTCTTTGCCTCAACAAAGACGGTAAAATCAACTATGCATTTCATCTTAACCCGAAAATTTTTAAGCAACCCGAAGGACTTGCTTTTTCTAAAGATGGAAGCATGTATATTTCCGATGAGGGCCGTGAAGGCAAGCCAAACCTTATCAAAATAAACAGAAGGATTCAATGAGTGAAGTGAAGAATATTATTTTCGATCTCGGTGGAGTAATCTTTGACATTGATTACAACCGAACAATAGAAGCCTTCAGAAATCTGGGAATTGAAGATGCAGGTTTCCTCTATTCTAAATCATCTCAAATATCTTTATTCGATGATCTTGAAAAAGGTAATATTTCAGATTTGGAGTTTTATGATGGAATTCGGAAATTAAGTAAGAAGGATTTATCCGATGAACAAATTCGTGATGCATGGAATGCCATTCTCATCGGCTTACCTGAAAAAAATGTAGCAATGCTTAAGGAGTTGAAAAATACTTACCGGATTTTTCTTTTAAGCAATACGAATAATATACATGAGCAAGCATACAGGAAAATGGTTATCGAACAGTATGGAAGTTTTATTTTCGACGAACTCTTCGAAAAAATGTATTTATCGCACCATATTCAAATGAGAAAGCCAGACCGTGAAATTTTTAATTTTGTTCTCAATGACAATAACCTGTCGGCTGATCAAACGATATTTATTGATGATTCACCACAGCATGTTAAAGGTGCAATTCAAACCGGAATTGGTGCGTATCTGTTGAAACAGGAAAGCATCACCGATTTCATATCGTCCAAACTGAATATTAAAGCAGGTCGGTGAGTTATTTTTTTTCCTGACAGATTTCGATAAGGACTCCATTTGTATTTTTCGGATGCAGAAAACAGATGAGTTTGTTGTCTGCTCCTTCTTTCGGCTCGTCCGATAAAAGCTGAAAGCCCTGTTTTTTTAAATTCGCCATCGACGCTTTTATATCGTCTACTTCGAATGCCAGGTGATGTATGCCCTCGCCTTTCTTTTCGATGAAACGAGCAATGGCGCTATTCTCTGTTACGGCCTGAAGCAATTCAATCTTGGTTTCTCCTGTTTTGAAAAAGGAAACGAAAACATCTTCAGCTTTCACCTCCTCGGTTTTATAGGGCTCCTTTCCAAACAAAGCGGCAAAAAGCAAATTTGATTTTTCAAGATCCTTCACTGCAATTCCAATATGTTCAATTTTTTTTAAGTTCATGTTATAAGTTTTTATCAGGCATCGGTGGCATCAGGAATTTCTACCGTAAAGGTAGTTTCTTCTCCTTCACGGCTGAAGAGTGTAATTGTGCCATTCATTTTTTCGAGTGCATTCTTTACAATAAATAATCCCAGTCCGGAACCAGCAGAGTCTGGATGGCCTCGGTAGAACATTTCAAACACGCGGACTTTGATGGCATCTGGAATGCCTTTGCCGTTATCGGAAATTTCGAACCGTATTCCTTTCTCAGTTTTCGTAATGCGAATTCTGATCCATGGACTATTCTGGTTGCAGTAGCTGATTGCATTATGGATAAGATTCTGAAACACAGAAAGCATAAGAACCTTATCGGCGGTAATATCCGTATTGTGATCAATTTTCATTTCAAAATTGATCTTATCGAAATCTGAAGTGTGTTTTAATGAAGATAGAATTTCATCAACGAACGATTTTAGGTTGATGACAGTCAGTTTGCTCATTCCTTTTCTTGTACGAGCAAGATCGATGAGGTCGAGCAATGTGCGGTCGAGTCGCTTAATGCTGATCTCAATCATGTTCAGGTATTTTTCCAAAGCGATGTCTTCCATTTCCAGGCGGGCAAGATTTACAATTCCCATGACGCTGGCCAGCGGACCTTTCAGGTCGTGAGATGCTTTATAGAAAAATGTATCCAGTTCCTGATTCGATTCGAGAAGTTCTTTTTCTGTTCTCTTCCTGTCTGTGATATCAGTTTGTACACCCCATGTTCTGATGAGATATCCATTTTCGACGATGCCAATGTTATTATTCAGCATATATCGGATAACTCCGTCCTTGTCGAGTTCTTTTGATTCTGCATTACTGATCCGGTAATTTTCTTTGATAAATGAATGCATCAGTCCTTTTGTCTTTTCATCGTCGAAATTATTTTCGATGTGGTAAAAGTCCCGGATTTTTCGGCCTACCATTTCTGACGATTCCGAATAGCCATACATCCTTGCCATGAAATCATTACATTCAGTAATAATTCCGGTATCAAGTAGAAGTTCTGTTTGTTCTTCTGCAGATAATGAAGTTGGAACAGGGTTTAAGTATTCAGCACGCCAGATTCCGACAGCGCTTTGATCGATGAAGGTTCGATAACCTTCTTCACTTTTCTTTAATGCCTCCTGTGTCGTTTTTAATGTTGTGATATCAGTATAAACGAGCATCATCCCGATTACTTTGTCTTCTATATAATGTGATGCGGCAGACATTCTGACCCAGATAAATTCACCATTCTTCTTCCGCATTTGTATTTCAATCCTCACTTGTTCTTTAGCGCTAAAAAGTTCGTTGAACGATAAGTAAGACCCGTTTTCTGAAATGGGAGAAAAATCGGCAGGTGTACATCCAAGTATTTCATCCCTGAGATAACCTGATATGGCACAGAACCGGTCGTTGGCAAACACAATTTTATTTTCTTCATTCAGATAGATGAGTCCGTCATTCATATTCTCGACCAAAGTGAGGTAACGCTTTTCCTGCTGCTGGATTTCAGAATAAAACTCCGCCCTTCGTTTTAGAATTTCTTCGGAAAGAAATGCGCCGGAATAAAGTGCAATAAGGGTGATTGTAAACTGAGGTTGCCAGTCATGGCTGATTATCATTAATAGAAGAATCGCCGTCGTAATAGTAAAAATGAAAAAGAGACTTTTGTAAAATCGGTTAAATATTAATGAAAATGTGAAAATGGAAATAGAAACAGGAAGAAGTATGCTGGTTTCAAAATCCCGCTCGTAGGCAACGTATACTGCCCAGAAATGAAGTAGAAAAATGCCAGCATAGGTAATGTTGGTAAACTCCCGTCGGTAAAATGAACTGTAAAAGGAGAGAAAGTAGTTTGATGTAAGAAACATCGAGCATAACAATCCGGTGAAAAGAATAATTCCATCATGATAAGAGAACTCAAATAGAAAGCCGAGAACAGTGACTATGATTGAAGCAACGACATTGAGGAGGCGGAAATTCCGCAGTTCTTTACTCTTAAGCTTTTCGCGGAAACGGTTTATCATTGATAGGGCGAGGAGAAAGATCAAAAGTATGAAAATACCTTTTCGATGAGTAAGTGTAATGTTCAAACTCCAAAAACATATTCAGGTCTGATGAAAATGTAAGGTTGAACATGAAAATGATTACAAAAGTAACCGACGAGTAGTCCATTTTTGAAAATTAGGTCGGCGTCAAAAGAATAAAATGATGTAATTTCATGCCTACCCCCAAAAATATTTTTTGTCCGGTCGGTTGATAACTACAAAACCAAAAATCGGAAAAGGTGATGATGATTGAAATTTTTTTTTGATTTTATTTTTATGTGTACTCTTGAATACCGCATGAACAGCGTTGTGTAGCATGTTGTAAAAAAAAAATATTAAAAAAATATTACGATTCAAGTGCATATTTTCATCACATAGAAATCAACAATTTGTTGTGTAAAAAATTTTTCAACAAATTGTTGTAACCTTTTTAAATTTATTATGTTTGACTAGTTATAAAAACAAATAAAAACTAAAAACTATGGCAAAAGCAAAAAAAGCCGCTAAGAAAGCTAAGAAAGCTAAAAAAGCAGCTAAGAAGAGAAAGTAAGCTAACGCTTCCCGCTCTAGTAGCGGTTCGAAAGATCCCTCGCTCCAATGAGCGGGGGATTTTTTTTTAATACAAAATTTTGTTTTAGTCAACTCATGCAGCTAAGCTGGTCCATTGATTCAATAACCCTCGATCTTAAATATACCTGGAAGATTTCGCGTAATGCCACCGACCAGAAAACAAATCTTATTGTAACCGTCGGCGACGGAACTTTTTCCGGACAAGGCGAAGCAGCTCCCAACATACGTTATAATGAATCTGCAGAAGAGGGCCAGCGGATTTTTCCCTCATTTCAAAAAAAAGTTTCTGATTCGGAAGTGAACCCGGCAAACATAGTCGCGTTATGTAAAGACCTCGGACTATTCAATTCACTTTCCTTCGCCATCGAATCGGCCTGGTATCGATATGAGGAGAAGAGATCAGGAAAAAGTTTTTACGAGCTTGCCGGAATAGAATCACCCGGATCAATACATACTTCATATACCATACCTATTGTTGAAACCGGCGAACTCAAGAAATTTTATACTGACAACCGCCTCGGCCGTTTTCAATTCATTAAACTGAAAGTAAACTCTGATAATGCGTTCGAATCTCTCAGATACCTCCTTACTTTTTCTGAAGTTCCCGTTATGGTTGATGCTAACGAATCTTTTACTGATGTGGAAGAATGTATTCGATGGCTCGAAAAGATTAAGAAGATGCCAGTCGTCCTGGTCGAACAACCCCTTCCCTCAAGATTGATCGATGAATCAGAATATATGAAGAAGTATTCACCATTTACTTTATTCGCCGATGAGTCGATGACTGATCAGGCTGATTTTGGAAAACTGAAGAAATCTTTTGACGGAGTAAACATGAAGCTGATGAAGGCCGGAAGTTTTCAAAACGGAATCAGGCTTCTGAAGGAGGCAAGGAAGAATAAAATGCAGACGATGATCGGATGTATGGTGGAAACTACCTTAGGGATATCATCGGCGATGAGACTGTGCTCACTTACCGACTATGCCGACCTTGATAGTTTTATTCTTGTAAAAGAGGAGCCATTTAAACTGATCGATGAAGTTAATGGAGAATTGTCTTTTGCGATTTAATGCTTTTCAACTCGAATATTCAACTCTTTCAATTGTTCGTCAGAGATTGTAGATGGAGAATCAATCATCACATCACGTCCTGAATTATTTTTCGGGAAGGCAATAAAATCCCTGATCGAATCCACGCCGCCAAAAAGTGAACACAGTCGGTCAAATCCAAACGCGATTCCACCATGTGGCGGTGCGCCGAATTCGAAAGCATTCATTAAAAATCCAAACTGGTTTTGCGCTTCGGTTTCTGAAAATCCAAGAATGGAAAACATTTGCTGCTGCAACGGTCTGTCATGAATTCGGATTGATCCTCCACCGATTTCGACGCCGTTTATTACCAGGTCGTATGCATTTGCACGCACCGAACCTGGATTACTTTTCAGTAATGAAATGTCTTCAGGTTTTGGAGAAGTAAATGGATGATGCATGGCATGCCAGCGTTTCGATTCTTCGCTCCATTCCAGAAGAGGAAAATCTACAACCCAAAGTGCTTTGAAATTATTCTTGTCTCGAAGATTCAGTCTGCTACCCATTTCCAAACGGAGTTCACTCATTGCTTTCCTGACCTTCGACGAATCACCGGAAAGAACAAGAATAATATCACCTAGCGACGATGAGCATACTTCAACCCATTTCTTCAGATCGTCTTCCGAAAAGAATTTATCGACTGACGATTTAATGGTTCCGTCATCATTGTAACGCGCATAAATTAATCCCGTTGCTCCAATTTGTGGACGACGAACCCAGTCCGTTAATTCGTCAAGTTGTTTTCTTGTCCATGTAGCTGCGCCTTTTACAGAAATGGCAATAATTTCCTGAGCATCATCAAAAATTTTAAAACCTTTACCCTTTGCAATGCCAGTCAGGTTTTTGATTTTCATTTCAAACCGGATGTCTGGCTTGTCGTTTCCGTAATCATTCATCGCTTCGGCGAAAGTCATACGTGGCAATTTCTGCAGTTCAGTATTTTTTATTTTGATGAAAAGACTTCTGATCAATCCTTCGAAAGTATTTAAGATGTCTTCCTGCTCTACAAAACTCATCTCGCAATCGATCTGTGTAAATTCGGGCTGACGGTCGGCACGAAGATCTTCGTCGCGAAAACATTTTACAATCTGATAATACTTATCCATGCCTGCAACCATCAATAACTGTTTGAATGTTTGCGGCGATTGTGGCAGTGCATAAAACTCTCCGGGGTTCATACGTGAAGGCACAACGAAATCGCGGGCACCTTCAGGAGTTGATTTAATGAGAACAGGAGTTTCGATTTCGATGAAGCCCTGAGCATGCATATAGTTTCGTGTAGCAGCGGCAATCTCTGAACGAAGTATGAGTGCATCTTTCACGGCAGAGCGTCTGATGTCGAGGTAACGGTACTTCATGCGCAGATCGTCTCCGCCATCGGTATTTTCTTCTATTGTAAACGGAGGGGTTTGTGATACATTCAGAACTTCCAGTTTGTCGACGAGAATTTCGATTTCACCTGTTGGCATTTTCAAATTTTTGCTGCTGCGTTCGGCAACAGTTCCCGAGATCTTTAAAACAAATTCGCGTCCGAGTTTGCGGGCCTCTTCACAGAGAACGGAATTTGTCTCCATATTAAAAACAAGTTGGGTGAGTCCATAACGGTCGCGGAGGTCAATAAAGGTGAGACCGCCGAGGTTTCTTATTCGTTGTAACCAGCCACAAAGAATAACTTTTTGTCCATTATTCGTTTGGGTTAATTCTCCACAGGTATGTGTGCGCATCATAATTCTGAATCTTAATAAACCGGGTAGCACCGGTAATGTCATGCAAAATACGGTTCATAACCCGATCATGAAAGGAAGATGGTGGTGAGCGGGAAGATTTTCCTTGAATAAGCTTAAACTTAGTAAAACAGATAGAAAAAAAAAGAGCGGCAACTTGCCGCTCTTTAATATACTTTGATTCTTTAATTATTATTTCTCGCCGAAAACATAAGCGATACGAAGGCCAAGGTAAGATGTAGTTGAACCTGTAGTGGCTATCATCTGGTAACGAAGACCGAGGTCAAGATTAGCAAGGTGGTAACCTAATTGTGGAGCATAACTAAGATCTGAAGAAGATACAGATTGACTTGGAATGATAAATCCTCCAAAATTATATTCAGGAGTTTTAATACTAGAACTGTGAATTCCTATTTCTAATCCAGCATAAAATCCTTCTTGATTTTCAGTAAAATAATATTTACCTCCAACCTGAACAGGAATCATTGACCAATCAGGTCCATCAACTCCAGCTACAGTTTTACCACTGAAAATAAGATAACCTACTGTTCCGGTTAATCCGATGTTGTCATTTACAGGATATTCATATCTTACTGATCCACCGAATCCAGTGCTTGCTGCATCACCAAAATCTCCCATTGGAAGAGCGAGTTCAGCACCAACAGAAAATCTGCCATTTTGTGCGTTAGTAACTAATGTTGTGCTTACAAGTCCTAGGACTAATGCAATACTTAATAATGATTTTTTCATGATTGTGTTTGTTTTTGGTTTGAATGATTATACTTTGGATTATATTTTATAGTGAATCCTAAAATTATTATTTCATTTTGGATGCAATATAAATCAATATATTATTATCATACAAGTGGCATTATTAAACATATTAACCATTTAAATTGTTTAAAACCCCTATTTTTACTAAGGATACAATTACTTGATATGTTAAGCATGTCCAACTTGATAATATATAGTTAGTTGCAATTTTCTATTTGATATCAGTATTTTTCAATATCAAATATTAAATTAACGAGAAAATCAATCTAATGAATCAAAACGACAACCCCCATGAATACTATATGCGTGAAGCTTTTAAAGAAGCTTTAAAAGCTCAAGAGTTAAATGAGGTACCGATTGGGGCAGTAATCGTATGCAGGAATAAAATTATTGGCAGAGGACATAATCTGACAGAACAATTAAATGATGTTACTGCGCATGCAGAGATGCAGGCAATTACTGCAGCGGCAAATTATTTGGGCGGAAAATATCTTGATGAGTGCACACTGTATGTAACCATTGAGCCCTGCGTCATGTGTGCGGGTGCAAGTCAGTGGGCGCATATGGGGCATATTGTCTATGGTGCGCAGGATGAGAAGAAGGGGTTTCTTAAAATTTCACGTACAATTTTACATCCGAAGACGGCGCTAACATCGGGGGTGATGGAAAAAGAATGTTCGGAAATTGTTACTGAATTTTTCAGGAAGAAACGTCAGTCTTAATTGTATTTTTTTCTGCAAGGCTCCTCAGTGCTTGTTGAGTTAATGGTTTATCGAGTTGGCCGTTGATAAAACTATATTCTAAAACTTTTTGCAGGCGCTCTGGTTTCTGAAAGACAGAAAGAATAATAATTTTTGTTTTCTCTCTGATGAATTCTGGAAGTTCTTTAAACTCTTCGATAAAATCGAAGCCACTCATCATGGGCAAATTCATATCAAGAAAAATCCAGTCGGGTGCATGTGCGGCTGATTTGCATTCTTCGCGAAGAAAATGAAGTGCTTCTTCTCCACTGCTTGTTACAGTAACATTTGCAGCAAAAGAAGTAAGCTGAATTAACCGACGATTAACCAATATGTCAATTTCGCTATCATCGACAAGAAGTACATTATTGAAATTAAATTTGTTTGCCATAACAAGAGAGCGAGTTTCAAAGATAAAAAAAAGAATTAGCTAAAAAATGAGTGTTTGCTCCGAAAAAGACATAAGTCAATACAAACCTGAATTTGATTCTTCAATCTTCACTTCTGCACCTTCAATATTTATATTTGAATGGCATCAAGCACAAGCTTATTCAGGGGCTTGTTGAGAAATTTGTAAACAAAACGGCTTTGGTTGGCCCGGTTCAGGTCTTTAAAACTTTCAGAGGTGGAAAGCATGACAATCTTGCAATTGCTTTTAACCTTGTCACCAAGCTTGCCAATTTCATCTAAAAATCCGAAACCATCCATGTGAGGCATCATAATATCAAGAAAGATAATTTGTGGCAGTTTCTCAGGTGTACTTTCAAGTTTCTTTAATTCTTCTAAAGCACTTTGCGCAGACTGATGAACGAGTACTGTCTCGGCAAATTTTTCATTCTCCAATAATTTTTTATTGATAAAATTATCGAGCTCATTATCATCGACGAGCATGGCAATTGAATAACGTGTATTGGAAGGCATCCCTGAAATTGTTTGGCCGTAAAAATAGGAATAATGTCAAAAGTCAGAAGGCGAAAATCAAAAAAAGAAAAAGAGTTACTAACTAAAAAAGTTAAAAGTCAAATGAGTTGGCAGTTAGCCTCTAACAATTTGACTTTTAACTTTTGATTTTAGTAAACAACTGACACGATACCCGTTTTCCCTTTCTTACTCAGCCCCTCGGCAAAGAGCTGATAGACGTATGTTCCCGTTTCGGAATTGTTGCCTTTGAATTTTCCATCCCATGTTTGTTTAGGATTGGTAGATTCAAAAACAACTTCTCCCCAACGATTATAAATATAAATATGATAATTATTTATTCCTTCTCCTTTTACTCCGAATGTGTCATTGAGGCCATCGCCATTGGGAGTAAAAGCTGAAGGAATGTATAGATTGAGCGGCGGAATAATTTCTGCATAATTAGATGTGCTGGTAACGGTATTGTTGCCTTGTTTGTAAGCAGTAACACGATAAATGCTGTTGTCAACAATATTCTGGGCATGAATACCGGCGATCGATCCAAGAAACAAAGCGGTGAAGAATATTATTTTGTGTATCGGTTTCATGTGAGGGAATCAGATACTGCAAAATATCCCGATGACGAGGCATGGTTAGCCGAATCGTACAGTCACCTTTCACATGTAAGGAATGGAGGTTATAGAAGCATGTACTCTTATTGTAAAGGATCAATACCGAATAAATAATGTTTAACATCCGGATAAACTCTGTAATTTTGTATTCATAAAAGCAAAATAATATGCCTTATCCTGAATATATATGCGCGCCAATGCGCGCAGACCTCACTTCTGCAGGTTTTGAAGAATTGAAAACAGCAGAAGAAGTTGATAAAATCATTCCTTCTGAAAAAGGAACACTACTATTAGTACTCAATTCTGTATGTGGTTGCGCAGCAGGTGCAGCTCGTCCTGGAGTTAAATTAGCGCTAAAGGATGGCAAAAAGCCTGGGAAGCTGACTACTGTCTTTGCTGGACAGGATCTGGAAGCAACATCACAGGCAAGAAAATATACATTACCCTATCCACCTTCATCTCCTGCAATTGCCTTATTTAAAGATGGAAAACTCGTGCATTTTCTTGAACGTCATCATATTGAAGGCAGAAGTGCTGAGATGATTGCTGAGAATCTGAAAGAGGCTTTTGCCGAATTCTGCTAAATCAGAATAATTTTAGAGGTTCATCTGACATTTATTACGGCGACATTTTTTATTTAACCGTGCCTTTATCGTACCGCTCTGGGAATTCTTCCTGAAGGGGTTGAGTAATAGCGTCGTAAACCATAGATTTTAAGCTATTTATATCGGCTTCCGTCATTCCTTTTGTAGGAATCGGTTTATGAACTATAACATGAGCAACGCCAGGGTGGCCAACTCTGTTATGGTAGTCATCTGGTAGTAAAAGCCAGTTGTTGAGAAAGGTTATTGGCACTATAGGCACCTGATTTTCAATGGCTAGCTTAAAAGGTCCGTTTTTAAATCTACCCATAACAGGACCATTGTGATGAATTGTTCCTTCCGGAAAAAGGGCAATACTTATTCCTTTTTCTATATCAGAGGAGGCTCTAAGAAATGCTCGATGCGAATCTTTATTGCTTTTTCTGTTTACGGGAATATTCATTCGCTCAAAAAACCTACGGAACAGAGGCACTTTAAGCAATTCTGCTTTTCCCATTGTATGAAAGTAAACGGGAGATGCTATATATATGAGCATAATGTCGAGGTAAGATGTGTGGTTTGGACAGAAAACATAGGCTTGCTTAGTGTCTAATACGCTCTTATGGTGTATTTTATAAAAAATTAAGACAGGCCATAACATAAAATGTGCCCATATCTTTTTAATGCGGAAGACGATCGGAAAACTATTTACGTTCTTTAAAAAGATAAAGAAAAGCGGGAAAAATAGAAAAAAGGTAAGAACAGCGTTAATGAAAAACAAGGAACGCCAGATCCACTGAAAAGGATAAAGGATATATTTTAGAAGATTTCGCAGTTTGTGAATTTTAGAATGGCGAATTTAGCAAAGAGCAGTTGATCTTGAACGGTACACTAACATTTAGAGGCCTGATTTCTTGGCAAATCTCTTATTTTATTTACCTTTGTCGCCCTTATTTCCGGAGGGTAGAAAATGAGTGGACGAGATTTTATTATCAGTTTCGGCAGTCTTTCTTCAGGTGAGCATGAATTCGAATTTGAAGTAAACGACGCTTTCTTTCAACGATTTGAACAATCCATTATTCAAAAGGGTAATGTTGATGTGTTAGTTGTCATTGAAAGAAAAGATAATATGCTTCTTCTAGATTTCACATTAGAAGGAACAGTATCCGTATCATGCGACAGATGCATAGAAAATCTGGAGTTGGATATTGAAGGATACAATGAGCTAATCGTAAAGATTGGTGAAGTGAATGAAGAGTTGTCAGAAAATGTAGTCATGATTTCTTCCAAGGAACATGAGATTGATGTTTCTCAATTCATTTATGAGTTTATCTCATTGATGATACCGATGAGAAACGTGCACGATGAGAATGAAAACGGAGTAGGATGTGATCCGGAAATTTTGAAAGAAATTGAAAAGCACATCAACCACATTACAGATGCAACAACGAATGATCCTCGTTGGGATGGTCTGAAAGATATTAACCTGAATTAAAAATAACGAATTAAATAATTTAAGCAATGCCAAATCCCAAACACCGACATTCGAAATCGAGAAGAGATAAAAGAAGAACGCATTGGAAAGGAGCAGTTCCTACAATTGCTACTGATCCAACTACCGGTCAGCCTCATCTATTCCACCGTGCTCACTGGCATGAAGGAAAACTTTACTACAAAGGTAAAGTGGTGATGGAAAAAGAAGAAAATGCCTGATCATTTTCAGGGCTCGATTAATATGCAGTTGACAACAGATTTTCTCTGTAGTTTTCGGTATGTTGTTCTTGCTTTAAGTTCATGCTTTTTAATCAATTTTTAGTATGAGAATTGGCATTGATATAATGGGTGGTGATTTTGCTCCGCGGGAAACTGTGCTTGGAGCAATTGATGCGCGACGACAACTTCCTGCTTCAATAGAAATTGTCCTCATCGGAAACAAAGATGAAATCCTTCTTGAGTTAAAGAAGGAAAATGCTGACGAATCTCTTTTTCATTTTGAACATTGCACGGAGGTTATCGGAATGGCCGAACACCCCACAAAAGCTATTCAGCAAAAACCTGATTCATCAATCAGCCGCGGGTTTCAACTTTTAAAGGAAGGTAAAATTGACTCGTTTGCTTCTGCAGGAAATACAGGCGCTATGCTTGTCGGTGCTATGTTCAGCGTCAAGACTGTTCCTGGAATCCTAAGGCCTGCTATAGCATCACTTCTTCCTAAAGAAAACGGTGGCTGGGGACTTATCCTTGATGTCGGTGTTAATGCCGACTGCAAGCCGGAAGTACTTCAGCAATTTGCCGTATTGGGTTCGCTCTATGCGCAAAATGTTCTTCATATAAATTCTCCGAAAGTTGCTCTGATGAGTATCGGCGAAGAAGATGAAAAGGGAAACCTTCTTGTAAAAGAATCACATCAACTGTTAAAGGAAACTGCCGACATACATTTTATCGGAAATGTAGAAGGCCGCGATCTTTTTAATGACAAAGCTGATGTAATTGTTTGTGACGGTTTCACAGGTAACGTAATATTAAAAGAAGCCGAATCGTTTTATACCATCATGAAAAAACGAGGAATAAAAGATCCATACTTTGACCGATTCGACTATGAAGATTATGGTGGCACACCTATTCTTGGAGTCAATTCGGCAGTCATTATCGCTCATGGCATTAGCAAGTCCAAAGCAATAATGAATATGATTATGATATCAGCAGATGTTGTTGAAGCAAAGCTTTCAGAAAAAATAGCAGCTGCTTTCAGTACTGCAACAACATAATTACCAAAATAAGTCATACCGACTATTGTCTCTTGGCTCTTATGTCTTGATTCTTCCTTCTTGATTCTTCCTTCTTACCTTTGATATTTAATAAAAACTAAAATGTCGAGAACAACAGCAGCGATAACAGCAGTAGGCGGATACGTACCGGATTATATACTTGACAACAACGAGTTGATGAAAATGGTTGACACCACCGATGAGTGGATCGTCAGCCGTACGGGTATTCGTGAACGAAGAATATTAAAAGGTGTTGGATTAGGTGCCTCTGATTTAGGCGCACCTGCAGTAACAGAACTTTGTCGTAAACGCGGCATTGATCCTCTGGAGATCGAATTGCTTATTTGTGCAACCACGACGGGCGACTATGTATTTCCGGCAACAGCTAATATTATCTGTGATAAAGTCGGTGCAAAAAATGCTTTTGGATACGATATACAAGCAGCCTGTTCCGGATTTTTATTTGCTCTCGTTACCGGGTCAAAATTTATTGAGTCCGGTCAATATAAAAAAGTTGTCGTCGTCGGTGCAGATAAGATGTCGAGCATTGTTGACTACAGCGATCGTACTACCTGTGTACTTTTTGGTGATGGAGCTGGTGCAGTTTTACTTGAACCTAATACGGAGAATTTCGGAATCGTAGACAGCATATTGAAAAGCGACGGATCTGGAAGAACATATCTTCATCAGAAATCAGGTGGTTCCGTAAGTCCTTCGTCACATAAAACCGTTGACGCAAGAGAGCATGTAATTTATCAGGAGGGACAACAGGTTTATAAATTTGCTGTCATAAGCATGGCCGATGTTTCTGTAGAAATTATGGAGAAAAATAATCTAAGCGCTGATGATGTCGCATGGCTTGTTCCTCATCAGGCTAACAAAAGAATTATTGATGCCACTGCAAGAAGAATGGGAATTGGCATGGATAAAGTAATGCTTAACATCGAAAAATACGGTAACACCACAAGCGGTACAATACCTCTTTGTCTGTGGGATTATGAATCAAAACTCAAAAAGGGTGACAATTTAATTCTTGCTGCTTTTGGTGGAGGATTTACCTGGGGCAGTATTTGGGTGAAGTGGGCCTATTAGTCTGATTATTCTAAGATGCTCATAATGAACTGAAAATTGGATTTTTGCAGGATTTCAAAAAATCACCCCGTTCTGAATCTTCATTATTCAAATCAACTGCGTTTCAGACATATATAACCGACTTACACACCTTATTGGTGCTTTTATTTTGGGATCTTTAAAATTTGCATTAGGTTTGGTTTTCAAAACCGCTTCAACATTGAACTGTTGAGACGTTAATATAATCTGCATGAAGCGGAAAGAAACGCCTGTAAAAAGTAAAGCTGCAAATAATTCAATGGATCTTAAAGACATTGAAAGCTTAATAAAATTTGTGCAAAACAGTGGGGTAGCAGAAGTTAGTCTCGAGCAAAAAGAGTTTAAAATAACAATCAAAACTACACATGGAGGAGTAATCCAGCAACAGTCGTACATGCATGTGCCGGCAATGCAGATTTCCCCTTCTCCACAGCAACAAGTTGTCGCTGCACCTCCCATTGAAATTGCGAAACCCTCAGAAGACTCCAAATACATAACAATAAAGTCGCCAATGATCGGAACGTTTTATCGTTCGTCAACACCCGACAAACCTGTTTTTGTAAATGTGGGAGATGAAATTAAAGGAGGACAGGTTCTTTGTATTATTGAAGCGATGAAACTCTTCAATGAGATAGAATCAGAAGTTTCGGGAAAAATTGTAAAAGTGCTGGTGGATAATGCAACACCGGTAGAATACGATCAACCATTGTTTCTCGTGGATCCAAAATAATTTAATGACAATAATGTAATTGAAAATCAATTTACACTTGTCAATTTGCATTCCTGAAATATGTTTAAAAAGATATTAATAGCTAACAGAGGTGAAATTGCATTGCGAATTATTCGCACATGTAAAGAAATGAGCATTCATACTGTTGCTGTTTACAGCACAGCTGATAAGGATAGCCTGCATGTCCGTTTCGCCGACGAAGCAGTTTGTATCGGTCCGCCACCTGCCAGAGATTCTTATTTGAGCATACCAAGAATAATTGCCGCAGCAGAAATTACGAATGCTGATGCTATACATCCCGGTTACGGATTTCTTTCAGAGAACTCGAGGTTCAGCGCTATCTGTGCTGAGCATGGAATAAAATTTATTGGAGCAACTCCTGCACAAATTGATGCAATGGGCGATAAGTCGAATGCAAAGACTACAATGATTAACGGTGGCGTTCCCACAATTCCCGGAAGCGAAGGATTGCTCGCTGATGTAAAATCCGGATTGAAAATCGCTAAACAAATTGGTTACCCCGTCATTCTGAAAGCAACTGCAGGTGGTGGCGGAAAGGGAATGCGCATCATCTGGAAACCTGAAGAGTTTGATGCTGCATGGAGTTCTGCACGTCAGGAAGCTGGAGCATCTTTCGGTAATGATGCTATGTATCTCGAAAAATACATCGAAGAACCACGTCACATCGAAATACAAATTGCAGGCGACCAGTATGGTAAAGCATGTCATCTGAGCGAACGTGATTGTTCCATTCAACGTCGTCATCAGAAACTGGTTGAGGAAACACCATCACCATTCATGACATCTGAGTTGCGCGACAAAATGGGTGAAGCGGCCATTAAAGCCGCACTCGCCGTTAAATATGAAGGTGTCGGTACTGTCGAATTTTTAGTTGACAGACACAGGAATTTTTATTTCATGGAAATGAATACAAGGATTCAGGTGGAACATCCAATTACAGAAGAGGTAATTAATTATGATCTTATCAAAGAACAAATAAAAATTGCTGCAGGCATGCCGATATCAGGAAAAAATTATTTTCCAAATCTGCATGCAATCGAATGCAGGATAAATGCAGAAGACCCTTTTAATAATTTTCGTCCAGCACCAGGAAAAATAACAACACTTCACGTACCTGGTGGTCATGGTGTCAGAGTCGATTCTCATATTTATGCTGGATATGTCATCCCTCCTAATTATGATTCAATGATTGCAAAACTCATCACCGTTGCTCAGACACGCGAAGAAGCATTAAATACGATGGATCGTGCATTGAGTGAATTTGTCGTTGAAGGGGTAAAGACAACAATCCCTTTCCATCAGCAGCTAATGCGTAATGATGCCTTCCGCAAGGGTAATTACACAACTAAATTCATGGAGTCATTCGTTCTTGAGCCTCTGGATTGATCATTTTAATGAATAATTTTTTAAAATTTTAGTATAATCGGTATTAGCCGGCTTATTATTTTGAGCCTGTGACATTTACATCTATAATTTTATTAATATTTGCCCCTCCCAAAATCCTACACTTATGAAAAATGCATTACTTCTTATCGTATTATTTCTATGTATTGCAACAGCACGTGCTGTATGTCCGGGTGGGCAGGTTGAAGTCACCATAGAGGTTCACACAGATGATTATGGATATGAAAGTTATTGGCAACTGGTACCAGCAGGAAATACCTGTGGATCCGGAACAATATTTTCGGGTGGGAATGCTGCTGTTGGATGTAGTGGTGGTGGACAACAATCAGTAATTAGCGGAGGTTATGCTAATAATGCAGTTATAAGTCAAGGCCCCTGGTGCTTAACGTCCGGAGGATCTTATGATATTATTTTTGTTGACGATTATGGAGATGGCGGAACGGCCTTCACCATTTTTATTGATGGCTTGCCTATTTATTCAGGTCTTACCGGAAGTGGAAATGGAGCAGGAACACGGATCAATTTTATTGCGCAGCCTGCATCTACCTCTGATGCCAGTTGCAGAAAAATCACAACACATTCTTATGTAAATTTCGGAAACACAAATCTTTCTGCATGGGTTTCTAATAAAAGCTCTGTTACATTAAATACTGTTGATCTTTATTACAAAGTTGATAATGGATTTAGCCAGCTGAATACAGTTACCGGATTGAACATTGCTCCATTTGATTCGGCGCTAATCACGCATTCAATTCCTTGGACAGTTTCCTCAACAGGTGATTACGCTATTACCATGTGGACATCAAATCCGAATGGAAACGCTGACTTAAATTATTTTAATGATACAACACATAAAATTATTTCAGCAGGACCGCCTACTCCAAACATCATCGATGATTATATCGGTGTAGCACCTGTGTTAACCGAGATAGGAGGACATGCAGACAGTATTGCTGAGCCAACAGATCTTGATTTTCATCCTGTATTAACCCGCAATGAATTATGGGTAGTTCTAAGAAGCACTGAAGCCATCGGAGGAACTACAGTAAAATTCAATAATGCCGGACAGCCAAATCAAAGATTCAAATGGCAAAAGGACGGAAACGCATGGCACTTCATGTCACTTCCAACCGGAATTGCTTTTAGTGATAATGCAAATTTCGCAACATCTCCCGGAGTGTTCGATGCGAATCACAGCGGAGGCTCTCCGTTTACAGGACCTACACTCTGGTCTAGCGACTCAATAATCTACGCTCAGCCATCAGGCGGAAATGGAAGCCATCTCGATATGCTACATCAAAGTCCATATTGCATGGGTATCTGCAACGAAGTGGAAAATAAGTTCTGGGCATTCGATGATAACGATCAGGATATCGTATCCTATGATTTTGTAAAAGATCATGGTCCGGGAAACAGCGATCACAGCGACGGAATTATTCGCAGGTATTCAGGAATGGGACTTGCCGGCGATCCTCAACATCTAATTCCTAGTCACCTTATCCTCGACAAAACAACTGGGATACTTTATATCGCCGATACGGATAACGGAAGAATTGTAATGATGGATATTCACTCAGGAATGTTTGTGCAAAATCTGACTCCTTCTGAACCTGTTGCCGAATACAGCACTTGGTCGAATGTAACATGGTCTGTCTTCGCCGGTTCAGGATTAGTGTCTCCAAGCGGAATAGATTTGATTGATAACAGAATAATAGTTTCTGATTATGCTTCTGGTGATATTGTCATATATGATAATAGCAGTTCAACAGGAGTTGAAATGGGACGCATCGTTACTGGAACTCCTGGTGTTGCAGGAGTAAAAATAGGACCTGATGGGAAAATCTGGTATGTAAATACTATAACAAATCAGGTTATCAGAATCGATGGAATGTCTGTAGGAATTATGGATCATTCAGCAGATAATTTTTCAGTTTACCCGAATCCGGCATCAGATAAAATAAATATTTTATTGAATGGAAATTCTGCTTCAGAAAGTATTATCAGAGTTATGGACGCAAAAGGATCTGTCGTCCTCACCGATAAAATTTCCAAAGGCGAAAAGCAGATAAGCTTAAATGTTAGCAATCTTTCTTCTGGTGTTTATTCTCTTTCAATATCAAGTCCGGAAAGTGTGATTGTTAAGAAATTTGTACGGCAGTAAAACAGATTTTAAAACAATTTGTTTCTAATACTTTTTGTAATTATCATACAATACTTGCACAAAAGATTGTCCGTCGGTTCGCATACTATCAAGATGATTTTGTGAAACATTATATGATCGGGCAATAAATTTATTTCTGTTATAAGAATATCCAAACCAGTAATCAGGATCAATCCATCCAACGAGGTGATCAATCTGATAATAGGCAAATGGTTTTACAGTGGGGTTAAGTAAATTTTTGCTCCACATAAACTGACTTGCAGCTTTCATCTTTAGCTGAGGCAACAGTGTCCCTGCAAGATCATGATGACCACCAAGTTTTTTTACAATTGCCCCTCTAAATTCAGATTTAATAACATCACCGAAAAATATCAGCGGTATTCTGTGACTGTCAGGATAGTAAACATTCCTATGCATTGGCAGACTATGTCCGTGATCAGCTGCTATAATAAAGAGGGTGTTTTTATACCATGATTGCTCTTTTGCCTGCGACAGAAATTGTCCGATAACAGCATCAGTATATGCAGCCGAATTACGGAACTGGTCTGCGTCAGATGTACCGGGAAAACGTGCAATTCCCGGAACGTCGAAGGGCTCATGATTACTAAGCGTCATTACTACAGAGAAGAATGGTTGTTTGCTAAGGTTCAGATCATTCAGTTGGTGACTTAAAACAAATTCGTCTTGAATGCCCCAGCCTCCGCGCGGAATGGAAGCAGGAAAACCATTCTCGTCAGTGATCTTTTGAAATTTTTGTTTAAGGCAGTAAACATTCATATTGGAAAAATTACTTTCTCCACCATAATAAAACGAAGTGGAGTAACCTTTCTCAAGAAACAATATAGGCAGTGATGGAAGTTTAATAAGTTTTTCAGTCGAACGCATGATGGAATAATATGGCGTTGCAGGCCATCCGTTCAGCAATGAAACAATTCCCTGGTCTGTTCTTGTTCCGCTTGCATAAATAGAATTAAAAGAAACTCCTTCGCCAATCAATCGGTCTATCGTCGGACTTATACCTTTTTCTCCTCCCATCGATTCAACAACATCGGCGGTAAAGCTTTCTAAAATCAAGATGACGATATTCGGTTTTATGGTAGTTAAGATTTCCGGAAACGAGTCAGGAACACAGGCGAATAATTCCTTCACATTTTTTTTTGCATCATCTTCCGGAAAAATTTCGAATGGGTTACCATCAAAAATTCCTGCACGATAAATATCGTTGGCCAGATGCCAGACAGGATTAATCGCCGCCTGATTGTTAAAGTCGTTGTCGGAGAAACTGATCAGACTTTCATTCATAGGCAGTTTTTGTAATCCGCCACGCATCATCACAACAGCAACCACTGTTATCAATATAAATCCTGATGCTTTCTTATGCCATTGGCTTATGACGGGCTGTAAAAAACGGAATGCATACCGACGGAATAAATAGATAGCGACAACTATGAATAATATTAATAAGATTATCGTAGAGAGTCCCTGAAAAAATGTGAATGAGGAAAATATCTGAGCGAAATCTTTCAGGTATGATAAGGCACGGAAGTTAAGCAGGCTTCCCCAATATTTATATAAAATCACATTTGCCGGCAACATCAGGCAAATAAGAATCAATATAAATAGATGGTAAAAGTATTCTAGTTTCTTTAATATATTCGATGGAAAAAAAAGATAGGGTAAGGTGATAATTAAAGCTGGCAGCATGAAATAGAAAATGACGGATAAGTCCATTCTCATGCCATGTATGAATGATGGTAATGCATTTATCCATGAAAAGTCATTCACCTGATTTTTATTAACCAGGATAAAGAAGAATCGGGCGATGCCGAATAACAGAATATAAAAAAAGATAATTTTGAGAAAGTGTGTAAATATTTTCTTCACCGATGCTTAATTATTTTTACCGGCCAAAGATCGTAAAGAAAAGGGAACTTTTGCTGATGCAAGGCAATGTTCTCAAAGTACGATTTCTTAATAACAGGAATATATGGTTATCGCCTTTGTGGCAATACTTACATTAACCCATTTTTTAAAGTCGTTGCCATGTCTAATAACGATGATTGTAGAATCAAGAGATTTAGTATGTTTTTTTCTCCATATTTCGCTCGTTTTTAAAATGGAATCTTATATTTATCATCAACCAATAATATATGAACTTAGCTAAGAAATATTTTCTTTTAATTTCCCTACTTCCTGCATTGAGTTCCTTCGCGCAATCTGGATGTACAGATTATCGGGCAACGAACTTTGATCCTGTTGCAGTAATAAATGACGGCAGTTGTATTTATCCAAACACGTCATTACCGCTTACATTCAAATGTTATATCGACTCTATCAATCTTATCGAAACATCAGGAATCGTAAATCAGAATAATAATTTCTGGACTCATGTCGACAACACCGATAATTCAATTTATAGAATTGATACTCTCACGAAATCAATCTTCCAGAAAGTGACAATAAACAATTCAACTAATTATGATTGGGAAGACATTACTTCCGATAGCAATCATATTTATGTCGGAGACGTTGGTAATAATTATGGCAACCGAACCAACCTGCGCTTTTACAAAGTGTTGAAATCAGATATTACACCAACGTCCGTAACCGTTAATGCAGGAAGAATAAATTTCAGCTATTCTGATCAGGTTAATTTTACGGTGAATCATAATTATAATTTCTATGATTGCGAGGCATTCATTTACCTGAATGATTCAATTCATATGTTTACAAAAGGATGGGTAAATAGATGGACGAAGCATTATGTTCTTCCGGCAGATACAGGAATTCAGGTCGCGCAGCTTGTAGATAGTTTTAACGTAGGCGGATTAATTACATCTGCAGCAATTCAGGGTGATAGTCTTGTCGTCCTGCTTGGACTTAATTTTTCAGGAGGGAATAATTGTTTTATATGGATGTTGAACAAGTTTTCAGG
>JANPNV010000071.1:0-107166 GCA_031427625.1 Bacteroidota bacterium
TATCATTTACTTGCTTTTAATAACCATACTGAAATAAGAAAACAATACCTGTATATTTTTTTTTCAGATCAGGGTCGATTGAGTCTTCCACTCGACGAGCCAGAATGTGTGGATTGGAAATCCACAACTCAAGGCAAAGGATTTGGAAATCCTTCGGAGCGATGTCCTTTTTTATATTCAAATGATGAGCGAATTGCTGGGCTGAGGTTGTGACAATGTACTGTTTTGTCTTTCTTACTGATGATGAAATTCTGCACAGCGGGTCACCTTAAAAATGCATGCAACCAAACAACCAGATTATATTACAAAACTTTAAACTTGACTTACGCCTTCCCTGCTAACAAATACAACACTGCCATCCTTATCGCCACTCCATTCTCCACCTGTTGCAAAATTATCGACTGTCCGGAATCGGCAACATCACTGGTTATTTCAACGCCGCGATTGATCGGGCCGGGATGCATTACTACAATTTTTTTTGAGAGTGATTCCAGAATTTCACGGGTAAGTCCGTATTGCATTACATATTCACGGATAGAAGGGAAGTAGCGTGATTCCTGACGTTCCAGCTGTATGCGGAGCATATTGGCTACATCGCACCATTCCAATGCTTTTCTAAGATTGTGTTCAACCTTCACGCCAAGTGAAGAAATGTATTTAGGAATAAGTGTGGCCGGCCCGCAGACCAATACTTCAGCGCCCAATTTCTGCAGACAGAAAATATTGCTCAAGGCAACACGTGAGTGTAGAATATCGCCGATGATGGCTATTTTTTTTCCTCTTACCTCGCCAAGTTTTTCCCGGATCGAAAAAGCATCCAGCAATGCCTGTGTAGGATGTTCATGAGCTCCGTCACCGGCATTCACGATATTCGCTGAAACATGCTTCGACAAAAATTCAGCCGCACCGGCATGAGGATGCCGCATCACTACGATATCGACCTTCATAGCAAGAATGTTATTTACTGTATCGATCAGCGTTTCACCTTTGCTGACAGACGATGATGATGCCGAAAAATTTACTACATCGGCCGAAAGACGTCTTTCAGCCAGCTCAAACGATAATCGTGTCCGCGTCGAGTTTTCAAAAAATAAATTCGCAATAGTTATATCCCTTAACGAAGGTACTTTCTTGATCGGACGATTTAATATATCCTTAAATGAATCAGCAGTAGAAAATATCTGTTCGATATCATCCGCTGTGATGTTTTTTATTCCAAGTAGATGCTTAGTTGATAGCAATTTTTTTTTTGAGTTTTATTATAAGTTTAGATTAATTTATTTTTTAATTTTTTTGTCTGAGTCTGAGTCTGAGTCTGAGTCTGAGTCTGAGTCTGAGTCTGAGTGTCAGTCTACAGACTACAGTCTACAGTCTAGGGACTGCAAACAACTGAAAGTGCTAAACAAGCCATACACCATCTTCGCCATCACTTTCCTTCCATTGTACCTTTACTTTCTCAGTTGTTATCGTATCAACCTGAAGTCCTATGTAATCAGGAGCAATAGGAAGATGCCTGCTGTAACGTCGATCGACTAATACCAGTAATTCTACTTTCTCCGGTCTGCCGAAATCAATCAGAGCATCAAGTCCTGCACGAATCGTTCGTCCGGTAAATAGAACATCATCCACCAATATTACTTTCTTGTTCTCTATCAGGAAGTCAATGGTAGTTTCATTCGGGGATATAATTTCCCTTCTTCTGAAATCGTCTCGGTAAAAGGTAACATCCAGACTACCTGTTTGCAAGGATGTTATTTTTAAATTTCCGGAAAGATATTTTTGAATTCTATCAGCAATAAATATTCCTCTCGGCTGTAGGCCAATGAGTACTGAATTAGAAAAATCGTCGTGGTTTTCGATCAGTTGGTAACAGAGTCGCCTAATCGTAATTTCTAGTTGTTTACTATCTAACAGCAGCCGTTTTTGCATTCGGGGAACAAATGTAGTATTTTTTGAAGAAGTTAGATTGAAGATTGATGGGGAGAAGGTAAGAATAATGATTTTAAATCAATGATATTCTTCAAATACTGGAGGCAGTCACTTATAAATAGTCTAATTGAACTCAATTGAATCTGATGCTAAAAGGATCGAACGTGAACAGTAGTAGCACCGATAAAAAGATAATTGCTACCTAACCATAATTTTCGATCGATGTATATTCATTTTTGCATCAACAGCGTTTATCAAATAAAGTCCAGCAGGTAAATTAATCTCGACTTTTGATAGATTTTCATTGTACGCTGACTGTACAATTCTGCCTGTTGAATCGTAAATTATGATTTTCTGAATGTGGGTCAGTTTACCTGGTAGTGAAATTGAAAAGCTTCCTGTAGCGGGATTAGGATACAGAATGAGATCATTCGATATATCTTTTATTTCCTGCGAAGAAGTGGTTGAGAAAACTCCCTTACTGTATTTTATAGTTTCAGAATTATCGTCTTGCCAAACAACATGAACAGCATCATTCAAAACAACATCACCATTCGAAATGTTTCCATTTACCAAAGTGTCATAAGTCTGTGGTAACCCATTTTGAATGTCAGAAGTGAAAAAAAGCACTAACTGCCCAACACCATTCATCGTCTGCCTGCACACGACGGCTACCTTGCCTTCATTATTGGATATTGCAGGGTAATTCTGATTGCTTAATCCTGCCATTGCTCCTGTAAGTTCTTTTGTAGGACCCGGCCAAACGGTGCTAAGGGATGCTGAACTGATATAACACATTGCATCTCCTGTGGCTCCGCTCATGAACACTGTATAAACCGAATCACCGACGATAACCGCATCAGGTCCGCTCAGTGGACACGAGGTAATATTCCAGCCAGTCTGATCTACCGGTATTCCAGTAGGAAATGATTCACAATTATCATCAGAGATACCACACCAGATGGTGCGAAAATTACTGAAATCGTCACGAAAAAGGAATGCGCCGTATCTTCCTGAATTTACAATTTTTCCAGGGCTACAATTGCATACGTTTCCTCCTGTGTACATGCTTGCAAGGGATGTATTGCTGAATGAATTTCCGAAGTCGTATGAACGGGTAACTTTATATCTTGGGTTTATTGCACCCGGATCCATTTGAATGTAAGCAACAATTGGGTTTCCCAGCGAATCTGTTGTAACTGAAGGCAATCGCGCAAATGTATCAACAAGATTCTCGACCTGAACAGGAGGATTAAACGTCAAACCCCCATCGAAAGAACGAAATAGAAATACATGGTTGCTGTCTTCCGGAACTTCTTTGACAACAACATAAACTGTATCTCCAAAGGAAGCAATATCTGGTCCTGCCCATTTGTCTGTAAAAATTCGCATGGAGGAATCATTTAATGCCACAGGTGGTGTAAATGCTGTATCCTGCCATCTTGAAAAGAAAACCTCGCCGGTAAGAATTTTTCCCCAGATTATCAGCGGATTTCCGGCTCTGTCTGATACAATTCTCGGATGTTGATTACCATAATTAATGGTGGCAACTTCAATTTCCTGATTCCAGGTAATTCCGCTTTGTGCAGATGAATAAATTGCAATAAGGATAAATGCCAGAATACACGATATTTTCATGTGGCAAATGTAATTAATAAAATTTCCATGACGATAATTTATCTGATAAAGTAATGTTTTTCAGCTAATCAAAAAAAACATCACAATTTGTTAAAGTGGTTCTTAAGTATTTTACATTTGAAAAAAAATACTTCCATGAACTTCAGTTTTTTCTATGTGTTTCTCGCCATTTTTGTCCTGCTATTTTTTTCAGGCTTCGTTACGGTTCAACAAGGTTATATTGCCGTAGTTACTGTTTTTGGAAAATACAGACGGATCTTAATGCCCGGATTAAATCTGAAAATTCCATTTATCGAGCAGATTTATAAAAAAATATCCATCCAGAATCGTTCGGTTGAACTGGAGTTTCAGGCCATCACTATTGATCAGGCTAATGTATATTTTAAAGCCATGTTGCTTTATTCAGTCATCGATCAGGATGAGAAATATATTATTAATGTGGCTTTTAAATTTATTGACGACCGTAATTTCATGCAAGCGCTTATCCGCACAATTGAAGGATCTATCCGCGGATATGTTGCTACAAAAAAGCAGGCAGATGTACTAGGCCTCAGAAAAGATATCACAGAACATGTGAAGGAGCAAATCGACCGAACGCTTGAAGAGTGGGGATATCACCTGAAAGATCTTCAGTTAAACGATATAACGTTCGACGAAGTGATCATGAAATCGATGAGCCAGGTAGTAGCATCAAACAACCTGAAAGCAGCGGCAGAGAATGAAGGTCAGGCTCTTTTAATTACGAAAACGAAGGCTGCGGAAGCCGAAGGAAATGCCATTAAAATATCTGCCGGAGCAGAACGTGAGGCAGCTCAAATGCGTGGACAGGGAGTTGCATTATTCAGACATGAAGTAGCAAAGGGAATGACTGAAGCTGCGCGGGAATTACAGACGGCAAATCTTGATACGTCTGTGATTTTATTTAGTATGTGGACAGAGGCAGTGAAGAATTTTGCCGAACAAGGCAAGGGAAATATAATATTCTTAGATGGCTCTGCAGATGGTATGCAACATACAATGAAACAGATGATGGCGCTAACGAATATGACGGATCTGAAAAAATAAGTACAATTTTATTTTTGTCGAATAGGGGCCGTCTAAAATGTCGGGAATTTATTTCTTTTCGTACTTCGAACGATTGTATGAATTTGCGAGATCAGCATCAGGATGTTCTGTCTCTATGGCAGAGGAATGATTTCTTTCATAGTTCTGAAAGTTATTCCGGGCAGGACTTGTTGCATTGGGCTCATTTAAATTGTGATTCATCGCTTCTGCATTTCCCAATGAGGAATTGACATCTTTTATTGTCTGTGCAAGAACTACCATGCAGCCGGAAAATAAAACTGCAATTACCAATAACTCGAATTTGAATTTGTTAAGCTTATTTTTCATTTTGTGAATAAATTATTAATTTCAATTTCTGAATAGTGGAAAGTGATTGGTTCACTCTTTACCATTCTAACGATCTAGCGCTATTAAGTTTCAAACATATGGAAATAAATAAGTCTGAGAAAGAGTGGAAAGATAAATTATCGCCAGAACAATATCATGTTTTACGCGAAAAAGGTACAGAACAGCCATTCACCGGTAAATTTTACCTGAATAAGGAAAAAGGCATCTATGTTTGTGGTGCATGCGGTAATGAACTATTTACCTCCGACATGAAATTCGACTCTGGTTGCGGATGGCCATCGTTCGATAAAGAAATCGAAGGTGGGAAGATTAAGGTAAACAAAGATACTTCGCATGGCATGATACGTACTGAAATTACATGCGGTCAATGTGGCTCTCATCTGGGTCATCTATTCGATGACGGACCTACAGAAACAGGTCTGCGTTATTGTGTAAATTCCGTGTCGCTGGATTTTAAGAAGGAGCAATAATTAACTTCAATCTTTAAATCATTCCACGTGATTTAAGTTCAAGATATTTGTTAACGACATCGACAGTAAGATTCTCCGGCTCTGTTTGTAAGGCCTGAATTCCATATAATCTTAGCTGAACAATAATTTGTTCTTTTTCATCAATGAATTTATCTGCAATGGTTCTTAAATATATTTCCTGAATATCTGACGATTCTCCTGCTGCAAATTCAGTCAATTCAGAATTATTAAAGAATACGACAAGTAATAAATGCAGTCTGCTCAGTTTTCGAAGGATAGGAAGAATACGCTCCATCGAATAGAGACTTTCGAAATTTGTGAATAACACAAGCAGACTTCTTGCAGTAATCGAATTTCTTATAGCTGCATATAATAATTCGTAATTCGATTCTTCCTTGTTTTCTTTTTCCTTGTATAGACGATTATTGATATGTCGCAATTGTGAACTATTCCAGTCAGCACGAATAAACGTATCAATTGTTTTAGAAAAAGTAATAAGTCCCGCCTTGTCTCTTTTCTTTATCGTAATATTTGCCATGGATAGCGTAGTATTAATCGCATAATCCAGCAAACTCAGTCCGTTAAATGGCAGACGCATATTCCTGCTCTTGTCGATTACGAAGTACACTTGTTGCGCCCGCTCATCTTCGTATTGGTTTACCATTATCGATGCTTTCTTACCGGTAGCTTTCCAGTTAATACTTCTGTAATCATCACCCGATACATAATTTTTTATCTGATCGAATTCATAGCTATGCCCAAGACGGCGAAGTTTTCTTACTCCCTGAAGCTGCGATATTTTCGGAAATGCACGAAGTTCTGTCTTCTTCATCTGGATAACCGATGGATAAACAGGTACAACAATTGAATGATTAAATACGATTCTTCGTTCAATCAATCCCAAAGAAGATTTTAAATAAATAATTGTATTTCCAAAATGATATTCGCCACGACTCAGAGGACGAAGAGAATAGGCGATTTTTCCGGAAGTTTCTGATTTCAGTTTCAGAGTATGATTGAAATTCCTTTCCTGAAATTGTGAAGGAAGTTCTTCTTTAATTGTTACTGATAAATTTATTTTGGAAAGGTTAACAATTTTTACGACGACAGGATTCTCATCCGAAAGTGAAAATATCCCAGTCATTGATCTTTCACATGTCAGTTTTACCTTGTTTCTAAAAAGAATAATTATGTCGGCAAATATTGCGGTAATAAAAATTGTCAAAAAGACTTTAGATATGAGAAGCAATAAAGGAATCACAAAGCCCGTCACAAAAAATGAAACAACGATAAATCCACAAAGGAAAAATCGCTGTGGAAGGAAAAGATTTTTGAAAATCATTATTAGCGTGGGACTTCGATTGTCTGTGTTATCTCGTTGATCACTATATCTGCAGTTATACCTTCCATCTCTTTTTCTGGCGTTAGAAGAATACGATGGTTTAATACAGGAAGTGCGACAGTACGTATATCGTCAGGAATAACAAATGAACGACCGGACAATGCAGCCATCGCTTTTGATGTACGAAGGATTGCCAACGATGCACGAGGAGAAGCGCCGAGGAAAATGGATCCGTGATTGCGGGTAGCATGTGTAATTTTCGCTATATAATCGATCAGCTCTTCTTTAATGTGGATTTTTTCAACAAGCGATTGAAATTTTTTCAATTCACTTGCTGAAAGAACAGGCTCTACTTCATTTGCAACTGCCAGGTTAAAATCTTCACTGAAACGAGTGAGAATCATTTTCTCCTGTGCAAGCGACGGGTAATCCATCCTTATTCTAAATATAAACCGATCGAGCTGTGCTTCCGGAAGTTTATATGTTCCTTCCTGTTCGATTGGATTCTGAGTAGCGATAACGAAAAAGGGAAAATCCATTTTATGCGACTGGCCGTCGACGGTTATTTGTCGTTCTTCCATGACTTCAAACAAGGATGCCTGAGTTTTCGCCGGGGCACGATTAATCTCATCGATGAGAATGAAATTAGAAAAAACCGGGCCTTTGTTAAATGTGAATTCAGAGCGTTGTAGGTTAAAGACAGTTGTACCGGTTACATCGGTAGGCATTAAATCAGGAGTAAATTGAATACGGCTGAAGTTAACTGACAAACTTTTGGCAAGAAGTTTTGCCATTAGAGTCTTAGCAATACCCGGAACTCCTTCGAGTAGGACATGTCCGCCGCTGAGCAGACCTGCAATCATCAGTTCGATTGAAGCATCTTGTCCGACAATTACTTTTCCAATTTCATGCTTCACGCTGTATACTGCGCTGCTGAATTTTGCTAATTCTACATCAGCAAATGATTCCTGAGTTATCTCTTCCATAGGTCAGTTACATTCTTTATAAAATCTTGTTAGTGATTGATGAAATTTATTTATTTCCTGATCAGTTAAATTGTCGTGCACTTCAATAAGTGCAAATTGTAAAAATATTTCTTTGATTAGTTCGAAAGATACTCCTGAAACAATAGAGATTCTTTTTGCAAAATCATCATTCAACTGCGTAGTTAAGATAAAATATCGATTCCTCAAAAATGTCTGAAAATGTTTCATTTTATGAATACAAATCGATTTGTGATCTTTTTCAAGATAATACAACTTACCAACAGTTTTTACAAATTCCAATGAAGTGTTTTTGACGGGATCTATTACCGGTATTACGCTCTGACGACGTTTGCCAATAAAAATAACATAGAGGAAAAGTAAAATAAGCGAGATGTACCAGGCATACCTCAGACTTTCTTTCGAAAGGATAAACATGAGAGGCCCCTGCATAGGTTTAGAATTCCGGGTACTTACATATGAATATTTTGGCGACTTTGCTAGTTCATCCCAAATGACTTCGCCTGGAGGAAGGACTGAGAATACATTGCCGGCATATTCGAATACGTCTTTATTTTTAATAAAATAGTTTGTGAAACAAATGGGTGTAGTATGCAGAAATAAATTTCCTCGGCCATAGGATAGTTTGAGAAAATTTATTTTACCACCGGTAGAGGACCCTAATACTGCCAGAGGTATACTGTCGCGGCAAAATGAAAGACTATCAAAATAATTCCAAGAATATTTATAATTTATTTCATCGTCGTTGTATTTTAATTTGGGATGAATGTTCGTTTTTAATTTGCCGTATAATTCTAGTTCATTGACAGTATCGGAAAAGTTTGTTAACGGAAATTCGTCTTTGCAATTTTCACCTATGAATAAATCAGTTAGATATTGAGGTAAAGAATTAGCCGATATAAAGGCATTGTTTCCACGACCAATAAAAAAAAGCAGATCATTAATTTCCTGATCATCGGGATTATAATTACTTCCAATAAATACATAATTCATATTCACCGAGCGAAAATCTTTAAGTTGGATATCGGTACTTTCCTTAATTAAGTGAAAATTGTCGGGATGATTCTCTTTAAGGAGTGTAAAAATAACCTGAGTTCCATAGGGATTCTTACTTTCCATTCGGTAATTTTCCGACCAGTTGAGTCTGTGTTCAAGGTAATATATAATTACTGCAATCACAGAAATTACCGAAAGGGAAGTAATCAAAAAAGTTTTAGTAGCCGATGACATACCTTTAATGACTGTTTAATTGTGATTGAAAATGCAAGAATTTATCCCGGAATGCTGAGTAGTCATTGTTGTCTGCTTGGATATCACCATACCATGTTCGTTCGAAAATTTTAGTAATATCATTGAAGAACTCTGAAACAGGATGCAATGAAAGCTCCAATCTGTATTCGAAATTTGTTTTGTCTTTTGATTGATAAATTAATTTTTTTGAAGAAAGATCACGGATGGCAATCAGAAAGCTGAAACGTATAGCGCTCCTGAAATCACCACCTTCCAGTGCGTCATCTACATATTTTTCATAAGGCGCTTCAGGCTTAAAATCTTCTGCAGCTATTTCCTCTATTATTATTCGTTCCGGCAATTTCTTTTCCGGTAATTTTTTGGTTCGGAAGAGACGAATTAATACGAATACAAGAAGGCCTGAAATAATTATGTATACGACATACTTCACCCATGGAAACTGTTTTACAGGAAGTAGTTTTTTCTCTGCAGGATTTTCATAGGGCTGCGTTCCCGGATAGTTCAAGTCTTTAGTCAGTCTTTCCCAGTCATTAGCTTGAAATTGTTTGGCATAGGGTGGTGTTGTGTCAACAATAATCTCTGCAGTTGAATATTTTGGAGATGAAAGGAGAATAGTTAATAACACAATTAATTTTTTCATCGTCATATTGATTTTCTTAACGATCTGATTCTTTTTATTAAACCATTTCCTTCATGAATTTCTGATAGTGTAAAGTATTCAAGAAAGTTTCCGAAAATAATTAATGGAAATACAAGGAAAGCAGAGATATAAGGCATAAAAAAACCAAGCATAATGTCAATCACTTGCAACGTAATGCCACTGAATGAAAAATTCCACTGCAAAATATTTTTATAAAATGCAAGTAAGGGCGAGTCTATCAACAGGAAAAGTAGAATTGCAGATAGAAGTAAGATAAAAAAGAATCCTAAAGCTTTTCCAACAGAAGAATCTACAAGTGTAACCGAACGATTAAAAGTTTTTATTATACTACCCTTTTCAATGAAACTAACATTCATCCAATGAATGTAGAATGGGCCAATCAAAAGATACAATGCAATAGAAAGCCAGCCACTTAGGAAGAAGAAGGAATTAATAAAAGCAGAAAAGAAAACAATTCGTCCAAAAACTTTTAACCCTGCTTTGAAATTGTTGTCAACTTTTTTTGCAATTATTTTCAAAAGGGAATAAACATATAGACTAAACAGAGTGGTATTTAAAAAGTAAAATCCTATATTCTCATTGTAATTGAAAACTTTTGCAAGTATTATTAATTTATTTGTATTTATGATGCTTTCCTTGCAAAGGATGAATCCCGTGATGGCAGCAATAATTGCAAAAAGAAAAGAAAGGCCAATTATAGAGCGGGCCGATTTTTTATAGAGTGAAAATATCTCGGAGAATATAGTGCCATTAGAATGAATTGAGGAAAAATCGTATGTTATTTCCTCTGATGAAACTAATCCGTTTTCATATGGCTGTTCAGGAACTGGCTCCTTACTCTTTCTGTACGGATACCAGACGAAATAAAAGAAAATAAAAAACAGAGAGAGAAAAATCAGGATAGCTTTTATTATTACTGGTGCACCGGTATGTCTAGTAAGGTAGCTTTCAATTAATCCGGCTATGATTATAATCGGTACAATTCCCATGAGTATTTTTATTCCTCTTCGTGCACTCAGAAAAAAAGATTGGGTTCTGGAATGTGTTCCGGGGAATAGCAGTCCGCTGCCCATAGTTATCCCTCCGGCCGACGCTATGATAATTCCTGAGATCTCCAATGTTCCATGAAGCCAGATCGTCATCATGGAAGTCATCAGCAGTTGCTGTTTATAAAAAAAATATTGGAACACACCGATCATTATTCCATTGTACAAAAGCACGCCAATACTTCCAATGCAATAAATTATTCCTGTGATGAATGTGAGAAATGAAACCCAGAGGTTGTTAAGTGTTATACCTAAAAACATATCCATCTCATTGGCTTTTTTGTATACAGCCATCGGATCTCCTTTTTCAATATTCTCCTTTGTCATTTCAACATAATCTTGCCCAAGAATTACAGTTGTAAATTCAGGATCATATGCTGACGAGACTACTCCAATGGAAATTGCGATCAGGAAAAATACAAAACTGAACAGCAAAGCTTTGCGAGCATCATAAATTAACCGTGGTAAATCTTCTTTCCAGAAGAATACAAATCGTTTTAGTCCTGTTCTCTGGTTCCGGTATAGTGTGTAAAACAGTTTTTGAGCGATACTATTCAGGTATACACGTACAAAGCGGCTCGGATAAAAAGTACGTGCATAAGAAAGGTCGTCTGTTACTTGAATGAAAAGTTTACTTAGTTTGTCTGGGTCCTTCTTCTTTTCCTGAAGTTGGCTTTCCAGTTCTTTCCATTTATTCTTATTTTGTGCAATAAAATTTCTCTCGCGCATAAATTGAAAAAGTTAAAAGTATACAAAATCATCAATCAAAACAGGAATGAGGACACTTGAAATTCTTACCGCTCAGAATGTCACCATTGAATACAATCTCGGTGAATTGAGTGAGCGGATTTTTGCATTCCTTCTTGATATTTTAATTATTACTGGCTCTGCATTTGTTATATCCTTTTTCCTCTACCCGGTTTTACCCGAAAGATATGTCCCATATGCCTATTTATTCGCAGTTACTCCGATTGCTGTGTTTTATTCACTGGCGTCTGAATATTTTGGCAATGGACAATCATGGGGAAAAAAGGTAATGGGTCTTAAGGTGGTCAAGATCAATGGTAATGAGATAAGAATGAGCGATTATCTTGCTCGTTGGGTTTTTCGTCTGGTCGATATTTACCTTTCGGCAGGAGTCGTTGCAATGTTTCTTATCTCCTCGACAAACCGCTCGCAGCGGCTGGGTGATATTGTGGCTAATACAGCTGTCATTCGAATAAAGCCCTTATCAAGTCCTAAGCTAGACCAAATTGAAAAACTGAAGTCTCTCGATGATTACACTCCAACCTATACACAGGTTGTGATAATGTCGGAAGAGGAAATGGTTCTCATTAAAAACGCCATTGATGAGGCAAAAAAATATCCTAATAAGTCGCATTTGAGACACATAGACGAACTGACTGAAATTCTTTGTCAGCGGTTGAAAATTCAACCAGAAGCAGGGAAAGAAAAGCAGTTTCTCCAGACTCTCATCAATGATTACATCGTCCTAACAAGATAATAGATGTGACTGTTTTATGGTGATCAATAATCCAATTCACAATTCATAACAGATTTGAGACCTTAGTAATTCGGAAGTCTGTCAAAAACATGCCATCATTATCTACTGAAATTTAAAAAACAATTAGTACGTTTGATTTTTAAGAAACTATGGGACCAGGAGCATTAATACTACTCATCATGTGCGGCATTACCTTCGCTGCCGGTGGAATACTTTTATCGAATGTCCTATCAAAGCGTTCAAAAAATGCACAGAAAGGACTTCCATATGAATGTGGTGTCCCAACAATTGGCCAGTCATGGATACAGTTTAATGTCGGATACTACTTGTTTGCCCTCTTGTTTCTTATCTTTGATGTAGAATTAGTATTCCTTTATCCATGGGCAGTTGTTGTCAAAGAAATCGGAATGCCTGCTTTGATAGAAATCGTAATATTCATGTTCATCTTGTTTTTAGGGTTTCTGTATGCACATAAAAAAGGCGCATTAAAATGGATGTAAAAGAAGATCCACGCAAAACTTTTCCCGGAGAAGTTCATCCTACTCCCGGCGGAGGAATTCTTATCAGCAAACTCGACGAGGTTATTAACTGGGCACGAGCGAATTCACTTTGGCCACTCGTTTTCGGAACAAGTTGTTGCGCTATCGAAATGATGAGTACGGCTTCAGCCAAATACGACTGGTCGAGGTTTGGTTTCGAAGTAGCACGAGCGACTCCTCGTCAGGCTGATGTTATTATCATCGCCGGAACAATCGTGAATAAAATGGGACCGGTACTTAAACGCCTCTACGACCAAATGCCCGATCCGAAATATGTTATTGCAATGGGGGCATGCGCCACTTCGGGCGGACCGTTTTTCTACAATACCTATTCTGTAGTAAAAGGCGCCGACCATGTGATACCTGTCGATGTTTATGTAGCTGGTTGTCCTCCCAGACCTGAAGCTTTATTGCATGCATTGATATCGCTGCAAGAGAAAATTAAGGCTGGCGGCTGATGTGATTATTAGTTATTGAAACATGAGTAATTGAAGGCTGTACTATGATGACCAACGAAATACTAAAAGAAAGAATTTCTGCTATTGTTCCCGACGCTTCATTCGAAGAAGGTGGACAATGGCTAAATGTGCTTATCAGTTCTGAAAAATGGTTATCAGTTGCTTTGGAATTAAGGAATAACGATGAATTACTTTTTGATAATCTGTTTTGTATAACGGCTGTTGATTGGAAAACACATCTGTCAATGGTTTACCACCTTGAATCAGCAAAACATAATTTTATAGTCGTAGTGAAAGCGAAGATTGATGACAGGGATAATCCATTTATCGATTCTGTTTCATCAATATGGCGTACCGCTGAATTGAACGAGCGTGAAGCCTACGATCTCTTCGGAATAAAATTTAATAACCACCCGGACTTGCGACGATTATTTTTAACTGACGATTGGGTCGGTTGGCCGCTTCGGAAAGATTACGAAGACGCTGTCAATATGATTAAACTATAAGGAAGCTCAAAGAACCAAGAACAAAGAACCAAGAACCAAGAGCAAAGAACCAAGAGCAAAGAATCAAGAACCAAGAATCAAGAATCAAGAGCAAAGAATCAAGAACCAAGAACCAAGAATCAAGAATCAAGAATCGAGAATCAAGAACCGAGAATCAAGAATCAAGAACCAAGAACCAAGAATCAAGAATCAAGAGCAAAGAACCAAGAACCAAGAACCAAAAACAAAGAGTCAAGAACCAAGGCAAAAGACACGAGAATCAAGAGTGGTGCTGGGGATCTAGTTGCTGATTATTTGCTTCGGATTTTTTTTAGCATACATCACAAAATTATCGACAGTATAATTTCCACTTTTAACGGAGAATTATTTACGATATTATGATACCGGAAGTTGTCGATACAAAGATTGAGAAGTGGAAAATAATCGTATTCCACAGTTTTTTTGTTGCATTATTTGCAATGGCTTTCTTATTCTTTAAAGAAAGATTGTATTCTGATTCTGCCTACTATATTGCGCATACAATTGATTCCGGATTTTTCTTTGTCCAACTCCAGCGATACGTATTGGCCTTCGCCGAATTATTTCCTCTCATAGCATTAATTTTCGGAGGAGGATTAAAAACAATACTAATATTTTATTCGATTGGCCATGTATTGTTTTTCTATGGCATTTTTTTAATTGTTCTGTATAGGTATAATGACGAGAGCGCTGCGATTTTGTTAATTATTCTCCAGACAATCGGAACGATCTGGCTTTTTTTTAGTCCGATGTATGAAATCTGTTATGGTGCTGCTTTTCTTGTGTTATTCTATGTAATGTTGAAACAAAAACATTTATCTTCTATAAATTGGTTTATCATAGTTCTTCTGGAAATTCTCGTTCTGACTAGTCATCCTGAAAATATTATACTCTTTATTTATATTTTGACCTATGATATCTTTAGATCAGGTTACAATAAAAAAAGGCATCTTCTGTTTTTTATTTTGGTTATCGCAACTCTGGTTTTCAAATCAATCATGCTCGGTGCATATGAAAGCGGAAAGATAAATTTCATGCTTGATTTTAATCAAAATCAACTTTATCAAAACCTGTTGAAACGCGATTATCTTCAGGGAATATGGCAGTTATTCACTGAGTATTTTCCCGAATTGATAGTAATGGCTGTATTAATCGTTGTAAACCTTTTTAAAAGAAAGTCGTTTTCCCTTCTCGGTTTTTTTGGTATAACTGTGATTGGTCTTATCGCCTTAATTAATGCGACAAATTATGCCCGTGATTTTGGACGATATAGCGAAATGCTTTATAGTCCGCTGGTACTACTAATCTCACTAACCTTTATTACTGAGGTATGGATGTTGATGAATCGAAAATGGAAAAATATTATCATGTTAACGTTTTGCATTGTAATAATTAACCGGATTCAGATTATTGCGAAACAGGGGAGGTATCTAAACATGCGAATCGGACAAATGGAAAATATTATATCGTCTGCACATAATGTTGGTATATCCAAGTGTATTGTCCGTCTTGAGAATTCAGAAATTGGAAAATGGGCATTAAATTGGTCATACCCGATGGAGTCAATATTAATTTCTTCAATCAACAGTCCTGATTCTACCGTAAGTATTACTACGGATGAAGACTGGGATGAGTTGGATAAGACAATAACATTAACAAATCAGGATTTTATGTTTCGTAGATGGGAAATTCGAAAGGATAATTCGATGACGAAATATTTCAAAATAAAAAATGGGAAATATGTTTCACTAAATACCAGTGACAGTTCAGTTATGAAAAGTGAAAATTTCAAAGGAAAGATATCTGTTCAAGTCAATGATAAACTTATCCGGTCTTTTTATAACAGGTATTTTTTACCAGTTCTGATTAAGAATGATTCGGGTAAAATACTTCATTCTGGTTTAAATGACAGTTGTTTTATTTATTGCAGGAGTTTGAGCAGAGATAATTCTGTTGAAATAAAACTTCCTCTGGATATTGATGTGCATTCCGGGTACTTGCAATACGTTAATTATCCGGCACTGGATTTAAAGGAGGAGATTTCTATGCTGATTCAATTAAAGATCCGCGATGAAGTTATCGCTGAAACAGTAGTGAATTTTGCTAACCCCGGATATTTTGGCTTTTTGAAATAGTCATATCTCCTTTAACAAGTTTAATAATTATTGCTTCACGGCGGAACAAATAATAAGAATATACGCTTCAATTCTACTACCGAAAACCTTTCTTGTCATAATTTATTTCGCAATGTTGCTTAATTTAGTATGTTAAGTAAACTGGCTTAAAATGATGAATTTTTCAGCACCGGAAAATGATCTGAATTTGTTTAATAAATAGGTTCAGAATATTTTTAGGACTCTTGCTGATTAAGTTCTTTAATGTATTTTGCAACGTAATAAATTCAATCGTTACAGCATATTAAATTTGCTATCCAAATACAGTGAAGGACGTAATTACAACAGACACCGGCGATCTCGTAATTAATATAGGCCCCCAACACCCATCTACACATGGAGTGCTGCATTTGGTCGTTACATTAAATGGTGAAACTGTAAAAAAAGTTGAGCCTCATCTGGGATATATTCACCGTAGCATCGAGAAGATGTGCGAAAGTCTAAGCTACAGACAGTTTATCTATGTGACTTCACGGATGGACTATCTCTCCTCGCATATTAACAATCACGGCTGTTCATTAGTAGTCGAGAAAGGACTTCAGATTGAGGTGCCGCAGCGGGCTCAATATATTCGAGTTCTTCTTGACGAACTTACCAGACTGGCGTCACATCAGCTTTGGTGGGGTGCAATGGCCATGGATATCGGTGCTATCACACCCTTCTTCCATGCCTTTCGCGAGCGTGAAATGATTAATGACATAATGGAGCAAACCTGCGGGGCCAGACTGACGATGAATTACATCGTTCCGGGTGGTGTCATGTATGATATCCATCCTGAGTTTGTTTCGCGGATAAAGGAATTTCTTTCATTCTTTGCCAGTAAAATTTCCGAATACGATGAGATGGTAACAAACAATGTTATCTTCCAAAACAGAATGAAGGGTGTAGGAATAATATCAAAAGAAGATGCTATTTCCTATGGCTGTTCAGGACCAGTTGCCCGAGCTGCCGGAGTTTCCTGCGATATCAGAAAACGCCATCCCTATGAAATTTATTCACAAGTAAATTTCTCAGAGGCTTTGGAAAATTCGGGAGACTGCTTTGCGCGTTATCTTGTGCGAATGAAGGAGATGAACGAATCTGTTTCTATCCTCAATCAACTTATCGATAATATTCCTGAAGGAGAATTTCAGACTAAGACTAAAGCCGTATTAAAATTACCGAAGGGAGAATTCTATTCACGTGTCGAAACAGCACGTGGTGACTTCGGAGTGTATATCGTTAGTGAAGGCGGCTCTACACCTTACAGAATAAAATTTCGCTCCCCTGGTTTTGCTAATTTGTCGGCCCTCGATCATATGGCTCGCGGATATAAAATCGGCGACCTCGTTGCAATCATGGGTTCACTCGATCTCGTAATCCCCGACATAGACAGATAATGCTGAGCTTCGAAAAAATATCTACGTCCTTTCAGATTTTTCTGAATAATAATATGCCGCCGATACTCGTACTCATTACGCAATTTGTAATTGTCGGCATTTTCGTTCTTACACTTTTTGCAGTACTCGGACTAGTTTTGGTTTTTATGGAGAGGAAGGTCTCTGCATATATGCAAATCAGGATCGGGCCCAATCGTGTAGGATTCCATGGCACTGCACAAACTCTTGCAGACACAATAAAGCTTCTCGTAAAAGAAGGACTAACCCCTGACGGAGCTGATAAGTTCCTGTTCAACCTCGCCCCATTTATTGTTATGATCGGTGCAATGTTGCTGATGGCTCCAATACCTTTCGCCCGTAATTTTCAGATATGGGATCTAAACATAGGCATCTTATACATTACTGCTGTGTCATCTATTTCAGTCATAGGTATCCTAATGGCCGGCTGGTCGAGCAATAATAAATATTCACTTCTTGGCGCCATGCGAAGCGGAGCACAGATTGTCAGCTATGAACTTTCGGCCAGCCTCGCAATACTCAGTATAATTGTTCTGACTGGTAGCTTACAGATTTCTCAGATTATTGCCAGTCAGGAAAACGGATGGTGGATTTTTAAAGGTCACATTCCGGCATTGATTTCTTTTGTCATCTTTATTATTGCTGTTACCGCAGAGACAAATCGCGCACCATTCGACATGGCAGAAGCTGAATCTGAACTTACTGCCGGATTCCATACTGAATACTCCGGAATGCGTTTTGCCCTGTTCTTCCTCGCTGAATACGTAAACATTTTTATTGTTTGTGCTATAGGTGCCACGCTTTATCTTGGCGGCTGGATGCCCTTTCATATTGGTGGCTGGAAGGATTTCAATCATATCATGGATTATATACCTTCGTCCATATGGTTTTTCGGGAAAACATTTTTCCTGATCTTTGTAATCATGTGGTTTCGGTGGACATTCCCCAGACTTCGCATAGATCAGCTACTAAACTTGGAATGGAAATATCTTCTGCCAATAAGTTTGTTTAATCTTCTACTGATGACGGTAATCGCAATAATGGGATGGCATTTTTAAAATCAAAAGAGAGCCAAGAATAAAGAGCCAAGAACCAAGAATAAAGAACCAAGAATAAAGAGCCATGAACCAAGAATAAAGAGCCAAGAGCCAAGAATAAAGAATAAAGAGCCAAGAACAAAGAGCCAAGAACCAAGAATAAAGAGCCAAGAATAATTTAAGTCAGGCAAATTAGAAAAGTAGTAATGATAATCTTCAATATTTAATATTCCCTCTTCAATAACATGTCTTTTTTATCTACATATTTCAAGGATATATACACTGCGGTTACTTCGCTGTTGAAGGGAATGAGGCGGACGGGATATTATTTTACCCACCATAAAGAAATTATCACACAGAATTATCCGGAGAACAGAGATACATTAAATCTGCCCGAACGATTTAAGGGAGAAGTTGTCATGCCCCATAATGAATCGAATGAGCACCGTTGTACTGGTTGCACGGCCTGCGAACTGGCTTGTCCGAATGCAACGATAAAGATCATTACCAAATTTGACATCACTCCTGAAGGGAAAAAGAAGAAAGCGTTGGATACTTTTATATATCATCTAGAATTATGTACGATGTGTAACTTATGCATCGTGGCTTGTCCGACCGATGCCATTAAAATGGCTCAGACATTTGAACATAGCGTATTCGACCGCTCGAAACTTACAAAGACATTAAATAAACCCGGATCAAAACTTATGGAGGGAGTTGAATGACATCAATCGTTATGTTTTATGTTATCTCAGCCTTCATTCTTATTGGAGGATTCATGGCTATTGCTTCACGAAAAATATTCCGAAGCGCTGTTTGGCTGTTATTTTCGCTCACAGGTATTGCTGCACTTTACTTCTGGCTCGACCTTCAGTTTCTTGCAGCTGTGCAAATCATTGTTTACATCGGAGGTATTGTTGTCTTGATTATCTTTTCAATATTCCTCACAGAACATACGGGTGCAGACCTTCCTGCTGCTATCGGTTGGAGGAAAATTGTCAGCGCATTTCTGGCATTGTCAGGATTTTTAACCGTCTGCTATGTTTTATCTCGCAATGTATTCATTCGTTCATCGCAGGATTTTGATGCAGGGATATCCGTAATCGGAAGGAACATGCTAAACACAGGCGATAATGGATTCGCATTACCTTTTGAAGCAGTAAGTGTTTTACTTCTTGCAGCCATGATCGGTTGTATTGCCATCGCATTGAAAAAAAATCCTGAGAAGTCATGAGCCAGATTCCAGTTACGCACTTTATTGTCTTAAGCACGGCCTTGTTTTTCATAGGTGTCTATGGTTTTTTTACAAGGAGAAATCTGATCACAATGCTCATGTCGATCGAATTAATCCTGAATAGTGTTAACATAAATTTCGTCGTCTTCAACAAATATCTTTATCCGGGCAAGACGGATGGATTATTCTTCTCCTTATTTATTATTGCTATTGCAGCCGCAGAAGCTGCCATGGTCATAGCTATCATCATACATTTATATAGATCTTACAAGTCGATCGACGTGGAAGATGCTGACGAAATGAAGTTGTAAAAAAGAAACAATTTGAATCCTTTGTACCCACTTTTGATTTTAATTATTCCTTTTGCAAGCTTCCTGTTAACAGGAATGTTTGGAAGAAAGTATTTCAAGGAATATGCCGGAATAACCGGTACTTTTTCGCTATTCGTTGCAGCAATATTATCTATTGTTACCGCATATCAGTATTTCTTTGTAGAAGGAATGATAAATGGAAAATACATCCAAAGAATTCCATTTGAAGTGGAGTGGATGCGATTTACGCCAGACCTCAGCATTAACATGGGAATCCTTCTCGATCCGATTTCAGTTATGATGCTCGTCGTAGTAACCGTAGTTTCGTTCATGGTTCATCTCTACAGCATGACTTATATGAAAGGAGAAGAAAGATATACGACTTACTTCTCTTTCTTATCACTTTTCACATTCTCCATGCTTGGACTTGTTGTATCAACGAATATCTTTCAAACATACATTTTCTGGGAGCTCGTAGGCGTAAGCAGTTTCCTTCTCATTGGATTTTATTATGACAAGCCATCGGCGGTTGCCGCTTCGAAGAAGGCTTTCATTGTTACACGCTTTGCCGATCTCGGATTCCTTACAGGCATACTTGTACTTTCATATTTCTCCGGCACGCTTGATTTTAATACGCTAATCGAACGCTACACGGATGCATCTTCACCTCATTTACAGGCGGCGTTAACTGCATCTTTCATGGGTATATCAGCTCTGACATGGGGGCTCATGCTTGTATTTGCCGGGGGTGCAGGGAAGTCCGCAATGTTCCCGCTACACATCTGGTTGCCCGATGCGATGGAAGGACCTACGCCTGTTTCAGCACTCATCCATGCTGCAACAATGGTTGTTGCCGGTGTATATCTGGTTGCAAGATTGTTTCCCGTTTATGCAATCTCATCACCGGAATCACTTCATATTATCGCTTGGGTGGGAATAATTTCAGCCGCATTTGCAGCCATTATTGCCTGTACGCAGACTGACATAAAAAGAATATTGGCTTATTCAACTATGTCGCAAATCGGCTTTATGATGTTTGCGTTAGGCGTTTCATCGTATGGTGGTGAGGACGGTCTCGGTTATACTGCATCGATGTTTCATCTTTTTACTCATGCGTTCTTTAAAGCACTTTTATTCCTTGGTGCAGGCGTAGTAATCCACTACATACACAGCAATGATTTTGGAGATATGGGAGGATTGCGAAAAAAATTACCTGTCACACATATCGCTTTTCTAATTGCATGTCTGGCTATTTCTGGAATTCCTCCATTCTCCGGCTTCTTTAGCAAGGAAGAAATTCTTCTGGCAGCATTCCATTCAAATAAAATTATTTTCTGGATAGCTGTATTTACATCGGGTCTCACTGCCTTCTATATGTTCCGGTTGTTTTATTCAATTTTCTATAGGAGAAATCCGAAACACAATGATGATCATCATGGTGAAGGTACCTGGAAGTTATTGCTTCCATTAATCATTCTTGCCATCGGCGCATTCGCCGCAGGATTTATTCCATTTGGGAAATTAATAAGCTCCGACGGAATTCCACTCGAGTCTCATGTGGATTTATCTTTCTCATTACTTCCGGTTTCATTATCACTAGCCGGGATTTTTCTGGCAACATTCCTGTTCTTCAAAGAGCAGGGCAGGGCAGAACGATGGTCTGGCAGATTCGGTGTCATTTATACTTCGGCAAAACAGAAATTTTATATCGATGAAATCTATTTATTTATCACCAAAAGAATAATCTTCCGGCTGATTGCTGTTCCTGCTGCATGGATTGATAATCATATCGTCGACGGATTTATGAATATGCTTGCGAAAGCAACAGAAGTGTTATCATTTTCGACAAGCGGAGCACAGTCCGGAAAGATGCAATCATATGCCGCATGGATGCTCAGTGGAACAATTGCTGCAGCTATTATATTAATATATATGTTTTCAATTTCATAATCAACGATGCTCGAACTTCTGATCATCATACCTGTTTTAACCGCTTTGGTTATTCTGCTTGCCGGAAAAAAATCAGCGGCACTAATTGCTCTTACCGGAGCGACTGTTCAGCTGATTTATTCTGTATTCCTGCTATTCGAATACATGCAGCAGCGAAGTGCAGATACAATATCTTCCTTTCTTTTTGAATCAAATTATAAATGGTTTACTCATTTACATATTAACTATCATACAGGCGTTGATGGAATTTCAATGGCCATGATTATGCTTACCGCTGTTGTTGTATTTGCAGGAGTTCTTGTTTCGTGGAAGATGGAGAAGATGAGAAAAGAATTTTTCTTTCTGTTAGTCATATTAAGTGCAGGGGCCTATGGCTTCTTTATCTCTCTCGATTTGTTCTGCATGTTCTTTTTTCTGGAGGTAGCAGTTATTCCAAAATACTTACTCATCGGTATCTGGGGAAGCGGAAAAAAAGAGTATAGTGCAAATAAGCTTGCATTAATGCTTATGGGTGGCTCGGCATTAGTTCTTGTTGGATTACTCGGTATTTATTTTAATTCAACCAACGGAATACCCACATTCGATATTACGCAACTAAGTTTGCAGCACATTCCATTTGAAATTCAAAAAATATTTTTCCCTTTAATGTTCATCGGATTTGGTGTTTTCACGGCAATCTTTCCTTTTCATACATGGGTTCCTGACGGTCACTCTTCTGCACCTACTGCAGCATCGATGTTTCTCGCCGGAATATCGATGAAACTTGGTGGATATGGTTGTCTTCGAGTGGCCGCCTGGTTAATGCCGGAAGCTGCACATTACTACAGCGGGATAATAGTTGCATTAGCTACTATTGCAATAATTTATGGTGCCTTCGCAACGATGATGCAGACAGATCTGAAATATATGAATGCATATAGTTCTGTCAGTCATTGTGGATTTGTTTTGCTCGGAATTGGCATGCTGACAACTGCTTCCATACACGGAGCCGTATTGCAGATGGTATCACATGGATTGATGACTGCACTTTTCTTCGCCGTCATCGGAATGATTTACGAACGAACACATACAAGGCAGGTAAGTCAATTGGGTGGTCTGATGAAAATGATGCCATTTATCAGTACTATATTCTTTATAGCGGGTCTCTGTTCTCTTGGATTACCCGGCTTTAGTGGATTCGTGGCAGAGATGAATATTTTCATTGGATCATGGCAGCGTGTAGAAACATTTTATCGTGTCGCAACAGTTATTGCTTGTATGTCTATCGTCGTGACTGCTGTATATATTTTACGGGCTGCAGGTAGTTCGTTGATGGGGCCTGTTGTAAACAAAGATTATCATTCGTTAAAGGATGCTTCCTGGAATGAGCGATTAAGCGCAGTCGCATTAATTGCCTGTATTGTAATTATGGGCGTTTTGCCGTTCGCTGTTAATAACCTTATCAGTCCTTCAACTGGAAATATGATGATTAACATTCAACGGATGTTGCAATAAGAAAGAGCTATGGAAATAATAATCCTGATGAAACATGAACTGATGCTTGCACTGATGCTTGCATTACTTCTTGTTGTAAGAATTTCAGCGGACAGTGAAAATATAAATACGATCAGATTATTTAACTGTCTGTTTCTGATTAACTGTATCGTGGGATGGTTTGGTAATGGCGAAGGCATTTTGTTTAGTGGAATGTTTATGAATAGTCCACTGCTTGCATTCGAGAAAAACATACTCAATACCGGAACGCTTTTAATCTGTCTATCCTCGTCTGGATGGTTACAGAAACAAAGACACCTTCCCGAATTTTATATGCTGATGATTTCAGCATTGCTTGGAATGTTCCTGATGGTTTCATCGTCGAATCTTTTGATGTTTTATCTGGCTATAGAGATGTCTGCGATTCCAATTGCAGCTCTGTGTAATTTTAATCACGACGAAAGAAGGTCAAGTGAAGCGGCTATGAAAATGATTTTCTCGTCTGCGTTTTCTTCCTGTATTATGTTACTTGGCATTTCATTTCTCTATGGAGCTTCCGGTTCACTTGATTACAGTGAAATTTCAATAGCAGGATATTCAAGTCTGTTGATAATAGGTTTTGTATTCTTCTTTTCCGGAATAGTATTTAAACTTTCAGTAGTTCCGTTTCATTTCTGGACAGCTGACGTATATGAAGGTTCGCCAATTGCGGTTACGTCTTTTCTATCAGTGATCAGCAAGGGTGCAATGGTCTTCGTTCTGCATCAAATATTATTTAGGGTATTTCACAATCTAGAAAGCAGTTGGTATTTATTAGTTTGTGTTTTAAGCATACTTACAATGATAACGGGGAATCTGTTTGCCATACGGCAACAAAACATGAAAAGATTCCTTGCTTTCTCATCGATTACTCAGGTAGGTTTTATACTTATTGGAATATCAGGGCCCTCACATGATGCATTGTCATCGTCTGTTTATTTTATTGTCATTTATATTTTTTCTAATCTGGCGGCATTCGCAGTTGTATCACAGATTAGTGAACGTACTGGAAAAGAAACAATATCCGATTATAAAGGTCTTGCCGCAACCAATCCTGTAATGGCATGGACGCTGGCCATAGCATTGTTCTCTCTCGCCGGTATTCCACCTACTGCAGGATTCTTCGGAAAAATATTTCTGCTGACATCTGGTGCGGCGCGTGGTAATTACTGGTTAATTTCTATTGCTGCTCTTAATATGATGGTTTCTCTTTACTATTATCTTAGAGTCATTCGTTCTATGTTTATGGATACAGGAGGCTCGATTGAAACAATGCAAACGGGAAACTCTTACAAGGTGGCTATGATTGTTTGCATTGCCGGTATTTTAATAGTCGGTTTTGTAGGTTCGTTTTATGATTATATTTATTCGATGGGACAAAATTTATAATATGGCTATTAATCAAAATCACCTTTTTGAAGACATCGATGGTATAAAATGCGCAGTAGTAGAAAAAAATGTCACTCAAGATAGAATCGCATTCATCAAACCATTGCTTGAGCTTAATGGTTTTACAGTTATAGTAGCCGCTGCGCCTGCACCAAAAACAATTCCGGCTACGGAAAATCCGGAACCACAAGATGCGCCAGCAACATTTACCGTTGGTGTAACCGATGTTGGGTTTAATGTAATAAATGCAGTTTTCGGGAGGCTACTCAAGACAAAAGAAGATCGCGTAGTTACATTGGCATACTGGCATCAGAAAGATATAATATCGGATGATAGTATTCCTTATTTTGAAAACGATAAATAGTAAGAGAGTTATTTGCTATCATGCAGCAGCCACCTTGTCAAGCATTCTAAACGCTTCAATTGTTAATGGCTTAAAAAGAAGTTTTTTCACATAAGGAGATTCAGTTGCACGATTATGTTCCTTTGGATCATTCGATGCAGTGAGCATAAAAATCAAACAATTAGAAGTGAATGCTTTATCTAATTTCTTAAATCCTTCAAGAAAGTCAAATCCGGAAAACTGAGGCATTTGAATATCCAAAAAAATTAATTCCGGAAATTGGGATTTAGAAATTAAATCATTTAGAGATTTAAGTGCGTCAGGTACATTTGATTGTATCAGAATTTTTTCTACTAGCAAAGACGCTTTTAAAATACGTGAAGTGATGTATTGATCGACTTCAGAATCGTCGATTATCATCGCACTTTTATATTTATATATTTCAGGTTGGTTCATATTTAAAATAGAATGTTCAATTACCCCACCCTTGCGGATGAGGCTATTTGAACTCATTCTCACAGTGGGCACACACACGAAACCCACTTTTCACCCTAACACTTAAACAGGTTAATAATTTCTTTGTAAAAAATATCGCACTAAAAATATTACCACACTAATTCTGATTCAAAGAACGCAAATCGAAAAGGGCTTGGAAATAGTCGTCATCTTGAAATTCATGTCACAAATTATTTCCATGATTTGTAAGTATAACAATGACAATTTCCGGGTTATATGCAAAAATCTTTTAATATTGTTGGAATTTTTTCAAATTCAGTAGATTTATCTAAAAAATGATCCGCACCCAGATTGGCACAAATCTCTCTATACTGTGGATCTGAATAGTTTGTTAGCATTATCACCTTTGCTTTTGAGAATGATTTGATTTCTTTTAATATGGAAATTCCACTAGCATCTGGTAAATTTATATCCAGAATAATGACATCATGATTTTTTTCAATATGAAGTTTAACTACATCTAATCCATTACTAGTCTTCGAAATTTCAGAAATGCACTTTATCTCAGATAAAATGGCATCGATTCTTTCAAGAAGCAATGAGGAATCTTCAACAATAAGTACCTTCACGATGTTTATTTAGTCTTATTAAACAAATTAATACTGTTTTGTCATAAAAATGAATAGAGTATACAATGTTTAGATTGTCATATATTGTATATTTAAATCGTGGTTGTTTGAACTACAATAGAAGCTCCGTATTCTGAAATACATGTCAAAAAAAATCTCCCAAATGGGAGATTTTTAATTAATTAATATGATGTCAGTTTCAACTGAAATTATTTATTCTTTTGTTTTTTCCTTAGATTTTTCGTGATGCTCCTCATTATCCTTGCTGCATAGTCCGACAATTTTATGAAATGAATCATGAACGGAAGTTAAAGACTTCATTACTTCTTCATCGCTTTCATTTTTCTTAATAAGATCATCGAGATCCTTGGTAAGTTCTGATAATTCTTTTCTAGCTCTTAATATTTCAGGTTTATTAAAATCAGAAGGAACTTTTGATGATTCAAGAATTAAAGCTTTATTATACAGCTCGTCAGAACGTTCTCTAATCGGCTTTAAATTTCCCTCTTCAGCAGGATGAAATGTTTGTGCGATTACCATGTGGAAACTTTTTAATTCAGACCATGAGGATAAATTTGATTTTTTTTCCTGAGCGTTTACAGAATATGTTCCTGTAAAAAAAACAATAAGTACAATAAGAAGCGTGCAGCATTTAATTGATTTCATAAGTGTTTAAATTTATTGAATTATAAATAATATTTTCTTTATTTAAATTTAGTTAATTAACCAGAATCCGAAGACCAACCAAGCTAGACCTTTTAACAGAAAAAAAAGAAACCCTGCGATTCCTATTTTTTTTAAAAAAGATTTTGAATTTTTTTCCTTTGCTTCTGTGGTCTCTTTCATTAATTATCTAAAATAGGAGGAGAGAGTTTGAATTCCCCCCTCATTTTATTTATGAAATTACTTGATCATGCTTCATGCTTGCCATTACTGCGTCTACATCTACATTGAGACCTTTAGCTATTGCCGTTCCAAGTTTTACATCAGCTCTGAAGAAATGACATAGCTGACGATTAATAATTATATCTTTTTTAGGTCCACTGATTCCACTCATTGCCCCAACAATATTTGATACAAGGTTATGTCTGTCGTAATCGTTCATGACTTTATTAAACAACCATCCGGGTTGAGTAAAATGGTCGTCTTCTCCCTTGCCATTGCGATCGAACCATCCTGCTGTTGTACTTTCAAGTTGCATTACAGGCTCTTTGTATTTTTCATCAACATAGATATCGTCGAAGCTATTTGGAAAATAATTAGGGTCGCTTTCTCCGTTTCCGTCAACACGCATTTGGCCATCACGCTCATAATTTGATACCATATAAGGACATTTATTTACTGGTATTTGTTCATAGTTAACTCCCAAGCGATGACGATGTGCATCAGGGTAAGAAAGTAATCGACCCTGTAACATTTTGTCTGGCGAGTATCCGACTCCATCTACAACATGAGCAGGAGCAAAAGCTGATTGTTCTACTTCAGCAAAATAATTTTTCGGCACTTGATTAAGTTCAATTTCTCCAACATCAATAAGTGGGAAACTAGCATGTGGCCAGATTTTCGTCAGGTCAAATGGATTAAACTCAAATTTTTTCGCCTCTTCCTGAGTCATTACTTGTATTTTCATGAGCCATTTCGGAAAGTCCTTATTGTCAATTGCATTCACAAGATCGCGTTGTGCAAAGTCTGAATCTTTTCCTTTCATTTCTGCTGCTTCACTATCAGTGAAATTCTTTATTCCTTGTTTGGTTTTACAGTGGAATTTTACATAAACGATTTCATCATTTTTGTTGATGAGTGAAAAAGTATGACTTCCATAGCCGTTCATGTGTCTGAATCCGAATGGAGTCCCTCTGTCGCTCATTAAAATCATGACTTGATGAAGACTTTCCGGATTCAGACTCCAGAAATCCCACATCATTGTAGGACTTTTACAGTTATTTCTTGGATCACGTTTTTGTGTGTGAATAAAATCCCCAAACTTCTTCGGATCTTTAATAAAAAAGACGGGCGTGTTATTTCCTACTAAATCCCAATTGCCATCTTCTGTATAGTATTTCATGGCAAACCCGCGAGGATCTCTTTCTGTATCGGCGCTGCCTTTTTCTCCACCTACTGTACTGAAACGAAGAAACATTTTAGTTTCTTTCCCAATTTTGTTAAATATTTTTGCCCGGGTATATTTAGAAATATCGTGAGTAACTTTAAATGTACCAAACGCGCCTGATCCTTTGGCATGTACTACTCGCTCAGGAATTCTTTCCCTGTTAAAGTGAGCCATTTTTTCATGAAGAATAAAGTCCTGCAATAGAAGCGGACCTCGTTCTCCAACACTCATTGTGTTTTCATTCTCAACAAAGGGCTTACCTGAAGCCGTAGTTAATTTGCGTTTCTTTTGTTTATTATCTGACATAGAATCTTGATTTTATATGAATAGTGCTAGGGTCCGAAGGTAAGGAAAGTTGACTAAAAAAACGCCATTCCCAACTGTTTAAATTGAATTTTCTTTTGTCATTTTTGTATTCTTTGTGTAAATATTCTCTGTTGATCAAGTACTGTTAAGTTGGATGTGGATAACAATTAAAAAGAAAAAATTGTTTTGTGTTGTCAATTAATTAGTGACTCAGGATTTTTTTTCTATTATATCCCAAAGATTTCCATACAGGTCGGAAAAAACAGCTACTGTACCCCAGGTTTCTTCTGATGGTTCCCTTACAAATAAGACACCGTTTTCTTTCATATAGTTGTAATCCCTGTAAAGATCATCTGTATGGAGGAATAAAAAAACACGTCCACCTGTCTGATTTCCTATTCTTAATTTTTGCTCTTCTCCAACTGCTTTCGCTAATAAAAGGCTACACCCCTGACTCCCCGGAGGACTTACAAGAACCCATCTTTTGGTTGAACTAAGTGCTGTATCTTCTAAAAGCTGAAAGTTTAATTTCTTCGTGTAGAAATGGATGGCTTCATCATAGTCTTCAACTACAATTGCTACATGCGCAAGTTGCTGCTTCATTAAAATTTATTTTTATTTTGTTAAGATGCGGAGTATTGTTTTTCAGCATATCAGAAAATGCAGCTTGAATTATTGAATTAGCTATGCTCTGGTAGCTGCTAACAATTCTGGCAAAGATGGTACTAAAAAATAAGTCTATACTGCAATGGATCAAAGTTTAAATTACTTTTTATTCATTATTCTGATTATTATCGAAAAGAAAACATCAAATATCCATTCGAAATTAATAGGATTAATTTATGTTTCTAAAATAGGTTATTCGAAATAACATAATATGTAAGTTCTGAATTATTCTTCAAGTTCATTTTTTCCAGAATCCGCGCTCGATAGGTGCTTATGGTATTCACGCTCAAAGACAATTCAACGGCTATTTCTGATACTGTTTTTCCTCCGGCAATCATTTTCATCACGTTTAGTTCACGGTCTGAAAGTAATTCGTAGGGTTGTTTATGAGGATCAGCATCGAGGTTCGATGCCATTTTTTCTGCGATGGATGGAGTAATGTATTTTCGTCCTTGAAGAATTTGCCGGACGGCCTTCACTAATTCGTTTGGTGCTGTGTCTTTGGTCAGGTATCCTGCAGCTCCTGCCTTTAATGCACGAATAGCATACAATTCCTCTGCATGTATGCTTAATATTAATACAGGAGTTTGAGGGAATTCAGTTTTTAAAACTTTTAGTATTTCAAGTCCATTTCTTCCGGGCATCGACAAATCGCTGATTATGCAATCCCATTTGCCATTTCTGGCCAATTTTAATAGTTCAGAGCCATCTGAAGCTTCTTCTACAATAATTTCCGGAAATTCGTCTACTAGAATTTCTTTTAATCCCCTTCTTACTATGGAATGATCATCGGCCAGTATTATTCGCATATGAAAAATATTAGGTAAAACATTAATTATTAGAAACGTCTAAAGGTACTGTTAATTCCACTTTTGTTCCCTTACCCGATTCACTTGCAATTTCCAGTGTTCCTTTCATCATGTATGCTCTTTCTTTCATGCCAACTATACCTAGTGTTTTCTGATTCATTGATATTTTACTAATACCTGAACCGTTGTCGTTGATTGTTAATTTTAATTGGTTGTCAAGTATCGATAAATTGCATTTTACCTTTGTTGCTTCAGAATGTCTGGCAACATTGGTAAGTGCTTCTTGCATGATGCGAAATATGCCCGTTGAAATAGATTTATCTAGTGATAATTCTTCAATATTGGATTGAAATGTGCAATCAATTCCTGTTCGCTTTTTAAATTCATGTGTATGCCAGTCAAGTGCTGCCGTTAGTCCTATATCATCCAATACTTCCGGTCTTAATCTTGATGCAATTTTTCTGACACTTTTTACTGTTTCATCAACAAGAACCATCATTCCATCTATTTTATCTTTCGCTCCTTTTGGTTCATCCGGTATTCTTTTCGAAAGCCAGGAAATATCCATTTTTAATCCGGTTAATAATTGCCCAAGTTCATCATGAATTTCACGGGCCAGGAAAATTCGTTCCTCTTCTTTAATATTTTCTAAATGTGTTGTAAGTTCGCGTAGTTGATCCCGTGAGTTTCTTAATTCATTATCAGAGATTAATTTTTCTGTTATGTCATTTATGATGACGAGCCTTGCATTTTTGTTATCATATTTTGTATCATAAGCTTGAATGTTTACATGGATTATTGATCCGTCTTTTTTTAAATGTTTCCAGATGCCGGCGTTTGTACTTTTACCTCTATTATTTTTATTGTATTCAATGAAACGTAACTTTTCTTCTTCCGGCCTAAGATTAATTACATTTATATTTTTGAATTCTTCAATTGAGTAACCATAAAGATTAACGGCTGCATTATTTACATCAAGAACGATAAAATTATCCAGGTCTGCTATAATCATGGGTAACGGATTATTTTCGAAAAGTTTTCTATATTGTATTTCACTTTCAATAATTTTTTGTTTGATTTCTTTTTGTTCTGTTGTATCCCTGAATATTATTGTTGCCCCATCAATGCTGGGATATACCATGCAATTATACCAGCGCTTAAAATATTCGTAGTAATCTTCAGTTTCAACCTTTGATTGAGTCAGAAATGCTTTGGAACATGCCATCATGCTGGCATTATTTTCATGCATAAATGCCGTACTGGGATTTATGCCTATAAGCTCATGTTTTTCTTTGCCAAGAAGTTTGGCCCCAATATCATTTACGTATGTTATTTTTAAGTCCTTATCAAGTGATATAAATCCATCGGTTAATCTTTCCAATGTGTGATACAGTTCCTCAATTTTTTGATTTATTTTTTCAATTAGCTCTGTGTTGAAATTCCGAAGAGTGGCTTCAAGTTGTCTTAAATGTGTTATGTCCTGTACCACCGAAACATATCCGGTGATATTTTCATCATTGTCGGTAACCGCTGAGACAGAAGTAATGACTGGAAGTGGTGTGCCATCCTTCTTGTAATATGTAAATTCTCCCCGCCAGATTCCTTTTTCATAAAGTATTTTTGTAATTGATTTAATATCCTCTTTAGAAAGATTATGTGGAAGGTCTATTGCATTTTTGTTAATTACTTCGTTCGCTTTATAGCCAAACATATTTTCAGCGCCTTTATTCCAGCTACGTATAATGAAATTTTTATCAGTGGAAAATATGCCATCGCTTGTCTGATTAATTAAAGTTGCTAAATATTTATGCTCGTTTTCAGCTTTTTTCCGCTCAGTAATATCGGTAAGCATTATTCGCTTCTCAATAGTATTTCCAATTGAATCATGGCGAGTTATTAAATCAAGAATAACTGAACGATTTTTGTTTTTGCCGAGAATTTCGATTTCAAAATTTGAGACAGAGTCGTTTGTAAGTATGTGCTGCATACTCTGACTTGATTGATTGTTTACAAATTCCGAGAAGTTTTTTTTTCGGATAATTTCTTCGTACGGAATTCCAATCCATTCAAGAGCCGTTTTATTTAATTGAGTAATTTTTAATTCATTATCGACGATAATATATGCAGATGGTGAGTAGTCGAATAGGTTATTAGCTTTTTCATTAGCAATTTGTAAAGATTCTCTGATTTTTGAGTTTTTGCGTAAATCTGTTATGATAATAAAATAAAATACAAATAGTACTAAAAGTATAAATGATGATAGAACAATAAAATTATTCTGGATTTTAGTTATTTGTTTTGTTTGAAGCTGCATATTTAAATAAAAATCTTTATTAGAGTCGATTTTTATTTGAGTAATAATAGATCCAATATTTTTCATTAAATTGAAGCCTTCACTTGTACGGATTAGCGCAGTAGCTTCTGTGATTTTATTTTTCCTGATAAGCGTCAGTGCATTCTTAGAAAATTCTATTTTTTTATAAACTAGAGATGTAAGAGTTTCAAAGGTTTTAGTCTTTGAGGAATCCTCTTTAATCATAGTTTTAGTAATTTCTAAATTGTTAATAGTATTCCCGATATTTACATTGCTCTGATCAAAATATTTTTGTTCTCCTGTAATTAAATAGTTCCTGTAGCCAGTTTCTATAAGTTGAATATTATTGTTAATGGCTTCCACGGAATTTATATATTGTAAATCGTCAACTGCGAGGGCAATTTCAACGTATGCTAATTTAGAATTATTGAAACAGGTACGAATGAAAAATCCTAAAACGATAACTACGATTAAAAAAGCCGAAAGTATTTTTATATTAATATTATTCATAATGAATTAAAAATATGAGGCAATCTATGTATTTTGTGCTCTAAATGGAATTATAGATTGATGTATAAAAATAGACTCTTTATTATCAAATTACAAATTATGTGTTGTTCTGCTTGTATTATTATTGGTGGATGTCGGTTTGGCACAGAAAAGACGGAACTGAACGAACTGAACAAAAATGAAGCAAAATATTATACCGGAAAAGGCGCAGGCCCAGTCATGAATTTGTCTATTGAAGAAGACATTGACGAGAATATGGCAACGGAAGGAATGTTGTTATTTAATTCTAAATGTACTTCTTGTCATTCAATATCATTTGAAAAGCGGATCGGACCTGGCATGAAGGGAGTAATTAGTCGCAGGACGCCGGAATGGATCATGAATATGATTTTGAATCCACTAGAAATGACAAAAAAGGATTCTTTATCGAAAGAATTGTTGCTAATGTATCAGGTTCAGATGATTCCCATGGGGTTAAATGAAAATGAAGCAAGAAAGATTCTTGAATATTTTAGACATATTCAATAAGCTTTCTTGCTTCCAAAAATCTTAGTTAGTTTATTGCTAGTCTTCTTTTGTATTCGTATTGGAAGGTACTGTTCCTGAATCAATTTTAGGAAGAGATTTATTCTGTACACCATAATTAGTCGTAACCTTTTTAATAACCGGACGACCAAAAATAAGATTAAAGCCGAATTGTATATGTGCTGTGTGATGAGATAGTGGATTGATTGTTCCGATAATATTATCAGAAATCATATAGAACTGGAATGCGCCTGCATTAGCAGCTATACCAATTCCTAAATTATTGAAGTGATGATTTATTATCGAATAATTTAGAGATGCACTAAAATGATTAGTAACTCTTCTGTTTAGTCCCGCAGTAAATGTCGGTTGATAAGTTCCACGGATTACCTGAGCATGTAATAGCCCTGTAGCAGTCATGCGCTGGTCAACCTGAAATGATGTATTAAAATAAAGATGTGTCGGAAGTGTCGTCTTATACGCATCGCTATTTTCCTTCGGTGTAAATGTTGAACTGATAGTGTCGCTAACATTCGCAAATCCTGACGAGGAATCGCTATTGATAAATTCATTCATGTCAACACCATCGAAACGGTAACTTCCGGTTTCTGTCACTAAATTCTTTACATTACTCTTCCAGTTTATATATCCAAAATCAATAATACTGGCATTAAATTTCCAACGGTTGTTGTATCGGTATGCTGTACTAAAATCAGCCGCGAATCCGGTATTTTTAAGTCCAAATAAATACCCTCCGGAATTTCCATCCCCATTGGCAGATGATGAAGTATTGATAATGTAGTTGGAGCTTAATTCAATCGCATAATCATCGGGTGAAGTATAGAAGCTCAAATTCGATTTAGCAGACGAATAATTTTCCATTCCATAAAGATATTTCAGCCTTGTACCTACTGTTACTTTTTTGCTGATCTCTCTTGCCCAGCCAAAAGCATATTCCCGATAATGAGTAAGATCAAATGACATATTCTTAAGATCAATCTCCTGTCCAACGAAAGCGCCATTCCCTTTGTAAAGAAGCTCAAAAAGTTCTTTCGGAAACGTAAAATTAAAATTTACTTTTTCTGCTACATTCAGAGTGAAGTAATTCTTTTTTAATTTAAATCCGGTTTCTAAAATATTCATTCTGATCGAAAGTGAAATAAAGTTTTTTTCTGCAAGTTTACTTATTGCATTTTCAATATCTAATTTTATAGAATCTCCCGATTTTACTTTATGAAGATCTCGCCATGTGAAACCGCTGTTCGTAAATAGAAAGCTTGTAGAACTAACCATCGGTATACCGATATACATTCTGTTTATTGGTAATAGGGATGGATTGACTTGTGAAGATTGTCCAATCGCATCCATGTTATAGAGCGTAAGTGATTGTTGGCCTATTGAAGACAGAACAATCAGTAATAATGCTATTGATAGATAGATTTTTTTCATGTTCTGTTATTTTAAAACTGAAGATTTAATTTTGTACGTACACCAATTTTGAAATCAAGTTTATAGTTATCCAGGATTTCAACCATACTTGTTGGTGCATCTCTGGTCTGAATGGTTGCACGTATCATTATTTTCTTTGCTGTAAACAAGTTCTGTAGTCTCGCACCTTCGAATGATTCATCTGATGACCTTACAGTTGGTACTGTTACCGTACCATTGTTGTCTACCTCAGCGGCTTCAAATAGCCTGTTTTGAGAAGTTGATAGAAGTGAGTCGATAATGTTATAATTGTCGTCCACAAAATATATCTGAGCATAGGCGCTTACTGGAAATCCATTCGAAATATTGAGACGGAACGAAGCAGATGATAATTGTTCAATTTTGCTTAAGGCAAAGTCGATGGTGTCTTGTATGGTAAAACCTACTGCATATCCTTTCAAAGGCAATTCCAGTTTTAAGTCGGCCTTAAACACACTTGAATCACTCATAAAATTATAAGTTGGCAAAGGGGAATTAGTTGCAGCAGAAATATTATATATGAAATTGTTTGGTGCTGAATTAATTATTTGCTGAATATTACTGTTATTCTTGTCGAATGTGAAGCTTGTCGTTGATGTTTGTCCGAATGTTAATGGATAATCAATCATCGGCGAAGGATATGGTCCTGTAACAGGAATGACTGTTCCGTTATTCTGTACAGATGAGAATGTCTTTATTTGAGCATCGAGAGGCATACCGAAAGAATTGGTAAGTGTTATTGTCACCTTCGGATCATCAAAATAAATACTGCCGTTCGAAAAGTTATTAAATACCCCAATATTTATAGAATCATTTGGCATTAAAAATTCTCTTTGACCGAAATAGCCAAATAAACTTGATGGGGTGATTGCATCAAAGGTCGACGTAATATTAAATACCTTATTAATAGTTGGAAGGGTTGTACCCGAATTGTTAAACGTTAGAGTGTAAACAAGGTCAAGTTGATTCGGCATATTGTTTTTCTTCGTGCCCATATTATATCCTGCCATATCAAATTGCTGCTGAACATATACATCGCTTCCTGCTGCCGCTGCTATCGGAATGTTTTTATCGAAGACAACACCTGCTTTACTGGCTGTTGGAATTTTAATATTCAAAACTGCATCATGGGGGATGCCAGAGTAAAGATTTATCCGTAAAATTCCTGTTCTGAAATTCATTGAGTCAATCTGTTCGTTATTCGGGAAGGTCAATGTCATAGTAGGGGCTATGGAACGCGATACTGTATTTGTTTGATACAGAGTGATACTGTCAGGCGAAAATATCTGCAGCGTTTGAAAATTAGACTCATTTACAGGAGTAAAGAATTGATATCCGTGTTGAGTATAAATATTTGTCTTGTAAATTAGTGAAATCTGATGTTGATTATTTACTGTGAATAATCCACTTTCATTCATCCCTGTAATGTCATTGATCGACATCGAAGAATGTATTAATGGTACGGCTAAATCAGGATTCCACTGATTCGCTGCCATATTAGTCAAATCAAAGTCTTCGTCTTTAATGCAGCCATATAGAAATGCTGTCAGCGAAGTAATTAATACAATAAGTGTTTGTTTGGGAAAATGTTTCATGTTCGTGTTTTTAAGTGGACATAAAAAGTCCTTGCACGAACAATACGGATAGTCTTTGGTGATGTTTAATAATATTCCGCGAAAATATTACATACTAAATATTATGTATTGATAGAGTAGAAAGTTGTTTTAATGGAAAATTGAAAAGGCAGATAAAAAATATTGAAATATTTATCTCAGAATTGATATTCCTAATTTTAGTAAAAATATTTTATTTATGTAAGAAAATGGTGATTCGTTAATTATTTTGCGAATTCCAAAGTCAATTGTGGGTCGAGGACTCTGAATGTTCTTCTATGAAAAGGGGAAAAACCAGTATTAATAATTGCCTTCCTGTGAAGAGCGGTTCCGTAACCCTTATTCTTATTCCAGCCATATTCAGGAAAGTCATTATGAAGGCTTTCCATGTAATCATCTCTGTATGTTTTAGCTAAAACGGATGCAGCTGCAATTGACATATAAATTCCATCCCCTCCGATAATGCACTTATGTTCTATAGTATTATATTTTTTAAATCGATTTCCATCTATGAGTAACAATTCAGGCATCAGTTTAAGCTTTTCAACAGCTCTATGCATAGCAAGAAAGGAGGCATTGAGTATATTGATTGTGTCGATTTCAGCATGCGATGCCCAGGAAACAGCCCAGGCAACTGCCTCCTGCTCGATCAAAGGTCGCAGAGAAAATCTTTCTGGAGCCGTAAGTTTCTTTGAATCGTTTAAGAGCTTGTTATTAAAATTATGAGGTAGGATTACTGCAGCAGCATAAACGGGACCGGCAAGACATCCTCGTCCGGCTTCATCACATCCGGCTTCCACTAAATTTTTTTGAAAATATTTCTTAAGCATAAGTTGGATCAAAGATATATTTCAATGAACAGAATCTGCATAGTATCCGATTTAATTTCGCACAATAATTATCAACTTAATTAATTTGACGGATGCATTTTTCTATGCAGGCCCATAAAGAGTCAGCCGTATTCTGCCAGCTAAACTTCTGATGACGAAGCCGGCCTTTATTTATAAGAGTGTTTCTCAGGTTTTCATCGGAAAATAAAAGTGTCATTGCATCTGAAATAGAAGTAACGGAAAATGGATCACATAATAGGGCTGCATCACCTGCAATTTCCGGCATAGATGTAACGTTGCCCGTGATAACCGGTACATCACATTTCATGGCTTCAACAATCGGGATTCCGAATCCTTCAAAAGTAGAGACATAGGTTACTGCGAAGGCGGAAGCGGTAATTAAAACCAAATCATCTTCAGATACTCTTCCTGTAAATATTACATCGCTTTTATTACTCATGGTTAGGTACACATCTTCCATTTCCTTCGTCCACCATCGTTTTTGTCCAACAAGAAGTAACTTAATATCGCTTGATGATTTCTTTTGGAATTCATCAAATGCTCTTAAAAGATTGGCAATATTTTTTCGCTGATGTAATGCGCCTACAAATAAAAAATAACGGCTTCCGGTTGAATGTTTATTACGTACAGATTGTTTTACTTCATCGGTGACAGGTTTAAATTTTTCGCCGACACCATTATAGACGATATCAATCTTTGACGCATTTACTCCATATGTTTTCACAACATCATTTTTTGTAAATTCTGATACCGTTGCAATCCTTGTTGCCTTATCTGCATACTTAGGAAAAAAATATTTGTAAAATAATCTATTGAAAATGGGAAGATCTTTTGGATAATGCTCAAAATTCAAATCATGAATGACCGCCAGTGTTTTTACTCCTGACGAAAGTGACAGATAGCCATCAGTGCTGACAAATAAATCAGGTTTGATTTTTTTGAAGACAAATGGAAGGCTCCATTCATACCATAAATACCAGAGAATAGGGTGGCGCGCAGGTGGAAAAATTGACAAGGGTTTTACGTTGGAGGAAAAAATAAATGCAGGGTCATGTTTCCTGTCAAAAAGAAATATAAAATCGTGTTCGGGATGGCTTACAGTGATTCTTTTCATGCTCTCCAAAGTAAAATAGCCGATGCCCTCCATTTTTCCCGGTATTAACATACGTGTATTTACTGCTATCAGCATGGAAGCGAAAGTAAATGTTTTTAATGATACCATTTCTGCAGATATGCTAATTCATACAGGTTTTATTATTGGCAATTGAATAATTGTACTGTTTATGGAGCAACCGACATTTATTCTTCCTGATATTTAAGTGGGTCAGTGCATCATCGTGATAAATTGTTTATAGTTACTGTTGAAAAAAACCTTTTGGGAACTTCAATCGCCAATCAAAAGTGGTATTTTTGTGATCAATGAAATTCCCTTCTCCAGCCACTCTCGATGATCTTGCCTTACTAACGGGTGCCCGTTCTGTAAAAAATACAAATGAATTAGTAACCGGAATCAATGAAATTCATAAGGTTGAAATGGGTGATATTACATTTGTAGATCATCCTAAATACTACGACAAGGCTCTGACATCGGCTGCTACATTTATCATTATCAACAAAGAAATAGAAGCACCTGAGGGAAAGGGATTACTCATCATTGAGGATCCGTTTTCTGCATACATAACTATTGTTAAGAAGTACCGCACATTCCGTCCTGCCAGTGGTTCGGTAAGTGACTCATCGCTGATCGGCGAAGGAACTATTCTTCAGCCCGGAGTATTCGTCGGTGAACAAGTGCGTATCGGAAAAAATTGCATCATTCATTCGAATGTATCTATCTATGACCATTGTGTTATCGGAGATGATGTAATCATCCATGCAAACACAGTGATTGGGGCAGATGCATTTTATTTTAAGAGAAGATTATCGGGCTATGATAAAATGTATAGCTGCGGAAGAGTGGTAATAGAGAATAACGTAGAGATTGGCGCATCATGTACGATTGATAAGGGCGTTTCTGGTGATACTGTTATCGGAGAAGGTACTAAGATTGATAATCAAGTGCATGTCGGACATGATACTGTAGTCGGTAAAAATTGTCTTTTTGCCGCTCAGGTAGGCATCGCTGGTGTGGTTACAATTGAAGACGATGTTATTTTATGGGGACAAGTTGGCGTACAGAAAGATCTTACCATTGGTAAGGGTGCTGTAGTTTTAGGACAATCCGGAATACCAAAGTCGCTTGAAGGAGGGAAAACATATTTTGGAAGTCCCGTGCAGGAAGCGCGGGAAAAAATGAAGGAGCTTGCTCTAGTAAAGCAGCTTCCAGGTTTACTTGAAAAGTTGAAAAGGAAGGAATAAATGTCGAAGACGGAAAAATCAATTTCACCCGGACCGCAGGTCAGCGAATTGCAAATTGAATTGCAGGCGAAGAAAACACAGCTTCACTGGTTACTTCAGATTACGAAGGCTATTAATTATAATTTCAGCACGAAGCAGCTTCTCGACGTTTATGAGCATGTATTACACAGTCAGCTGAAGGTTGGCAAATTTGCATTACTGATAAATGATGAAGTATGGAAATGCGCCATTCTAAGTGGGACCGATAAGAGTCTGAAAGAAGTAAACATGGAACACCTTCTGACGGAATTAAACAAGCTTCATCGTCTTGAAACGGAGCAAGAACTTTGGATAAATAATTTCGATACGATACTTCCTGTTTATCATAAGGATCAGTTGCTTGCTTATGCACTGATTGGTGGATTGTCAGGATCGGTAATTCCTATAAAGAATGAGTTAAGTTCATTTATACATACTATTACCAATCTTATTGTTGTTGCAATCGAAAACAGTCATACGGCTAAAGAAAAAATTCGACAGGCAGGGATCAGGAAGGAATTGGAATTAGCAGCGCAGATGCAAACCATGTTATTCCCTGTAGAGATGCCGAAGAGCGAGAAGTTTGAGATTCATGCAACATACCTTCCGCATCAGGAAGTTGGAGGGGATTATTACGACTTTCTGGAATTAAACGACAAGGAATTTATTTTCTGCATGGCTGATGTTTCAGGAAAAGGAATTCCGGCGGCATTGCTTATGTCGAATTTTCAAGCCAATCTGCATGCACTTGTGAAGCATAATTCTTCATTGTCTGATCTAATACCTTTGCTCAATGATAAAGTTTATAAGAGCGCAAAAGGAGAGAAGTTTATTACGTTTTTCATCGGAAAATATAATCTTGAAACGCGTCAGTTGTATTATGTAAACGCAGGGCATAATCCGCCTTTTCTCATTCATGAAAAAGTAGTGTTCATGTTAAACGATGGCACAACAGGTCTTGGAATGTTTGAAGAACTTCCATTCATTAATCAAGGAAAAGTTTTTATTCCTCCCAATGCTATGCTTCATTGCTATACTGACGGTGTTACTGAAGTTGAGAATGAGAAAGACATGGAGTTCGGGATGGACAGGCTCCGCGAATTTCTGACTGAAAGAAAACAGATGCATGACATGAAACTGCTGCATCAGCAACTGGTTTCTGATCTTTCGGCTTTTAAACAGGCCAGAAATTATACGGATGATATTACGTTATTAAGCTGCTGGTTCAGGTAAGCTAATTTGTTGTTTTTTGAAAATCCTATTTTGAATTTATGAAATAGAATGCCAGATGAATCACGAATCATCTTTTGAGAGACGTACTTGAAAAAAATTAATTATCGATTTTAATCTCTGATGTTTTATTGTGATAAACATCCAATGCAACAATCATGGCAATAAATGCCCATACGGGTACTGCAAGTTTATCAGTATCAAGAAAATTATTTAGAACTCCGTGAACAAAATAGGTAATTAGCCCAAGCAGTATTCCAAGAGTCAAAGTCCTGACGTAAGGATCCTTCGAAGACGAATACATTTTTGAAGCGCGGTAAATAAATGTAAAAACAATCGCAATCATTGCCAGCATGCCGAGCACTCCTGATTCTGCGAGTGGCCCGATGTATTCACTATGTGCATTTCCCCTGTCGCCGGCATTCGTACTGATAATTGTCATTTCACTCGATTTTTGGAATGGCGCATAGTTAAACTGGTATGTTCCGGGTCCCCATCCCCAGAATGGTCTGTCTTCAAACATTCTGATAGCGCTGTTCCACCTGTTAATTCGTTCGAGGTTGGAGGCATCAGTAGATATATTTGAAATCGACTGAATGTGTTTGTTGAAATCCGTCGCAGAATCCTGTCTGTTTTTTTCGAGCTTCATAAATATATCGGACCGGAATAATAAAAATACAGTTGCAAGTCCTGCGGTAATCAGGAGGACGTTGTAAAATTTAATCCGGAATATGTAAATGAAATAAATAATAAAAACCACAATCAAGCTTAGCCAGGCTGCACGTGTGTATGAGAGTATGATTGCAGTCAATAGCATCATCACCATAAATCCTGCTCCGAATCTCTCCCGAAAGGATGCATAGCGGTCACGCATGAATGCAATCATTGGAGGAATGAAAAGTGCAAGAACGGCGGCATAGGCTGTATGATCGTTGTAGAATGGTATCATAACCCAGTGTGCAGCTTTCTGTGTCCAGCCATTTTCTGCATGTCGCTCGATCGTATATACAATTACGACAAACAGAGTAAACATATATAGCCAGACAAATCGCTTAATGTTTTTGATGTTCTTGAAAAGTTGTGTTCCCAGAAAATAAAATGGAACAATAAACCATAGTTGTGAAAGAAGATGTTTGAAAGATACCAGTGGATTACTGCTCGTTAATGATGTGATAAACATCCAGGTAATGTGAAACAGAATAGCAATGGAAACGGGGTGGTATAGAATTTTTTTATCAAACCCTCCTTCGAAGATAAATTTGAAAATAAAGATTAGCAGGATTCCGAATAGCAGTGGTTCTCCCGGAATGCTTATGGCAGGACCACTTGTCTTATCATTTAATACGATTGCGAGTGGTGTACTGAATGCCACCAGAAGCAGAATGGTGTCGAGCGAAAAAATAGTGAGATAAAGAATGGCTGCGAAGATGGGAATAACAGCAATCCAGTAATTCTCTTTTACAAGCATAAATAGGCTAACGGAAATAAATACAATCATTATTCCGTAAAACCAACGAAGCTCAACCTTTTCAGGGACAAGTGATTTCAATTAGCTTAGCTTTTTCTTTGAATCAAACACCAGCATTACGACGAATGCAAGGAGTAGGGATGATCCTACTGAAATCAGAACGATAAGCCATCGAACGGGATATGCTTTTTTGTCGGATGGAAATGGCTTGGTAACGACATTGGCATAGGTGAGTTTTTTGTAAACGTCTCTGTAAGCTACATCATTCGCAAGTTTCAAGTCATTATATGTTCCTCTTATTCGCCAAAGGTGTTCATTCAATGAGTTAAACTCCGTTCCCTTATCCTTTAAGCCCTCCATAATCTGTTTTGATTCATTTATGACTCTTGTGTTTCCAACACTTAATCCACGCATGTAAGCACGGGTGACTTCTTTGGATTGAGACTTATAGTCTAGAAGTCCGTATTTCATGCTGTACTCATGCATTAATGTTTCCATTGAATCCATTTCTTTCCTCTTATTTAAGAGCTGGTCTGTAGTAATAACGAGTACTTCATACGATTTCTCTCTTTGTAGTTCACGTGCTTTTACATCAAAATAGTGAATGATAGAATCAGTGATTTCAGATGCGATCATTGGATCGGTATCGTAAACAGTAATCTCCATCGATTCATATTCGGTTTTTTTGATGAGGATATTTTCATCATACATTTTATAAATAAGACTTTGATAAGTCTTATTTTTTAATGTGTCAATGTCATAATGCTCGAAGAGGTTAAAAGTTTTAATAATCTTATCGCGTATATCATAAGACTGAGCGAGCTGCAGCATCTGTTCCGTCGCACTTTCTGTAGAGTAGGCGATGAGGTTCGACGGGTAAACAAGAGCAAACGATTTAAATCGAGGTTTTATAAAAATCGGGGAGGAAAACAATATTGATCCGCCGAGAGAGATTAATCCTACGATGATGAGGTGCTTTTTCCATTTTTCTAATAAGCGAAGCAGATCAATAGAGTTGAAGAAGGTATTATCCATTTAATTATAACTATTTGATTAGAGGTTGTATTTTATTTCTCTCACCTTCTCGAAAACGAGAAGTACTACTACAGAGAGTATAAATGTCAGTGTGACTGCAATAAGCATGATGAACCATCTGACAGGATAACTTTTTTTCTCTGCTTTTATTGCTTTGTTGACTACGAATTTCGATGTAAGATTCTGATTGGCATCTACTGTAAGCTTGTCGAATTGTTTTCTGATTTTTGAGAGTTCTTCTCTGTCTAGTTTAAGTTCTTCATTAAGCGAAACACTTGCTCCGCCATATTGAGCTAGATTTTTTAATTGCGCTTTCAGGTTTTGCATGCGTGCTCCAGCATAACCTATTCTTGACTTGGTTCCGAGGATGGCCGTATCACCGTCCTGTTTATATTTTTGAAGGATAAGTAGACTGGCTTGTTCACCTGCGAAAACGGATGAAGCCTGTGTATATTCTTTATTCAGAATTTCTGTCTGGCTTAGGAAGTTCATGACTCCCAAATCACAAATCTGCTTTAATGAGTCCTCCTTCGATTTCATTACTGCAAGTTTCGCCTGATAGGCACCGTTAACAATACTAAGTGCTTCTTCCGCTCTGCTACGCTGAATTTTCGTTTTCATCATATCCAGATAACTGGAGATATCATTGGCAATATCAGCGGCCATTTGAGGATCCTGATCAAGAACATCAATTCTCACCGACATAAATTCCGTACGAGAAAAACTGATGTTGTCTTTGAATTTTTCAAAAAGGAGAGTCATCGGAAATTCTGCCTTGTTGCTAATTTGATAGTGATTGAGAAGATCGTATTTGTTGACAACGTGCTCACGTATTTCATCGGAGTTTAAAATCTGAAGCATTTGCTCTGCCTGTTCCTCTTCTCCGAATGCGAGAATATCCTGTTTTTCAGAAGCCGATTCTTCAAGTATTGCCTTACTGATAGAGTTCGTTGCTGAAGGGAAAAAGATGACTGATGACCTGAATTTGGGGGTTATAAAGGCCGGACCTGAGAAAATAAAAGATCCAAGTAAAGTCAATAGAAATATAATAACCAATGGTTTACGCCAGCGCACCAAAAGAAATAATAAACTGGTAGATTCCAGATAAGCAGACTCCCTGGCTTTTTGAAACATTGCTTTTTATATGAAAATCGGCTAGAAGGGCTTCAAAGGTAGAAAAGGAAATGAGAACTCAAAGCATATGTGGGTTGTGTATGAGTTTATCATTCTTCTTCATATTTAATTATGCGATAGATGTTCCTGATGCTGATTAGTTTGATGACTAATGCTAAAGTAAAGCATGCGCTAAAAGAAATGATAAGTTGGCTGATCCAATATACGGGAATGTGTGAGACAATTAGATTAATTCCAATAATTCCACATACAAAAAGGAGAAGTTTTAGGATAAGCATATAATTTCTTCTGAAACCAAAGGCCATTTGCGCCATGAAAATTTGCGCCAGGGCAGTAAACGCTTGAGTCGATATCGACGAAATAGCGGCCCCGGTTGCGGAGTATTTAGGGATCAGGATAAAATTAAGAACGATATTAAAAACCATCCCGGCAGTGGCCATTATATTTAGCTGTCGGAGATTGCCATTTGCCGTTAGAAGCGTACCGAAAATATAGGTAGTGGAAATCGGAATAAAGCAGCACATGAGTATTCTGAAAACAGAAGCGGATTCTTCGATATGGTTTCCTTTGTATAGCATGTCCATGATATCATAGCTGAAGAAATAAGAGCATGTAGCAACGATAAAGGCAGGAACTACTAAGAGGGAAAATGCCAGTCTGACCATTTCTTCAACATTTTGGCGGAGCTTTATCATCCGTGCAAATATGGGAAGCAGAAGACCTGCAAATAAAAATGCGATCATGTTCGAAGCGTCCAGCAGCCTGTATGCTGAAGCATAAATTCCGGCCTCATGAGCACCTATACGAAACGGAAGAAGTCGTTCGAGCATTACACCATCGATGCGGTTGTAAAAGGTCATAAGTAAAACGAGTACAGCATATGGATAGCTCTTTTTCAGGATCATTACGAAAAATGGCCAGCGCCATTGTAATTTCCTGATTCGGGCTTTTTTCATGACGATGATAAGCGTTATGAATGCTGTAGTAAGGTAACCGGCAGTCTGCGCATATATAAACCACCGAATATCGAATTCTCCGGGTTTGTTATATTTTATCAGCAGAATGCCACAAAGCACGATCATTATCAGCCTGTCGAGAATAGAGATAAGGCTGTCTGTTTTAAACATATGAAGTCCGGCCAGGTTCGATCGCAGGTACATGATGAATGATATAAGAACCTGATTAAACAGGACTGCGATCAGCATCTTTATCATATCATCGGTATAGCCGATTACGAATCCTCCAATAATGGTAACGATTACGAAAATTCCGGCAAGAAGCAGTCGTAGCAGAATGATACTTGAAAGATGTTTACTTAAGAGGTGATTATTTTGCGAAATATTCTTGTTATTGAAATTGGTAATTCCAAAATCAAGCAGGATATTAAGCAGGAAAGAAAAATTGAAAATGGCATAATAAAAACCATATTGCTCTGTACCCACAGCATTCTGAACGGCTACCTCAATGCCAAATACCCAGATTGGCTTGATGAGCAGATTCAAAGAAAGTACTAAAGCAAGGTTGGTAACGAACTTCCGCTGCATCGATTTTTATGTGCGGCAAATGTAGTTTTAATAAGCACTTTGACAAAGTGCGAATACAGTGAATTGGCTGTTTCGTTATTGCTTATTAAAAAGAATTCCGGACTTAAAAATTGGTATAGACTTATGAAGGCAATTCGACACGGATGGTTGTGTATTCTGACAAAATTGAATGTGCAGTTATATTTCCTCCATAGCTTCTTATTATATCATGAGCCACACTTAACCCAAGCCCTGCACCTTTGCCTACCGAATGGGTAGTAAAAAAGGGATCGACAATTTTTGTAAGATTTTCTTTTTTGATTCCAATACCATTGTCGTTAAATTCGACAAACACCATACTATTCAACATGCCTGTTGTAATTTTAACAATTGGAGCAAATGTTTTTATCTGCAATTTTTCTTCAATGGCCAAAAAGGAATTGCTTAGTATATTCATAAATACCCTTCCTAACTCATGCGGATTCACAGAAACAAGAGGTATTCCCTCTGAATAATTTTTAACTATCTGGTGATTATAATCCAGTTTATGTACTGACATGTTATGAAGCACCATTTTTAAATAGATGTCACATAACTGGTTTATATCTGTAGGTGATTTGGATCCTGGTGCAGACTGTACATGTTCAATAATATGTCTGACGATATTTTCCGCACGTTTTCCGTGCTGTGATATCATAGAAATATTTTTCTTTAAAGTGGTAATATAAATAGCTCTTTCTTCCTCCGATTTTATTTCTTCCATTTCATCAATGATTTGGAGTGAAACTTCAGAGAAATTATTTACAAAGTTTAAAGGATTCCGCATTTCATGTGCAATACCTGTACTAAGCTTTCCCATTGATACCAGCTTTTCATTGTGTATCAGTTGTTCCTGTGTTGATTTTAATTTTTCGAGTGAATGAGCTAATTGTTCATTTTTTTTCTTCTTAATATGATTTGAATAAAATAGAAACTCAACAATTATCAGACTGAAGATTGATCCGGCAATAAAAATATTTTTTAAACCTTTTTGTCTCGCAATGATGGCTTGTTGTTCTGCTTTCTCACGGTCATTTATTAATTCATTTTCACTTAAAGTTCTTTCTAATGAATACTTCATTTTCAAACTTGCAATTTCAAATAAATTTTTTTCATCCAAAACGGAATCTCTCAACTGAATATATTTGTTAAGATAATTAACCGCTTGTTGGTAATTATCTTTTTTTATGGCAATCTGATAAAGCAGATAAAAAGATGAAATGTAATTGTGGTCAATGTTGATATTGTTATTTATTGCTATAGCTTTTTTAGCATAATAATCTGCCTTCTCAATTCGGCCATTCAGCCACCAGGCACGAGCGATGTTTGCGAAAATTCGCTGTTTGACTGAAGGATTACGTAAAGAAGTATCATTTATTAATGGACTAAGATAGATTAAGGCTGAATCACCATAACCTTTATTAAGATAATACATCCCCATGCCGTAGTTTAATTCCAGTTTTTGTGACTTTTCCTCTGACGGCGATGAATATTTTTTTGTAATTCTTAGATAGTATAAAGCATTATCAAAATCTTTTTTTTCGGAATACACCAGACTCAAAAGATAACTAAGTCTGCCAGCCCTCATGGAGTCGCCAATTAAGGCCATCGTTTTATATGAAGAATTAAAATAGGTGAGGGCTTCATTAAAATTTCTTTGCAGATAGTATATTAAGCCAATTTGCATGTTGCATTTCGCAGATGCCCTTACATTGTTTAGCCGATCAAAGTTTGATAGGGCCTGTAAAAACAAATTATATGCACGGGGATAATTAAATGTTGTTACCAGATAAAATTTACCAAGAACATAACATGCTCTGGCAGCTGAAATGGAATCACCCTTCTCCCGGGCTTGTGCTAATTTACTATATAAGATGTTGGAAATATCAGGGTTCCCGCTTGAGATAATTGATTCCAATGAATCAAATAAAATTTCAGCACTTGAAGATTCGGGTATTCCGAATGATTTAAGATTAATTTGAAAAAATAAAAATACAGTCAGAAATAAAATTTTTCTCAACATTTTTTACCATTTGGAGCAATCAATCGGGCACAGTGTCTGTGCAATAAATATCGAATTTGTATACTCGCGGGAAATTTCTGTCTTAGAAACTTTAGCACCTTTGACTATTATGTTTAATGTTTTATCGTCGGTGTTTATAAGATCAATGGTTACAGAATTTAATGTAGGGTCATTAAAAATATTATCAAACACAAGTTTGCTTAAAGTAAAACCTCTCGTTTCAGGGTCAGGGTGTAATACAGCATATTGTTCTACAAAATTCTTAGCTGAATCCGTTTCTATTTCCCTGCCGCCATCAAAAAGTGGATGAGGGTCAAATCGCCCCGCGTTATCGCAGTAAGCCGGAGCGGTATCAATAAATAATCCGTAAATATTTACTCCAAGTGAAACAATCAGTGCAACAAGTAAATAGTTGTTGTTCGAGTTAATAGCCATAATTTGAAAGTTTAAAAAGTTAGTTTGAGCATTAATATTCAATTAGCAAATTAACAAAAAAAATCGAAAAATAAGATTTGCCGTAATAATTATTTACTGTTAATTATTTTTTCTGCTTTTATAACGACAGAGACCTTCATCTAAAAAAGCAACATATTCCTGTATTCCTGTAATTCCACCGATGGGTTCAGCAAGTATACGCTCGTTATTGTCGATGAGTACATAATAAGGCTGTGTATTTGTACTAAATACGCTTGCCTGAAAATCACTCCATTTATTTCCTGTCGTTACTATTTGTCTACCTGTTTTCTTAGAAATCGTTTGTTTATCGGCCGGTAAAGTCATTTTATCATCAACATATAATGATATCAATACATAGTCGTTCAGTAATCGTTTTAAAACTTTGGGGTCACTCCATACTTTATCTTCCATCTTCCTGCAATTTACGCATGACCATCCAGTAAAATCGATCATTACCGGTTTCCCTTGTGCTTTGGCATATCGCATTCCTTCATCATAGTCATGGAAACAATTAATATCATGAGGACAATCTTTTTCTAGACCATTTGTCCATTCTTTATAAAATTCAGGCGGAGGAAATCCGCTGATAAGTTTTAATGGAGCTCCCCATACACCGGGGATTAGATATATGCCAAATGTGAAAACAATTATCGCAAATATTAGTCGTCCTGTTGAGATGAAAGGCAATTCGCTGTCATGCGATAATTTTAATTTCCCCAACAGATAAAATCCCAACATAAAGGAAATAATTATCCAGATGCTGATAAATAATTCCCTTTTTAAAAAGCCCCAGTGATAGGCAAGGTCAACATTGGAAAGAAATTTCATTGCAAGAGCCAGTTCAATAAATCCAAGGGTAACTTTCACTGTGTTTAGCCATCCTCCCGATTTAGGAAGAGAATTCATCCATTCTGGGAAAAGCGAGAATAATGCAAATGGAATTGCTAATGCTAAAGCAAATCCTGTCATTCCTGCCAGAGGACCTATATAACTTTGTCCGTGTGCTGCTTCAACCAGTAATGTTCCTATTATCGGACCTGTGCAAGAAAACGAAACAAGCGAAAGTGTGAAGGCCATAAAAAAGATTCCGATAAGTCCACCGCGGTCACTTGCCGAATCTGCTTTGTTAATAACCCAGCTTGGCAGTGTAATCTCGAAGGCACCAAAAAAGGAGATGGCGAAAATAACGAATATGACAAAGAAGGCGAGGTTGAAGAATGCATTACTGGCCAAGGCATTTAATGCATCAGAACCAAATGCTATTGTTACGAAAAGTCCAAGTGATACATAGATAAGTATAATTGATGCAGCATAGATTAATGCGTTTTGTATTCCTTTTTTTCTGCTTCCGCTTCGCTTAGTAAAAAAACTGACAGTCATTGGAATCATAGGAAAAACACATGGCGTAAGAAGAGCAAGTAATCCTCCAAACATTCCGGCAATGAAAATGCCAATGAAAGATCGTGAGGTTTCATTGCTTCCTTCATTGCCTTTTCCGCAACCGGGCTCGAGTAAAAACTTTTTTTCCGGATCAACTATTTCTGTGTTCACTTCCTCAATTTGTTTTTTTGCGGTGTCAGAAAAAATTGCACCCATTGCTACGGTATCCTCTTTTACGATTTCTGATTTTGACTTGCCGATTTTAAAGACAAAGGATGTATCCATGAAGATGCAGGCATCCTTACAAACCTGATATTCAATTTTACCTTTTATCGTACATGATTCAGAATTCAATTTAATTTTCTGTCTGAATGTTGCTTCGTCTGCAAATAGAAAAACCTTAACCCCGAAGATGGAATCAAACTCAACGATAGGTTTTTGTTCACTGACTTTTCCTACAAGTGAAAAACACGATGATTTATCAAACGTATACACCATCGGTAATGGGCCGCCATCAGGAGTGAACTGAGAATAGATATGCCACTCATGATCGAGTTTTACTTTAAATACTAGTTCAACTTCGCCGTCTTTATTTTCATCGGTTTTAAATGTCCAGTGCGAAGGATTTATAATTTGTCCACCCGAAATGGTCACATTAAAAACAAAGAGGAGCAGGAGAAATAGTCTATTCATATCAATAACCGGGATTCTTGTTTAGCTTAATTAAATTTAACGGGAATACCGCATATTTATCCGACGAATTTATCAAAATTTTAATGGTTAAACCATTCGTATACTTCGTTCATAGTGAATAGTTTCCTGTCTTTCCCATGAATATCCCGTATTATTCTTCCTTCTTTCATCTGAATAACCCTATTGCCATATTCAATTACATCACTAATCTGATGGGTGACCATTATTGCCGTGAGGCCATATTCGTTGATGACCTTTTTGGCTAGTTCTAATATTAATAGGGATGTCTTAGGGTCCAGTGCGGCTGTTGGCTCATCAAGTAATAATATTTTTGTATCGTCCATGATTGCCATTAATAGGGATAATGCCTGTCTTTGCCCGCCCGATAAACTTCCCATCGATTGTTCCAGCTTATTCTCAAGTCCCAGATTAAGCACCGATATTTTTTCTTTTACTAAAGCCCGGAATTTATTTCCCGTTCCCGTAATTAATCCCTTAGGTTTTGTGCGTTGTGATGCCAGTCTGAAATTTTCAAGAACCGTCAGGTCGGGAGCAGTGCCAGCAAGAGGATTCTGGAAAATGCGTGCAATCCATTTTGAACGATTGAAATCCTTCAGCCCTGTAATATCATTTCCTTCGAAGGTGATGGACCCTGAATCAGGTTTAACAGTTCCTGCAATAAGATTGAGAAGTGTAGTCTTTCCGGAGCCATTGCTTCCTACCACCACTATAAAATCGCCCTTCATCACTTCAAGATTGAAATTATCCAGAATCCTGATTTCGTTTGGACTTCCCTTGCCAAATGTTTTTCTTACTCCTGACAGTTTTATCATTCGCTTCTTTTGAGATTGGGAATGCTTACTATCAATAGTACAAATAGTGAAACGACAAGTTTCAGGTATAATGCATCAATACCGGTTGAGAGAGCAAATGCAAGTATCAGTCGGAAAATTATCGTGCCTGCAATAACACCAAGCAGATGCAAGGCGATATTGTTAATCCGGAAAACTTTCATTGTAATTTCGCCGATCATGACGGAGCCAAGACCGAGGATAACGATTCCGATGCCCATACCAATATCAGAGAATCCCTGTATTTGTACTATCAGAAATCCGCTAATTGCAGTAAGGCCGTTCGCCAGTGCGAGACCGGTAATTTTCATTAATGATGTGTTTACTCCCATGGAACGGATCATCGTCTCATTGTTTCCTGTTGCGCGCATTGCCAAACCGAAATCCGTCTTAAGCAACCAGGATAAAAGAATGAAAATTATTCCGGTAAATAATGTAAGCACAATTAGCTGTGATTGTATTTCTGATCCTGAAGTGGTGTTAAATATGGAGAAAGTATTGATAAGTGGAATATTTGAGCGCCCCATGATGGCCAGATTAACCGAATAAAGAGCTGTCATCACAAGTATTCCTGAAAGCAATGCATTTACTTTAAGTCTGGTGTGAATAAAAGCAGTAATTGCTCCTGCCGTAGCACCTGCAATAAAGACGCATGGTAGTACAATTAATAATGGTTGATCGTTTGTGAGCATGATTGCTGTCACAGCTCCGCCAAGCGTAAACGAACCATCAGTGGTAATATCAGGAATATTAAAAATACGCATGGAAATAAAAATACCCATTCCCATGGCTGAAAATCCAAGTCCTAGTAAAACGGCAGTGAGGTAAAAATTCATAGGCTGATATGCCGGTTTTGATTTATGATTTCCAAAGATCGTAAAGAAATAATGTGGAAATGTGGATCAAAAAAAATAACGAGATAATATTTTTATTTTTTTACTGATACAAATGAAGAATCGAATGTCACATGATAGATTGCTGCCTTTTCTGGATTGTATACCTTACGTCTGTACTTTACAATTTCAGGAAAAAGTCCGTCAACGGTTTTGTTCTGTAGGAATAGTGCGGCTTGTTTCCCAGACTGATAACCCCATTGATACATATCAGCACCGAAGGCTGCCAATGCTCCCCGTTTCACGAGTCCTTCCTCACTGGTAAACACAGGAACATTTTGTTTATCACAGCTATTTACAATTATTTCCATCGAGGCAAATACAACATTGTCCGGTAATGCAAAAAAAGCATCGATCTTTTTGTTAAGCAATGATTGTACAACTAGTTGTGTTTCGCTTGAACTGTTTACAGGCATTGCAATCAGATCGAATCCGAGAGAAGCACATTCATTTGTAATTTCATTTAATGCGTCCACTGACTGTGGTTCGCTTTGATTATAGATTGTACCGATCTTTTTTGCTGATGGAAAGATTTTTCGAATGAGTGCGATTGAAGTATCAATGTAATCAAGCGTTTCATATACTCCGAATAAATTACCCGGTGCTTTACCATTCTTATCGGTAAGTCCGGCAAGATCAGGTCGTGGAGAGACCATCATAAAAACAGGAACAGTTTTCGATTTCTGGATAGCAGTTATTGTGGAAAGTGTTGGATTGGTTGCAATCAGGTCAGGATTTTTGGAGAGGATATAATCGCATGATTGAATTAATGCAGGCTGATCGCCTTGTGCATTTCTGTAAATGACTTCAATGTTTTTTTTGTTCTCATCAAAACCTTCTGCCTTTAAGGCATCAAAAAAACCGGTCTTTGCCTGTTCAAGAGTTTCATCCTGCAACAAATCTAAAAAACCGATAACAGGAATTGTTTTTTTTTCAGGTTGAGAACAGGAAGCAAGAAAAACTAGAGAGAAAAGAAAGAGTATTCGGAAATTCAACTTGAAAATATTAAATAAAATTTATTTACTTCTTACTTCTAACTTCCATCACCAACTCCCACCAGCGCCACCGCCTCCAGATCCTCCTCCGCCAAAACCACCAAAGCCACCACCACCAAAACCGCTTCCACCAAAACCGCTTCCACCGGAGAAGTTCCCCCACGATCCTCTGTTTTTATTTGCTGCCGCATTTAACAAGGCCCAAGCAGCCCAAAAGGCAATATGATTTCTTTTTGCATACCTGCTTACTTTTCCGAATCTGGAAATAATAACGATGAATATGATAAGTAAGAACATCAGGAAAGGAAAAAATACCGGTTTTTGAGGTTTTTGTTTCATATAATCCTCAGCGGTAAACTCTCCTTTCACCAACGACATAATCGAATTAGTTGCATTATCCAGTCCTCCGTAATAGTCGTATCGCCGGAAAGCAGGTACGATATCATTTTCGACAATTCTTTTGGCAAGTGCATCGGGTAAAACACCTTCGATTCCATAGCCTGTGGTAATCCATACTTTATGATCGTCTACTGCTACCAGAATTAGTATTCCATTATTTTTTGAGGCCTGCCCGATTTTCCATTGATTAAATAATTGAACGGAGTAATCGGCGATTTCATAATTCCCTGTTGAACGCATGAGGACAACAGCAATCTGCGTAGAAGTAGAGTCATTAAAGGCGACCAGTTTATTTTCAAGTGCTGATTTTTGTCCTGCGTCGAGGGTTCCGGTAAAATCGGTGACAAGAGTATTTGCGCGTGATGGAAAATCCTCTGCATGAAGAACAGGGGCGAGGACAATAAATAAGCAAATGAAAATATTTTTTAAACGAACCATGTATGATTGCTGAGCGCTGGTTATTTTTTCTAATTAGGATACAGGTTAGTTACGTATCATCAATTCAATAAAACTATCTGAATACAATGTCGTCAGATAGTTCATTTGCGTCTTCCGAATGATAAGGGAAATTAGATTTCAAAGCATCTCCTGCCATAGTGATTCCAATGGTAAGGCCTTTAAGAAAATTTCCTTCTGTAAAATAATTCTGCATCTCATGTTTTATCGCATGCCAAAAATCTTTATCAACTTTTTCGTTGATCCCGCTATCACCGATAATTGCAAATTGTCTGGATTCCATTGCCAGATAAAACAGTACGCCATTCCTGAGTTTTGTTTTATGCATTTCAAGTTCAGTAAAAATGAATGCAGCTCGATCGAGAACATTCTCTCCGCAACTGTCTTCAATAAACAAACGGATTTCGCCTGAGGTATTTTTTTCGGCATCTTTAATAGCCGAAACAATTTCCAGGCGGTCACTTTCTTTAAAGCTATCAGAAGCAGCCATTAGTTTATTTCATCAGAATTTTACAGACGGAACTTTTTCTGAGCCTTTATCTGACTCAAAATACGGGCGATCTTTGAATCCGAAAACACTTGCGATAATAACTCGTGGGAATTTGGCACGGGAAGCATTATAAGATTGCGCCGCTTCATTGTATTGTCTGCGTGCTTCGTTAATTCTGTTTTCTGTTCCTTCAAGTTGAGACTGCAGTTCTTTGAAGTTGCCTACTGCCTGAAGCTGAGGATAGTTTTCAGCAACGGCCAGCAATCTGCTTAATGCTCCGCCAACCTGGGCCTGCGCTTGCTGGTATTCCTGTAATTTTTCCGGTGTCATATTCGAAGGATCGATACGTATGCTTGTGGCTTTTGATCGTGCCTCCATAACTGCTTCAAGCGTCGACTTTTCGAAATCGGCTGCTCCTTTTACAGTGCTCACAAGATTTGGAATAAGATCAGCGCGTCGTTGGTATTGGGCCTCTACATTTGCCCAGGCTTTGTTTACTGTTTCACGTGAGCCAACGAGACCATTATATCCTGAAATGAGAAATAGTACAATGACACCAAGTACAATCCAGATTGTGTATTTTTTCATAGTTAATTATTTGGTTAGATATTTAAAGACGGATTTATGGATAAAGTATTTTAAGAGACAGTTAATTCCCGTAGAATTTTTTCGAGCTCAACCGGTTTTTGAGTTCCTATTCTGTAAGTAGATCCTTCATTTGGTGTTATCTCGACAGCATCAGTCCCTCCTGTATAGAAACGTATCAGACCTTTGAAATGAAGATTAAAGACAGGATTGTTAAAATGATATTGACTGTATGGCTTGCGTTCAATTTTTCTGATGTTGGTCAGATCGATTTTAACTTTGCGTGTTGTCCATAACCCATTAATTTCAATATAAGTTTTATATACTCTGATCTTCATATGTAAAACGAACAATAACAATATGCTTATCACAATAATAATCACTCCAAGCAGAAAGAAAAGATCGCCGTTACGGTCGTTATGAACTTTCCACCAGTATAATCCAAAACAAAATAAGGCAAGCGATAACCGGCGCAACATACTCAGTCTATTGTACCCGAGATATTGCTTTTCTTCAAAAATAGGTTGTCCGGATTTCTCAGATTGCATTTTATTTCTGTTTAATCAGTTCAGCTTAATAGTCGAATAACATTCAAAATTAGTTGGCGATTGCAATTCGTAGTGTTTTTTTGGTCGATGAAGTTATTTTAAAACGCTCATCAATCCGATGCCCCAATATACAGACAATGTCATTACCTGACAAGAGCAACAATGTATTATCTTTTTCAAATCGGTTCATTTTTACGTCTGTAAAAAAATCACTAATCTTCTTTTTCCCTTTCATACCAAGCGGATGGAAGGCATCACCCGATTTCCAAGGTCTGATTTTGAGGGGTAAAATAATACTTTCGGCATCTACCCATTGGATACCCGGTTCCCCGACCTGCCATTTTTTGTTTAAGGTATCTTCTTCGATGGAAATGGAGCAGGAGTTATAAGTAATTTTCGCCGGTAATGAATCGATTGTAAATGAATTATTCTCTTTATATCGCTTTCTTTTAATGATCACAAATTCCCTGTCTCGAAGCAAATCAAAATCTCCTGAATGAAAAATCTTTCCCGGCGTTTTTACCGAAAGCAATTTATCGCAGTCAATTTTTGTTATGTCATAGGTGTAAAGCAAATACGATAAAAATAAAGCTGCATTATCTTCGGCCGGAATTTTTGAAAGCGGCAATAGAATATCCCCTTCTTTATCGAATGTGATATTTAAATCTTTCCAGGCATTCATTTTTTCAGACATCAACCTGTCGATAACACGATTTTGCGCCATAATTGCTAACGTGTTTTCCTCAAAAGCACTATCGGTTTGCATTAATTCCGGAATGAGGTGATGTCGTATCCTGTTTCTCAGATATTTATCGGATTCATTCGAAGAGTCTTCTCTGAAAATTATTTTATGCTTGCCGGCATATTCTTCAAGATGGTTTCGCCTTGCAAAAAGTAAAGGCCTGATAATATTTCCATTTATTACCGGAATTCCTCTTAAGCCTCTTGGTCCTGAGTTCCGAAACAGATTGATAAAAAATGTTTCAATGGAATCATTCAGATGATGAGCTGTCGAAATTTTTGAATACCCATATTTTGTTGCAATCTCCTCGAAAAATTCATACCGCAGTTTACGGGCCGCCTCCTGAATGGAAATATGATTTTCCCGTGCATAATTTTCAGTATCGAATTTTCTCGTATAAAATGGTCTTGTAATTGTTTCCGACAACTCTCTGGTAAATATTTCGTCTTTATCGGATTCATTTCCACGAAGGCTGAAGTTACAATGGGCTATTCCGAAATCAAATCTCGTCTGATTAAATAAATTAGTCATTACAACTGAATCAAGTCCACCGCTGACTGCAAGCAATATCTTTTCATCGCCGGCAATTAGTTTTTCCGCTTCGATAAATTCAAGAAACCGTTTCAGCAGTGAATCTGGAAGGGAAGACATGACCTGGCCATTTAAATTTTATGAGTGACACAAAGGTCGTAAAGTTATTTACTTCTTCATCAATACTCTTTTCATTCCTTCAACTTTTAAAAGACATTCCTGGTATTCTTTCTCAGCATCTGAGCTAGCCGTAATGGCGCTTCCGGCCATAAATGATAGGTAATGTGTTTGACTATTGTAAAGGACGCTTCGAATAATGACATTAAAATCGAAGTTGCCGTCAGGGCTGATATATCCGACTGCACCTGAATAGATTCCCCTTTTTGTGTCTTCAAAAAATTCAATCAACTCCATTGCCCTGATCTTAGGAGCGCCTGTCATCGATCCCATAGGAAAAGATTTTCGGATTACCTCTGTAAAATGAATATCCGTGTCGATTTCTGATGTTACTGTAGATGCCATATGATGCAGGTGAGTGAAACTTTTTATACCGAAAAGTTCTTCTACTGTTACACTTCCTTTTGCTGCCGTTCGGGATAGGTCATTTCTGACAAGGTCGACTATCATCACATTTTCCGATTGTTCTTTTTTGTCATTTCTCAAAGCTTCCATGATTTGTTCATCTTCTGATTTATTGGAACTTCGTCTTGCCGTACCTTTTATAGGTTGAGAAATTATTTTAGTCCCTCTTTTAGCCAGATATCTTTCCGGACTAGCGCTCATCAGGTAGTGTATTCCACAATTCATATATGCGCTGAATGGCATTGGTGACAGGTGATTTAATTTGCTGTAAACGGAAGCTGGCTTAATGTAAGCATCGGGCGAATAAAACTCAATGCAATAATTCATTTCATAGATGTCGCCACGTTTGATATGTGTTTTTATCTTTTCAACGTTTTCAATATATTTAGTATGATTTATTCGCTGATGTATTTCCGGAACAATTTCTGATTCTGTCAATAATTTTTCATCATTGAGTTCCTTCAGCATTTTCTTGACTGAATCTTCGGAATCATTTTTCCCTGAATAATACGCTGTCAATTTATCACCCTTAATAGCTAACACAAATCTTGGCCGGAAAAAGAAATAATCGCCGGCGTTTATTCCATCCATGTTAGCCGATGAAAGCTTCTCTACCTGATTCTTTAAGTCATAAGCCAGGTATCCAAAAATCCAGTCTCCGCTAGCTTCATGCATCGTCCTGATCGAATTAAAAATATTATTTCCGGTTGATATATTCTCAATACTTCCGGCTGCAATCAGCAAGTCGAACGCAGAATATTCATCATTAAAAGTTTGATTTGTTTTATTGCTGTTCAGGAGGACAAAAGGATTGAATTGTTCACTCCATGCCATAATTTTTTCTAGCGAAATATTTGCTGCTGATGTCTCGACGATTTCGCGGGAGTTCATTTCACCAGGCATATTGCGATTCATCGCATCAGAATTTGTTTCATGGCTCTTATCCATCGTGGCGAGTCGTTCAAGCTTTCAACCATTTCTATTTTTTCGCCACCATATTTCTTAAATAGTTCATCGTACTCTACTCGAATTTCATAAAGTGTTTCGAGGCAATCGCTGACAAAAGCAGGTGCAAAGATTAACAATTTTTTATCTCCTGATTTTGCACGTTCGATAATAACTTTATCTGAATAAGGCTTAATCCAGGGATCCTTTCCCAGGCGTGATTGAAAGCAAATGGTGTATTTTTCTTCGGAAATATTCAGTCGTTCTGCAATGAGTCTGGCTGTCGAATGACATTGAGCCCGGTAACAGGAATAATTTTTTTCATTCAGTGATGCGCAGCAGTCGCCTTTCAGACAATGATTATTACAATCGGCTTTTAGTATTTGCCGTTCAGGTAGTCCATGAAAGCTGAAGAGAATATGATCATATGCGGCATGATTGTATTTTTTTCCGCATTCGACAAAAGATTCAATAAATCCTTCATCGTTGCAAAAATTACCTATGAATTCTATTTCAGGAATAACTTCCCAACGGCTTACAATTTTCATTATTTTTTCCTGCACTGATCCTGTCGATGCCGATGCATATTGAGGAAACAATGGAAAAATTTTTATTTTTTTATAGATCGGATTTTTGAATTTTTCAAGAGCGCTATCAATCGACGGACTTTGATAACGCATAGCCAACTGTACATCAAAGCTTTTTCCAAGGCTTTCCTGAAGTGATTCTTTTTGTTTGATACTGTAATACAAAAGTGGAGAACTGCCATCTTCTCTCCATATTTCTTTATAGAGGGCTGCTGATTTTGGAGAGCGAAAAGGGACGATGATAAGATTCACAAGCAAGAATCTTGAAATCGCCGGTATGTCAATTACACGCGGATCGTTTAAAAATTCTCTTAGATATTTCCGTACATCTGAAACTGATGGGCTATCGGGTGTTCCAAGATTAACTAAAAGCACTCCTGTCTTCATAATTTGTAGTGGAAATAATATCGAAGATAATTAAATGTGTATTGCTCTGTTACCAGTTGCTGCCAGGCATGCCTCTTTGAATGCCTCCGTATAGGTAGGATGTGCATGGCTCATGCGGGCAATATCTTCTGCTGAAGCCCGATATTCCATTGCAACAACTGCTTCAGCAATCATATCTGCAGCGCGAGGTCCTATCATATGAACACCAAGAATTTCATCTGTAGTTTTATCAGAGAGTACTTTAACAAAGCCATCAGTATCCATACTTGCTCTGGCTCTGCCGCTGGCTTTGAATGGAAAATTTCCTGAGTTGTATGATATCTTTTTTTCTTTCAGTTCCTCTTCGGTGTATCCGACTGCAGCAACTTCAGGCCATGTGTATACGACACCCGGAATCAACAGGTAATTGATATGTGGTTTTTGTCCACTGATAATTTCCGCAACAAATATTCCCTCTTCCTCTGCTTTATGAGCGAGCATAGGACCTTTAACTACATCACCGATTGCATAAATTCCATTGACAACAGTCTGTAATTTTTCATTCACAGGAATCCGTCCTTTCTCATCAGTCTTAATGCCTGCTTTTTCGAGATTCAGGTTTTCTGTATAGGGACTTCTTCCTGTGCTAACAAGACAATAATCGCCTTCGAAGGAAACCTTCTTTCCATTTTCATCCTCTGCTTCAACTTTCACCATTTTCCCATCTGATTTAGCTGAAATCACTTTATGTTTCAGAAAAAATTCAAATCCGGTTTTTTGTAAAACCTTTTGAAGCTCTTTGCCCAATGAACGATCCATGGTACCGATAATTGAATCGGTAAATTCCAAAACAGATACTTTAGAACCAAGTCGTGCATATACAGAACCTAATTCGAGGCCGATTACTCCGCCGCCTATTATGACAATATGTTTCGGAATCTCTGTAAGTGCTAATGCTTCAGTGGAGGTAATTATTCTCTTCTTGTCGTTTTGAATTCCTTTTAACACGGATGGCTTGGAACCCGTTGCGATGATGACATTTTTTGTATTGATTTCAGTTTTTTTTTCACCATCAATTGAAATACTGTTTGCATTGATGAAGGAGGCTGTACCCGTAAAAACATCGATTTTATTTTTCTTCATCAGATAAGTAATTCCATCTGAGTTTTGCTTGACGACCGTTTCCCTTCGCAACATCATTTGCTTCAGATTTACCTGTATGTCTTTCACATCAATTCCGTGAGTCTTGAAATTATGCGTTGCATTATAATAATGTTCGGAAGAATCAAGCAGGGCTTTGGAGGGTATACATCCTACGTTTAGACAGGTGCCACCGAGATTGTTATATTTTTCGATGATGGCTGTTTTCATTCCAAGCTGCGCGCATCGGATGGCTGCAACATAACCACCGGGTCCGGAGCCGATTATGGTAACATCGTATGTATTCATGAATATGCTTTAATAACTGTTTGTATTAGAAGGGTCGCAAATTTAGACAATACTCTTTAAATAAAACGCAGAGTCAGAAGGAGTAATTATTGAAGTTTTCAGAAAGAGGAAACTTATCGTTTCAGACAGGAAATAGAAGAAATTCGCAACGCAGATAGGAGCATCGGTGTAAAATAACTGAAGCAGTTTATTGTGATTAAAACCATTGGATCATCCGGCGTAATATCAGATAAAGGAGTAAAGTTATGGCAATAAAGGCACAGATAAATCCAATATAATCACCATGCTTTGCATAGAAGGTAATGTTGTTGTTTTTTAAAATGGTTTCAGAGAGCACATCTTCTTTCCACCATTCCGACTGTTTCATAATATCACCTCTTTGGTTGATGAAGCAGGAGATTCCTGTATTAGCCGAGCGTGCAACGCTTTTCCTGAATTCTACCGCCAGAAGTCTTGCATAATTCATGTGTTGTCTGTAACCGGGAGTATTTCCCCACCAGCCATCGTTTGTGATCACGGCAATAAACTCAGCAGTATCTCTCATGTATCCACTCATGAAGTCGCCATAAATTGACTCATAACAAATGGCAGGAGCGACAGCAATTCCATCATTGGAAACTAAATTAATTCTGCTATCCTGGGTTCCTAAGCTTCCTGAGGTGCCACCTAACTCGAGAGAATATTTTTCGAGGAATCCAAAAATTTTCGGATAAGGCATTTTCTCAACACCTGGAACGAGTCTGCTTTTATGATATATTTCAATCGCATCATTGTTGTTAATTAACATGGCTGCATTAAAGACGTCATAGAATTCGTTGCCATTTCCGGAGCCTCTTGCTGTTAGAGGAATTTTTTCTCCGGTGTGGTATGTCCGAAACGATGTGAGACCCGTAATCATATTTAACCCGGGGTATTTTGAAATCACACTTTTAATCAGCTTCACAGAAGGGCTTGTTCCAACATTCTCTTCATGAATTCCATCGGGTAAAGCTGTCTCCGGTGCTATGCAAAATTTTGTTGCGCTGTCAATTACTGTTGATGCAAGTCTCAACATGGCAGCCAGCTGATCCATTCCTGTTCCGTTAAATTTTTCGTTGTATGGATCAACATTGGGTTGTAAAACGACAACCTTAATGGGCTTGCCTTCATCAACATGATTATAATATATGTGCAATGAACTGATTAGTGGACCAGCCAGCAAAACGAAGATAATTGCTGTAATCAGAAAGACGTTAATTGTTCGGATGCGGAACAGCAGGTCTTTATACCAAAGATTTTTTAAGAGTTGAAAAAGGAGCATATTAATAAGAAGTACCCATAGTGTGCCACCGAGTACTCCGGTAAATTCATACCATTGAATCCATGCAGGATGAATTGCAAAAACATTTCCAAGTGTCAACCAGGGCCAACTAATCTCCCAGTTTAAATGAAGGTATTCGAAAGCAATCCAGAAAAATACCAATGAAGTATAACCGGCTCCTGAACCGTGTTTGCGTTTTATCAGATAAAATAAAAACCATGGTACAGTCATGAAAAGACTATTTAAACCAATTGCGGCAATGCTGCCTGCTCCCGTTGCATTATAGATCCACCAGGTGGTTAGACTATTCCAAACGAATAGGCCCAAAAAAAAATTTCCAAACATTCTTATTCCCTTACTCATCTTGTGAACATTGGAGAATGAGTACTCAGAAAAAAATAACGGAACCCATGCAATGAATACTAATGGAGTAAAACCGCGTTCGGGCCAGGAAAGCCAAAGCAGTACACCGGTTAGCGCCGATGAGATAATAATGAAAGGAATTCTTTTGCGCCCGGACATTAGAGGTCAGGAAGTTTTTTATGAATGTATGCCGTATTAGCTTGCGCAAGTGGAGTGACAACGATGTCGTTTATTCCAACATGAGGCGGACGGGAAGCAGCGAAGAAGGCAATATCAGCAATGTCTTCCGGATGTAAAGGTTCGTAACCTTCATACGTTTTCTTGGCTCGTTCGGTATCACCATTAAACCGAACAAGAGAAAATTCGGTTTCAGCAGCACCCGGATCAATGGATGTAACTTTTATTCCATGTTCAAGCAAATCAATTCTCATACTTTTTGTGATTGCATCAACAGCAAATTTAGTTGCACAGTAAATGTTGCCACGAAAATAGGCTTCTTTTCCTGCTATCGAACTAATATTAATAATGTGACCACTTTTATTCGCAATCATCATCGGCATAATTTGTCTGGATACATATAGCAGCCCTTTCACATTGGTATCAATCATTGTATCCCAATCCTCAGTATTACCTTCCTGAATAGTTGATAGTCCGGCAGCAAGTCCGGCATTATTTACCAGTACATCGATAAATTTCCAGTCATGTGGGATTCCGTTGATCATTTGAGTAGCTGCAGTATTATCCCGTACATCGAATGGAAGTGAAATTACTTTTGCGTCGAACTGTTCAGTAAGATCTTTTTCGATGGCTCTTAAACGTTCTTCCCTTCGTCCATTTAGGATCAGGTTGTATCCATGTTGTGCGAACTTATATGCAATTGCTTTGCCGATTCCGGCAGTTGCTCCGGTAATAAAAACAATTCTTTTTCTATTCATAATATTCCTGACTAATCAATCGAAAATTTTCGTTTTAAAATGATAATATTGAATAAGCAGCGTAAATTAAATTTCAGTTCGCAATTTACTATTCTTGTAGCTAAATGTGAAATAGATTATTAAGCCAACAAGCAACCAGAGCGTAAACCCAATCCAGTTGCTTACCCCCAACTCACTCATCATATAAAGACATGAAATGAGTCCGAGTAACGGGATGAGGGAGAATTTTTTTGTCAATGAATGATAGGTAAGAAATAATGTTGTTAGAATAAATATCCAGGTTGGAATTTTATGCCGGAATAAACTCCACCCGCTAATCATTATTTTATCCTGTGATAGCGGAATATTTTGAAGAAAATTATGATAACTTTTTTCATCAAGACTTTGAACGTAGGCATCGATATCTGAATTCGCTTCCAGGTATTTTTTCTCGTCGTTAGAAATTGTCAGCTGCTTTACAATTTGCAACTCATCGAGAGTTAAGCGGCTTACAAATGCATCGGAAGAAACGTTGATAGCTTTATTCGTCACGAAGCTGATAGTATTTTCTTTGTTAAAATAAAAACTGAGGATAATGGCAAGTATGAATAGCGGAATCATGAAATATTTTGAATTCGCATAGGGTGTTCTGAATTTACCTTTTGGAACATCCGGCATCATTCCCAGTCGGAGCACGCCTGCACATACAAGAACAAAAGCGAAAAGTGTTCCGATGCTGCAGAGATCTGTTACCATTGTAAGATTCAGGAATAAGGCAGGAATGGCTACGACGAATCCGGTCACAATCGTTGCAAAGGAAGGCGTCTTATATTTGGGATGAATTTTGGAAAATTTTTTTGGTAATAGTCCATCGCGACTCATACTCATCCATATTCTTGGCTGTCCAAGTTGAAAAACAAGAAGTACACTGGCCATAGCGACGATTGCGCTGACGGCAATAATTCCCCCAAGCCAACGCATATTCAATCGTTGAAATACAAATGCAAGCGGATCACCCACTCCAAGTTCGCTGTAGTTAACCATGCCGGTAAGTACCAATGCAATCGTCACATAAAGAATTGTACAGATGATGATAGCCCACATCATGGCCCTTGGCAAATCTCGCTGTGGATTCTTACATTCTTCGGCAGTCGTGCTGATTGCATCAAAGCCGATGTAAGCAAAGAAAACGGCGGATACTCCTTTAAGTACGCCGGTAACACCATTCGGTAAAAATGGATGCCAGTTATCAGTGTTTACATAAAACGCCCCGACAAAAATCACGAGCAATACAACAGCGATTTTTATAATTACCATTGTATTTCCTGCGTTTTTAGATTCACGAATTCCACGGTAAACGAGCCATGTGATTAGGAAAATTATCAGAAGTGCGGGAAGATCAGCTACAATGTGCAAACCAAAAATGACAGGAGAAAATTGCCAGGCTTTATAGGCGAGCTGAAGTCCGGGATCAAGATTCTCAAATACTTTTCCACTCGCAAGGAGGATTTCTGCCTTGTTATGACCGCGCATAGCCGATAGGAAATCCATCGTCATCCATTCAGGAACATGAATGCCTCCGCTTTCTAAAAGTCCAGTAAAATAATCTGACCAGGAGATGGCAACGGTTATGTTTCCGATTGCATATTCCATGATAAGTGCCCAGCCTATAATCCAGGCTACTATTTCTCCAAAAGCCACATAACTATAAGTATACGCACTTCCTGAAACGGGTACGAGTGAAGCGAATTCGGCATATGCGAATGCGGCAAATCCACATGCGATAGCTGTAAAAATAAATAACAAAACTACACCTGGGCCTCCCGCTGCGCTTGCATTTCCGATGGTGCTGAATATTCCTGCACCTATAATTGCTGCTATTCCTAATGCTGTCAGATCCTTTACACCAAGATGTCTGGCGAGAGAGTTATTCTCACCGGAAGCAGCCTGCTGCATAATCTTCGACACTGATTTTTTTCGGAAAAGATTCATTGGGGAATTTGCAATTGGGTTATCAAGACAAATGTAAAAAGATATTCTTATGCCAACCGCCTTTTATTGCTCCTTACAAATAAGGCTAAATTATCTTTTAACTTTTTCGGATTGTAATAATAGATTAGGATAAACATAAGACTTGGAAGTGACACTATTTTATAGCGAACAATTGCTCCAAGGACGGGCGAGCTTAATCCGATCAGTATGTAGAGTAGAATGATAAAGATGAGGTTAAAGATTATATATCCATTCAGTTTTTTCTTTCGGAAATCAGCAGAAATAAGGAAGAGTAAAATAAGAAACAGGATAAATAAATTTTCAAGAGCAGATAACATAATCATCGGTTTACCATGTGCATCAGAAATAAACGGACGAAACATCGTATTGGAAAATGCCCAAGGTGAATTTAATAATACAGATGTCCCGCTACATTCAATTCTGGGAAACGGAATCTGAGATGCAGAATGTTTTTCTGCAATTTCAATGAAATTCTTTTGTTTATAAAACAGTTCAGCAGCAAGATTGTAATCCGGAGAAACTCTGTAGAGGTTAAAGGCTGCTGTAAGATAGATTACATAAAATGTAACGAATGTTATTGCTATTTTTCTTCCACTACTTTTTCTGGTTAGCCACCATGCCGCTATTCCGGGTGCAATAATCGCAATCACATACACCTTTGTCATAAAAAGGATTGCAAGTCCCGTAAACAAAGCCAGTAAACGCTTTAATGAAAATGATTTATTAATGATCAGAGTAAATGCATAAATAAAAAGTCCGAATCCTCCGAGAAGAATTCCATCCTTCAATAATCCGGAACCCCAAAACATGACAGATGGAAGGAGAAACGTAAGTAGAAACATTTCTTTTTCCTTTTCTCGTACATACATTAAGAATGATTTATAAAGAAAGAATAGTCCGGCAAAGGAGATGAAATTTATGAATATGACATGCACATAATAATATCCAAGTGAGAAAAAACGAAAGAGGACATTCATTCTGATAATTGTTTTATTGTCATTGAATATCGGATTTGTATTAAGCCAGGAATCCGTCTTCAGATAATAGGCTCTTAGTTCCGGAGCATTTTCGTTGATGCCGGTAAACATTCGGATGAAATCATATGGCTTGGTAAAAAGGCTTTCATAGATATAACGGCTGTCAGTAAAAAACTTAAACGAATCAGCGTCCTGGTGATTTGTATAATAATAGGTATAAAGAAGTCCGAGTAGAATTCCCGACATGCACTTCAACAAAAAAATAACACCAGGCACCCATGGCTTAAAACCAGATACGAGAAAAAACTTACTTCTACGAATGATATAGTAAAATAAAAATCCGTATGCACAGGTTAAAAGTACTTGCATGAAATTGTTGATGTTGGGTAGGATTCAAATGTAAAAAAAGAACCTGAGTAAGTATTGGAGAATTAAGAATGATGAAGTAAAATTGAAGATTGAAGTGTGCTGATAACCAATGCGTGACCTATTTCTAACAGATTCAGAATCACTGATCATATGAAATTGTTTTATAAAAAGCAGTTTCATTTATTAAATATGTTAAAAAATGGTGCTGGATTTACAAGCGTTGTTCATGCTTTTATGTTTACTTTTATCGTCTAAATATATTTTTGAAAATGTCGGATGTAATCGAACAAACAGTAAACGCTTCAACAGCTAAGGAACTCGGACTTTTACCCGAAGAATTCGAAAAAATTATTGAATATCTTGGAAGGACGCCCAACTTTACAGAGCTCAGTATTTACAGCGTCATGTGGAGTGAGCATTGTTCGTATAAGAACTCAATCGTCTGGTTAAAAACACTTCCAAAAGACGGCCCGCATATGCTTGTGAAAGCCGGTCAGGAGAATGCCGGACTTGTATCAATCGGTAACGGACTTGCATGTGCTTTCAAAATTGAATCACATAACCATCCATCTGCAATAGAACCATATCAGGGTGCTGCCACAGGAGTAGGGGGTATCAACAGAGATATATTTACGATGGGCGCACGTCCGGTTGCACAGCTTAATTCACTTCGATTTGGAAACCCTTCACTCAAAAAAACGAGAAGGCTTATGCGAGGCGTTGTTAAGGGAATCGGTGATTATGGAAATGCATTTGGTATACCTACTGTGGGCGGAGAACTTTTTTTCGATGACTGTTTTAATGTTAACCCTCTGGTAAATGCGATGTCTGTCGGTATCGTAGAAGAGGGGAAAACTGTTTCAGCTATTTCTTATGGTATAGGTAACCCGGTTTTTATTGTTGGCTCAGCCACAGGGAAAGACGGTATACACGGAGCTACATTTGCATCAGGCGATCTTCATGAGGATTCTGCCGAAGATCTTCCTTCTGTTCAGGTTGGAGATCCATTCACAGAAAAACTTTTACTCGAAGCCTCACTCGAAATTATTAAAACAGGTGCCGTAATAGGAATGCAGGATATGGGCGCTGCGGGAATTATCTGTTCTACCTCAGAAATGTCGGCGAAAGGGAAACATGGTATGAATATTTATCTCGACAAAGTGCCGACACGTCAGAAAAATATGCAGCCTTGGGAAATTCTGTTAAGTGAATCGCAGGAGAGAATGCTTATCATCATCAAGAAGGGGAGAGAAGAGGAAGTGAAAAAAATTTTCGAAAAATGGGATCTCAACTGTGTACATATTGGTGAAGTAATTTCAGGAACTCAACTTAATTTTTTCATGAATGGCGATCCGGTCGCAACAGTTCCGGCCGATTCTCTCGTACTTGGAGGAGGTGCACCGGTTTATGAGCGTGAGTATTCTGTACCGGCTTATTTTTATGAGAATAAAAGATTTAATATTGATTCTGTTGAAGAACCGGAAGATTTGAAAAAAGTTGCGGATTTTCTTCTCAGTCATCCAAACATCGCTTCTAAGAGATGGGTTTATACGCAGTACGATTCGATGGTAGGCACAGCGAACATGTCAACTAACAGTCCTTCCGATGCTGCAATCGTAAATATAAAAAATACGAATAAGGCGTTGGCGCTTTCTGTTGATTGTAATTCACGTTATGTATATGCTGATCCTGAGCAAGGTTGTGCCATCGCCGTTTCTGAGGCTGCACGTAATATTGTTTGCAGCGGAGGTGAACCATCTGCTATAACGAACTGTCTTAATTTTGGAAACCCATACAACAAAGAAGTTTATTGGCAGTTTGTACAGGCAATTAAAGGAATGGCTAAGGCATGCCGTAAATTTAAAACTCCTGTTACCGGTGGCAATGTGAGTTTCTATAATCAAAGCTCCGATGAGGGTCCGATATTTCCAACTCCAACAATCGGAATGTTGGGATTACTTGAAGATAAGTCTAAACGGATGACACTTGATTTTAAAAAGGCAGGTGACAGTATTTTCCTTCTCGGAACTTCGATGAACGACATTAACAGTTCTGAGTATTTGTACTCCTATCATAAAATAAAAAAATCACCAGCGCCATTTTTCGATATTGATACGGAGATGATTGTTCAGGAAATTGTAAAAACGCTCATCAGGAAAAATCTCATTCAATCCGCTCATGATGTTTCTGATGGAGGATTATTCATAACTCTTGCCGAATCTTCCATGCCTCGTGAACTCGGCTTCTCTATCGAAACTGATTTTGATTGCAGAGCGGATGCATTTCTTTTCGGTGAGTCACAAAGCCGGATAGTTGTATCAGTAAGTCCGGGGAAATTAGATGCTTTTGTTGATCTGATTGCAGAGTCAGATATAGAATTTTCTAATCTTGGAATGGTGACAGAAGGACCAATACTGATCGATGAATTAACATTCGGTCACATCAGCGATGCTATCGAATTGTATGATACTGCAATCGAAAAAATGATGGCCTGAGCGGAATAGTTTTTAACTATTTCTTCTTCTCTTCATTATTGATAAAATCACGGATCTTATCTGTGTCGAGACGTTTGGCAATAATATGCTTCTTTTCATCCAGGAGGTATATTACAGGGGTACTGTAGATGTCATAATAATTCCTGAAATTAGTTTGGTTATACAGATCTGAAACATTGATCCATTTCAGTTTGTTTTCCTGGATATATTTTTTCCATAAATCAATATCAGATTCTATTCCAACAGCAAAAACTTCTATGCTTTTGGTTGCTTTAACGCTGTCATAATAATGACTGAGTTTTGGTATTTCAACCTTGCAATGACTGCATGTAGGATCCCAGAAAACGAGGATGGTGTATTTTGCTTTTACATTGTACAGCGTATGCATTTGTAATCCTGTATCAGGCATTGCAAGATCATGTGCCGCTTCGCCGAGAATGTTTGGTTTAATTTTCATAACACGCTCGTGAATTTTTGCTTTAAGTGTGGAGTCAGCCCAGAAGGCATCTGCCGACAAATAATATTTTTCCGCTATATGAACGAAGACTTTGTCGTACCCCATGATATTGGAAGTTTCATAATAATTTGCAAACGTAGCCACGCAATATTTAAATACTTCGGGATTAGCTCTTGATTTTTCGATTACCGTATCAACTGCAACGATGATTGAATCAGGAAAAGGAACTGTAAGTTGTTGCGTATATGTTTTTATCTTATTGTAAAAAATCGGTGTGCGCAAAAGTCTGTCATCGCTGAAGTCTACATTCTCCAGATAATGTGATTTGTAAAATCGATATTGAAATGTTGAATCAGTAATTACTCCATTAGCGTCTTTGGGTGCTTCTGGTATTTCAGGTTCCTGCATTGTCCTGATAATTTTCGCCATGAATGTTTTCGGGTATTCTGCCATGAGTTTCAGCCGATAATCTTTCACTTGCTTATCCATGTCTGAAATTCTTTTTTTAATGGCTACACTGGAATCACTTTTGTCTTTTAACAGATCGAGACGGGTTTTGAGTTCCTGTGATGCTTTTGTTTTCTCGATGATAAATCGCTGATGTTCGTTGAAAAGTTTGTTTTCGAGAGAGCCGGTTACTTTCATGTTCATGACGTAATCGAGGGTATCAGTTTCAACGGTAAACTTCTGTTCGTTTACGATAATTTCAAAATATGTTTTACCGGGCAGAACGATAAGGTATATACCGCCGGGTAATGAATCTTTTCCCTTGAATGTAGCCCATCCATCATGATCAAGCTGCACGGTATCTCTTACATATTGTTTTTCGCCATAATGATTACCTAAATAAATGGTCGAATCTTTTAATCCGATGAGGTGAACTTTAATTTCATAACCCGTGGAAGCGTTCGATTTTACTGTAAATACTGACAGCAGGATAATAAAAGTCAGAACGAATGATTTCAATATTTTTTTGTTATTCATAGATATAGATATGATTCCGGGAATTATAGTAATGCCGCAAATTTAGAACTCAAGTATGAAGTATTGATAAATTTGTTCAATTACGGAAGCATCTTATTAACAGGCTTTTACATTAAATCAAGATTGATTTTTTGCAAAATTAATAAACCTGTTCGGCAGAAATAGTCTTTTGGAAGGGATGTATGCCTGATTTCCTGAAATTACTTACAAGTTACCACGGAGGGCTTGTTCGCGTTCAATTGCTTCGAACAATGCTTTGAAGTTTCCTTTGCCAAAAGAACGCGCACCTTTTCTCTGTATGATTTCAAAAAACAATGTTGGTCTGTCTTCCACGGGCTTCGTAAATATCTGAAGTAAATATCCTTCTTCGTCTCTGTCGACAAGAATTCCCAGGTTTTTCAAAGTGTCGAGGTCTTCATCAATCTTTCCGATTCGCGCCTTCAGTTCGTCGTAATAGTTTGATGGTACGCGAAGAAATTCTACTCCACGTTTCTGAAGTTCTGTCACTGTCTTAATTACATCGTTTGTTAATACGGCAATGTGCTGAACTCCTGCGCCTCTGTAAAATTCAAGATACTCATCAATTTGTGATTTTTTCTTTCCTTCAGCAGGTTCGTTTATTGGGAATTTCACAAAACCATTTCCGTTCGAAACGACCTTACTCATTAATGCAGAATATTCAGTAGAAATATCTTTATCGTCGAAGGTGATTATCATTTTGAAACCCATCACATCTTCGTAGAATTTCACCCACTTATCCATCATACCCAATTCAACATTTCCAACACAATGATCGATGTATTCAAGTCCGACAGACTCCGTTGCAAATGTTGATTTCGCCGGTTTATACCCTGGCATGAATATGCCTTTGTAATTTTTCCTTTCAACAAATGTGTGAATCGTGTCACCATAGGTATGAATGGATGAAAGTTTTATCTCTCCCGATTCGTCTGATGAAACTGATGGCTGCGTATGCGCCTTGGCTCCGCGTGACATAGTTTCATAAAATGCTTTCTCAGAATCGTCAACAGAAAGCGCCAGTACTTTTACGCCATCGCCATGTTTTGAAACATGTTGGTTAATCTCCGATTCGGGGATGAAACTGGTAGTGAATACCAAACGGATTTTTCCCTGACTAAGTACATAGGAAGCGCGGTCTTTAACACCGGTTTCCGGACCTGCATAGGCAATCAGGTTAAATCCGAAAGCAGATTGATAAAAATAAGCTGCTTGTTTAGCATTGCCGACCCAGAATTCGATATGATCGGTTCCTAATAGAGGGAGGAAGTCGTTTGACATGAGTAGTTATTTGATAATGAACCTTTTCAAAGGGTCATAAGTAGATTGCAAAATTCGGTAAATCAAACTAATAAATCAAATCACTTTTTGCCGCGTGGAGGTTGAATGCCGCGATTCTTAGCCATTTGTTCCATACGTTGCTGAAAGCCTGATTTCTTTATCGGTTTCTTTTTGTTTTCCTGAATCTGAGCATGAATTTTATTCTCGTCGATAAAGGCCTTAAAGAGATATTGCTGTCCAAAGCCGAACATGTTTGACAGGAAGTAATAATAGCTAAGTCCTGAGGAGTAGTTATTGAAGAACCCCAGGAATAAAATTGGCATCAGGTACATCATCCATTTCATCTGAGGATTGGCAGCCGCAGTCATCTGCATATTCATTTTTGTGTAGATGAGTGTTGATACAGTCATCAGCAGAGTAAATAAACTTACATGACTTCCATAGAATGGAATATGAAAGGGAAGATTTAGTATTGAGTCGTAAGTAGAAAGATCCGACGCCCAGAGAAAACCTTGCTGTCGTAATTCGATGGATGAAGGGAAAAACCGGAACATGGCTATGAGTATAGGCATCTGTAAAAGCCCGGGAATACATCCTCCCAGCGGATTTACACCGGCCTTTTTATATAATGCCATGACTTCCTGCTGCTTTTTCATGGCGTCATCTTTATGCTTCTCATTGATTTCTGCCATCTCCGGCTGAAGCACTTTCATTTTTGCCTGAGACTTAAAGGAGCCATATGTGAGCGGAAGTAGAATTATCCTTACAAGAATGGTAAGTAATAAAATGATGATTCCGTAATTTAGGTTAAAGCTGTCTAGGAAATTGAATGTTGGAATAACCAGATAGCGGTTTACGGCGCCGAAGATTCCCCATCCAAGCGGAATCAGTTTTTCAAGATTCAGATCGTCGATTTTTTTAAGTGTCTGATAGTGATTCGGCCCGAAATAAAATCGCATCCCAAAAGTTTCCACGTGTTTCCTGTCGTAGGGAAGTGATAGTGCCGCCGACATTTTCTTTACGACAGTCTTTGATGTCGGGTCGGAATATGTTTCAACAACAGGGGATTCGAAACTGTTATCTGCAATCAGGACAGAAGAGAAAAATTGTTGTTTGAATGCAATCCATTTAACCTTCGTCTTGAGATTTATCTTTTCGCTTTTTGTCTCAGCGATATGGTCAACCTCTTCATCTGAAAATCTGTAGTAAATGGTAGAAGCAGCACGCTCATTTTCTATACTATGCTCCTGACTTATTGCTTCATCTTTCCAATCAAGATTAAGGAAGGAGGCATTCGATGCAATCATATCTTCCATTCCGACTACATTGATATGGAAGTTTAATAAATATGAATTGTCAGGTAAGGAATATACATATTCAATATATCGATTGCTTCCTGCATTAAGCTTCATCGTAACAATTTTTGAAGAACCGGTTGTTCCGGCTGCTGCAAAATAAAGTTCGTCTGTATTGATGATCCTGTTCTGTGCGGCAAAACTAAGATTGAAAATAGATGAATCGCTTGAGAGAAGATTGAGTGGCTGTCCTGCCGAAGTTTTATAGTCTTTCAGCTGGACATTTTTAATTTTCCCACCCTTAGAAGAAATGGTAATCTTCAATAAATTATTTTCAAGTGTCAGAAGTTGTTCCAATCCGTTGGCTGCTTCAGAGAAATCTCCTAGGCGATTTTTTTCAGCTTCGGGAGATGTAGAATCGACAGCGACTATGTTACTATCCGGAATGGTTAACGTCCGGCTTTCTGTTAATGCGCGGTTTTGCAATTCTTCAACTTTGGCGATAGAATCACGACTGGCTTTCATCGCATTAAGTTCCTGCTGGCTCGGCTGAGTATAAAGCATATAGCCGATTATGAGAAAGCCAATTAAAGAAAGTCCGATGATGGAATTTTTGTCCATTTATTTGTTTTGAAAAAAGGAGCGCAAAGATAGAAATTATTCGTCGCCGTTGATTTATGGGTATTATGAAAAAAGCCGCCTTAATAAGGGGCGGCTTACAAAATAGTTTCTGTGTTTAGTATCAGTTCTTTAGAAATTTTATCTGCCTGTATTCGTCAACAGAATTTTTATCTCCATTTTTAAGACGTAAATAATAAATTCCGGAGTTTATCTCAGAAATATCAGTTGTGATTTTGTTTATGCCTTTTACTGCCTGGTGTGATTCTTCCTTTACGATCTGGCCGATAACATCAACCCATTGAAGAAAAATAATTCCTGCATTTTTTTCATAAAAGGATGTACTGATATAATCACTTCCTGGATTTGGGTAAACAGTGAATAAATTTTTATTGTCTGAACAGTTGATCGCGACAATATCAGAATAAGAAAAACGACCATCAATATCTACCTGTTTAAGTCTATAGTATCTGTTTGTTTTACAAGGATCATTATCAGGAAATGAATAGTATCTGGTTGATGTGCTCGTCCCATGACCAAAACCATTGACGATTCCCAGCGTGATAAATTCAGTTCCATCGTAACTTCTTTCTACTTCGAAATAATCATTGTTGGTTTCGGAGGCCGTTTCCCAAGTGCAGTATACTGATTCGCCCTTCGGCTCAGCATTAAAATAAAGTAATTCGACCGGCAAAGCAATATTTGTTTGCGCAGTCGTATAAAAATGATTGAAGGAAGTGGAATCTTTGGCAGGGGCATTCATGCTGCTTCTCTGTGTATTTCCTGGAGTACTTGAAATCACACATGCGCCTTGTAATCTCCATGAACTTGATAGGGAAGGGTTAGAAAGTGTATCTGATTTTACTACTGTCCAGCCCAAGCCGGTGTTGTTCGTAAATCCAGTGTTGAATAATGCAACATGGTAATTTCCTCCAAAGGTTGTGGTACTTCTTTTAAATGTCCAGTAGCCGTTATTAAAAAGCGGAAGATTCGCATACGTTGCAACGAGGCACTCTGATGCGACGGGTCCCGGATTCGGAGGCCCGGCAGGCCATGGATTAAATATCGCCTGTATGTCGAACACAAGTGTGCTGCTTGTAAATGTAATATTAGCAAGTTCATATCCTCCTGGTGAAAGTGAATCACCAACTGGGAAATCATAGGAGGCAGGTATTGGCGGGGAGGATGGTCCAACGGGGTTTGATATTTTCCGTCTCAATGTTCCATCAATATAACTTGTCGCATTATGACCGATGACAGAAGCAGGCAGATAATTTTTTACATTCACTTCGAGAGAAGATAGTGCACGAGTAACAATTTGTCCGGAAGTGAGTGTAAGAATAAAATCTATATTCATTGAACTAAATGAATTTCCATTCAGGTATAATTTGCCACCAGTTTTATTTATTCTTACACTATTGAGACTTAATGTACTATTCGTGTTTGTAAATACTTGGTTTAAATTGCTGTAAAATTCTACAGTACTTCCGCCGATTCCCGTAAAGGTTGTCGAACCGTTAAAGTTTGTGAAGTTGCCACCGACTCTCAAATACTTTCCATTAATATTTAAAACACTCGTTCCGTTGATGGTTGTGAAATTACCTGCGACGTCAACGTTTGAATTAAATATTACAACACCACTTGAAGCTGGTTTATTTATTACAAAGTTGGAAAATGAATTTGTGCCAGTTAGTGTTCCAGAAATCGTCTGGTTCGTGTTTGCATTACCGGAGAGCCGGACAGTTGATCCAGGTTCAGCTATGAATGTTCCGTTATTGATGAAGTTCCCGCAAACGTCGAGAATGAATGGCGATTTAAGGCGCAAAGAACCACCTGAATTGATGGTGATATTACGGACAGACATATTAGCAGATATAGTTGGCTGACGGCCCGTTCCTGCAGAAGTAATCACTGCATCGATGCTGCAAGAGGGAAGAGCATTACATGGAGCAGTGCCCCAGTTATTTATTGAACCGAACGATGTATCTACAGCACCTTGCCAGGTTACAGAAGGCGTAACAGCAGCTATTGGAGAGCTCATCCAGTCAAGTGTAAAACCCGTCGTTTGAAAAGGTGGATTCCAGTTATCTAAATTAATTAGAAATGTACGAGGGCTGCCTGTCACTGTAATGGCCGGTTCCCAGTCGCCATTAGGATCGGGAATAGAAATACCAGTATGTCCTGAAATTGTTGTTACCCAGTTGCACCTGATAGATGGTATTGCATGTGTCTGGATAAGTGAACAAGGGTTTGCAATATTTGTAATATCCCACATGATGAAATCATAATCAGAAAAAGTCTGCACATCGAATTGAAGTACTCCTGGATTAACAGTTACTTTATACCAGGCAGAATTTCTTTCTCCATTAGCCCAGCAATCATACGATGGAGAGAAGTCGCAGATGTTGCCATAGCCCAAAATTCCCGGATCGTTTACAATTATTGGAGATGGACCGCATACATCATAAGCACCATCACAATCTGCACCGGCAACAGGTGGGAAACTAGCTGCAGTGCCATCAACGAAGGTTATATCAAAGGTTCCTGTTTGAGAATTATATCCGTCAACTGCGACGAATAATGTATCACCAGCAATGAGTCCGGATACTGTCAGCTCGGAAAAATCATGATAAGATTGCGCTCCTTGAGAACCGCAATCGGGTCCATCATCATTACATCCTCGACTAATGGAAGATGTGGCTGCATTTGCACAACCTGTAGGAAATGAATAGGCCTGAATTTGTGTATCAGAAAGTGATCGTGTGTGGGTACGGACTTTCACCGAACCACTTGCAGGAACCACCGCTTTGTACCAGACTGTATTAATTATTCCGCCGGCAACACACTGCGCTGCATTTGCTGGTTCACCTCCTGATCCGGCACAGGTATTAAATCCACTGGCAACACCTCCAAGGTTAACTAATATAGCAGTGCATGGAAGATCATTTGGCGGTGAGCAGGCACTTGAAATACATAAATCAAAACTTCCGCTATTCGCTGGGGCAACGGTCCATACTCTGATATAATAGGTTGTTCCATTTGCGACAGGAATAGAAAGTAGAGGCATTCCGCTTCCGGCAGAATTGTCATCACAGGCAAAAAGAGAACCACTGGAAGCAGTACAGTTGATTCCGGTATAAACAGACATGGCAATATCTTGTGCAGGATTAATTGCACCTGGTTGTGTTTTAATGAGCAAGCTTCCTGAAAAGGCTGCAGTAAATGAAAACCATACATCACCGGTAAGATTGTTTGTGAAGTTCCCACACGTTGGTGTCGGATAAGTAAAACTTGATGGAGTTGCACATTCTGTCGTATATGAAGAAAACAAGCATGACTGGTTGTTTGGCACACTTCCAAGACTGACGGCGCCACAGGCGTCATAAGGTTGGGACGTTCCAATACTCGTAATACTTATGTCGAATGGTATATTTGAAGCAGGTGCACCTAATGGATTATTATCAATTAAAATATAATAGGTTGTTCCTGCCACCAATGAAACAGAATTGATTATTACATTTCCAGTGGCTGCTGTTGAACTTGCGATACAATGTGTAGACGGGCCAAGCAAATTTGGACATGCATCGAAAATAAAAACTCCAGGGTTTGCGCCTGTGCTGTTCACTGATACTTTAATGCAACCATTTGAAGTTGGCGTGTAGGAAAAGACATAGTCTTCTCCGTTCATAAAAGGATCGTGACAGGCAGAATTGGCGCTATCGTAATCGTTGATGAAACCTGATGTTGAAAGTCCTGTTGCACTAAAAGGTATTGAACATATTGAAGTTGACGATGAGCATGTGGTTCCGGAAGATCCGACTGGTCCTGCATCCCGAACACAAATTTTAAATTTCCCTGCAACGTCTCCATTGGCTGTCACTCGTATCCACAATACCTCCGTAAAACAAGTCCTGCTTACAATTACCTCCCCGTAACCGGGATTAGTGAGACTTGTTGTTGCACATCCTAATGATACGCCTCCGCAACTAGAATACACTGATACGCTGGTTCCGGTTACACTCTGACAAGTAGCAGGTGCTGTAGTAATTTTTACATTTGAAATTCCAGCTGGTTTTGTAAATTTAAACCATACATCATTTACGTCTGTCGTTGAACAGTTACCACTTCCGGAAGTAACAGCATTGAATGTACTTGAAGTTGTATATGTGCAAGTATTATTTATCGTTCCAAGATCTAATGCAGGATAGCTTCCGGAGCAATTATCATTTGGACTATAAGGTGTAAAAGTGAAAGAGCAATTGTATGGACGGAAATTTTGAGTGCCTCCCTGTCCAATGTTAATATTTTCAGAAACACTGTCAACATAAGCTGCATTACTTGCAGTGCAATTTACTGAGTAAAAATCTCCGGAACATGTTCCTGCAATTCCTATTGATGCTGATGGTATGAATGGAACGTAGGTAGTATTATTAGCATAATAGAAAGTCGTGGTGTTTGTTGTTCCATCGAGTTTTGCCCAGAATAGTGAAGAGGCTGCCGCAGGATTTGCATTTTGCCATTTGACAGTCCAGCGTACCCACAAAACATTTGCAGGACTCACTACATAACTGATTAGTGATGAAGTAAGATTGTCCCAAAGTGGAGCGATGACAGGATATCCTGTTGTATTATTATTTAGCTGATTATTTGGAAAAGCGTTTCCGGAAAACACAACAGGTAAGGTTCCTACTGAAGAAGGAATCAATGCAAGCCATCCATTTGTAGAAACAACAAATTTGGTATAGGGCTGCCCAGCAAAAACAAATGACCAGCCGACAGCTGGCGAAATCAGGGTGTCAAATTCATCTTGTTGGGCGACTGTTGTTACATAATTTACACCGCCAGCAGGTAGTGCCGGTGGAGTAACAGTGCTGACAGTAAAAGAATGCGGAATGCCACTGGCTTGCTGAGCATTTATTAGCTTACCATTGATGCATATCAGTCCAATTATTAATAGACATTGAGTAAAGATAATCTTCATGCAGTATACTTATCTCAGCCAATTTATGAAAAATTATACTTATCATTTTTTGCAATTCAAAATAGATCATAAAAGGAAGATTATTTCATCAATTTTTGAAGAACTGAGTCTGATGAAGGGTTGCTCCAATAGATGCATCAGATATTCTTAAAAAATATACTCCTGAAGAAAGTTCTTCTATTCCGCTGTTGATTATGTTAAACCCCTTCTGAGTTTTAATAATTTCCATGCGAATTAACCTGCCCGTAATATCAGTAATGCTTGCCTGTAAATCCTTATTGTCGTCGTTATAAAATTTATACACAATATAGGTATTCGCAGGATTCGGATAAAGTTCAATCCCTGATGTCTTCCTGCAGTTTACGGCGACAGGATCGGAGTAAGAAACTAATCCATCAATATCAACTTGCTTAAGTCTGTAGTAGCGAAGGTCGTCACAAAGTCCACGATCAATCAACGAATATTGTCTTTTTGTCGTGCTGGTTCCGTTTCCAAATCCATTCACTCGTCCGATATAGGAATATTTTTCTCCATCAGAACTTCTCTCTACTTCAAAATAATCATTGTTAGTTTCAGATGCAGTTTCCCATGAGCAGACAACATTTTCGCCTTTCGGTTCAGCTGTAAAGTAGAGCAACTCTATAGGTAATGGCATGTCCGATTGGACAGTAGTGTAATTATGATTAAATGAAGTTGAATCTCTTGCAGGAGAATTCATATTGATACGCTGAGTGTTACCTGCAGTACTTGTCGTAACGCAAGTTCCAATTAATCGCCACGAAGATGAAAGACTTATGTTTGTCGCTGGAAGTGTATCGGTCTTTGCAACGGTCCAGCCCATTCCGGTATTATTTGTAAAACCGGTATTGTATAAGGAAATGTTATAGTTACCACCGAATGAGGCATAACTTCTTTTGAATGTCCAGTAGCCGTGATTGAAAATGGGTCGGTTCGAATAAGTTGCTATGAAACATTCCGAAGCAACGGGACCAGGATTCGGTGCGCCCGCCGGCCATGGATTAAAAATTGCAAGTAAATCTGAAACAAGTGTGCTTGTTGTAAATGTAATATTCGCATTCTCATATCCTCCCGGACCAGGCGTTACTGAATCGCCAACAGGAAAGTCGTAAGAGGCTGGAATTATTGGTGAAAAAGGCCCAGCCGGATTTGAAATTTTTCTTCGAAGAAATCCATCGATAAAACTAGTTGCATTATGTCCAACGATAGTAGCAGGAAGGTAATACTTGACATTTACTTCGAGTGAGGCGAGAGATCTGGTCACGATTATTCCGGCGGTTAATGTTAAAAGTGAGTCAATATTCATTTTACTGTTTACTCCTGTGAGGTACAGTTTTCCGGCAGTCTTATTCATTCGAACATTATTAAGACTGAGAGAACCATTCGTGTTTGTAAAATTCTTGTTTGCATTACCATCAAATTCCACTGTGCTTCCACCAATGCCGGTAAATGTTGTAGTGCCGCTGAAGTTTGTAAAATCCCCTGCGACCTTCATGTATTTGCCATTGATGTTGAATATGCTCGTGATATTTGCAGTTGAAAAGTTTTCAGCTACATCGATATTTGATAAAAGTTGTACGCTGCCACTGGGCTTATTAATAACCAGATTTGCAAATGAATTTGTACCTGTTAATGCTCCTGTTATTGTTTGAAGTCCGCCTCCGATAAATTGTATCGTTGATCCGGCTTGACAAACTAAGCTTCCAAAGTTTGTAAAGTTTCCGCAAACATTAAGCGTAGCGCCGGCTTGTATTGTTAACGTTGCTCCGGCATTTATAACAATATTTCGAACGCTTTTCGCTGCACCGATTGTTACATTCGGTTGTCTGCCATTTGATGTACTGTTGATAGTTGCATCAATTGCACATGACGGCGTTGTTCCGCAGTTACCCCAGTTAGTTGCTGTTGTAAACAGATTGTCTGTTGCGCCAGACCAGATTGCATTGGAAGGAGTTGATGATATAGATGTTGTCGACCAATGAAGAGTAAATCCTGCATTTACTGAAAGGTTATACACATTCAATAGTAATAAATATGTTCTCGGTGCTCCCGTAAATACAACTGAAGGAGAATAATAACCAGTACCACCCGGAGACAATCCCGTTGCAGCCGCTTGGGCAGCAAAATTACACCCTGCAGATGGGAGTGATAGTGACTGAATTTGTGTACATGCATTTGAATTGCCGGTTACATCCCATAGTAAAAAATCAATATCAACACTTGCAGGAGTTAGAATATCAAAAGAGACTGTAGCGGTTCCTCCAGACAGGGCAGGGTCTGCTGTAAACTGATACCAAACAGAATTTCTTTCTCCGATTCCCCAACAGCTGAAGTTTGAAGGAAGGTCACATATATTTCCATTATTTCTGAATCCGGGGTCAGCGACTACTATATCACTTGAACTACAGATGACTTGCGCCCCTGCACAATCCTGCTGATATACAGGAGGAAATACGGTAGTGCTGCCATCGATAAAAGAAATTTCAAAGGAGCCGGTTAATGAATTTACACCATCAACAGCTACAAATATTGTATCGCCTGGTGTCATTCCTGAAAATAGTTGTTCAGAGAAATCACTGAATCCACCACTGCAAGGCACACCATCTGCATTACAACCCCGGCTTACGTTAGAGGTTGCTGAATTCGAACATCCTGCAGCAAAAGTATATCCCTGAATTTGAGTGTCTGTGAGCGTAAGAGGATGTGTTCGCACACGTACAGATCCGCTGGCAGGTACAACTGCCTTATACCAAACAGTATTTATTGTACCACCGGCTACGCATTGTGCTGCATTTAAAGGTTCGCTTGTGCTGCTGGCACAGGTGTTGAAACCGGTTGCTGTTCCTCCAAGAGGAACTAATACGGAAGCACAAGGAAGATCATTTGGAGGAGAACATGCACTTTGAAAACAGATATCAAAGTTTCCCTGATTTTCCGGATTCTCGCTCCATACTCTGATGTAATATGTATTGCCGTTTACGACGGGTATCGAAAGACTAGGCATTCCATTTGGGCCCGAATTATAATCACATGCATAAGGAGCAGCTGCGCTTGATGGGCAGGAAGCTCCCTGATAAATTGCCATAGCGGCATTCGCCGTTGGATTAATCGCACTTTGATATGTATTTATTTGCAACGACCCGGAAAATGAAACAGTAAACTTCAGCCAAACATCACCAGTTACGCCATCAATAAAAAAAGGTGGGTTATTAGCCGGTATACAAGTTGGAACACCGGCCATACCGACAGCAGTAGGAGTTGAACATTCCGTAGAAAAAGTTTGCGGAGTACAGCTGGTTGAATTAGTAATGGTTCCTAAATTCGAAGCCGTAGCACAAATGTCATAGGTATTTGATGTACCTACAGCAGTAACATTTATATCAAAAGGAATATTTGTATTTCCACTTACAGGATTGTTGTCAACCACAATGTAATATGTTTGTCCGCCAATAAGTGAAACCGAATTAATAACTGTATTTCCTGTTGGTGCTTCTGCAGAGCCTAAACAATATACGCCTCCAGCATTTGGACAACCGCTGTAATTATATACAGCCGGATTATTTCCAGTACTTGTAAGGGAAATTTTTATGCATTGATTAGCGGCAGGTGTATAGCTAAAAACATAATCTTCCCCGTTCATATTTGCAGTATGGCAAATTGATGATGTACTGTCATAATCATTTACAAAACCTGCTGTCGTCAACCCTGTTCTTGAGAAAGGGACGCTGCAAATTAAAGTTGAGTTAGCACAGGTAGCTCCGGAGTTTCCCCCGATTTTTGCACATATCTGAAATTTCCCTGCTACATCTCCATTAGCCGTTACTCTAACCCATAAGGTTTCAGCAGCACAAGGACGCGTTAGTACAACCTCCCCGAATCCGGGATTTGCTATACTCGTTGTTGAACAACCTGCCACGGCACTTCCACAAGCTGTATAAACTTCCACACTCGTACCGGTAACGCTTTGGCAACTGGCAGATGATGTTGTTACTGTAACATTGGTAACATTATTTGGTTTTACAAAACTAAACCATACGTCTTTGACATCACTAGTAGAACAATTTCCCGGCAATCCGCTGGTAATTGCATTAACTGTAGAAGCCAAAGTGTTCGTACATGTTCCGGTGATTGTTCCAAGGCTAATAGCAGGAAAAGAGCCGGAACAATTATCAGAAGGATTATATGGAGTAAAGGTATATGAACAATTAAAAGGCCGGAAATTCGAAGCCCCGGGACTACCAATATTTGTATTTTCTGTTACGCTGTCAACATTGGCGACATTGCTGGCTGTGCAATTCACTGAATAAAAATCACCGGCACATATACCGGCAATTCCAATCGAAGCAGTTGGATTTGTTGGTATATAGGTTGTATTATTCGCATAATAAAAAGTTGTAGTATTTAGATTGCCATCAAGCTTAACATAAAACAAACTAGAAGTAGTTGCATTTAACCTATCCCATTTTACTGACCACCGCACCCAAAGTGTGTTGCTGGCAGCAGGAACTACCCAACTGATAATTGAAGTAGATAAATCATCCCATAATGGAGCGATAATAGGGTATCCGGTTGGATTTGTACTTAATGAATTTGCTGGTAGAGGAGTAACGGCTGCCGGTATCACAACTGCTGCTGCAGGAAGTAATGCAAGCCATCCGTTGGTAGAAACAGCAACTTTACCATAATTCACTCCGGCAAAATTAAAGTTCCAAGTTAAGGCGACAGGAGAAATAAGATTTATAGATTCATTTGCAAGTGCAGCAGCCCGTATAATATTTGTCGAACCAGCCGGAAATACCGGAGGAGTTACTGCTGTAACAGAAAATGTATGCGGTATTCCGACAGCCAATTGTGCTTCAGCAGTGATACTTGTTGCTAAAATAAGTAACAGTACCACTAATAATTTTGTAAATTTTTTAATCATCGGTCAATTAGGTTATTTGAAGGGGGAGAGGATAATCGCATTTTGGCAAATCTTACCAAAAATGATAAAAAAAACACATAAAAGCAATTTTTAATTCATAAACTTCATATATAAATTGTGAATCGCCCCTTCTGTGAAGTGAATCGCCAAATTTTGTAGACGAAGAATTTTGAAGTATTTATTTATCCAAAAGTCTGCATAAAAATTTTATCATTGCAGGATATTAAATTAACGTATTCGCTCAACTTATGACAAAAAAAATTACCTCTCTAAGCATTATTATTTTTATTACAGCAACAGTGAATTTAGTTGCGCAGACAGTTTTGCAAACCAATAATCTTCCCGTTGTAGGAGACCTTTGGTCCAACAAACAAATTACCGATACTTCTATTCAACCCGGTCCTGCCGGAATGAATCAGTCATGGAATTTTTCTAATTACATTGTAAATCCAACAGTTATCAGTGAAGTGTATTCAGCTCCATCAGGAACAGGTAATGATGCTTTGTACCCAACTTCTAATCTCAAGGTAAGTTCATTTTTCGGAGGGTTCGATTATTATATTAAGTCAGCCAATGAGCTTCAGTATTTGGGTTCTAAAAGCAATTCAAATGAAATAGTCATTTCCAATATTCAGAAATTAATGACAGTTCCATTCAGCTATGGCGACACAATTGCCAATCAGCCTGTAACCGGTACTGGGCTTTCGAATTATCCATTGTCAGGAACGATTTCAGTAAAAGCAGATGGTACCGGTGATCTTATCCTTTTTACTGGTGCTTTTTCTAACACATTAAGGGTAACAACTGATATCAACATAGTTCAGGGTGCAGGAACAGGACTCGACACCTATTTTCGTATCCAGCGCTTTACATGGTATTCCAGTTTTTACAGGGCGCCAATATTCCAGATTTCAATATTGGATGTTGACGGTGCTCTTGGAACGTATCACCAGAAATATACGACTGTAAGTACACTGACAACAGACGTTCAGGAAACAAATTTGAAAAACTTAAGCTTCAGCATTGTTCCTAATCCTTCTCATGGCAAAACAACAGTTTCATTTTTGCAACGTCGGGCTTCAGAAATAAGTTTTAAAGTATACGATCTTACCGGACGTCAGTGGAAAGAAGAAGTCGCTTTTAAAGATGCCGGTCAGCAGTCCGTTAAACTTGATCTGTCACTGTTGCCAAAAGGAGTTTATATTTTATCAATAAACGATGGAATTCAAAATCGCCAGCAGCGACTGGTGATTGACTGATCAATTTATCAGATACTTATCGATGACATTCCACCCGTAGTTGATTGCGCAGGATGTTTTGAATAATCAATCGCAGCTCTTACGAATTTTACAAAAAGAGGATGCGGGTTTTCCACAGTACTTTTATATTCAGGATGAAATTGAACACCTATAAACCATGGGTGGTTTTTCAATTCAATAATCTCAACTAGATTATTATCCGGATTTATTCCTGATGCAATCATTCCTGCATCTTCATAGGCCTTCAAATATTTATTATTAAATTCAAACCGGTGTCTGTGCCTTTCTGAAATTTTCTGCTTGCCATAAATTGAAGAAATTTTTGTTCCCTTTTGAAGTGTACAGGGATATTCTCCAAGTCGCATCGTACCACCTTTCAGAGTAACGTTTTTCTGTTCATTCATAATATCGATGACAGGATATTTTGTCGTCGGTTCCATTTCCGTTGAATGAGCATTTTTCAATCCTAAAACATTTCTTGCAAACTCTATCGCTGCACATTGCATGCCCAGACAGATTCCTAAAAATGGAATATTATTTTCTCTTGCATATTGGATTGCAGTAATTTTTCCTTCAATGCCTCTGTCACCAAATCCCGGCGCCACAAGTATTCCATGCACTCCGTTAAATTTTGAGGCAACATTCCCGGCATCTATTTTTCCGGAATGAATCCATTCAATCTTTACCTTGCTTTCGTTCGCTACACCTGCATGAATGAAAGATTCAACGATCGATTTATATGCATCCTTTAACTCAATATATTTTCCAACAAGTGCAATTCTGACTTCACTGATCGGATTCTTTAATTTCCCTAAAAAGTCTTTCCAATTCGCTAGCTCAGGCTCATGTTGTAAAGCAAGTTTTAATTTTGTGAGTACTACTTTATCGAGTTGTTCCTTATACATCAATATCGGAACATCGTATATCGTTTCCACATCAATCGATTCGATAACGGCATTTACATTGACGTTGCAGAAAAGTGCAATTTTCCTTCTGATCTCTGCTGATAGCGACCTTTCGGTACGGCACACTAAAATATCAGGCTGAACGCCAAGTTCCAGCAATGCTTTTACTGAGTGTTGTGTAGGTTTCGTTTTTAATTCTCCTGCAGCGGCAAGATAGGGCACAAGTGTTAGATGGATGACCATTGCCGCACTGCCTAATTCCCATTTTAACTGTCTGACAGATTCTATATAGGGTAGGGATTCTATATCACCAACTGTTCCCCCAATTTCCGTTATAACAATGTCGAAATTACCTGTTTCACCTAAAAGTTGAATACGTCTTTTAATTTCATCTGTTATATGCGGAATGATCTGAACTGTTTTACCTAAAAACGCTCCTTCTCTTTCCTTATTAATAACGGTCTGGTATATCCTTCCTGTTGTAACATTGTTTGCCTGACTTGTCGGAACATTCAGAAAACGCTCGTAATGCCCTAAATCAAGATCCGTTTCAGCACCGTCGTTTGTGACAAAACATTCACCGTGTTCGTACGGATTCAATGTGCCAGGATCAACATTTATATAGGGGTCAAGCTTTTGAATGGTAACAGAATAACCACGAGCCTGTAATAATTTTGCCAGAGAAGCTGATATGATCCCCTTGCCAAGCGAAGATGTAACACCTCCGGTAACGAATATGTATTTTGCTGAGCCCACCGCGTTGAGATTTTAGAAAGTATAATTGAAAAATGCCGGGAAACCTTTAAAAAAAGATTTCATCAACACGGGGTACAAATGTAAACTATCGAAGCCAAGAAAAAAATTTCATCAGCTAAATAATTAATTGCATTCTTGCACCTTCATGCGAGCACTGTTTTTATCAATTATTCTTTGTTATAGCCTCTTAACTTTCGGAAAAGAGCCTTCTGATACATCATCTCAGGATTTTCAATCGTTTAAACAAAAATTCAAAAGGGATTCTGTCCTCAGCTTCCATTCACCCAAAGGATATTTCCCTTCTCTGATTCATAATATCGGACAGCAGGCTACTTTTCCTCTACGCATGGGGGGCAGACAGTTTGTCGTTTTAGGAAGTACGACAATTATCTCAGCAGCATTAATAAAGTATGATGAACAGATTGATAAACAATTCAGGCCTGTAAAAGAAAAAAATCTTCTCATCAATAATGTAAGTCCAGAATTTACAGAACTCGGCGATTATTATGGTTATATGTTACTTGCAGGATTTGGAACCTACAGCATTGCATTTAATAATTACAAGGGCTTTCGAACTTCACTGCTGGCTTCTCAGGCTGCGATCACTGCGGGGTTATGGATAAGGGTTGGTAAAGTGCTTACCGGTAGAATGAGGCCAGGGAATACTTACGATGATCCTGAATTTAAATCGGATCATTGGTTTGGTCCGTTTAGTCAATTCAGTAAAAAATACAATTTACACAGAGGAGCAGGAGCATTTGATGCATTCCCATCAGGACATACTGGATCCATTTTCGCTATGGCCACAGTTATTGCAAAGCAATACAAAGAGTATAAAGCTGTTCCCGTAATAATGTATTCGATCGCCGGATTTGTCGGAGTAAGCCGAATGGTTGAACATCATCATTGGGCTTCTGATGTATTTCTCGGTGGAGTCATCGGATATTTCTGCGGGAAACAAGTTGTAGACAACGAAAATAAATTGTTTCCAAATAATAAATCCGCTGATAAAAAATTCAGATCATATATCTTCCCCGCCTCACAGGATGGCATCAACGGATTAGGATGGGCGATGATTTTCTGATAAATCAGAACGTTAAGCTTATGCCAAGACTTGGAATAATAGGTAACTGATAAATCTTCTCATCGGTAATACGGTTTCTGTAAAAAATATTTTTCCTGTCGTAAACATTCGTTGCACCGGCTGTGATCTCAAGAACACTGTATTTCCCAAAATGAAATGTTCGCTGTATTGAAATATCAAGACGGTGAAAATAGGAGAGACGACCCTTATTCAAATCGCCATAATAAATTCCAAGTTGTCCGTTCTGATTTTGGATGTTGCTGCCAATACCATCTGGTAATTGAGTTGTCTCATAAAAACCCTGTGTTTGAGTAAATGGAAACGGTGATCCGAAATTCCATCTGACATTCGACTGCCATGCATCTTTCTTTCCGAATTTATAAGAAGCCACAACATTTACATTGTGACGCCGGTCGAAACTCGGCTGATATTCCCTGACGCCGTCATTTCTTGTTACATAACCAAGAGAGTAAACGAACCACAGATAAAGTTTTCTATTATCATATTTCAAAGTCGCGTCAACACCTTTCGCGATACCACTTTCAATAACATAATCTTTTTTCAACTCATCAGGTTTGTCATTATGCGATGCATCGTCTTCAAATAATTTATCCCTGTTTATGTTTTCGAGTTGTGTAAAGTCTTTAATGTATCCTTCAACATTAAAAACAAGATGAAAAGGAAGGTCAATTTCAAAACCTGCAATTAAGTGTCGCGCTTTTTGCAGCCGTGATGTCACGTCTTTCCCTTGAAATTTATCAGGAAGATCGTCACTGCCCGATAAGAAACCATAAAAGAGATTTACCACATCTCTGTCTGATGTCGTCGAAAGTAAATTCTGACTGTATAATCCTGCAGCACTCTTGAAACGTAATTTATCCGTTATGTTATATTTTAAACCGATACGTGGCTCAGGCGAAAATTCAGAAAGTGAAGAGTAATAATTAAGTCTGATGCCCGGCTCCAGAATAATTTTATCCCATACTTTCTTGTACTTAAAATAGGCTGCAATTTCTGTTGTGTTCTCAAGCTGACTGACTGTTGAGCCGATAATATTTGAATACTGAAATTCTGTCCGGAATCCAAGTGCTTCTACACCGTATCTGAACTCATCTTTACCCAGAAAATAACTGAATGCAAGTCCTGCGTTGAAGCCATTGATGAGACTGGAACGTTCCCTTTTATCGCTTTCAAGCAGATTAATTTTATAACCTGAATAGGCAAAGTTTCCATCAATCAACACTGCTGATCCGCTCGGAACGAGAACGAAGTTACTTCCAAATCCCGTCGATTTCCATCCAAGGTCTGCGATGTGAAGATATTTTACGTCGTCTTTGAAATGAAAACCAAACAGGTTCCATTTACTTCCGCTCGAACTATTGAAGGAAATTTTTCCATATAAGTCAGTAAAAGAATAGGGGAGACCCAGCGAGTCTGCATACTTATAAAAAGTTTTTGAACTTTTATCGAGGTATGATGACTTTCCGGTAACCAGATAAGATGAGCTTCCTTCTTCTCCTTCTGTTTCTTTCTTCATCGGTCCTTCGAGTAGTATTTTGGATGCAAACGTATTTCCCGAAACCTTTCCTGAAAATCTTTTCTTGTTTCCATCACGGGTAGTAATATCCATAATGGATGAAATTCTGTCGCCGTATTCTACATTGAATCCACCCGTATATACATCAGCGCCACGAATTATATCTGCATCAAAAACGGAATAAAGACCGATGCTGTGGAATGGGTTATAGATAATCATTCCATCAAGAAGAAGTTTGTTCTGAATAGGCGTTCCTCCTCTGATATAAAGTTGTCCGCCCTGATCACCGGAAGAAATAACTCCGGGAATTACCTGAAGGTATTGTGCGAAATCAGGATCACCACCAACGGATGGAACTTGTTTGATTTCTTTGGGTGTTACTTTGTTTACAGAAATACGTACATCTGTTCTCTTCGATTGATCTTCGGCGGAAACCTGAATTTCCTTAATCTGTATCGATGATTGAATCAGATAGATTTTTTTTGTGATTAAGTCACCACCTTTAATTACGATAGACTGAAAAATAGTATCATAACCGATAGACGTAACAGTAAGTGTGTAAGTTCCCTCAGGAATTCTGGAAATAGAAAAGAATCCGTCGAGGTTTGTTTGAGCGCCATAAGTAGTTCCCTTCAGATATACACTCGTATAAATGGAGGGCTCGGAAGTCGCCTGGTCGTAGATAAAACCACGCACTTCACCGGTTTGTGCCATACTTAATACTGGCAGCGAAAGAAAAAGCAGAATAAAGAGTTTGAGTTTCATAAAGGGTCGGCAAATGTAACAGTTAGATGCTATCTGTCAAGGACATTTTTTTGATTTAACATTGTTTGTGATGCAAATAAAAGTTCAGAATTATTCTGACCCCAATGAGATTATTTTTTCAAATTCTTCTTTTGAGACCGGGGAAACGGATAGGCGGCTTATTTTTACTAAAACCATATGCTTTAATAAAGTATCGGCCTTTATTTCCTTAAGTGTTACAATACGTTTGAGTGGTTTTTCTGCTTTCAACTCAACACTAACCCAGCCGACTTCCTCCGACGTTGGGTCGTCATAATATTCCTTCGTCACTTTTGCAGTTCCCAACACAGCAGATTCTCCGCCACTATGATAAACAAGAATATTGTCGCCTTTTTTCATCGCCTTAAGATGAATTCTCGCTGCATAATTTCTTATCCCATCCCAGCTGGTAACTTTTTCTTTCCTGAAATCTTCCCATGAATATGTTTCGGGATCAGATTTAACGAGCCAGTAATTCATTTGTCAGTTTAATATTTTATAGACGAGTTCCTTTAGAAGAACTCCGTCTTCCTGACTCGTACTGTTGACACCTTTTGAACGAAGGTCGTAATCGCGGATGTAGCCGATATTTCTCATGCAATGAGATGCAGGAAACTCTCTTGCAGCTGTGATGTAATCAGTGAGGAAGTATGGATTGATGCCCAGTTCACTTGCTGCATTGTTCTTCGATTTATCTTCCAGTTTATGAAAGGTGAGAACTTTTAGGAAATAGGTATAAAGTTGTGCAATTGTCAGAACCATCGGATTATTTTTAGGATTCGAAGAAAAATATTCGACAATCTGGAATGCTTTATATGCATTTCTTGATCCTATCGCTTTCTGCAATTCAAAAATATTGAACTCCTTACTCACGCCAATATGCTCTTCAACCATACCGGGAGTGATTTCTTCTCCGGGTTTTAAATTAAGTGTGAGCTTGTCAATTTCATTGGCAATTTTAGTGAGATCGTTCCCGAGATATTCTGCGAGTAACTGAACTCCCTTCACGCTTATCTTTATATTTTTCTCCTTCGCATATTGTCCGATCCAGCCAGGGAGTTTGTCATCGTATAATTTTGCTGAATCAAATAGTACTGCATGTTTTTCGATGAGCTTGGAAATTTTTGTACGCTTATCAAGCTTATTATATTTGTAACCGAAAACAAGAATCGTTGATGTTGTAGGCTTCAGAAGATATTCGGCAAACGGGTCTTTATCTTCTTTCGATTTGGAAAAAATCGATTTCATATCCTGCGCCTCTTTCACGATGATTACCTGGTGACTGCTCATCATTGGATATCTTCGGGCATAACTGATAAGCGTGAGAATGTCTATCTCTTTTCCATAAACGACTGTCTGGTTGAATTCCTTTTCACCGTCGCTTAAAATACTTTTTTCAATAAAAGTTATAAGCTGATCTATATAATAAGGCTCTTCGCCCTGAAGAAAATAAACCGGACGATAAATCTTTTTTTTCAGATCACTTATTATCTGGTCGAACGTCATATCAAATCAGAATCGAAGGTGTTTTACGGTGAGGCCGTTATTAATAAGTTCTTTGAGTGAATCAATTCCAATTTCAAGGTGTTTCTCTACAAATTTTTCAGTCACTTTCTTATCACTATCAGCAGTCTTAACACCTGCAGATATCATTGGTTGATCAGAAACCAAAAGCAAAGCACCGGTTGGAATCTTATTGGCAAAACCTGCGACAAAAATTGTAGCCGTTTCCATATCGATAGCCATCGTACGTGTACTTTGAAGGTACTTTTTAAATTCTTTATCATGTTCCCATACCCGCCTGTTAGTCGTAAATACGGTTCCTGTCCAGTAGTCCATATTGTGATTTCGAATGGTAGTGGATACAGCTTTCTGAAGACTGAAGGCAGGAAGCGCAGGAACCTCTTCGGGAAAATAATCATTCGATGTTCCCTCGCCTCTCACTGCTGCAATGGGTAGTATAAGGTCACCCAACTTGTTTTTCTTTTTCAGGCCTCCGCACTTTCCCAAAAACAGAACGGCTTTTGGCTGAATGGACGAAAGTAAATCCATTATCAATGCAGCATTGGGACTTCCAATTCCGAAATTGATAATTGTCATTCCTTTATAAGTGGCGTTTGGCATGGGCTTGTCTGCGCCTCTAAGAGGAACTTTATTCCATTGTGAAAAAAGTTTTACATAATGGTTAAAATTCGTAAGCAGGATATACTTCCCAAAATCGCCGAGTTCAGTTCCTGTATATCTCGGTAGCCAATTATCTACTATTTCTTTTTTACTATTCATACTTATATATTCGTCAAAAAAATTACGGTTTGAATTTTCCAGAACTTTGCTTTCCCCATTATGATTTTACGATTCAGTCACCATCACAACCGGGGCATAGTTTCAAAATCTTCGACATTATACGTAAAAAATATGTTTCGCTGACGCCTGAAGAGTGGGTTCGTCAGCATCTTATTCATTTTCTCGTCAAAGAACGGAAGTTTCCTCAATCTTTATTGAGTGTTGAAAAAAAAGTACTTGTGAATAACTTGATGAGAAGAACCGATGTTGTTGTCTATTCATCTACGTTAAAGCCACTTATGATCGTTGAGTGCAAAGCTCCATCTGTTCAGCTTACCCAAACCACATTCGATCAGACTGCCCGTTATAATATGACATTAGGCGTAGCCTATTTTATTCTGACAAATGGTATTGATGTGCTTTGTTGTACAATAGACCATGAAAATCAAAGCTATATTTTCATGAAAGAAGTGCCTTTCTACACTGAATTGATAAAGTGACGGTGAAATGACGATGAGGTTAACACTTCTTTGATTAAATACTAATTACACCTTATCTTCGGGCTCTACTGACTAATTTACTGATTCAAATGACTAATCTATTAAAAGGGCTTTCGCTTGTCGCATTGTTGTTTTTGAGCAATATGATTTCAAGCGCAAAAAATCCTACAATAAGTGATAACTCAACAACCTATTATGGTTCTGCCTATAAAGCTGGTTCTGTTGTAATTAGGGTTAAGGCAGAATACAGAAATGCCTGTACATCAACTGATGTATCGGTACCGAGTTTCAGACAAGCACTTGCGAAGATATCTGCATCGCGAATAATGAAAAAATTTCCGTTAATACTTGAGCCGAAAGAAAAAACTAATCGTTTTGGAAAAAAGTTGATCGATCTGAGTCTTGTATACGAAGTACAATATTCTCCTGTCGTAAAAATTGAAGAAGCGATCAGAATACTAAACTCTTGCGGCATTCTCGAATATGCAGAGCCACTTTATATTCACAATCTTGATTTCACTCCAAATGATCCAAGTGTCGCTTCGCAATATCATTTAGGTCGAATCAGTGCTTATGCAGCATGGGATGTATGGACTGGAGATACAAATGTTGTAATTGGTATTGTTGATAGTGGTACTGACTGGGATCATCCCGATCTGCAGGGAAATATAAAATATAATTGGGCTGACCCAATCGATAACATCGACAATGACAGTGATGGTTATGTAGATAATTTCCGAGGATGGGATGTAAGTGAAAATGATAATGACCCGATGGTTGTCTCAAGTACTCACGGTTCCCATGTGAGTGGTTGTGCAAATGCCGTTACCAATAATGGTGTCGGTGTTGCAGCCCCTGCATACAACTGTAGGTTCCTTCCTGTTAAGTGTGCTCTGGATGTAAGTACATCTACAATTGATAACGGATACGACGGAATTGTATATGCTGCTGATCACGGTGCGAATATTATCAACTGTTCCTGGGGAAGGAGTGGTTTTAAGAGTCAGTTCGAACAGCAAACAATCGACTATGCTACATTCAATCACGATGCACTTATTGTTGCTGCTGCAGGCAACGACGGACTTGAGATTTCTCATTATCCTTCTTCTTATGATAATGTAATCTCAGTGGGTTCTACGACGAGCAGCGATTCCAAATCAAGTTTTTCAAATTATAATACTACTGTCGATGTTTGCGCTCCCGGAACCAATATCCTTGCAACACTTTTTAATAATACTTACGGATTAGAAAGCGGAACAAGTATGGCATCTCCGATTGCAGCCGGATGTGCTGCAATGATCAAGTCACGATTCCCCGCATTCAATGCTGCACAGGTCGGTGAACAACTTCGTGCAACTTCTGATAATATTTATACTGTTGGAGGAAATAATGCATACTTCGGAAAACTGGGTCATGGCCGCGTTAATCTTTTCAAAGCTGTTACAGACAGCGTCTCTCCCGGAGTCGTCAATATTCAAAATAATGCAACTGATGGAAACGATAATGTCTTCGTTCCGGGTGATACTTTATCGATTGCCAGTCTGCTCGAAAATCTCCTGAGACCTACGACGAATTTAACGTGTTCGCTTTCGACTGTCAATAGCTTCGTCCAGATTCTCCAGCCGAATTACACAGCAGGAGTTGTTGGTACACTTGATACAGTATCAAATTATAATCTTCCATTTCGCGTATTTATTCTGCCATCTGCTCCAACTAATACGGATGTTCAGTTTAAACTTAAAGTAACTGACGGCACATGGAGTGATAATTTTCTATTCAACATTATCGTAAATGTGGATTATGTAAATATTACTGTTAATAATGTATCTACCAGCATTACAAGTAAAAGCCTCCTCGGATATAATCAAACAAACCAGGGTCAAGGCCTTGGATTTACTTTTAATGGAAGTACTTCTATCTTATACGACATGGGTCTGATGATCGGAGCTGCAGGTACACAGGTGTCTGATAATACTCGCGGTGTATCAGGTAACGATGCAGATTTTGCACCAGCTGTAAATGTAAGCTCACAGGAACCCGGAACAGTTTCAGATTTCGATGTAAGTGGGACATTCAGGGATAATGGAAGCACTTCAATTGCGCCTCTTAATATTGTAGTTAATCAGCATGCCTATGCATGGATAGCTGCTCCCGATGATAATTATGTGATGGTTCAGTATTATATTAAGAATAATGGAACATCAACACTGAATAATTTATACGCCGGACTTTTTGCTGATTGGGATATTCCTGCTTACGCAAATAATAAATGTTCAACAGATCAATTTCAACGAATGGGTTATGTATGGAGTACTGATTCAAGTGGAATTTACGGTGGTGTCAAATTGTTAAGTCATACAGGTGGGTTCAATCATTATGCTCTTGATAATACAGCAAACAACGGGGGAATAGATCTGACTGATGGTTTCGATAGTTTGGAAAAATATACAGCTCTGACAACTTTTCGCAGCGACGCAGGTATTGCTACAACCACAGGAAATGATGTGCTGAGTGTTGTAAGTTCAGGCGGATTTAATCTAGCTGTTGGCGATTCTGTCGAAGTTGCCTTTGCTCTTATTGCAGGACGAAGTCTATCAAGTATTCAACAATCGGCGAATGCGGCTCAGGATATGTATGATGCTAAGTTTGTTGGGATTATTCATGTCGGAAACGCAACTGGTAATCGGCTCTTTCAGAGTTATCCGAATCCTGCCGACAGAGAAGTTCGTATCGAATTCAGTTTAAGTGAAACCCAAATGACTGATATAACTATATATAATCTTCAGGGAAAAAAGATGAAAACAATTCTGTCGGAAAAAACTTCAAGTGGAAGATATAGTATAAACGCAGATGTTCATGCACTGCCTGCCGGAAATTATATATACAGAATAGTATCGGGCGATTTTGTTAAATCGCTTCCGTTGACGATAATACATTAATTAAGGAAATCAGAAATAGCTTCTCGTTCTTGTTCTGTGAATAATGTCCTGATCAAAAAACGAAGTTCTATGTCGTCATTTATTAATTTCCTTTACCTTTGCATTCATAATAAATCAAGATATGTTATTTAAAGAAATTATTTCAATTCCCGGAATGGGCGGTCTATATAAGATCGTTGCCAGTAATAAAAACGGATTCATCGTAGAATCAATGCAAGACGGAAAACGCACAATGATAAATGCAAATCAACGCATCATGACGCTTTCTGAAATCGCAGTTTATACAAAAGATACTGAATTGCCATTGCGTGATGTATTCAAGAAAATGCAGGAAACAAGCGATAAGAATTCGCCTGTTGATGTTAAAGAAGATCCGAAGAAGTTACGTGATTATTTTAAGACAATTGTTCCTGAGTTCGATGAAGAAAGAGTTTATTCATCTGATATTAAGAAAATGATTTCCTGGTTTGATGCATTAAAAGGGAAAATAGATTTTTCGAAAGAGGAGGAGCCAGCTGAGGGAGAGGATGGAAAATTAATTTCACCTGTTGAGCACGATAAGTCGCAACCGAAGATTCATGAATCTCACGGTCCTAAGGCAGAAAAGACAAAAAACACAACAGCAAGAACGCGTAAAAAAGTTTAATGAAATCCGAAAATAATTCTCTCGAAGCCACCTTCGAAAAAATACAAAGAAATTTTCTGCCGACGAATTTTATTGTTACAGACTGGACATCGCTGGAATATTTTTATCAGTCACTATCAGAAAGAAAGATTTCATCAACTGATGACCTTTTGCATTGGCTTCACAATCTGAGCGAACTTGAAGCAATTGTCGAAGAACATGCAGGGTGGTTATATATACGCATGACTTGTGATACACAAGATAAGTCGCTTAGTGAAGCGTATGCATTCTTCGTTGAACAGGTTAATCCGAAAATAGCTCCATATGCCGATCTACTTAATAAAAAACTCGCCTCTTCTCCGTTTGTAAAAGAGCTCGACAATAGGTATGCGCTTTATGTAAAACAAATTGAGAATGAAATAAAACTTTTCAGGGACGAAAACATTCCTCTTGAGGCCGAACTCACTGTAAAGGAACAACAGTACGGTGAAATTGCCGGTGCCATGACTGTCGATGTGGATGGTAAAACACTTACACTTCAACAAGCATCTAATTTTTTAAAAGTACCTGATCGTCAGTTGCGTGATGATGTCTATCATAAAATTGTAAAACGCCGTTTAGAAGACAGGGAAAAGCTGGATTCATTGTTTAACGAATTGATTGTGCTGAGAGAAAAAATTTCAGCTAACGCCGGATTTTCTAATTACCGCGACTATAAATTTGTCGATCTGAACAGATTCGATTATACGCCTGCAGATTGTATTAATTTTCATAATTCCATTCGTTCCTCAGTTGTTCCGGTTCTCGATCTTCTGATGAATGAAAGGAAAGCAGAAATGAAAGTGTCAACCCTGAAGCCATGGGATCTCGACGTTGATTCTTCCGGTAAGCCTGATCTGAAACCCTTTAAACAGGGAACTGAATTACTCGAAAAATCCATCGCCTGCTTCACTGAGATTAATCCGTTCTTCGGTGAAGTTTTGACTACGCTGAAGACGAAAAACTTTACAGACCTCGATTCACGTATTGGTAAGGCTCCCGGTGGATATAATTATCCGCTCTATGAAAGCGGTGTGCCATTTATTTTCATGAATGCAAGTGGCTCTTTGCGTGATGTCATCACAATGGTTCACGAAGGTGGTCATGCTATTCATTCGATGCTGACTCGTGATCTTGATTTTATAGGCTTCAAAGATCTTACTTCCGAAATTGCAGAACTTGCTTCGATGAGTATGGAATTGATTTCTATGGAACACTGGCATCATTTCTTTACCGATGCCGATGATCTTCGTCGTGCAAAACGAGAGCAACTCGAAAATGTCATCGAAACATTACCGTGGATTGCATGCATCGATTCGTTTCAACATTGGCTTTATGAAAATCCTAATCATACTGTAGCTGAACGTACAGAAGCATGGAAGAAAAATTTCCTTAGCTTCAGTTCGTCTGTTGTTGATTGGAGTGATGATGTAAATGCGCTTGAAGTGATGTGGCAAAAACAATTGCATCTTTTCGAAGTTCCATTCTATTACATCGAGTATGGTATGGCTCAACTTGGCGCTATTGCTGTCTGGAAAAACTACAAGGAAAATCCTGAGAAAGCAATTGCCCAGTACTCAGCGGCCTTGAGTTTAGGTTACACAGTTTCAATTCCAGAGGTGTATAAAGCTGCCGGAATCCGTTTCGATTTTTCGGAAAAATACATTAACGAACTGATTGCCTTCGTAAGAACAGAGTTGAACAAACTGTAAGATTTTACATCGTTATTTTTGATTTTCCACGTTAAATTCGTGGAAGATTCTGCTTATTCTCTTTTTTCAACTTGTGAAGTGCTGATTTGGCCCTGATATGTCCTGAAAGATTATCGTTCAGGTATCATCAATGTGTAATAATCCCCCTACAATAGGTAGTAAACGTAGTTTCAATAGCACAACCTCTTATGTAGTATTGCATATAAGGAAACGCACACATGTGCTCTATTGAAAACGAATCAAAATAAGAACCCTAAATCGGATGAGGGTCGGAAAATTCTCTACCGTTTATTGCTATTGGCAGTGGCCGTGGTATATGCACTCGTGTTTGTGCTCGACTATCTGCTCCAAATGCACTTTACGTTTTTCCTACTACTCAGTCTTTTCGGTTTCGTAATCCTTATGTTGTTGTACATGTGGTTCCGCGTTTGGAATCAACCTGCTTTTGATGAATCAGAAGAAGCAGACCAATCAGAAACGGAATCAGGAAAATTAGAAACAGATACGGCGAAAGCCAGCTTTGATGATGTAATATTTACAATTAATGCGATGACTGGTCTTACCGTTGACTGTAGCGATGCAGCCATAAATTTTTTCGAGGCATCGTCACGCGAGCAATTGTTGGGCATAGATTTATCGGAACTATTCGATCCTTCATGGAATGCCGAAGACCGTCGCAAGATTAAGGAAGGTCTCGACAAATTCGGGAAAGTAAATCTGAAGGGAATTTTCAGGACAATAAATAAAAATGTTTTTTCAGGCGTCCTTCAGGCCATGCGTATTGTCGATGATAATAAATCATCACTCATTGTCAGGATACAACCGATTGACGAAAATGTTCCTATAGAGAATATTGTAGCAGATAAAAATGAGTGGCTCGATGATGCCGGATTTGCTATCGCTTTTGTCGGACTTAACTATAAATTTTCCCGATCGAATAAGGCATTCAGCCAACTGACCGGTTACACTGACGCTGAATTAAAAAATCTGACAATGCTCGATCTGATTCATCCTGAAGACAGATTGGCTGAGAAGAAGATTTTATCATCCATCTTCCGCGGCGAAATCGATGCCTCCAGAAGAGAAAAGAGAATGGTGAGAAGGAATAATGAAGTGATTTGGGTAAACGTTTCATCTTCACTGACCAGAGATTCAGAAGGACATCCGAAATTTGTTATTACGATGGCCGAGAATATTACTCATCGAAAACGAATCGACAGGATATTATCAGAAAATAAAAATAAGCTTTCATCACTCGTGGAGAATGCAGAATATTCGGTTGTGACAGTCGACAAGAGGCATACAATTATGCTGATCAATTCTAAACTATCTGAACTGTTATTCACTCAAACAAATGTTTATGTTGAAACAGGATTTAATCTGCTTGATATTTTGCCCGAAGCTTTTCACCGCGACTATCTCGATATTCATAAACGTGCATTTGCCGGTGAGCAATTTGTTTTCGAAAAAACGTTTAATGTTAACGGAAAGAAATCGGACATTGAATTGGTTGTTACTCCGGTGAGAGAAGATAATGGTTACATAAGAAGTATTTCTATTTTCGGGCATGATATCAGTGAGAGGAAAAAATCGGAAAATGAACTTATCAGAGCAAGAGAAGAAGCAGAGTCTGCTACGCAGGCGAAATCCGGATTCCTCGCGACGATGAGTCATGAAATCCGTACACCACTGAATGGAGTTATCGGAATGGGAAGATTATTGAGTCAGACACCTCTATCTCCGAAGCAACAGGAATTCGTCGATTCAATTATGTTAAGCGGCGATGCATTGCTTTCAGTAATAAATGACATCCTTGATTTCTCGAAGATTGAATCTTCGAAGATGGAACTTGAATACAAGCCATTCGCATTGAAGAGAGCGATCGAAGAATCATTTGATCTCCTTGCATCGAAGGCGATAGAAAAAAATCTTTCATTGCACTATTCAATCGCAAGGGATGTTCCAAGTTATGTGTTTGGTGACATCACCAGGTTAAGACAGATTCTTATGAATCTTGTTTCGAATGCTATCAAGTTTACACAAAAGGGAAAAATTATGATAAGCATCAGCAGGAATCCCGTGCATGAAAAGCAACTGGAGTTGCGATTTGATATTCAGGATACAGGCATTGGAATTCCCAAAGAGAAAATTTCGAAATTATTCAGAAGTTTTGCTCAGGCCGATGCAGGCACGGCGAAAACTTATGGAGGTACAGGACTGGGTCTTGCAATCTGTAAAAACCTGGTTGAACTAATGGGAGGAAAAATCTGGGTAGAAAGTGTTGCCGGTGTTGGCTCTGATTTTATTTTTACAATTAAGACAGAGGCCGTTCCTGCTGCAGAGATTCCGAAGAATCAAAAGAATGGAACAAATAAACTTGCTAACTCATACGTACTTATTATTAGCGACGACAAAGCGGAGGCAGGTCTTTATGCAGATTATTTTAAACGCTGGGGAATGATTCCGCAGGTTGCCGATGATGTAAGGAGATCTGTTGAAGTGATCAGAGAAAGAAAAGATTATAATTTAGTTTTGATAGATGCACAGCTGATATCAGATAAACCACTTCACATTGCCGAAGAGATAAGGAATATCCGTGCAAAAGATGAACTTCCGATCGTATTGTTTAATGCAATAAAATCTGACGATATATTCTTCGATTATACGAGTGATGTTATTTCTGCCATCATACCGAAAAATGTTGACCGTTCGAAAGTGCTGGATATTTTAATCAGTGTTTTCTCTGTCGAAGAACATCAGCGTACGAGAGATGAGCATCACATTATGGGTATGAGTAAGAAACTTTCAGACGAAGTTCCTCTGAGAATACTTATTGCAGAAGATAACCTGATTAATCAGAAGCTGGCGCAAAATATTTTCGAAGGACTTGGTTATAAGCCGGTGATTGTAGCAAATGGTTTACAAGTAATCGATCAGTTGAGGAAAGATAAATTTGATCTGATATTTATGGATGTACAGATGCCGGAGATGGATGGATTTGAGACAACGCGTTTTATCAGACATAAGCTTCTTCCTGAGCAAAAACCTGCAATCGTAGCAATGACGGCCTTTGCGCTTGAAGGCGACAAAGAGAAGTGTATAGAAGCAGGTATGGATGATTACATAAGTAAGCCTTTCCTGATAGAGGAAATTGTTGCAAGAATTAGGAAATGGGCACCAAAAAATAAAGACAAAGAAAAAATGAATACACCAGCACAATCAATTCAAAAGGACTTGCCGCTCATCCTTAATTTGAAAGCGGTCGACAGGCTGAGAGAAATGACAGGAGACACCGATTCAAAATTCATCGTTGAAGTGTTAAAGATGTTTATTCAGCAAGGAGATATACAGGTTAACGATATCAAAGAAGCACTTAAGAAAAAAGATTTCGTAGAGATGGGATCATTAGGTCATAAATTAAAAGGCTCCGCCCTTAACGTAGGCGCTGATGCAGTTTCTGAAACATGCCAACAAATTGAGCTGAAAGGAAGATCGAATGATGGAATAGGCATGGAAGCATTAGTCGAAAGACTTATAAGTGAATTCGAGAAAACTAAGGTAGAAGTAATGAAATTAGTTGATGATTTTTAAAAACAAATATCAACTCTTATCTTTTTCATATAAATTTCTCCCCTCATAAATCAACAACTAAATCTTGACATCTATTGACTATTGACACTTAACACTTAACACTTAACTCTTAACTCTTTGCTCTTTGCTCTTGGTTCTTTGCTCTTTGCTCTTTGCTCTTGGCTCTTGGTTCTTGGTTCTTGGTTCTTGGTTCTTTGCTCTTTGCTCTTTGCTCTTGGCTCTTGGCTCTTTGCTCTTGGCTCTTGGCTCTTACTACTTACTTACTACATTAACTTCCATCTCCAACACCACTCCAAACCTCTCCGCAACGCTGTCTCTCACTCGCTCTGCATGGGTGATGAGTTCCTGTCCCGTAGCGTTGCCATAGTTTACCAATACTAGCGCTTGTTTTTCATGCATGCCGACATTTCCAATTCGTTTTCCTTTCCATCCGCATTTTTCAATCATCCAGCCGGCAGCGAGTTTTGTTTTTCCGGTGGCAGAAGGGTGTCCGATTATCTGTGGAAAATTTTCCTGAAGTTTAATAAAGGTTAAGTTTTCGATCTCGGGATTTTTGAAAAAGCTTCCTGCATTACCGATCACGAGTGGGTCAGGAAGTTTGCTTCTTCGTATGGCGATAACTGCATCGCTGACATCTTTAATCGTAGCGGTAATAACATTCATTTTCTTCAATTGCTCTTCGATGGCTCCGTAAGTAGTGTTGAGGCCTGCTATTTTATCGAAGCGAAAAGTTACACTGACGATGGCATATTTATTTTTAGCTTCCTGTTTGAAGATGCTGTCGCGGTAACCGAAATGACATTCTTCTTTGTTGAAAATTTTTGTTTCTGCTGTTGCAAGATCGACAGCACTTAATTGATGAAAAGTTGACTTCATCTCAACTCCATATGCGCCGATGTTCTGTATGGGCGCTGCACCGACACATCCGGGAATGAGCGACAGGTTTTCAAGCCCAGGATATCCTTCTTTTATCGTATGCAAAACGAATTCATGCCAATTCATTCCTGCTCCAACTTCAATTAAAACGGATTGGTTGTCTTCTGCGATTTTCCTGACATGCTGAATGCAGTTCCTGATCAAAAGTCCATCGAAATCGTCGGCAAACAAGATATTACTTCCGCCGCCTAAAATCATCTTACGTGCTGACTTGTAAGCAGAAGCGTTCAGAAGTTCGCGCAGTTCTTCAATGCTTTTTATTTCAGCATACATATATGCTTTGGCTTCTAGCCCGAAGGTGTTAAGTGAACGAAGGGAATAGTTTTGAATGACTTCCATATTTGCAATGCGAATGTATAAAGTCGTCTCTTTCGTCTATGTGGCTGGTTGATGATTTTTTACATTTTTTACTCACAAAGTAAAAGCATCCATTCACCAAGTGACTAACCTGCAAGGCGCAAATGAATTGACGAGGCCCCTTTATGGGATTACATTTGAAAATCTCATGGTTGGTTTTTGGTTAAACGACATGAAGGTGTTTATTCGAGTTGAGCAGCGGCAGGGAGAGCCGCTGTTCGCTTTTTTGTCATTTCCTGATGATAACTGCACAGTGAATGCGGGATAATAAAATATCCTGCATGGTTGGAATTTTATTTTTGTTTCTGTTTCATACCTTCACGCTCTTAATCATAATCAGGATGAATAACGAGGATCTCATACTTTCAGATTTAAACGCCGCCCAGCAGGCATTGAATGAATTTATTGCTGATAAAAAAAGAATACAAGCGATTGGTTCTGCGGCAGACGTAATGATTGCCTCGTTGAAACATGGCGGCAAATTAATTTCCTGTGGAAATGGTGGAAGCATGTGTGATGCCATGCATTTTGCGGAAGAGTTAACGGGCCGTTTCAGGGATGACAGGAAACCATTCGCTGCATTGTCTATCAGCGATCCCACACATCTCTCCTGTGTCGCCAACGATTATGGTTATGATCATGTTTTTTCGAGGTATGTGGATGCTCATGGAAAAAAGGGTGACGTTTTACTTGCCATAAGCACCAGCGGCAATTCGAAAAATATTCTTGCAGCGATTGCAAGTGCAAAAAAATGTGGAATGAAGGTCATCGGCCTCACCGGAAAAGACGGTGGAAAAATGGCTGTTGAATGTGATATAGAAATCAGGGCTGCAATTTCCGAGTATGCCGATAGGGCTCAGGAGATTCATATTAAAATTATTCATACGCTTATCCATTGCATTGAGAATGCGATGAAGTAATCCCGGATTATTATCAAAAAAAAATTGCTGCTCTGCGGCCTGGAAACTTATTGTCTGAAAAATGCTTGTTAAAACTTTTGGAAGCGCTGTATTCGGAGTAAATGCCACAACAATAACCGTTGAGGTAAACCTGAGCAGCGGTGTTAATTTTATTCTCGTCGGACTACCCGATAATGCCGTGAAGGAAAGTCAGAAACGGATTGTTGCTGCATTAAAGAATTGTAACTTAAAATATCCACGCCATGAGTTTACAGTTAACATGGCGCCTGCAGATATCAGGAAGGAGGGTTCTGCCTATGATTTAACAATAGCCATGGGAATTCTCGCCAGCTCTCAACAAGTGATGCAGAATGCGCTGGAGAAATATATTATCATGGGAGAACTTTCGCTCGATGGCGGCGTGCAGCCGATCAAAGGCGTTTTGCCGATTGCTGTTCAGGCCGCTAAAGAAGGATTCAAAGGATTCATCCTTCCCAAGCAAAATGCACGCGAAGCAGCCATCGTCAACGAACTGGAAGTGTATGGTGTGGAAACGATGACTGAGATCGTCGAGTTTTTAAACGGTGACAGAAAGTTAGAGCGTACCATCGTCAATGCAGAAGAAGAGTTCAGACAGAACCAGGGAAAATCAGAGTTCGATTTTTCAGATGTACGCGGACAGGAAAATATTAAGCGCGCTATGGAAGTAGCCGCTGCCGGCGGACATAACATTATTTTAATCGGTCCTCCCGGTGCGGGGAAAACGATGCTTGCGAAACGACTGCCGACAATTCTGCCGCCGATGACATTGAATGAAGCGCTGGAGACAACAAAGATTCATTCCGTTGCAGGCAAATTGCAGAAGGAAGCATCGATCGTTTCTGTTCGTCCGTTTCGGTCGCCACATCATACTATCAGCGATGTGGCTCTTGTCGGTGGTGGAAGTTTTCCGCAGCCGGGAGAAATATCATTGGCACATAACGGTGTTTTATTTTTAGACGAACTCCCTGAATTTAAACGAACCGTTCTTGAAGTAATGCGTCAGCCACTCGAAGATAGAAGCGTAACAATTTCTCGTGCAAAATTTTCTATTGATTATCCTGCAAGTTTTATGCTCGTGGCTTCGATGAATCCATGTCCTTGCGGTTATTATAACCACCCCGATAAAGCATGCGTCTGTGGTGCAGGTGTTGTACAGAAATACCTCACAAGAATTTCAGGTCCGTTGCTCGACAGAATTGATATACATCTTGAAGTAACGCCGGTTCCATTCAACGAACTTACCTCAGAGAGAAAGGGAGAGGGAAGCGAAGTAATAAGGCAGCGTGTTGTAATAGCGAGAGACATACAGGCAAAACGTTTCATCGGTGCTGATGGTGTTTACTGTAATGCACAGATGGGTTCACGCTTACTTCATAGTGTCTGCGAAATTTCAGAAGAGGGCAGGGGACTTTTAAAAACGGCCATGGAAAGACTTGGATTATCGGCGCGTGCTTATGATCGTATTTTGAAAGTCTCGCGGACAATAGCTGATTTAGATGGAAGCGAAAATATAAAGACAGAGCATTTGGCGGAGGCTATACAGTACAGGAGTCTGGATAGGGAGGGGTGGGCAGGGTAAGGGCAGTCCGGGTCCGAGGTCTGAGTCTGGATAGTTTTATGGTTATGTTGTGATATTGTGAAGCGGAGAAAACTTTTTATAAATAAAAATTGATCAAATATTTCAAAATAATAATTACATGAATAATAAAACTGCATCAGTAATTTCTGAAGAAAAAATTATTGAGAAGATACTTATTTTTCGGGATGAAAAAGTTATAATAGATGTTCATCTTGCTGCGATTTATGGTGTTGAAAACAGAGCCTTAAAGCAAGCTGTGCGAAGAAATCTGGATTTATTCCCTTTGGATTTCATGTTTATATTAAATGAACAAGAAGTAGAAATCATGGTATCACAAAATGTGATACCATCTAAGCAGTATCTCGGAGGCTCCTATCCATATGCATTTACGGAAGCAGGTGTCGCAATGCTATCAAGTGTTCTTAAGAGTAAAAGAGCCAAAGAGATGAATGTGGCAATAGTAAGAGCGTTTGTGAGACTTCGTAAAATTCTTTTTAACCATACTGAATTGAGATTGGAAATTGAGTTGATTAAAAATAAATTAATAAACCACGGAAAAAATATAGATCTTATTTTTGAGTACTTGGATGAATTAGCTGATAAAGAGGAAAAGCCCGGTCAACGAATTATGATTGGGTATAAGACAGAGGAGAAAAAGTAATTTAAGCATCAAGGTATGGCGATTAATTTAATGCATGCCTGCCATACGAAAGAAGGCAAACAAACGAGAAATTATTTTCATTGAAGAAAATCATTCCTTGAGCGCTTTCGTCCTATATGCGGCCAGGAGCTATATTATTTTGAGATTGACTTCCATTATTAACGAATCGCCTGATCATAATTTTAGAATTACCGATGTTGGGCGATTTCTTCAGCGCCTGCCTGCTCTCCGCAGGTAGGCAGGTCATATGAATGCTCACAAGGCCAGCACGCAAAGATTCCCAATTAGGATCCATATTCTGACCCTATACCTTACACAATAAATAAATAATAAAATCATGAATATAATCAGAAGCATACAAAACCGAATTTACAATCTAAGAGGAGAGAGAGTAATGCTTGATTTTGATCTGGCTGATCTTTATGAAGTTGAAACACGGGTATTGAATCAGGCAGTTAAACGGAATATCGAAAGGTTCCCGAAAGATTTCATGTTTCAATTGAAATCATTCGAA
>JANPNV010000072.1:0-14207 GCA_031427625.1 Bacteroidota bacterium
TCGATCTTGTGTAACAATGAAATCCATACTCTTAATTTTACTGAAGATAAATTTTTCTAATGTATTTTACTTATTTTTAGGCAATGACTTATAAACAAAATGATGTGTAGGGATGGAGTTAATTCACACTCTGCCGTTATGGGCAACCCTTGGGCGACATAGCGACTTCAAATATTGTGCAAGAAACAAACGAAACAGCGGGTCGGCAAAGCCATTTTGGCTATTGCTTCTGTAAAATAAAAAGAGAGGCAACCCCACCGCACAAAAACCAACCCTTCGTTGCCTCACATTTTATTTACCCTACCCGCATCCGCTTTTCATAGCTAGTTTTGTAGCAACCCGAACCTAAAAACCAAAGCTTTCAACAGAATAAAATTTCCACAACACTTTATACCGTTCTTTGTAGTGTAATTCAATATTAAACTTATGCTTGTTTTTTCAGTCTATTCCCTTTTATCTTATGTAACTGATGGATGATGCCGCTTTGTTGCGCAATTTAAGAGCAGGCGATAAAGCTGCATTTAATGAACTGGTGATACTTTACGGGAAAAAGGTAATCAATACTTGCAACCGATTTTTAATGGCCAAAGAAGATGCGGAAGATATTTCGCAGGAAGTTTTTATTGAAGTTTTTCAATCCATCAAATATTTTCGTGGCGATGCAAAACTCTCAACATGGATTTACAGAATTGCCGTAACAAAGTGTTTGGACGAACTTAAAAAGCGCAATCGTAAAAAACGCATCACTTCACTTGGCAAACTTATTCACCTGGATGAATTGGCAAATTGGATTGGCGGAGGAACAATGCCTGATAAACAATTGCATGAAAAAGAAAAAATGAAAGAGGTGATGCAGGCATTAAACACTTTGCCAGACAGCCAACGCGTAGCTTTTACATTGAGCAAAATTGATGGCTATACCAATCCTGAAATTGCCGAGATTATGAACACCACAACCATTGCTGTTGAATCATTAGTATATCGTGCTAAAAAGAAAGTAAGCGAAGAATTAGAATCTATCCTAAAAAAATAATTTTAAAAAAGTGCCGGAACAGGAAATATTAATCGTCAAACATAATATTAACAATGAAAGAACAGGAATTAAATACCAGAGTTTCTCAAACACTTCAGGAGTTTGAATCAATGGAAAACATTCAGCCGTCAGCAGAATGGAATGATTCATTGATGCAAAAATTATCTGTTGCTAAACCAAATTCAATTGCAATATTTTCTTCGTCAAAGTATGCTGTTGTAATGCTGTTTGTTGTTATGGCAAACATTGGTTTTGTTTTCACAGCCGTTATGAACGATTCACCACAAGCTCCCAATCGGGATAAAGAATTACAAACGATTTCAAAAGAACTATTGAGTAACCCAAGTTCAATAAACAATTAAGTCATGGACATTTTTGCCCAGAAGAAATTATTGGTTCGTTTAGTCATTCTGCTGATTGCATTGAATTTATCTTCAATTGGTTTTTTTCTATGGAAAGATTTTTCTGATCGCCATGAACCGGAATTATTTCCACACCATAATGAATATCGTGATGTGTCAGGTATTTTGCAAAAGGAATTAAACTTAACAGACAAACAAGTTGAGCAAATAAAAAACCTTCGTTCCGATATTTTTGAAAAGGAAAAATCATTGGCAACAATCATTCGTAACGAAAGAGATTCTATGAATGTGGCAATGTTTATTAAAACTACAAACGAAGAAGAAGTAAAAACTTTAGCGAAAAGCGTTGCCGACAATGAGTATCAAATGGAACTATTGCGAATTGAACAGGCGCAACAACTGAAAATTATTTGCACTCCTGAACAGTTGGGAAAATTTCAAGGGTTAGTGTTGGAAATTCGTGATTATTTCAGACCCGATAATCAACCGAAAAAAAAAAATAGTTATAGTGCCGGAAATAAAAAATAGTGTCGTCTAAAGTAAATGTGATTCATCAATTCTAAAAACACCGTTAAAAAAAATGAAACCCCGAAGGGTTCACAAATGCAAAAATTTAAACTATAAAAACATGAGTAAAAAAAATATTCTTGGTTTAGTTGTAATTATTTCTCTATCACTATCAGCAAACAATGCTTTTGCGCAATTCAATAATCTTTGGATACCTGATACCTTATCCGGAACAAATTTTAATCTCTCACTCAACGACACTTTTGCACAGTTGCGACCGGGCAATCAAACAATAACAGCAGGAATTAACGGCAGTCAGTTTTGGGGCCCGACTTTAATTCTTAATAAGGCTAATACCGTTCATGTAAATGTTACAAACAACCTTAACGATTCAACTACTATTCACTGGCATGGAATGCACTTACCCGCAGTGATGGATGGCGGACCTCATCAGATAATTCCACCCGGCACAATTTGGCAACCATACTGGACTGTTAAAAATCAAGCCGCAACATTATGGTATCATCCACATTTGCACGAAATGACACAGGAACATGTCACCAAAGGACTTGGAGGCTTTATTATTATCAGAGATGCTGATGAAGCGGCATTGGCTTTACCAAGAACTTATGGCGTGGATGATATTCCTTTAGCATTGTCAAGCCGAAGATTTTTAAATCCAAATAATGAAATGGCATACAGCCTGCTTGACAATTATGGTGATTATGAAATAGTAAATGGCACCATGAATGCACAAGTAAGTTTACCAAAACAGGTTGTACGACTCCGGATTTTAAATGCAGAAATACAAAGAGGTTATAATATCGGTTTCAGCGACAACCGTACTTTTTATGTTATTGGCAATGACCTTGGCTTATTAAATGCACCTGTTCCCGTTTCAAGAATGGCAATACAAACCGGTGAACGGTTTGAAATTTTGGTTGATTTAAGTGCTGATGCACCAGGTAGTTCAATTGAATTAAAAGCATATAATGTTGCTTCGGAATTACAACTACTCACTCCCGGTCAAAGTGTATTTGGATGGCCCGGGAATGAAGGGAATCCTTCTAACCCAACCGGAAATAACGGGCCATTAAATGGCGGATTATTGAACAATACTAATTTCAATCTTTTGCATATTAATATTGCTGCAGCTACTGCTAATCCGATTACAAGTATTCCTGCTGCATTAATAAATAATATTTATTGGACTCTTGGGGATGTAACAAATCCTGTTACTAGAACAATAAACGTAACGGGAGGGCAAGCCGGAACTGCATTCTCTTTAAACAATCAATTTTTTAATTTAACCACCATCAATCAAACAGTGAATTTAAACGCTGTTGAAAAATGGACCATTGTAAACAACAATATTTTCGGACATGCTTTTCATTTGCATGATGTGCCCTTTAAAATTATTTCCCGCTCAGGTGGAAATATGGGAACAACTTTGAGAACATACGAACAAGGTTGGAAAGATGTAGTTTGGATTCCAAATGGTGGTTCGGTAACCTTTGTTGCAAAGTTTGATAATTACTCAGATGCAACATGGCCCTACATGTATCATTGTCATGCATTAACACACGAGGATGAAGGCATGATGGGACAATTTTTAGTTGTAGGAAATGCAACCGCTGTTAACGAGCCAACACGAGCACCAAAAGATTTTTCGCTCTATCCAAATCCTGCAAACAATAAATTATACATCTCATTTGATGACCCGGCTATGCAGGCCTATTACATAAAAATTAATAGCACAGCAGGCAAAACTATTTACATGCTCCCAAGTCCGCAATTGCAAAATGGAATTGACATCAGCACTTTGGCAAAAGGAATTTATGTATTGCAATTGACGGATGAAAAAACAAAAGTTACTGTAACTAAAAAATTTATAAAGGAATAAATAAAAATGAAAAAATCAATAATTGCATATCTATTATTTATAGTTGTATTATCAGCAAAAGCGCAGCAGACCGTAGGATTATTTACACAAAATGCAGGTTCGTTAGATGGCTATATTTTGTTTGCGCCAATACGTACGGACACGACTTATCTTATTGATAAATGTGGTAAAAAAATTCATCAATGGTCAAGTCCTCGCAATCCCGGCATGTCAGTTTATTTACTTCCTGATGGAAGTTTATTAAGAAGTGAAAAGATACAGAATGCAACCTTCAACGGTCAGGGTTCTGCCGGTGGAATGATTGAAAAATATGACTGGAATAATAATCTAACATGGTCTTATACTATTTCAACAACTACTGAAATTCAAAACCATGACATTTGTCCATTGCCAAATGGAAATATTTTAGTAGCAATATGGACAAGTTATACTGCTGCACAAGCAATAGCATCAGGTAGAAATCCTGCTCTTGTTGGTAATTCTTTGTGGAGCGCAAAATTAGAAGAGGTACAGCCGGTAGGTGCTACAGGAGGAAACATTGTATGGCAGTGGAATCTTTTTGACCATCTTGTTCAGGATTATGATTCAACAAAAATAAATTACGGAGTAGTAACCAACCATCCTGAACTTCTTAATATTAATTTTAATGGTACTAACACCGCCACACAGGTTGACTGGATACATTTGAATTCGGTCACTTACAATCAAACTCATGACCAGGTAATGTTTAGTTCTCATAATTTAAGTGAAATCTATATAATAGACCACAGCACTACTACAGTTCAGGCAGCTACGCACAGCGGAGGAAATCATAATATAGGAGGAGACTTTTTATACCGCTGGGGAAATCCGCAGGCATATAACAGAGGTACTGTTGCCGACCGGAAATTATTTCTTCAACATAATCCTACATGGATTCCACAAGGATATCCTGATGGAAATAAAATTATGATTTTTAACAACGGCGTTAACAGACCGGGTGGTAATGCTGCTTCCGTTGATATCATTTCTCAACCGGTTGACGCCTTTGGTGATTACACTTTATTTGCCGGGCAGCCTTATGGTCCTGTTACTATTGATTGGAGTTATATGGCTGCTGTGCCAACAAGTTTTTATACGCCTGTAATGGGTGGCTCTCAACGACTCATAAACGGGAACACTTTAATTTGTGAGGCTACCAAAGGAAATTTATTTGAGATAGATTCATTAAATAATATTGTTTGGGATTATAAAAATCCCGTTGACAGCACTGGTCCAGTTTCGCAAGGCGCCAATACCAACACTAACGAAACATTCAGATGTGTTTTTTATCCTACCAACTATAGCGGTTTCACCGGACAAACATTGACACCCGGAAACCCAATTGAACTGAATCCATTGCCATACAACTGCACAATGGTAACAGGAGTAAATGAGTTTGCTAATGTTTCTGATATAATATCGCAGGCATATCCTAATCCATTTACAACACATATTAATTTTCAATCAAAAACCGGAGATGAAATAGTTGAATTGAAGAATTGCTTAGGACAAATTATTTACAGTGGTCAGCAAATCGCTACACAAGATTTTTCATCCTTATCAAATGGAATTTATTTTTTACAAATCAGAACTAATGAAAATAATATTACTATCACTGAAAAGCTATTAAAGAATGAAAAATAAAATATTCAAAACTTGTTTTGTATTCGCAACTACAGCTACGCTAATCTTAATTATTTTTTCATTACAAAGTTTCCGTTATGAAACAAAATCAATTATTGGTAACCCTATATCTGATTTTAGTTTAAAAAATATTGATGGGAAAACCATTTCATTGTCTGACTATAAAAATGCAAAAGGATTCATCATTGTGTTCACCTGCAATCATTGCCCGTTTGCAAAATTGTATCCTGAAAGAATGAACAAACTGAACAGCAAATACAAATCTTTAGGCGTGCCTTTAATTGCAATCAGTTCAACCGATACAGTTGCGTATGAGGATGACTCGTATCCTAAAATGGTTGTGAAAGCACAACAGGAGAAATTTAATTTTCCTTATTTATTTGATGGCTTTCAAACGGCAGCAAAAAATTTCGGAGCGCAAAAAACTCCTCATGCTTTTGTAGTGTGGAAAGAAAAAGGGGAATACATAATTAAATACAACGGAGCCATTGACGACAATGGTGCAGAACCTCTAAAAGTAAAGAACCAATATGTGGCAAACGCTGTTGATGCTTTGTTGAAGGGAAAAGAAGTAGAAATAAAAGAATCAAAATCGCTGGGCTGCCAGATACATTTTAGAAAATAATTATACGTGAAAAAAATACTATTCTTTTTTGCCCTATTCATTTATGCTTTAAATACAAATGCGCAAAGCAATGTAATTTTAATCATAGCCGATGATTTAAGCCCCGATTATTTTGGTTTTTATGAAAACCATGCGGACACAGTAAATGCACCAAACATTAGAAGTCTTTTATCGAAAGGTGTTAGGTTTACAAATGGCATGTCAAACCCTGTATGCTCTGCAACCCGTTCAGGAATATTAACGGGAAGATATAGTTTTAGAACCGGAGTAGGTGGTATTGTTGGCGGAGCCGGAGGTTCAAATCAATTGGATACTTCAGAAATTACAATTCCGAGGTTATTGAATATTTATAATCCAAATATTGCTACGGCAGATATTGGAAAATGGCATTTGCATCAACCTTCACCACCATCCAGTTTGTTGAACCCATTAGTATTGGGTTACGACCATTTTGAAGGACCTTTTATTGGGCAGCTTCCCAGTTTTTACAACTGGACAAAATATACCAATGGTGTTACCAGCACAGTAACCAACTATGCAACATCAGAGAATGTAAACAATGCTGTTTCATGGTTGAAAGCACAAAATTCAAATCCATTTTTTTTGTGGTTAGCATTTAATGCGCCCCATGAACCACTTCACTTGCCGCCATCAGGATTTTATTCTGATACAACATTGAGCGGTACAACTTTCGATATAAATGCAAATCCAAAAAAATATTTCAAAGCAGATTTAGAAGCACTCGATCACGAAATAGGAAGACTCTTTGATTCCTTACAAGTATTGAATAGATTAGACAGTACTGATTTTATTTTTATCGGTGATAATGGCAACACACAGCGCACTGCACAAATTGCAGATACCAGCCGCGCCAAAGGAACCATTTATCAATATGGCGTTCACGTCCCCTTTATTATTTCAGGACCATCAGTTGTAAACCCCGGCAGAGTGAGCGATGCTTTAATAAATACGGCAGATATATTCGCAACAGTAATAGAACTATTTGGAGATACAACTTGGCAATCGCAAATTCCAATTAACAAACCAGTTGACAGCAAAAGCATTTTACCAATTATTAAAAATCAGAGTACGCAAGTTCGTCCCTGGTCATTTTGCGAAATATTTAAACTAACACATGATTCGGCTGAAGGCAAAGGAATGCGGAATATGAATTACAAACTTTTGAATTTCGATTATGGTCATCAGGAGTTTTACAACCTGGCAATTGATTCATTGGAAACAAATGATTTGCTCACCGGAACATTATCTGCTACTGACATTGTCAACTACAATTATTTATGCAATGAAATGACCAACTTAATTGGCACGGGAACTCTTTGCAATACAGTTGGAATTAATGGAATTGAAAACAGTGCAGATAATTTGATTGCCTACCCTAATCCATTCTACTCGCACATTTATTTAAAATCAAAAACCGGATATGATAAGTATGAACTCCGTAATTGTTTCGGGCAAATAATTTATTCAGGAAATAAAATTGAGTTGCAGGATTTTTCAGACTTATCAAATGGAATTTATTTTTTGAAAATAATTGATACGGCATCAAAAACAATTAAACTAATTAAACAATAAATTCTTAGAAACAACTATTTTTTTAAGAACGACAACATCATTACAAGTATAAAATCAAATTATTTCATCCGCCGTAAAAAATAAAACATGAAAATCAAACACATTTCAGTAATAATATTTTTCCTGTTGAGCAATTTTCTTTTTGCTCACGACATCAATTATGATAAAGTAATTCTAAAGAATTGGCATGTTGAAAAAGAAAACAAAACGGTTGACGGTTCTTTTTACATGTATAAAAACAGAAATGTTTTTATAGAAGATGCCAATCATAAAATTGTAAATTATCCTTTGGCATCATTCTCTAAAGAAGACCAAATGTTCGCATTAAAAAAAGCGGAGTGGGTAGCAGAATTAAATTACAAACGGCTTGTTCAAAATACGAAGCCGGTTGAAAAACAATCTCCTTTTGATTTTAAAATTTTAATTGTAACACTGATTCTTGTTTTGCTTGGTTTATATTTTTATAAAGTTGCAGACAGAACAAAACTAAAATATTCAATACCAATTTTATCAGTTGGTGTAGTTATGACACTGTTCAGTTTTACAACAAAGGTTCTTCAATCAATGCAAAGCATAACAGACCCGCTTTTTGTTGATTCCGCTTTTACACCATTCAAACCAAATGTGTTCACGCATTGGGATGCAAATTATTTTTATGTGGAATCAAACGGTATTCCTACTACACATGCGATGATGGCAGGCATTACCAATTGGCAACAGCAAGTTCCCATTCCGCAATGTTATGTCGGCAACAACGCATGGAGCATTCCTTTAAATCCTGTTCTTGCAGCAACGCCTGTTCCGGTAAGCCCTGCACATTTTACAAGAGGTGCAATTGCAGTGGCAGTAAATGGTATTGCTATTTTTAATCCTTATACAAACACAGGTGCCGATGCATTCCTCACCGGGCAATTAGACAATTGGGGCGGACATTGCGGACGTGCTGATGATTATCATTATCACATCGCACCAATGAGTTTGTATAATTTCACTTCGCCAACCTTGCCTCTTGCATTTGCATTAGATGGTTTTGCAGTGTATGGAAATTTAGAACCTGACGGTTCTGCAATGGCTCCGCTCGATACTAACAACGGACACTTCGGTACAAACGGTGTGTATCATTACCACGGAGTGGCTGCCGCACCTTACATGATTGGGAACATGGTTGGACAAGTTACGGAAGACAGCACGTTTCAGATTATTCCGCAGCCACATGCAAACCCGATAAGACCGGCTGGCACACCTTTGAATGGTGCAGTGATTACAAATTGTCAACCCAATGCAACTAACAATGGTTACACATTGACCTATACATTGAGTGGAAATACTGATTCAATAGTTTACAATTGGACTGCAGGAGGTTTATATACTTTTAATTTCTACACTGCGGCAGGCAGCACAATTTCAACTTACAATGGTTTTGTACCGTGTTTAGTTCCCACTTCAGTAAATGAAATCGCATCAGCAGATAATGATGTTATGATTTATCCGAATCCAACGCATGAAAGTTTTTCTTTGCGATTGAGTAATGCTGTTCAGGAAAAAGATGTTCAACAAATTTCTATTTATAATTTGAAAGGTAAATTGATTTATCAGTCGGAACATTATCAGCAAACCACTGCAATTAAAAATTTATCACAAGGAACATACTTTGTGAAAATTCAATTCACCAAAAATCAATTGACTAAAAAGTTAATTGTTCAATAAGAATTTAAAAACAGCAATCCTTAATTTAATGAAAAAGATATTTTATTTATACTTATTGTTGGTGCCATTTCATTCTTATTCCCAATACACGGGCACTGCTTCTGTCACACAAGGATTAGCAACCACTACATCTGCCAATCTTTATACTTGCACCAATGGAAGAATCACAGACATCGGTTCTATCACCGCTACTGATGCTACCGTTTGGACTGTGCCTGCTGTTGTAAATTTTACAAACACTTCTTTTCCGTTTGCATCCGACCTTTACAATCCTTGCACGAGTGCAACTTTTGCAACATCTGCTTTAGCATTGGCTGCATTAAATGGTTCTGATATTATTAACATTGATGCAAACGGAGAATTAATTACCGCTTTTATTTTTGCTGATAATTATTTTGAAATGTATATCAATGGAATTGCAGTCGGTAAAGACAATGTTCCTTATACACAATTTAATTCAAACATTATTCGCTTCAGAGTTAACAGACCTTTCACCATCGCAATGCTGTTGGTTGATTGGGAAGAGCATTTGGGTTTGGGTTCAGAAAACAGCAATGGTTTTCTATATCATGCGGGTGATGGGGGAATGGTTGCCGTTTTTAAAGATTCAACAAATAATATTATTGCAACAACAGGAAGTGATTGGAAAGCACAAACCTTTTATACATCACCAATCATTGATTTAACTTGCCCTGCTGAAAATGGCTTACAGCGGCTTTCAAATAATTGCAGCACACAAGATTCAAATAACGGAACAAGTTATTACGGTTTGCATTGGAGCAGACCAACAAGTTGGATGGATGCCTCTTTTAATGATTCAATATTTCCAACTGCAACAACTTACACCAATGCAACTGTAGGCGTAAACAACAAACCTGCTTACACCAATTTCGCAAACATTTTTGACGACCCTTCAAACGATGCACAATTTATTTGGAGCACCAATCTTATTTTAGATAATGAAGTTATTGTGCGGCATACTGTTTCTTCCATCACCGGTATATTGCAAAATGAAAACATCAATAAGTCAGTTCATCTTTATCCGAATCCTGCGAGAAATGAATTTCAAATTGCATTTGACAACACAAGTACATTTAACGAAATAAAAAACATCAGCATTTATAATTTATACGGAGAGAAAGTTTTTGAGACAAATAAATATTCGGAAAAAATTTCTCTTTCTACTATTCCTTGCGGAATTTATGTTGTAAAAATTGCGATTGGCGATTATCAACTATCTCAAAAATTGATTGTTCAATAAATGAAAAAAATAATTCTGCTTACTCATTTCTTTTTTATTGCTATTATTTCTTTTTCACAAAGCATCAGCAAAACAATGTTGCGATTACCCGACACAGGCGAAACAACAAGTTACACGACAACATTTGGCGAAGACAATGATTACACTATTAACCCGCCATTTTTTTTATTGAATGGAAACGGAACTGTTACCGACACCATCACAGGATTGATGTGGCAACAAACGGACGGAGGAGAAATGACAATTGAAAATGCAATCATCTATTGCGATACGCTTACACTTGGTAGTTACAATGATTGGCGATTGCCCAACGCACACGAATCATTCAGTATTCTCAATCATCAATATGCAAACCCTGCTATGGATGCAACTGTATTTACAACAACACTTGCTGAATATTGGTGGACAAGCGACAGACAAGCAAACGACAGCAACAAAGTTTGGGTAACAAATGCAGGAGGAGGAATTGGCAATCATCCAAAAACGGAAACCATCAGTGCAGGCGGAATAAAAAGATTTCATGCAAGAGCAGTTAGAGATATTACAACTCCTACCTTAATTCCAAATCGCTTTACAAATAATGGTGACGGAACAATTACAGATAATCTCACGAATTTAATTTGGCAGCAAGTTCCATATTCAGATACACTCACATGGGAGCAATCACTTACATACGCTGACACACTTTCACTCACAGGCATAAGCGACTGGCGTTTGCCAAATATTAAAGAGTTGCAATCCATCAATGATGAAACACTAATCAATCCTTCTTTAAACACAAATTTCTTTAGTGTTGTCATTGCAAAAAAATATTGGTCATCAACCACATTGCCAAATCAAACAACCAAAGCATGGTATCTGGATTCACAATACGGAATCACAACGTATGATTTCAAAACGCTTAAACACAATTTAATTTGTGTAAGAGGAAATCAAATAACAACAGGAATAAAAGAAATCCAAATGTTGAGTGCATCAGTATTTCCGAATCCATTTACAGCAAGCATCAGTTTGAAAAATAAAAGTGGCAATGAGTTATTTGAACTCACTAATTGTGTCGAACAAATTATTTATTCAGGAAAATATATTGAGCAACAAAATTTTTCTTTTCTCGCAAATGGAATTTACTTTTTAAAAGTGGTTGACAAAACAACTTCCGTCATTAAACTTTTAAAAGAGTAAATATATTTCAATGCCCTCTTTTGAAATCGTAAAACAATATTTGCTGTTAGGATTCACCCATGTAATTCCATTGGGTTTTGACCATATTCTTTTTATCCTCAGTATTTTTTTTCTTAACTCAAATGTAAAATCAGTTATTGTTCAATGCTCTGTTTTTACAATCGCACATAGTTTTTCTTTAGCACTAACAGCAGCAGGATACATCATTCCGCCATCACAAATAATAGAACCTCTTATTGCATTATCTATTCTGTTTACTTCAATAGAAAACATTGTTCACGATAAAATAAACACATATCGCTTAGTAATTATTTTTCTTTTCGGCTTAATTCACGGAATGGGCTTTGCAAGTGCGTTAAAAGAAATCGGTTTACCGCCAACTCATTTTTGGGCTTCATTAATTTCTTTCAACATCGGTGTAGAGTTCGGGCAAATCACAATTATTCTCTTAGCATATTTTTTAATAAGCAAATGGTTCAGCAAAAAAATTTGGTACAAACAAAGAATCGTTTACCCGTTATCAAGTATTATCGGTTGCATTGCTCTTTATTGGACAATAGAAAGAATATCGCTTGGTTAATAATTAGGGCAATCTTTTTTCCACTGCCAACTCAAACGACATCGCTCCGAAAGCCAACGCATTTGCACTCTCATTTTATTTTGCTGCCACACACAAGCAACGCAAGCAAAATAAAAAGAGAGTACAAGCCACCGCACAGGTTCACCACAGAACAGTCCGTGCAAACTTGACACGCCATCGCCTTGAATGTAAATCGCCTTGAATAAACAGTGTCGTAACTTCAAACGACACAGCTTCGTAGCCGCAGTAGCAGTATGCCTATAACAGTAAGATTAAAAGAAATAAAAAAAAGAAGGGCTTTGAGAGGTAAACAAAGTGTTGTGCTTCTAATAAACAGTGTTGCGTTAACGAACAGTAGTGCTTCTAAACCCTTCTTTTTTTTACTTCTTTAATCCCTTCTTCGTCAGGCATCATTCTCTGATGACCCCCGAACGTGAAACTGAGTGTAAAAAATACCGCGTATAAAAATTAAAAATTACAATGAACACAACAATCAATAAGTCTAAAGATCCCGGAGTTTATATTCCACCACCATTATTTTATGTTTTAATTTTTTTAGCTTCAGTATTTACCCAAAAAAAGATTCCGATTTCTGTCACAGTATTTCACTTAATGATAGCAAAAGTTTCCGGTGTTATTTTTTTAATCATTGCACTATTTTTTTAGTAAGAAGTTTGAGACAATTCTTTCTAACGAAAAATACTCTAATCCTTATTAAGCCAGCCTCCTCACTTCAGACAACAGGGATTTACGCAATTACAAGAAATCCCATGTATGTTGGGTTAGCATTTGTATATTTTGGTATTATATGCTTTATCGGAAATTGGTTGAATATTATTCTATTCCCTATACTTTTCGTAATTGTTCAGGAATCCATTATTAAGCGCGAGGAAAAATATTTAGAACTTGAATTCGGGCAAGGATATGATGACTACAGAAAAATAGTGAGAAGGTGGTTATAACTGAATCGTTCTATGAGTTCAGTAGCACCAATGCATAACATAAAATCATAAGAAAGTATTAAAAGCAAGTCCGATATCTATTTGACTTTGTTCGCTAATCATACGTTTTCGTTTCTTTCCATTCGTCGTTCTCACATACATAAACGCAAACCTGAAAGACAGAATCACAAAACAATAACAACTTCCCCCCTTAAATAAGAAAATTTTATTTTATAATCTTTCTCTCAATTCATCTAGTTAATAATTTATTTAGTCAAAACCTATCGTAGGTAGTACATCTGAGTAACCAAACAGGATGAATTAATAAGGTCGGTGGAAAATTTGAGTTAAAAACAAATCGTATAGGATTATTAATTTGTTCGAATAAATATTATAATATTGCAGTGCTGAATATTCCGTGCAACCAATCAGGAATAGAAGGGAGATATTATTTTTGCCGATGTGCCGACTTAGATAATTTAGAAAACCGGCAGAAATGAATTTATACAATTACACTTTTTAAAAAACATCATTCAATGTTTCTAATACCAATTTTGACGGGCGCTATTTTTATGTTCATAGGACTTTTAATGTTGAAATTTCCACCAAAAAAAATAAATTGGTATTATGGTTACAGAACTTCAAATTCAATGAAGGATCAAAAAAGATGGAACTTTGCTCAGATTTATTCGGCTAAAGAAATTATTAAGCTTGGAGGACTTTTAATGTTAAGTTCACTCATTGGAATATTTTATAAGTTCAATGAGCATGTGGCAATAATAATTGGCGTTGGATTAATGTTAACTATGGTTGTAATTTTATTGTATAGAGTGGAACGAGCCATTAAT
>JANPNV010000073.1:0-11609 GCA_031427625.1 Bacteroidota bacterium
ATTCTTGGCTCTTGATTCTTGGTTCTTGGTTCTTGATTCTTGGTTCTTGATTCTTGATTCGTGATTCTTGGTTCTTGATTCTTTCTTTATTCTGCAATAAAAACGACTTGCTTCGTCATAAAAAAATCCTCATCAAAAAAACGGCTGATATCAAAAGTCATTGCCTCACGATTTGCTTCGCGGATTTCACTTTTCAAATCGCCGCCTTTCAGAAAAAGCCATCCGTTTCTTAATGCATTTTTCCCTCCCGGCTTGATCAGGTGTTTCGTCCAGTTGCAGAGATCGTTGATTGAGGCGACTGCGCGACTTACTACGAAGTCGCAGGTTGTATCAACATCTTCCGCCCTGCTCTTTATTGCAGTAACATTAGATAGTCCAAGAGCGTTAGCTACTTCATTTACTACAGTAATTTTTTTTCCGACAGAGTCGACGAGAAGAAATTCTGATTCAGGAAACAATATTGCAAGAGGGATTCCCGGAAATCCTCCGCCCGTACCTACGTCGATGATTTGTGTGCCGGGAACAAATGAAACTATTTTGGCGATGCTTAGTGAATGAAGGACGTGATGCAGAAATAAATGCTCGATATCCTTTCTGGAAATGACATTGATCTTTTCGTTCCACGATGAATACAACTCCTTTAGCCGGCCGAATTCCTCAACTTGTTTTGCACTTAACCCGGGAAAATATTTCAGTAATAAACCGGCAGCTATTTTATCATCCATTTATCTAAATAAAAATCCTCTGAGCAGTGTAAATAGTATTTGAAGAAATGGTATCCATCCGTAGTCAAAATAAACTAACTAATCCCGAAGTGATGAGCATTACCAAACATTTTCAAATTTTCAAATTTAAATCTGCTCTTCCTGATTTTTCAATATCTGATACAAAAACTCTCTTGCTCTGAAAAGCTGGGCTTTTACGGTACCAAGAGGAAGTTTTAATTCATCGGCAATCTCTTCGTATGATCGTTCCTGAAAATAGCGCAACTCTACCAATCTTTTGTAACGTGGTTTGAGTTTTTCGACAACGTCGCGCATCAGAAGAGCTTTTTGTTTTTTTATCATATTCTCCTCAGGGTCGAGCATGGGAGATTTTATTTCGAACTGCATTTCCTGGCCGCTGTCATTTTCCATGGTCTTATCAATAGAAAATGTAAACTTCCTTTTTCTACGGATAAAATCGATGCAATTATTTGTGGCTATTTTAAACAGCCAGGTACTAAATGCAAAATCCGGTGTGTACTGATGCAGGTTCTTAAATGCTTTTCCGAAGGCTTCGATAGTAAGATCGTCAGCATCATCGCGGTTGTTAACCATCTTCAGGAGCATGAAGTAAATAGAATCTTTGTAGCGTGACATAAGCTCCGCATAAGCTTTCTGATCGCCTTTTACGGCCAGTTGCACAAGTTTGAAATCGATCTGTGCTTTTTCGGAGAGATTTGGATTTACTTCCATGATTTTTGTTTGGTTAGCAGGTTAGCTGTGAAAAAGACTGGCTGAAGAAATGTATAAATGATATCTAACAAGGGAAATGTCCAGGCCAGATCTTTCTCTTTCAACGTATGAGAAATTCGGTATATGATAGGGAATCTGGCCAATAATACAGCCATGTACAAAGATAACAGTATTCTCCACTCGAAATGCAGAACGGATAAGATGATAATCAACGTGTAAAAAATAAAAGTGATGCCATTTTTGAGGATAAGAGAAAGCTGATGCGAACCCTTATAATGTTTTGCTGTCGACATATGTCTTTTCTTTTGCTTCAACCATTCCGAAAAAGTCTTCTTCGGTTCAGAGTAAGTAAACGATCCATTATCAATGCAGATAGCTGTATTTTTAGGTGTTGAACTTTCGTTTATAAAAAGATCGTCGTCGCCCGATAATATGTGATTGTGTTTGGCAAATCCTTTGTTTCTAAAGAAGAGCGATTTCTTATAGGCCAGATTCCTTCCCACTCCCATATATGTGTTTCCTCCGAGAGATGCTGAAAGATAATTTATGGCAATCATAAATGAATCGAACCGTATTAATTTGTTTAGGAACCCTTGTTCCTTTTTATAAGGACCATAACCTAAAACGATATCTTTTTCTGTAGAAAAACTTTGCTGCATCTCCATCAGCCATGAAACTGATTCAGGTTTACAATCAGCATCGGTAAGTAACAGGATTTCGTTTGATGCGGCTTTAATTCCCAATGTGAGTGCAAATTTCTTTCCGTGCCTGTATTTCTCCTGTTCTTTTATCGTCACAATTTTTAAGTTTGGATACTTCTTTGAAAACTCTTCAAGAACTATCCCTGTTTCATCCCATGAGCAATCGTCAACAACAATGACTTCAAACGAAGGATAATCTTGTTCGAGTACGGCTGACAGATTTTCCCTTAGCATGATTGATTCATTTCTTGCACATACAATAACAGAAACGGGTTGGATATCATTCCTGTTTTTTTTTTGACCATAAAACGCCAGTCTCCTGTAAATGAACCAGTAAATGCAGAGCTGTACTGCGGCAACAATTATTAAAACTACAAACAACGCTTCAATAAGATCCTTCATTCCACTCATACATAATCCTTCAGATAACAGTTTTTGGGTTATCTACAAATGTAAAAGTGTCCTTCATATCAAAGTGCCTATATTTGGCGAGATATTAACGTAAGATTGTTAATCGAATGTATCTTAATAAAAAGAATTTCTCAGCGATATTATGAAGTTTAAGATGTTAAAAAAAGACGCGGATACGAAGGCCCGCGCTGGTGAAATTGAAACCGATCACGGGATAATTCAGACTCCGATATTCATGCCTGTAGGTACAGGAGGAACTGTGAAAGCAACTCATCAGAATGAATTAAAGGACGATACGAAGGCGCAGATCATTCTTGGGAACACCTACCATTTATATCTTCGTCCCGGATTACAGGTTCTTGGGAAAGCCGGCGGGCTTCATCAGTTTATGAATTGGGACAGGCCTTTGCTTACCGACAGTGGTGGTTATCAGGTATACTCGCTTGCCGACAAAAGAAAGATAAAAGAGGAAGGAGTTTCATTTACCTCTCACATCGATGGCTCAAAACATTTCTTTTCTCCCGAATATGCGATCGACATTCAACGAGTCATTGGCGCTGATATAATTATGGTATTGGACGAATGTACTCCCTATCCTTGCGATTACCATTATGCAGAAAAGAGCATGAAGATGACGCATCGTTGGGCTTTACGATGTAAAAACAGAATGAATGAAACGGAAAATCATTACGGATACAAACAAACACTTTTTCCGATTGTTCAGGGAAGTACATACGGAGATTTGCGAATTCAATCTGCCGAATACATCGCTTCACTGGACCTTGAAGGAAATGCAATCGGCGGACTGTCTGTTGGCGAACCGGCAGACATCATGTATGAGATTACAGAAAAAGTATGTAATATTCTTCCTGCTGACAAGCCTAGGTATCTGATGGGTGTCGGAACACCGGTAAACCTATTAGAGAATATTGCTCTGGGTGTTGATATGTTCGATTGTGTTATGCCAACCAGAAATGGCAGGAATGGAACATTGTTTACAAAGAATGGAGTTATGAATCTGAGGAATGAAAAATGGAAGGAAGATTTTTCGCCGCTTGATCCTGATGGGACGTCATTTGTTGATCACTATTATTCAAAAGCCTATCTGAGACATCTCGTAATCAGCAAAGAAATTCTGGCAGCGCAGATCGGTACTTTGCATAACATTGCTTTTTACCTTTGGCTGGTAGGTGAAGCACGGACAAAAATCCTGGAAGGCACATTTCTTCCATGGAAAAATGAGATGGTAAAAAAACTATCAAGCAAACTTTAATTGTATTTTTGAAAAATACGATACATCAATTATGAAATTGAAAATACTCGACAGATATATTATTCGGAAATTTCTCGGGACTTTCTTTTTTTCTCTTGCGCTAATTATTCTGATAGCCGTCATATTCGATATTTCCGAAAAGCTTGACGACTTCATCGAACGCAAGGCTCCATTCAAGGCAATCGTTTTTGATTATTACTTTAACTTCATTCCCTACTTCGCAAATCTATTCGCGCCATTATTTGTCTTTATATCTGTCATCTTTTTCACTGCGCGAATGGCTGCCAATGTTGAGATAGTCGCCATTTTAAACAGCGGCGTGAGTTTCAGGCGACTTCTATATCCTTACTTTGTATCTGCGGGGATTCTTGCGGCCGTCTCATTTTATTTCAACGGCTGGGTAATCCCTCATTCGAATAAAATCAAACTTGATTTCGAAAATATTTATATTAAAAATCCGGTAGAATTTAAAGACAGAAATCTCCACCGTCAGATAAGTCCGGGAGTATTTATGTACCTGGAAAGTTATAGCAATAGCGATAACACAGGCTATAGATTCTCGCTCGAAAAAATAGTAAATGGAAAAAGGTCGTGGTTTCTAAACTCAGACAGAATAAGCTGGGACAGTACATCGGGCAAGTGGCACATCGAAAATTATTACATACGAACGATCGATGGATACCATGAGAAGCTTGTCAGCGGATTCAGGTTAGACACAATACTGAATATAAAACCATCTGACTTCAGACGTCGGTTGAATATTATTGATGCTATGGACAGCCCAACACTTAGTCGATTCATCCGGGAAGAACAGTTGCAGGGATCAGCCAATGTTACCTCTTATATGGTTGAGAAATACAGACGTGTTGCGCTTCCTTTTTCAACATTCATATTGATGCTAATCGGCGTTTCATTATCTGCCCGGAAAGTCAGGGGCGGCATTGGAGCACAGCTTGGACTTGGAATTACCCTTAGTTTCACCTATGTGTTATTTATGCAAATATCCAATACGTTTGCAGTTTCCGGTTCAATTCCCCCATTAGTGGCAGTTTGGGTGCCGAATATTATTTTTGCCATAATTGCTATATATTTGGTGAGAGTAGCTCCTAAATAAATCCTTGAAAGAAGATTTACAAAAATCATACTCTTTGTAAATTGTAATCTAAATTCTTTTATCTTCCAATCGCACCTATTGTATTCAAAATCTAATTTTCATTTTCAAAATGCGGAAGCTAACTTTTTTATTTTTTTTTCTTACAATAATTACTTCATCCTCCGGACAGAAAATTAATCCCATAACGAATTTAAAACATTTCGGAGAGAATGAAGGCTTAACATCGAAGACAGTCTATTTAGTTATTCAGGATAAAGAAGGCTTTATCTGGATAGCAACCGATGCAGGAGTTTTCAGATACGATGGCCGGACTTTCAAGCATTTTACTGTCAACGATGGAATAACTGATAATGAAGTATTGAATATTTATCAGGACAAACAAAACCGTATCTGGTTTATGACATTGAATGGATATTTATCCTATTGGCAGAATGGTAAAATGTACAATCCGGAAAATACTCAATTTCTAAATGAAGCATATCTAGGAGTTAGTATAGCGAAATGTTATGAGGATTCGAAAGGCAATATCTGGTTTGGCGGAATTAAATCGGGTTGGATAAAACTCAATTCGAAAAATCAAGTCGAAAAATTTCAATGGCCTCAATCTCAAAGAGACTTTGTGCATTATTATATATATGAAGATTTAAAAGGTAATATATGGTATTTTTTTAAAAACAAAATGATAAGGCTGGACAGAACTGATTCAGTTACATTTCTTGATAAAGAAGCCGCTAATTTTGGTTGTTATACAAAAACAAAATCTGAGTTTATCTATGGTAGTATTGGAGGAATATTTCGGATGTATGACGGTAAGTTGAATCAAATAATAGATTCATCAGAATTAAAGGTATCATCAAAGATTATCACTATGAGGGTTGAAAATAACGAATTGTGGATTGGAACACAAGGCGATGGCTGCTTCCTCATCAGAGATAAAAAAATTGTTAATCACTATCTTTCATCAAATAGTGTGAGTTCATCATTAACAGACAGAGAAGGCAACATCTGGTTCAGCACACTTAGTGAGGGTGTATATGTATTGTATAATAATTCAGGATCTGTTACTAACTATAACACAACATCAGGTCTCTCCGAAAACAAAATTTTTAGTATTACAGGCGATAATAAAGGATCAATATGGGTTGGATATAAAAATGGAGTAGTTGAGCGAATAAAAAATAATACAATAAAAAGGTATCAATTAATATTACCAGATGGGCCAACCTTTAACAGAATAACGAGTCTCCTCTATTTAAATGATACTGTATGGTGTGGTACAGATCAATGTATATTTTACATAGTAAATGAAAATGTAACTCCTGTGAAATGTACAAGAGCTGAGGGAAATGGGTATTATGCCATAAAGCAGATTATTAATGACAATGATGATAATATCTATTCCGTCTTCTCTTTTAATTTTCTAAAAAGATCTACCATCAACAAAGAAATTATAATGGAAACTACTATTGATTCTATAAGCAGAATTTTTTCTGCAATAGCGTTGGGAAATAATTCCTTTTTAATTTCAAGTATGACGGGAATTAATAAGTTTTCTCCGGGGAGATACTATGAAAAATTAGTTACTGATACTGATATAAGTCACAATCGGTTTCTGGATATGAAAGCAGATAACGACGGATTAATTCTATTGGCATCAAACAACAATGGATTATTTATACTGGATAAGAATAAAATAATTCAACATTTTTCAACCCAAAATGGATTTTTAGATAATAATTGCAGAAGCATATTCATTAATAACAAGATTGCTTTTATTTCAACCGCAAATGGAATCGAAGTACTGAAAAAGAAGAATAATAAATGGAATTTGTCTGATGCAATCACAATGAAAAGCGGCATTTTGTCAAATTCCATCAATGAAATTTTTATAGATTCTGATCAAATTTATGTTGCAACGGATAATGGATTATCAATCATTTTAAAAGAACATAGCGAGAAACCTAAGTTCATCAGTCAAGTAATCCCAACCGAAATTATTACAGATAAAAATTATGTAGTAAATAGTGATCATTATTTATTTAACACAGGTATAAAAAGATTGCTTATTAAGTTTTCATATCCAGTCTACAATCCACTTAATAAAATGCCACTTAAATACAGACTTATTCTTAACGATAATGAAACACAGGAATGGACACCCACAGGGGATAATGAAGTTGAATTTTCTTCCTTCACTCCCGGGAAATACATAATCCAGCTTGCCCCTGATATTGGAATTTTAGAGAATAGTAAAACAACAAACATTTACATCGAAATTAAACCTTTATGGTGGCAGACATTAACAGCTAAAATTCTTTACGCATTAGTATTAAGTGGTTTTTCGATATTTATTATCCTGTATTTGCTTAAGAAACAATATGAAAAACGATTGAGGGATCTTAAACAAGTAACCAACCTTGAGGCTGAAAGAAACCGTATTGCTACCGACATGCACGATGATATAGGAGGTGACCTAACACAGATTTCAATCTGGTCGAATATCCTGAATTCAAAAATTCAGGATGAACGTGGTATTGTCTCTAAAGTAGCATCCTTATCAAACGAAGTATTGCAGAAAATGGATCAAATTATTTGGGCTTTAAATTCAATTCATAACAAGACCTCAAATCTAATTTCATATCTTCATTCTTATGCCTTGGAATACCTTGAAAGTTCAGAAATACGATTAATATTTGAAATAAATGATAAAATTCCCGATCTTACAATTGGAGCATCTCATAGACGAAATATATTTCTGGCTGTGAAAGAACTACTTCACAATACTGTAAAACATAGTGAGGCAAATATTGTTACAATAAATATTTCTCTGATAAATAATAGATTAATTATAGATTACAGTGACAATGGAAAAGGAATTACGGAGGAAACTAAAGGAACTGGGTTAGGGATGACAACTTTGGAAAAAAGATTGAATGAGATTAATTCATTTATTAATTTTAATTCCACTCAAAAAACAGGTTTTTCTGCACGATTAAATATTGACATACACTATCAAATAAAATAAATTCTCTGTCAAAAATGAAAACAATTATTCAATTTGAAAATGAAACATTCTTGAAATATAAATATCATTCACCTTCATCCATTTTTAACACACCTGGTTTATGCCAAATATAGCAATCGTAGAAGACCGTCCTGAAATAAGCTCAGGTCTTGATTATATTATTTCTCAAAATGAGGGCTATACATGTAAAGTCTTTATTACAGCAGAAGCTGCTTTAGAAAATATCCACTCCAATGATTTTGATGTCGTTTTAATGGATATTCAGTTACCAGGAATGTCAGGAATTGACTGTACACAATTATTAAAACAAAAATTTCCTGATTTAAAAATTATGATGTGTACTGTTTTCGAAGACGATGAAAAAATCTACAATGCTATTGCCGCCGGCGCCAGCGGATATATACTAAAGCGAACAGATCCTCAAATGCTTCTGCGATCGATCATCGAACTGATGGAAGGAGGAGCGCCTATTTCAAGTTCGATTGCCCAGAAGGTTTTAACGGCCTTCCGAAAATTAATTCCTAATAATATTAACCATTATGAATTAACTGAAAGAGAACAGGAAGTCCTTTCCCTACTTGCAGATGGTTTCCGGAATAAAGAAGTTGCTTCAAAGCTTAATGTATCTACATCGACAATAAAATCGCATGTCTATAATATCTATCAGAAACTGCATGTCACGTCAAAGGTAGAGGCCCTCAATAAATTCCGTCCAAAGCTAAATCGTTAGGTTTCAGCAAAATTATTTAAAAAAATCATCCTTTTGCCCTATTGTTTGGGTCAAAAAATGAGTGGAATTTTGATCTAGATAGTTCACCCTATCGCTTGTGTTTTTGTGAATCCTTTTAAAACTTTACCACACTAATTCAGAATCCGGCAGCTATTCCTGCCGGATTTCTTTTTGAATACCCTCTAAACTATTTTTTCTTGAAATTCATAGACAATCATCATTCAATCTTATTTGATCATTTTGAATCTTATACGAAAAAGAAACCTTGAAAATTAATCGATGATAACACGAACAATTTTTGCGGACTTCCCTGACTTAACATGACAAAAATAAGTGCCTGCTTTAATACCGGTTATAGAAAAAACAAAATGCTGAGAACCGGAAATCTTCTTATCTGAAAAAAGAGTACGAATAAGATTTCCCCTTACATCATACAATTTAATCTCGCAACTGCCTTCCTTTTTTAAAGTGAAATTTACGTTTAGATTTTCAGTTGCAGGATTAGGATATATAAACAAATCAATCACGGAATTGATTACTGTAATTTCCGGAATTTCATTTACGGTTTTGTCGACATACACTTCATACAGTTGAGCATTCGGACGACTCATCCCGACTGGATCAAGGTTCGCTACATTCGGAGCATCACTATGTATCCCTCCTGCAATATACCCGACAAGCCTGTTGCCATTTATTGCATTCAGGTCAAGAATCCTTCCATCAATCATCGGAGTTGCAGCAGCCGGAATAAACATGGCATTGGCTCCCTTTAAATAAGGCATATTTTCTTGCATCTTCGATTCGTTCAGAACACCAGAAGAATCTCTTGTCATCTTGCTGATTGTTGAAACGAAAGGAACAAGTGTATCCTGAATGAGCGACATATTAACTGTATCAAGCGTATATAAACTAAGTCCTCCGAAGAATACTGTATGCATGTAATTAGCTGATGAATCATAAATCGGTATAGAAGCAGTCGTATACTGATTCAGGTTCTCATTAAATCCCGCAATATGTTGAACCGCACCTGAGGTAATATCGATAGGTGTAAGAAACGGGATGTCAGAATTTTTCCGGAACACACCACCGAAGACGGTAAATCCTCTTTCATGATTCGGATAAATTTGAGGAACCATATTAAAATCCCGACGGTGAAATACATCGGTATCTGTTAAGAAAGAATAATTGTTTACCGACAAATTAATTCCATCATCATCGATATTGAACTTTCTTATTTCATGAGTGTATCTCTGTGTAAACGATGGAGAAGCAATACCTGAATATCTGCCTTCAAAATTATGTCCGAATACGAGATAATATGTAGAATCGATTTTATCCAATGCTCCTCCGGTAACTGCCATATTCGAATCGATTACCTGCCTGAAACTTCCGTTTATCGGCCAACCGCCACCAAATGCGCCAAGGAGCGAATCCAGATTAATGCTTATGAGCGATGGAAATGTAATCCAAGACTGAGATCCACCTTCGAATCCATATCCACCAATCATGTATAAGAAATTGCCATCCTGAAAAAACTGCATATTAGTTGAACACAGTGCATCAAACATATAAGGCAGTAATTGTTGTGCTGATGCTGCTGAATAAGAATTTGCTAATGGATCTACAACATAGACTGAATCGTTTCTTTCCTGTTTTCCAAATGCCTGGTTTGCCTGCATAATATGCATACCGTCACGTCTGCCTCCGACGAATATCCACTTTCCATTCCAACTCGCAAATGCTCCGGAATGAACAGCCGGTGTAGCGGTTATTGCTGATGGGACAACATGCACAGTAAATGGTTCCTGACTAAAGGAAGACATTTGAAATAAATAACAAAAACAGAATGTAAATGATAAAAGGATTTTCTTCATCATATTAACGGATAATAAGTTTCAGTGAAGTCGAAGAAATTTCATCTGTCAGTTTCACTATGTAAACTCCTGTTGATAGTTCTGAATGAATAGGAAAATCATTAGAACCGGCATTCAGACTAATTACCTCATTAACTATTTTCCGGCCGGCAATATCAAGAATATCAAGATTTACTTTTTTCTCGTTCACCGTGAAAACTTTCAAACGAAAATCTCCGGAAGCAGGGTTAGGGAAAATTGATATTGTATTTGTCCACTGATTTCCCGGTACATTCAAGCATGCATCTACAGATACATTCTGCGAATAAAGGTAATGACAACCGTCGTTGTTAGTATACATATAAGTAACTGTATGACTTCCTAAACCGGCAACAGTGGGACTAAATGTTGCACCGTTAACTCCGAGTCCGGAAAATGTTCCTCCAATGTAATTTGGCAATATGTTTACTGTCGAATTGTAAATGCAATAAAGTGTATCCAGTCCAGAGAAGGTCAGGTTTAATGGAGCAATCAGATCAACATAAACTGAATCGGAATTTGTACATGCTTGGTTGGCGACATGAAGTATGTATGTACCTGTTTGCGCAGCCATATAGGATGATGTAACCGACATCGTATCGCCATTGTAAGTCCACAGGTAATCATATCCGTTTCCTTCCACAACACTTAGCATAACAGAACCTGTTCCACAATCGTTCACTGTATCTTTTCCTGCATTGATTGTTGCTACAGGAGAACAATCAGCAGATATAAACCGGTAAATAATTCCGGAGTTGATTGCACTGCAGTAAAGACTACCATTCATATCCTCACCAAAAGTGGGAATACTGCTTACACCGAGCGTACCAATATTTGTATGAATAAAATTTCCTGCGTTATCTTCTTCGAGATAGCGCATCTGAGCAAGGCAATAATCGACAAAAAAGTATTTACCATACAATTCCTGGAATTCAGCACCACGAACACGATAGCCGCCGGTAATACTGCAATATCCACCCGTATGATTGTATTGAAAAATAGGAGG
>JANPNV010000074.1:0-43121 GCA_031427625.1 Bacteroidota bacterium
TCGATGCAGACGTATATGAACAAAGGTGACTTTGAAAATTTTTGGTATTTCGATATGAATGGAATTGAAGGCAGACAAAAATGTGAAGCATTTTTCCGCAGACTCGAAAATTCTGTCGTCAAATAAGATTAGCCGTGCCTACTTACTTTTTTCAATCCAGCGGTTCATCTTATTTTCGAACACATCGAGAGGAAGACAGCCATCTTTCAACACTTCGTCGTGAAATGATTTAATATTGAATTTCGTTCCGAGTTTCTCTTCGGCACGTTTCCTGATTTCAATTATTTTCATTTGACCTATTTTATATGCAAGCGCTTGTCCCGGAATTGCCATATACCTTTCTATCTCTGCAGTAATATCACTTTCGCTTTCTGCTTCATTCTCGAGAGAATACTTTATTGCCTGTTCGCGCGTCCAGCCTTTTGTATGAATGCCAACATCGACAACGAGTCTGATGGCGCGATGCATTTCCTCGCTTAAGCTTCCGAAGTATTGATATGGATCAGTATAAAGTCCGAGTTCTTTACCTAACGATTCACAGTATAATGCCCATCCTTCACCATATGCTCCATACCAGCCGAATCGTCTGAATTTCGGAAGAGAATCATTTTCCTGTTGTATGGAAGTCTGATAATGATGCCCTGGAATTGCCTCGTGAAGAAACAAATCTTCCATTCCAACGACATTGAACTTAGTCGCATCGATAACAGGAACATAAAATATTCCAGGTCGCGAACCATCGGGAGCCGCCTGATTGTATTCTGCGCTTGCTGATGCTTCACGGAATTTTTCGGTTTGTCTGACTTCAAACGCCGCCTTCGGAACGAGATTAAAAAGTTCTTTCAACCTTGGTTTCATTCTAAGCTCAATCGAACGATAACTATTAATTACTTCGCTATCAGTTTTGAAAGGCATAAACCCTTTATCTGTATGTATAAAATTAAAGAATGATTTAAGATCTCCTTTAAAACCTGTTTCATTCATTACTTTTTCCATCTCCGATCTAATTCGTGCAACCTCTTTCTCTCCTAATTCAAAAATCTGATCGGGAGTCATATCTGTTGTTGTCCAAACTTTTGTCAAATAAGCATAGTATTTTCTTCCAAGAGGAATTTCTGAAATTCCATCGGTACTTCGACAATTGGGAATATACTCCTTAGAAATAAAATCATACAAGCGCTGGTATGCAGGAACAATTGTTTGGGTGATGGCATTAGTATATTTCTGCTTAAAATCAGACTTGTCATTTTCACTGAATGAGGAGGGAATATTTTTTATCGGATCATAAAAAACACTTTTTGTCGGATCAGTAACGATGATACCTTTTAGCTGGGGAAGAACTTTTTTCATGAGTAATGCAGGCGGCACAACTTTCTCTGCCATTCCCATTCTCATATTTAATATTGCAGTATCGATATAAGCTGAAAAATCATCGATGCGTTTTAAAAAATCATTATAATCTTTTACCGTTTTGAAGGGTTGATTTCCACTTCCTGAGCCAAGTACGGGAAATGTGAGATGCATACTCCAGAATTGATTAACGGGCATAAGGTTGTCATTAAATGTGAGCTCTTCAAGCTGAATGTCCATTTCCCGTTTAAAGACATCGTAACTTAACTGTTCATGATCATCAAGAGTACTTCGATCTATTTCGTTGATTTCATTCTTATATTTATTGTAAAAACTTTTTATCTTTTCGCGAAACGAGGAAGAAATATCGATAGTTAGTGTATCGTTGTATCTATTGTCAGCGATTGCAGTTGCCTCAAGAGGGAAAAACTGCAAACGTTCTTCGTAATAGGACTCAAGTAAAGTGTTAATATTTTTCATCGAAGTGCTTTTTTCTTTCCCGGGTTTATTCTTGCAAGCAACCAGAGAAATCAATAAAATGAAATAGATCCAATTTTTCATATTACATAATGTTTTTTAATGACCGGAATACAGGATGCAATGATAATCTCATTTTCGCATCCATTAAAGTAATTTATTATTAAAACCATCATTATTATCTTTTCATTAACTAAAATCAATCCGATTTTAAATTTGAAAAGGAAAACATTCATGTATTCGTAAGTATTGCTATACAAAAAATCCGGGCAGAAAGACCCGGATAATTAAGTATAAATATTTTTGGGGCACTATCTTACTACTGAAACATGACCAACGAATGCATGTTTTAAGTTATGGTAATCGGTAACGAGAATTCTATAGACATATACACCATTTTCAACAAGCTCCTTATTAACTTTTCCGTCCCATGGTGCATCGGCATTATTAGTAGTATATAAGAGTTCTCCCCAGCGATTATAAATATTCATTGTGTAAGTATTAATAGAAACTCCATATCCACGGAACACATCATTTACTCCATCGCCATTTGGTGTAAAAGCATTCGGAATATAATATGAAAAATCTTCTTCAACTCTGACAACTCCCTGAACCGTATCCACACAACCTTGATTCGAAACAAGCATCAGGGTAATGACATATGTTCCGGTATCGCTGTATGTATGGTTTGGACTCCACACTGTCGATGTATCGCTATCACCAAAATCCCACATGTAAAGATTTACATTGGTAGAATAATTCTGGAATTGAATTATCGGAGAAAGATAATTTGCGACCGATGGATTAGGGACAAACTGTCCAACAGGTAAAGCAAATACAGTTATTATGTTTTTATACGTTGTATCCATCCGGCATCCATAAACATTGGATGCGCTTAGTCCTACAGAAAATATTCCTGACTTTACGAATTGATGATTCGCATTTAATGCATTATCAAATCCGCCATCGCTGAAATTCCAGCTATATGTGTTACTGTTTCCTGTGCTGAGGTTGGTGAATGAAACTGATAATGGCTCACACCCTTGTCTTGTAAGAGGAATAAAATCTGCAACGGGCATTTCATGAATAGTAACACTATCGATATGCGGAGCAGCAGGGCAACCGAAAAAGTCGCCGGTAAGCATTACAGGGAATGTTCCAACAGCTGAATACTTAACAATTATATCTGACTGAGACGATGATGATGGTGTAGCTTCTGGAGAGAATGTCCAGTTATAATTTACACCTGAAGGAATATTTGACCCGGCCGAAAAAATAAAGTTATTCTCTTTTATACATTGCGAAGGTGGAGCATCAAATAAAATGACAGGATGAGGATATGATGCTACTGCCACTGTATCTGTATTCGAGCAGCCATTTGCATCGGTAACACTGAGAATATAATTATCTTGACTTATAGCCGAAGAATTATTTATAGGAGTAACAGATGGATTACTTATCGCCGGATCAGAAATATTAGCCATCGGACTCCATGAATAGTTCATACCGGCAGCAGGAATATCACCAATAGAAACCATTGTGCCAGAACAAACAAGAGCATCATTACCTGCGAACACTGAGGGAAGAGGGTTTATTATTGCCTGCAGGTCAGTTTGCGGAGAGACGCAACCATTTTCAGTTACCACTAATGATATCAGTGCATTGCCAGGATTACTCCATGAAACTGAATATGGCCCGACACCCGATCCGGAAATTAAAGTTCCGTTTCCAAAAACCCAGTTATAGCTGGCCGTTGATGAGGCATTGCCTGAGTAATTAAGATTAACCGGCTGGTTCACACAGGCAGCATTGACAATTATAAAATCAGAAGTGGGGATAGGATTAACTGTTACATCAATAGTAGATGAAGCGCTACAACCATTTTCCGTTACAGAAAGATTTATCTGATTCGTTCCAGAATTATTCCATTGTAATGAATAGGGCCCAGCGTTAATGCCTGACACAACGGTTGCATTTCCAAAATTCCAGTTATAGGTTGCATTTACTCCAGCAGTTCCTGTAAAAATTACATTGTTGCTGATGGCTCCAATACAAATTGATGGAACCGGAGAAATACTTACAATTGGAATCGAGGTGACATCAACTGCAGACAATTGTTGTTGAGAGGTGCAACCATTTTCTGAAACCGTCAGTGTTACGTTCTGAATACCGCCTGCATTCCAGCTTACCTGATATGGTCCTTGACCACTACCAGAGACAACATTGCCTCCGCTAAAATTCCAAGTATAATTAGCACCGGCACTGGCATTACCAGTATAGGCAGCATTGATTATATCTCCTGCACATGCTGCTGCTGGAAGTGTAAAGTTTGCATTTGGTATGGCATTTATTTGTACAGCAACCTGGGAAGTATCGCTACATCCATTTTCGCTGACAATAAGAGAAACAATATCGGCACCTGCGGCAGCCCACTGAATAGAAAACGGTCCGCTTCCCGATCCTGATTGGATAATTCCACTTCCGAAATTCCATGTATATATTGCTCCGCTTCCTGCAACTCCATCGAAGGTTATATTCTGTGTTCCGCCTGCGCACAATTGAGCAACCGGTGCGACCGATGAAACCGGTATGGAATAAATATCGACAGGCATACTCACCGATGAAGAACACGTAAGTTCTGTAACCGTTAATGAAATAGAATAACTTCCTGAATTACTGTAGCTGATATCATATGGTCCTCCGCCTGAACCGGAAATCACTGTTGCTCCGCCAAAATTCCAGCTGTAGTTAGCGAGAGCTGAAGCTTGTCCGGTATAAGCGATAGTAGAGATACTATTTACACATGCATTATTTACACTGAATGTAGCAGGTGAACAAAGTGTTACAGTAATCTGTTGAGTGAATGTTGTTGTACAACCATTCGGGAACATAGCAGAAAGTACAACATTGTAAACACCTGAATTAGTAAATGTATGTGATGGGTTAGGTATTGTGGTTGTAGGTGACCCATCTCCGAAATCCCAGGTCAATAAACTTCCCGGAGGTGTAGTATTTGTGAACTGTACGGGAGTATTTCCAAGAACGGGAGATGCAGGAGAATATGTAAAGCTTGGAAGTGGTGCCGGCATTATTTCAATTACGAAATTATTATTGGTTGCTGCAGCCGGAGTTCCGTTATCGATTGCTGTAACAGAAATAGTATGGAAGCCAAGATTAGCTGCCTGACCAATAATCTGAAGAACGAGTGTTGCTGTATTTCCGGGCGTGTTTGAAATTACAGAGACACCAGCCATTCCACCTGTGAAGAAATTAATATTTGTGGTTTCAGATTGTTCCGGTGAAAGGTAGTTTGCGGTAAGCTGATAAGTCGTATTCTCACAAAGACGAATAGTATCGCAAACGTTTACTGAATTTAATACGGGAGGAATATTAGCATTACTTACACAGGCATTTATTGTAAATGATTGGTTATCGAGCCAGTCGACGCCATCATTTATTCCATATGCTCCATCATAAGAATTACCGGCATGATCAAAGAGACCGAACTGAATATAATCGGCACCATTTCCCTGATTAACGCCTACTGTCGCAGGTGTTCCGCCAAAACCATTCGTGCCTCCAGAAGCATCTCCTGTCGTCCACTGCATATCCTTATAACAGAAAGAAACATTTTGACCGGGTGAAATTATAGCGTCTGCGCCGTCGGTTACAATTAATTGAAACGTATTTAATTTATCATCATACGAATTGTAATATCCTACATTTTCCCATTGAACGATTAGGTGAGTTGGGGTCACAACATAATAGACGACACCACTACCTGCTCCACGTGTATCGACATCGCCCCAGAATGGAGCGATCATCGTATACGTCGAATCCGGAAAAGATAATGCAGTAAAGGTGGAATAAGGAGCATCAATAGAAATATTTCCGTTGTTGTTTATGTAAATTTGGTTGACGGACCGACCGTAAAAACAAATATTAAAAGGAAGAGTTATTGCAGCTGTAGACCAGTCATCATTCTTGTATAAAGGAGCTATACCCGGACCGCCACTAACTCCTGTTGCATCAAAACGTGCAATCTGCCAACTGGCATCACGAGGAATCCAGCACTGACAAGTAGTTGAGGACTGCGACGGAGCTGACGTTTGCGAAATACGTGAAACTTGTTGTGATGAATTTCTATTTGTAAATTTTTCATTTCCGCTAAGCTTTCCCTCTGCCTTCATGCGGTTTACGTTTTCTATTCCGATATCATGAATATCTTGTGCTGATACCATAATAGAAAACAGCATGATAAAAACGAAGGAATATTTTCCAATGTTAGTGTAACTCATTTTTTCGAAAAGTTTATTGCTTGTCTATCACCACATTTACCCTTATCAAAAATAACAAAAAAACGCCTAATTCGAAATATATTTGGCCAACTACCCGGATAGGTTATGTTCATAATGCAGTTCACTTTTTTATCAGATGAAAATGATGTTTATTTATGTTCTAATAATTGAAATCATCATTAATATGTAAAAAAAGCCATTTATCTGGCAATTTCAATTCAAATCTAATACTCTTTTATAATCTACAAAATCTTCCGATCTGAACTCAAAGATAAATATTGGTAAAAATTTTTATTGGCTATTGTTCTGCACATTGATCCTGCTGCATTTCTGGCCGTTACTTGTTTTAGAACGGATAGTAACTCACGATGGAGCGGCCCATGTCTATAATTCAGAATTGATTCTTCGAATTCTAAGCGGAGATAATCTCGTCAGAGATTTTATTTCCATAAAATCCTTCCCTGAGCCCAACTGGTCAGGTCATTTTATTCTTGCTGTACTTCAGAAGTTTTTTTCTCCAATACTTGCCGATAAATTTTTTCTCTCCGCTTATATTATTTTTCTTCCATTCTTCTTCTTCAAGCTTATAAAAAAGATAAAACCGGAAAATAGTTATGCAGCATTTTTAGTTATTCCGTTTATTTTTTCAAATTTCTTTTTTCTTGGAGTCTATAATTTTTTATCCGGAGTTGTTTGCTTGATTGCTGCACTAAGCATTGTTCTTCCAAGAATGGAAAGAGGTGGCTTGGGCAATTTTGTCCGGATCCTGTTTTTTTCCTTACTACTTTATTTTTGCCATCTTCTTGCATTGGGAATTTTTCTGATTATGATATTTATTGCACAGATTTTTATCAGTACTAAAAAAGTAAAAAAATCAAATACATTTAGTGAGTTATTCCGCACCGGTCTTCCAGTATTGATTGCAGTTTTACCATCATTGATTTTGGTATTCTTTTTCTTCGCCGGAAAAAGTTCAATTCCAGTTATCATTCCCGATGTACAATGGTCAGAGCTATTCAAATTTCTTTTCTTTATTGCTCCTGTTTGTACGCTCACCGATTATCCAGAAAACATTTATGCGGCTGTTCTTTTTTTCCTGATCATATTCCTCTTTGCCGTGGTTATTAAGCGGAAGCTGTCATTCAATCATGAGAAAAAATCATCAAAAGAATTTTATCAAACTCCTGCTTTCTGGGGCAGTGCAACTCTCATCATGTTAATTTTCTATTTCATTTTTCCCGATTCAGCAGCGACAGGAGGAGTTGTTAAACTTCGCTTTGAATTATTTTTCTACCTGATGCTTATAGTATTCTTAAGCACATTCAAGGCGCCGGCATATTCAAGGCTGGTTACAATAATAATCATATCACCATGGATAGCTTTAAAACTCGTCTATCTTGTTCCTATGATGAAGACATTGGATAATGATGCACATAAAATAATGGAAGCCGCTCACCAAATAGAAAAAGGGAAAACACTTCTCCCTTTAAATTATTCCTCAAACTGGATGCATGACAACCTCTTTAATTATGCCGGAACTATAAATAATATTTTTATTCTTGATAATTACGAGGCCAGCTCCCCGCATTTTCCTCTGACATGGAAAGTCGATAAAGATCCCAATCTGATTCTTGGCAACTTTAATGGCTACCCTCCTTTATGCGCCAACATCAACGACTTCAAATTAAAAACAGGTCATACGATTGATTATGTAGCACTCTGGAATTTTTATCCATCAGATGATTCTTGCACTAAATCAATTCTGAAAATTCTTTCTTCAGACTACACGCTGGTAAATGGTGAAGAAAGTGATCCGAAACTATACAAGAGAATCGGAAAGTAAAGATCTGATAAACGGTAAAATATTTTTTTAAACGGAAATTTTCAAAAAATTATTCAGAACATCATCAGAGACCGATGCTCCGAGACCATTTCCATCCGGCATACGAATTACGCCATTTTTTTCATAGCGGATTCCACCTACTATAAAGTCTTCGCTGAACATAAGAGGCGTATCAAAATCAAAAAACACATATTGGCTACTGCTTAATGCTACATGCGCAGCAGCTGTGAATCCAAGTCTTGATTCCAGGAATCCGCCCATCTGCAATTGCATCTGTGCCTCTTCAGCAAGCTTCGTAATTTTCATCGCTTTAAAAATTCCTGAAGATTTTCCAAGCTTAACATTCAACAGTGAGCATGCATCCATTTCTATTAACCGACTGGCATCATAATGATCGAGACATGATTCATCAGCCATTATAGGAATTTTACTTTTACTCTTTATCAAAGGCAAAGACATAAACTCTTTTCTTGAGACAGGTTCTTCGCAATGCTGAATATTAAAAACCTCCAGGCGATTTAATATTCTCATGGCAGTATCCACACTCCAGCCCTGATTCGCATCAATTCGTATTGGATATTGGTGTCCGATTTTCTGCCTTATTTTTTTTATCCTGACGAAATCATCGTCTTCGCTTCCTCCTAGCTTTACTTTTACAACCGGGAAACCTGACGCTACAATTTTTTCTGCATCGTCAGCCATTTTATCTGAATCGCCAAAGCTTACTGTATAATCCGTAGCAATTACTTTATTATTAGCTCCTCCCAAAAATTCATATAATGGAACTTTTGCATGTTGTGATGCAATATCATATAATGCAATGTCGAATGCGCTTTTAATGGATGTGTTTCCATAGATGATTGCATCCATCAGAGAACTACATCCTGATATATCCAATGCATCTTTCCCTTTCAGTTTTTCAGCAATAAGTCTGGCGACGATCATGCACGTTTCTCCTGTCTCACCATGAATTGTCATGAACGGACTGCATTCACCAAAACCTCTGTATCCTCCCGACGTTTCAATAACAATAATTACATTATCAGCATTGTCGAGCCGTCCGAGTGATATCACAAATGGTTCTTTCAGTTTCACCGGACATCTGTAAATAAATATCTGTTTTATTATCTCCTGATCATTCATAAATTAAAATTTATATCATCCAACCTGACCACTAACTCTGTTATATATCATTTCCGATTTCCAGAAAATCTTTTTTTCCAAATACATTCTTTTTGCCTTTCTGTATTCTACAAAACCGCAGGAAAGTAATAAATCAATCGCAGGCATATTTTCCGCAGGCAAAACTGCAAAATTATTCGTAGCTATTCTTTTCTTCATCAGCTCTAAACCAGCATTCGTATGTGAAGCAACGATTAATCCTTCACCGAAAGATGGAAGATAAAATCCATGAACTTTGTCACCTTCCAAATATATATACCCGTCGGAAAAAAATTCAATTAACCGGCTTGACCGGTCTTCTCCCGATGCAATTAAATCTAGTTCATAAACAGATGCCCGGTGCTTTTCTTCAAGAGGAAGAATGAAAGTCTGATTTACATCAGGCCTTCCTCCTGTTTCAGTTTTAAAAAATTTGTACTCTCCATCAGGCTTGAAACCAAGATAGCTATATACAGGCTGCCCGAGCGAAGTAGCAATCAGTGATATTGATAGAAAAATAGATTGATCTATGTTGTCGATCATTGACTTCGTAAGAAATCTCCCAATTCCTTCATTCCGATAATCGGGGTGGACAACTATATGTGCAAGCCATGCAACATTACTATGGAAAATCGTAGTTCCTATTCCGACCATTCTTCCGCCACGAACAACTTTTACAGGATTACAATATGAAAGATGATTTAGGTAATCTCGATATGAAACTCTTAAATCAGTCCAATCGTCGGGCTGAAGTTTAAGAAGCTCTTCTATATCATTGCTATCAAATGGAATTATTTCCATTCTGATGGTTTAATAAATAAGAACTTTTGTATTCCAATTGCCAGATGCAGAATTGAGTTTCAGAATATAAACACCAGCGTTGACTCCTTCGAGACCAATAATGGTATCAATTCCGGAAACTTTTCCTGAACTTATCTTTTTCCCTCTGATATCGAAAAGTGCCCAGTCAGAATAAGAAAAATTTTTTGTGAATTTAATATGCAATTGATCATGAGCCGGATTTGGCGTAACAGAAACGTTTGAAAAAATATTATCAACGTTATTCACTAATAAATCGTTCACGAAAATTGGCACCGATACATTAAATAGTCCGGTTGCGGTAGTATTAAAAGAAAGAAATGCTCTTATAGAATCGGATGACAATGTTGTGCAACTGATTTTTACAGCTTGAGATTCGCCTGGCGATAATGTGTTGTTGCTGCCACCGGCAACGAAAGTCAGCTCTGACGAATGTGTTAGGTTGAAGTTGCTGAGGTTTATACTTTGATTGCCATTGTTTACAATAACAAAATTGAACGTAACCGGCACTCCGGTTTGAATTGTGCCATATACAATTGTGTCTTCAGGAATATTTAGCGAGCTTATTATTGGCGCTGATGAAGTACTTGCAAATGATTGAATCCGTTCAATAAAAACCGGATAATCGACGAAGGGATTTCGATTATGCTGAAGAGAAAAAATTGCATTATTCCGAATCTTTTCATTAGTTGTTGGAGGAAAAGCAGTATGCCATGTACGAAGAATAGCTTCCTGGGAGTTTATGAAATTATTGTAATTCTGATAACGTAATACAAAGTATAAAAGTGATCGTGCTGCTCTGCCTTTTTGTTCATCGCGTGGTTCAAACAAATTACTTATCGCTTTAGAACCGCCAACAGTCCATGTCGGATTTGCAACAACGCCAAAAGGATTATCTCCCCGTTGGTTATTTGCAACATTATCCGTTGGATATAGATGATGGAGATCGGATTTCATTGGCTCCATGCTTGTAAAAAGTGATTGTGGGAATGTATGTTCTGTATTAAATGCAAAATTATTCTGACAGTCAGTACGATCAGTATAGCCAACTGCCTCTCTACCGGTATAAATACATTCAAGAGTATTTTGTGAAGCGCCCATGCCATTCACCTTTTTATTATCGAACGACATAAACATAGAATCTCGGGCCACATTGTATCCAAGAGAAACATATCCGTTACCTGTGATGAGGTTGATTGATGTTTTAAGATTCTCTTCGGAAAGATTTTCCGTTAGATCGTAATAGTGGTTCGAATATTTTCCTTGTCCGGTTAAATCGACGCTTATATATCCCTGCAATCCGTCATTCTCAATTACCACTTCGCTATTGTGATATATGTTATGTCGCGGAGAGAATTTTATATAAACGATTGTAGATCCGCCGGCAGGAATGGTAAACCAGGAAAATGATGTTGAGAATGCAGGAGATCCATATGTGTCATAAAAATGAAATCCTGTTATCGTAACTGTACGGCTAAGTGTATTGGTAAGAGTAAGTGGTAAACTGTCAGGATGGTTTTCAAACACATTTCCGAAATTGAGTTGAGGATTGTTAACGGAAATTGCCTGTGAAAAAATTTTCCCTGACATCAGACTAATGATCAGGAAGATTCCTGCCTTCAATAAATTCCTCATTCTTAGCTTTCGTGGATTTCTATTTTTTCTATTTCATCCCCTTCGCGAATTGCATCAATAACGTCGAGGCCGTCTACAACTTTCCCAAAACAGGTATGATTATGATCGAGGTGTGCAGTATTCTTTCTGCTGTGACAAACAAAAAATTGCGACCCGCCAGTATCGCGACCGGCATGTGCCATAGAAAGCACTCCGCGATCGTGGTATTGATTACCTCCATCCAGTTCGCATTTGATTTTATAACCGGGGCCACCGCTACCTGTACCATTCGGGCAACCTCCCTGAATTACAAAATCGGGAATGACACGATGAAACGTAAGACCATTGTAAAATCCTTTTAGGGCAAGGTCACAGAAATTTTTTACTGTATTTGGAGTATCCTTTTCATAAAATTCCACCTTCATATTTCCCTTTTCTGTAAATATTGTTGCTGTTTTCATAGTTTTTTTAAGATGGTGCAAATGTAATGAATGCGAATGAGACACTTGTCGGTTAATGTCAACAAAAAAACCCGGCATCACCGGGATTTATGACTTATAAATGATTGAAATTTATCTTTTTGTAAATTTTATTTCCATGCTCTTATACTCTTTTCCCTCTTTAGTCGAAAACATATCCATTGTTTGCGTCTTTTCGTCAACAAATGTAAATATCTCACGCACTTTCTCTGTTTTTCCTGTATTCGGATCAACGGCGACTCCTGTAAAATTGATGGCATGTTTCTTTTCGTCCCATTTACCCTCCAAATACATAATTCCTGTTCCCATGTTATCAATCCAAGTGCTTTGAAATACCTTCCTTGAATTATCATATCCTAATGTCGATTTCCCTTCGAATGGCATTCCCATCATTTCACCTTTATGATAAGATTCCTGGTAACGATCTCCAAAAATCATTGAATTTGTACAGCTTGATTCAGCTTTTGTGGCAGGACCTCCCATCGTCATCCAAAAAGTAAGTTCTTCATGCCATTCTCCATTGGCACTTAACATCATTTTATGCATTTCTCCCGGAGTCATATAAGCCATCCAGGCCTGCATTTCTTTTTCACTTGGTTGTGCATCTGCAGCCTTTGCCGGCTTTTCAGCTTTCATTGTTTTATCCTGAGCAAAAAGCGAAACAGAAATAAATAATAAGGATCCTAAGATCAATGAGCATTTTGTTTTCATCATGTTGTTTTTTGGCATGTCTGCAAATATATAAAAAACAGCGAAAGATAAATTTGCCATCGCTTAATAGAGACAATTGAGTCTTGGATTCAGGTATTGCGACAGAGCGCTATTGTATTAAAAAATCATTCATCAGCCTCAATTTTAACTATCTCTGGTATCGATTTTTTGGCAATCAATTCAATTATTAACAATCAATTTTGATTTTTATTTCATTTTTGATTATCAAATAATGATTTCTACAATTTAATTCAATCGTTTATTATCTTTCATAAAGTCCTGCCAAGATTTAGACTTGTAGATGTTTTCACCATAAAAATGAACGATGTCATTCAGAAAGGAGGGTGAAACGTAGGAGGATATAACATCGGCGATTTCGAAGTTTTCATCCAGGACAATCAGTGAAGGAAAGGTAATTGAGTTTCTCCCCAGGTTTATCGCAAGCTGATGAAATGGGATTTGAGGATTTTTTAGATTCGTAAATAGTTGACCTTTAAAACTGATTGTATCCGTACTCTCTGGGTTAAAATCAACCAGATTGAACTTTTTTAACAGATAACTTTCTAATGTTGAATCGCTAAAAGAGGTAAGCTTCATGACCTTCCCCGAAGTACACCATTGGGAGTTTATTAAAACAAGTGTTTTCTTTTTTTCGGGAATTGTTTTTTGAAATGCTAAAACCGGATTCAACCATGTCAGCTTTTCCTGCCTGGATGCATTCGTACTATCATAAAAAGCCGTCTGAAAATTCTTGCTAAAGTCATCGTAACTTGCATTTCGTCCTGCATTTTCAAGAATGAAGACAAGAATGGGTTCTATTTTCGGCTGCTCCAGATATCCACTTGCAATCATATTTATCTTAAACTCGTTTTTATCTTTTTCATATCCATTCATAAATAATGTTGTCGGATACATCAGCTTATTATTCAATAATTTTATTGCCAGCGGATGTGGCGTTCGCGGCTTATCTGAAGTTGGCATATACTTTTCTCCTAAAAACTCCACGGTATCCTTTCCTTCAGCATCAAATTTGACCGGATAAAAAAAAGTATTAATGTATTGTGCCAATCCGGGGTTTGCATAGGTCGTACGCATCATCGTCTTACACCATCCGCACCAGTCAGTATAAAAATCCATGATAAGAGGTTTGGGCTGGACTTTTTCCTTTTTCATGGCTTCCTCAAGAGTGAGCCATTGCACTAGACTTCCATCTTTGTCGGGAACCTGACCATAAGCACTACCGACTATAAATAAAAAGAAAAATAATTTTTTCATCTGCAAATGCAAAGATAAGGGTATTTTGAAAAAACGAAACAGAAGGTAACAGAAAGAGTGGTGGCATGACCTACATATCAGGAACCAGAAAGATAATATATGGCTCATGAAAACGTACACTCTAAAACCTATTTAATTTTACAATGAAGAAATCAATTGAGAATAGAATTTTTCGAAGGAATAATATCAAACGCTTGATGGGGTCGAACAGAACTAACAATTATGAATCTTATCCATAGCTATCAGGATAAGATTCACAATTGATTTTAATGCAAAATATTACTCCACTTCGATTTTGCCTTTTGATCTATTACTTAAAGGCAATGGCAGCACTGGTGGGACCTCCAAGATGTATTAACTCAAATTCGACAAATCCCGCCTGACCGGCCCAATTTGAAAATTCTTTAAACGTATAATCTTTCCCTTCCTTAGTCTCAATAAGCATGTTTAGCGACATGAGTAATCCGAAAACATTTTTGCGGCGGTCATCGTCAATTATATTTTCTATGCAAACAAATGCTCCGCCTTTTGGAAGTGCATCGTAAGCTTTCTTCATTAGTATTAATTTTTCTTTTTCACTCCAGTCATGAAGAATGTTCCCCATCACAACAACATCTGCATTGGGAATTTTATCGAAAAAACTTCCCGAAACAATTTCAACTTTGTCGGACACACCTGTTTGCTTGATAAATTCCTTCGCAACCGGTGCAACAGCAGCAAGATCATAGCTGATACATTTCATATGAGACTGGTGTTTTACAACCTGCATACACAATGAGCCCATAGCGCCACCGGCATCAACGAGAGTTTTATAATTTGAGAAATCAAATTTTTCAGCGAAAGAAATAAATGCTCCCATTTGAATTCCTGACATGGCAACGAGAAACTCTTTCATTCGAACGGGGTCAGCATATAGCTTACTGAACTGGTCTTCTTCAGGCGAATCTTTTATTTCATTTTGTGGCAGTCCAGTCACTAAGGCCTCCTCCAGGTTACCCCAGAAACCATACAGTCTGTTATTGCCCATCTCCAATATTCCTCCGATATAAGATGGCTTTTTCCTATCAAGAAAAAGATCGGTATCAGGGGCATTTGAATATTCTGCCATTTCACCGATTCCTTCACGCTTCAGGAATTGAAGGGCAACGAGTGTATCGAGAAAATCATCATAGGATCTTACATGCAACTTTAGTTTTTCACGAATCGATTTACCCGTAAGTGGTTTTTCGGCAAGCAATGTGAAAAGTTGAAAATCGATGGCAGCGAGTAATGTTTTAGATGCCCAATACCCCAAACCAATTTGCATAATATGCTCTGGTGTTACAGGAGCTTTTACTCCGGGTTTATCGGAGATCTTAAAATTTGTTTCCATGTGTTTTTATTTAGAGATAAGTAAAAATAATAAATTTCGCTCTCAAATGAACTTTAAAAAGATGATAAACAAATGAATCAAGGGTTCATTATAACACTTACTTCAATCCTGATTTTTTCCTTACTTTGTAAACTGCGAAAAAAATCCGGATGGAAAAGTGCTTTGGCATTTATATTAAATCAATACTTATTGTTTTTTGTCTTTTAAGCCCTTTTTGCTCTCAGGCAATCAGGCCTGTGGCAAAATCTGTAAGCGACATGCATGAGCTGAATGCAGACTTCCGGGCTTTCAGACTTTTTTATAATGCTCATGAATCGGTCAATTCGGCCTTCACGAATGTAGTCACTGCAGGCACCTATGCCGATTTAATTCCAGCAAAACTATTTAGCCTTGTTCAGCAAGGTCATTCAGCTATCACATTGGAAATTCCTTATATGAATTCCGTCATTCTCGTTGAACTTGTCAGGGTTAATATTTTCTCTGATGATTTTGCTGTTACAACGGGGGAAAATCAGGTATCACCATATACACCGGGAGTTTATTACCGCGGCATCATCAAAGGGAATTCAAATTCAGTTGCAGCATTCAGTTTTTTCAATGATGAACTTTATGGCGTCATCTCTGATGATGTCAATAACAATCTCGTTGTCGCACCACTTTCCTTTTCAGGAAATCATAGCCATTACATAATTTACTCCGACAAAAATCTTTTGAAATCACCTGGAAATTATTGCCAAACTGTCGACGACATTTCTGTTTCTGCAAAAATCCACAGTACACAACTAAACCCTTCTTCAACGACCAACTGTGTTAGATTGTATTATGAAGTAGACCATGATATTTTTCTCGACAAAGGCAATCTGACGAATGCTACAAACTGGATGACTGCCGTTCACAATAATGTAGCAACATTATATGCCAACGATAATATTTCCGTTGCATTAAGTTCTATTTATGTCTGGTCAACCAACGACCCATATACAGGTGCAAATTCAAATGATCAGCTTGATTTATTCAGAGCTACCCGCCCTAGTTTTAACGGAGATGCTGGTCAACTTGTAGCGCACGATTCCAATAATGGCGGACTTGGATATCTGGACGCACTGTGTTTGAATACAAATTACAGCTATGCAGATGTTGATTATTCGTATTCCTCTGTTCCCACTTATTCATGGACTATCGAAGTTATCACTCATGAATTCGGCCATATCCTTGGTTCCGCACATACTCACAACTGTAACTGGCCTCCGGGTGCGCTTGATGATTGTTATGCGACGGAAGGCGGTTGTCCTTCCGGCCCAACACCTGTAAACGGGGGTACAATAATGAGCTACTGTCATCTTTCCGCTACAGGCATTAATTTTAATAATGGCTTCGGACCATATCCTGCAGCTGCCATACAAACCGCTGTCAATAACGCCGGCTGTCTTGGAACATCCTGCGCAGTTTGTCCCGTTCCGGCAAACGATGCATGTAATGCGCCTGCATTGTTACCCATTTCTTCTAATTGCGTTTACCGGTCAGGAAATCTTTGTGGTGCAACAGAATCACTTTCGCCAGAGAACTGTGGAGGAATTATAGCGGCACATGGATATGATTTATGGTACAGAGTGAATCCAGTTGTAAGTGATCTTCAAATCAAGTGTCTCTCTGGTACCAATACGAATGCAGTAATTGCGCTGTACTCCGGATCGTGCGCCGGACTAACTCTGATTGATTGTTCAAACTCAACCGGCATTGGAGGAATTGAAAGCATCATTGCAACGGTAACACCAGGCACTTCATATTTTATCAGAGTTTACGATTTTGACGGCAACACTATCGGAAGGGATTTTGCAATTTGTGCCTCACATAGCTGTCAGCCCATTTCAAATGATAATTGCGCAAACGCAACAGCACTATCAACAAGTTTATCATGCAATTTTATAAATGGCGATTTGTGTCCCGCAACAGAATCAATGAGCCCGTCAATGTGCTCTGGATATCAAAGTGATCATGCATACGACCAATGGTATTCCATTACACCCAATCAAAGTAATGTTCGGATTACTGTGCAGTCAGGAGATGATGCTGATATTGTTCTCGGATTATTTTCAAATACCTGTGGTGCTTTGAATCTTATTGGCTGTAACGACTCAACTGGTTCTGGCGGAATAGAAATTATTAATGCATCATTGACTCCTGGGAATACATACTACGTCAGAGTTTATGACTGGAGTGGCAATTTATATGGAACAGACTACCAGATATGTTCACAGTACACATCTTGTAATCCACCGTCTGCACCTGTAAATGTCAATGCAACGAATGCAATTATATGTGCGGGAGCGTCAACAAATATTAATGCAAATGGCGCACTTTCTACTGGTGCAACCTGGCAATGGTATACTGCATCATGCGGAGGAACATCGATCGGTACCGGAGCTGTTTTAAGTGTGACACCGACCGTAACAACAACCTATTATGTACGCGGAGAAAACGGAACCTGTTATTCCTCCTGTAAAAGTGTTACGGTAACGGTAACTCCATTTCCTGCAGCACCATCATCTGCCGGTGCATCGCCTTCAACAATATGCTCCGGTGATGCATCATCACTGACTGTCATTGGAACATTATCATCAGGCGCTTCATGGCATTGGTATAATTCATCTTGTGGAACTGGAGCATCGGGCACAGGATCTGCAATTTCAGTAAATCCATCAGCGACGGCAACATATTATGTGAGGGCAGAAAACGGTTTATGTTTTTCAAGCTGCGTAAACACGATGTTAAATGTGAATGCTTCACCTTCAACACCCTCTTCAATTAGTTCTTCAACAACAACAATTTGTTCCGGCGAATCAGTTTTACTTACTGTAAATGGAACATTGTCGTCGGGGGCAACATGGAAATGGTTTTCAAATTCCTGCGGAGGAACATCGCAGGGGACAGGATCAACATTAACTGTTAATCCTACTTCAACTACTTCTTACCATTTACGCGCAGAGAATGCAAATTGTATTAGTCCATGTGCGAATACCGTAATCAATGTCAATCCAACACCATCCGATCCTCAAGCATGTTCTACGAATGCATCAACTATTTGTCAGGGCGAGACTGCCTCGCTTTTTGTAAGCGGTATACTATTATCGGGAAGTGACTGGTACTGGTATCCCGGAAACTGCAGTGGAACATCAATTGGTCATGGAGCAACAATCCCCGTTACACCAGTTGCAGATGAAACATATTTTGTAAGAGCACAGGATGGTGCATGTAACTCATCGTGTCTAAGCGTATTTATTAACGTAAACATTCCTGCTGCATCTCCAAATATTACCTTAAGTTTCGACACCCTTTCTGTACCATCTTTTTCTGCCTATCAGTGGTATATGGGACCCAATTTGACAATGTTTAGTCCTGTCGGAACAACCCAGCAACAACGTGCCGGTGGTGACGGATATTATTTTGCAGTTGTCACAGATGGGAATGGCTGCACCGTTTCATCTGATACTATTATGTATTCTGATGTTACGGGAATTATCAACCCAAGCATATCTGACATTGCCCGATTCTACCCGAACCCGGTAACCAATGAATTATCAGTACAGCTGCTGAACGGAATCCCGGGAGGTCAAATATTCCTGTTCGATCATACCGGCAAACTTGTTTTTCAGGGATCCCTTACGAAAAACAGAACCTGCAATATTCCTATGACCTATTATGCATCGGGAATTTACCAGCTTGAAATAGTCTCGGGAAATAAGGCATTTGGCACAAGAATATTCAAACAATAGGAAGAAAAGGCATCAAAAATCACTTCCAAACTATTTCCTGAGTAATCCTATGAAGATATAGGGAAATTCATTTCCTTGCATCTCAGTATCCTTGTTAAACAGGTTTATAGAATTCACCAAAATCTTCAGATGAAAAAAATTATACTCGCAATTGCATTTGCGGCAATATCAGTTTTTGCTAATGCGCAATGTTCTACTACCAATGCAACTTCTTGTCATTGTAAAGATGCCACTCAAACTGATTGCGATCTTTTGCCAGATATACAAATCGGACATCCACCGTTTTTCGATTATACAACAACCTTCGGAACGCTGGAATTTTCGCAGACGGGAAATGGTGTTGATGACGGTAGATTAAAAGTAACAGTATCGACACCGAACACCGGCTATGGCCCTTTGGAAATCCGCACTACAAATATTTTCGTATGCGGCACCGATACCTTTGTCGGAACGGCTCCCAGCATCTGCCCCGATTTGATTTCTTATCCGCGAATAATCATTAACCAACGAATCTATCATAAGACTGGCAATACCATGTCGTTTTATGACAGAGCAGCAGGAACAATGACCTATCATCCATCTCATGGCCATATGCATGTAGACAACTGGGGGAATTATACGCTTCGTGTGCGTGACTCATTACAACCCAATCCACTTCTGTGGCCGTTAATTGGAGCGGGCTCCAAGCTTGCATTCTGTGTTGAAGATTATGGAACTTGTCAGGATTATCCAGACCATTGTCTCGATTCAGCGGGAGGTTCATTAAACAACGGAAGTAATTTTCCTAACTATGGTTTAGGCGGTGGAAATTATTCATGCGGAGCATCTATACAAGGAATCAGTTCTGGTTATGTAGATATCTACTGGACTACTCTTGATGGAATGTGGATTGATATTCCTAAAGGAGTATGCAACGGAAATTATTACATAGTATGCGAAGTTGATCCTAATCATAATTTCTTAGAGGAAAGTGAGACTAATAATGTTTACGCCGTTCCTTTTACACTTACTAAGCAGCTAAATTCTCTTTCGTCCGTTCCATTGCTCGTCGACATCAACAATTCTGCCGTCGACATATGTCAGGGCGAGAGTGTAACATTAACAGCAAAGATTGTTATGCCTGATGCTACTTATTTATGGAGTAATGGTGAGCAGACAAAATCAATCTCTGTAGACACTTCAGGGACTTATACCGTTCTGGTAAACAGTCAGTGCGGAGCCGCTACTTCATTGCCCGTTACTATCAACCTCCTTACTCCACCGGCAGCACCAACCGGGACTAATGATACTATTGCATTACCTGGCTCTGCTATATTACAGGCATCGTCACCATTTACAGTTTCATGGTATGACCAGCCCGCAGGCGGAACCGTTTTGTCGACCGGCACATCCTTTATCACTCCATCAATAAATACATCGACAACATTTTATGCAGAAGTAGAAGAAATTCATGCAGGGTCTTCTTTTAATACCGGACTTGTGGATAGTTCTGTTGCAGGAATAGGTGGCTATCTGACAGGCGACCAATCACTCATCTTTGACGTTTACAATACTTTTATACTACATCAGGTAACTGTTTATGCATCTGCTTCCGGAAGCATGAACGTAGAATTGCGAACAACAGGAGGTGTACTTCTTCAATCAATACCGGTAACATATTCAGCAGGCATGAATGTTCTTACAATAGACATGACAATTCCACCGGGAAACAGTTATCACCTCACAAGAAGTACAGGAAATCTGTATCGTAACAACCCGGCAGTATCAGCAGGATATCCGTTTGATATTCCAAATTTCTGTTCAATAAAAACGAGTACAGCAGGAGATAATTTCTATTATTTCTTTTATGACTGGAAAATTAAATTGCCGGACAACACATGCCTTAGTCCGAGAACACCTGTCGAAGCTATTGTACTTGCTCCAAATGCTATTGCTGATGTAGCCGTACTGAATTCACTAAAGGTTTATCCGAATCCTGCAAAGAACAGCGTAAAAGTCTCCTTCAGGTCTACTGATAATGATGCGACAATCGAACTAATAGATGCCGTCGGAAGAATTGCAGTTCGGAAAAATGTTTTTGCAAGTTCAGGTATCTGTGAGGAAACAATAAATATATCGAACATAAGTCGTGGTATTTATAATATTCACATACTTTCTTCTGGAAAGAACTTTTACAAGCGACTGGTTATAGAATAGTTTTCTATTTTATTAATCATTGACTGCCCTGATGAGCAATGAAAATTGTAAGACTATTTATTTTGTTGATTATTTCTTCGAATGCATTTTCGCAATCGTTTGTAAATTATTCACGATCCAACTCTCCGTTACCCGACGACCAGTGTCATTGGATAACAATTGATAGTCAACATCGAAAATGGTTTTGTACGGAATACGGACTGGCTATGTTTGACGATAGCGTGTGGACAGTTTATACAACATTGAATTCCGGACTTACAGATAATTCTATCAAACAACTTGTTTTTGACGCATCAGGCATTGCCTGGATCTCAACTCAAAATGGTGGTGTATGTACATTCGATGGAACTTCATGGAATTCGTTTACCGTTTCTAATTCGGGAATCTGTTCTGATCATGTGCGTTCAGTTAATATTGATCCGAATGGGAATAAATGGATTTGCACAAGTAATGGACTGAGTTTTTTTGATGATGTTAGCTGGTTAACATATAACATCACGAACTCCGGAATTCCAGTAAATCATATTTCTACAATGGTTTTTGAAAATGATACTGTTCGTTGGTTAGCTACAATAAATGGCGGACTATCGAAAATGACGAACGATTCATTTTATACTTACAATGTTAGCAATGCATTCTTGCCTGATAACTCTATACTAGGACTTATACGTGATACAAATTCATTTCTTTGGCTGGCATGTCCATCAGGAGGATTAGTTCGCGGTTTCGGTTCTAATTTTTATAATTTCAATATAAACACATCGGGTATTCCAACAGATGGACTCACCTCAGTTACTATTGACTCACTTCAAAACTTATATATTGGATCATACAATTTCGGACTTATAAAAAAATCAGGGCAATACTTTAATTACTGGAGTACAGCAAATAGTTTGATGCCCGATGATATTGTTTATTGTAGTGCAGTTGAACAAACAGGAATCATCTGGGCAGGCACAGCATCTCATGGTGTTGTACGATTCGATGAAAATTCCTGGTTGAATATTAATAGTGCTGGTATCAGAAATAAAATTTCCGTATTCCCAGTTCCATGTATGGATCGATTGAATATTGTTAGCGAAAAAAATATTCAGAGAATAGAAATTTTCGATGTCACCGGGAAACGCCATTCATGTTCTAACGAATCGATAGACCGTCATAATTATTTTATTGATACTAGTTTATTATCCCCCGGAATTTACTTTTTAAAAATATATACGTTTGAAGGAATTATAGAAAAAATAATTACAAAAGAATAAGCCTACTCATTCCATGAAAAAATTAACTCTTTTTATTACAGCCATCATTATCAGTCTGAACGTACAATCCCAGAACACCTGGAATATGCTTCATTCAATGACAGTAGGTACTGGCTATACAGCCAGTTTCGCGATTGGTAATTCAGGCTACATTGTTTCGGGAGTTAACGATGTTGATTATTCAAATTCCACTTGGGAGTACAATACAATTACAGACGCATGGACTCAAAAAGCAGATGCCGGTACTATTCTCAGAAACGGACCAGCAGGTTTCGCAATAAACGGAAAAGGATATATGGGAATGGGAATCGATAACTCCGGAAATATTCTTGATGACCTAATGCAATACGATGCGACGCTGAACTCCTGGATTCAAAAAGCAAATATTATTCAGGGACGCTTCGATCCGGCAGTTATGGTAATAGGCTCCCGTGTCTTTGTTTCATGCGGAGCTGTCACCGACTTTCTTGAGGTATTATTAAATGACACCTGGGAATACGATGTTGCTGCCGACAACTGGATTCAACGTGCAAGTTTCCCTGCGAGCAAGCGATTTGCATGCAGCGGATTTTCAATTAATGGATATGGCTATCTGATGGGCGGTGCCGATTCTCTCGGAGATAATATCAACAACGACCTTTGGCAATATGATCCTGTTTTTGATATATGGGTTCAAAAATCTGATCTTCCTTCAGATCCACGAGCAGGAGCAAGTTCATTCAGTATCGGAAATTTTGGATTTATTGGCGCAGGTGTGGATCAGTTTTTTTCTCATAGTGACTTCTGGAAATATGATGGCATCAACGATGTATGGTCGCAGGTTGCATCATTGCCAACAACAGGAAGGGATGGACCGTTTTCTTTCGTTGTAAATGGGAAAGCATATGTAGGCGGAGGTTTTGATGATAATACAAATTCATTTTCCGACACATGGAGATATACTCCGGATTCAAATGTAGGAATAGCAGAATCTCCATTCATTGAAGCATCCTTAAACATATATCCAAATCCTGTCGTTAATTCTTTTTCTTTGTCCGTTCAAAATTTTCAGGCATTTAAAAATCTCCAGTTAAATGTTTATGATTACACTGGTAAGCTTCAGGAAACGATTATAATATTTTCCGCTAATGAAGTAATTGATTTTTCTTCATTCCCGGCCGGAATTTATTTTTGTGAGTTATCAAATTCGGAACGAATACTTACAACAAAAAAAATTGTAAAGCTGTAATTAAAAGAAGGAAAAATATTCTTATTAAATCCCCCTGTAGACTTCTATACTCTACCGAATACTATTTACAGTTTTTAATTGTATATGATATTTCCGAAAGTCTGAACAAAAAGAGAAGATGTGCTAAAAAATCCACAAGGATTTGAAATATTAATGGAAGCAATATTATCGCTTTGGATTTTACTGTTCCCCGGTATCGCAATTACATTCGATCTGCTAAAACTTACATTTCCGGATCCCTGAATATTATAGTTAATGGTCATCGTCTCGTTTACGTGGTTTTGAATACTTATTACGATGTAACAATTATTCGACCCGCATTCAGAGTAAGAGTATTTTTTTCTTAATTGTGCGACATAAAAAGTAGCAACTACAGTATTGTAATGCGGGCCTGATGAATTGAAATCAATTAAATCCTTACTAAGGATGGCAAGTGTATCCACTGCTTCATTACATAATATACAAGTGCCATCATCTTCATCGGCAACACTATTAAAGTTTATTGCGGCAGGATTGGTGCAACCCTTTTCTTTACATCCTGATGAAAATATAATTATCGCGCCAAAACAGCAAACAGTAATCAGTGCGAAGAATTTTTTCATAATCGAATTATTAGAACTTAACAATGAGAAACAATGCTGCCGGAACAGTAAATGAAAATCCATCTGTATCAACTTCCGAATTAAAGTTAGATGTCGTTACTGTCTGTTGATTGTTATTAAATATTTGAGTGACGGTGTCAATTACGATAACATTGCTTTTCTTTTTTTCTGCAGAATAATACATTGTTACTTCCGTGCCAATCATAATCCTTTCCGAAATCTTAAAACCCAGCGAAAACTGAGGGCCGCCTCCGATGGAAGTTGTTTTATCAGTAACTGTTGTCGCACTTGAATCTATAGTTGATCCATTGTTGAAAACTGAAATATTAAATGTCTTGTCCAAAAAATATGAACCCGCATAATCCAATGCGACTCCGGCTTCAAACTTTCTGGAAAGTAAAAACTTTTTTTCTATCCCGATGCGATAAGAAAGATCATTCACCTTGGTCTCTCTGCTTAAGGGAGTCTGCTTATCTAGGATTTTTTTATACACATAGCCCAAACCGACATGAGCACCCCATCCGGAACTTGCCGTACTTACAGAATAAACCAATAGATAAGGATTTGATACCGCTGAATTATTGTTACTCAGATTAAGTATTTGCCGAAACAATTCATTCGCCTGAAAGCCTGCATAATGATTGTACTTTTTTACATACGAACTATCCTCCTGGGCTGAACAATGAATAGCCGATACTGCAAGGCAGATGGTTGCAATTAAAAATTTATGCATAGGAAAATTATTGTGCTTTAAACGGGTTCGAATACTTCTGATCGGTAATCATTGTATAATCCGTAAGTGTGTTAAGGAAAGCAATGATTGCAGTCTTTTCCTGATCAGTAATATTCATCTTCATTGGCTGTCCGTTTGAAGCTCTCAATCTGACATCGAGTGCAGGAGAATTAGCAATGCCATGGCTATAATGGTCGAGGACTTCGTTCAATGTTTTAAAACGACCATCATGCATATATGGACCTGTTAGTGTAATATTTCTAAGATTTGGGATTTTGAACTTCCCATTGTCCGCTGTATTGTGAGAAACATTTTCAAAACCTTTATCGATATAATTAGATTCAAGGCCGATGTTTACAAAACCTCCACCCATCTGATAGCCGTTTAATTGTTGAGTCTGATGACAACTATTACAGTTGTATTTATTAAAAAATAACAACCGCCCCTGCTCCTCAAGTCCGTTTAATTGTGTTTGTCCCATCTGATATTTATCGAAGCGTGTATTTGCAGAAAATATGGAGCTGACAAAAGAACTCAATGCCTGTGAAATGTTTTCAATGTTTATCTCTGACGAAGCATATGCTTTAATAAAAAGATTTTTGTAATATGATTTAGACTTAACTTTCTCGACAATTCCATTTTGATCGTTCATTCCCATTTCCACGTGATTAACGATAGGCATTAGAACCATTGTCTGAAGAAAATCTGCGCGACCATCCCAAAAAAGACTTGGGTTGCCGAATTGCTGGAAGGAATTTAATACAAATGTGTTGGAGATGTTTTGAATTGGTAGAGTATTTCTGAGTGTAGAATGATTTTGAAATCCGGGACTGAAATCAACATTATCAGAAAATGCTATTGATTGTTTATGACAACTACCACATGAAATAGCATTGTTAACTGATAAATTCTTATCATAAAATAATACACGACCAAGCGTTGCGATATTATTATCCACCCCTGTTAATCCACCAGGTAACATTGTTACGTTAGCACCTTGAATAGTACTATAATCGAAAGGTATTTCAGGGAGTTGAAGAGAAACTGCTTGGGGGCTAAGATCCTTTTCCATTTTTGAACAGGAATAAGAAATAGCCAATACTGTAACGGCTAAAAACAAGGAGAGGAGGACTTTTGTTTTCATGGTATTTAAAAATTTAACTAAGCACTACTCAAAAGTATAATTAATCTCTTAAAAATCAAACGATTTGTTCATCCCCGGACAATCTTTTAATCAACCATAAATTGTGAAAATTCGTCATAAAATAAGTTCAAATGTTAAAATTCGGAAAATCCATAAAAAAAGGAATGTTATCTGACGAGATTAACATGCCCGACATAATCGTGAGGTCTTCCCATTACATCGACAATACTTATGCGATACACATAAACATCGGCCTGACAAAATGCTTCTTTATCTGATTCTCTTCCACTCCATCCACGATTCAAATCATTTGATTGATAAACAAGTTTACCCCATCGGTTGTAAATGGTCATTTCAAACTCTTTCACACCGACTCCAAGAGCCGTAAAATAATCATTTACTCCATCGTTGTTTGGTGTAAATGCATTAGGAATATAAAAAGCATATTCCCCCTTTATAAGTACTAACTTATAAGCAGTGTCCACACAACCTCGCTCGCTCGTTGCAATTAGCTTTACAGAATAATAGCCTGTATCTGTAAAAACATGTTGAGAATTTTTTGTGTGAATAATTTCACTGCCATCTTCGAAATCCCATTTCCAATCTATCGCATTCATGCTTTCGTCGTAAAAAGAAATTATTGGATTAAAAATAGATGCCTCTTCAGGCACATTTGAAAATCCTGCATGAGGAAGTGGATAAACAACAATCGAAGCTGGTTTAACAATTTTCCCGACACAACCAACTTTTGATGTTACCAGATGATTAACGGTATATGTTCCTGCATTTATAAATGTGTGGACAGGATTCCTTGAGCTATCGGATGTACCGTCACCAAAATTCCAGTAATATTTTTCGCCATCATTCGTCTGATTGATAAATTTTACTGTTAGTGGTTGACAGCCATCAGAATTGTCCGGAAGATAATTCACTACCGGGTTAGATTGAATAAATAAAGTTTTCGATTTAACCGCATTAGGAGTTGTACATCCATCACTCACGGTAACAGAAAAGGAAGCATTCAACTGCGCTGTTGCGGTAATTGTTTTTCCCTGGACTCCTCCATTCCAAAAATAGGAATAGGGACCACCATTTCCACCTGTACCTGATGCATTCAATACAACTGCTGCACCTTCACAAACAGTATCCCTGGATGTAATTGTGGCTTCCAGTGGCGGATAGATCCCGATTGTTGATAATGCTGAAGTTGTTGAACAACCTTTAGCATCTGTGACTATCACAGAATATGAATTAGTAGATTGTGGCGAAACTGAAATGCTCGAACTCTGTTCTCCATTATTCCAGAGAAAAGAATAATTTCCATTGCCTCCAGGAACCGTTGCACTAAGAATTGCCTGTTGGCCTATGCAAACAAACGAAGGTGAATTTATTGAAACTCCAATTTGCTGAGGTTGTGAAATAGTTACTGTTTGGATCTTCGTACATCCCCGATTATCAATTACACTTACATTATATGTTCCGGAAGAAAGATTTGTCGCAACAGAATCCGTGCTTCCATTGCTCCATAAGTAAGAATAGGGAGTCGTTCCTCCTAAAACATTAGCAATCGCGCTGCCATTATTTTCTCCAAAACATTTTACTTCTGTAATTGCTGTAGATACACTTATTGATGAAGATGATAATATTTCTGTTAACGCTTTTTCAATACAACCATTCCCGTCTTTCACTCTAACCATGTATTGTCCATCCGATAAATTTATTGCTACGCTGTCATGACCTCCAACAGGCCCCCATTCATAAACATAAGGAGGAAGGCCGCCGGACGCATGTACTGATGCGACTCCATCATGCCTTCCTGAGCAAGTAATATCAATTTTTGAAGTTTGTAAAACAATTTGTGATGGCTGACTGATCGACACGACAGTATCGGCTGTACATCCTGACGCATCAATCACGGTCAGGAAATAATTTCCTGCAGTAAAATCAGCAACTGAAGATGATGACTCTCCGTTCGACCATTGATATGTATATCCCGGTCTTCCTCCTGATGTTGTCACTGAAGCAAAACCATCATTACCATTATTACATTTAACAGGTCTTGAATGAATATTCAAAGACAACTTAGAAGCGGAATTAATGACTGTATAAAAAACAGAAACACATCCGATTGCGTCTGTAACTTTCAGGCTATGATTTCCTGATGGAAGTCCTGATGCTGTTGCAGTAGAATCACCTGATGACCATTTGTAAAGGTAGGGCCCGGTACCACCACTCATTAATACTGTAGCAACTCCATCGGAACCACCATAACATGTTACAGGACTAGTTGTAATATTGGCCGTCATTGGCATCTGACCGTTGAGATTTGTGACTGATACAGTTTTTGATTTTGTACAACCGTTTGCATCAGTAACATTAACGTTGTAAACTCCTGCAACAAGTCCGCTTACAAATGCTGTCGTTGCTCCACCGGGATTCCAGCTATATTGATAAGGTCCCGCTCCTCCGGATGCAATTACGGTGGCTGTTCCATTTATGTAACCACAATCGACAGGTGTAAAAGATGTATTTATAACCATTGCTGATGGCTGAGTAACAGCTACTGTTTTTGATATCGTACAACCACGAGAATCGATAATGACAACAGAATAATTTCCGGCTCTCAATCCTGATACGGAAGATGTAGTACTCCCATTCCACCAGTAGTAAGAGTAGGACCCAGTTCCACCAGATGGTGAAACAGTTACTGTGCCGTTTGCATCATCATTACAAAGCAATGCACTTCCTGCACTAGTCGCAGTTAGTAAAGTCGGCTGAGTAAGTGTTGTTGTTGCAGCTCGTGTACAACCGTTTGCATCCTGTACGACGACAGAGTATGTACCTGCAGATAACCCCGAAACATTTGCATTTGTTGAAAACAATGGCGACCACTGATAACTGTAAGGTGAAACTCCACCAGAAGTCACAACAGCAAGCGAACCATTTGATGATCCATTGCAAGAAGGATTTGTTGCTGATAGGGATAAGTTCATTATCGGTGGTGAACTTATAGAAGTACTTGCACTTGCTGTACATCCAGTATAATCAGTTACGACGACAGAATAAGTACCTGCTGTAAGACCACTAATAGCTGGAGAAACTGATCCTCCCGGCGACCACAAATATTGCAAGGGTCCCGGTCCTTGTGAGAATGCATTTGCTGTACCATTACCCGGACTTGCACATGCGGAATTTGTTGACTGAATAAATGCAGATCGATTTGTAACAGTTATGTTGTATGAAAAAGTCTGAAACCCATTTGTAGGACAATTATTATCCTTAATTGTTAGTGTGAATGTATAGGGCAATGCTCTAACATCTGAGGCAGATGGAGTCCAGCTAAAAGCTCCTGTTGGCCGTGAAGCAGTATTTGTTGTAAACACCGATCCCGGAATTGTATTATTAAATAGCAACGTTAATATTTGTCCGGCATTAGGATCAAACGAATTAACATAAAAGTTAATTGGTCGGCCTGGACAGGCATCGATGTTGAAATTACTGGAGCCATTTATGCCGGAAAGACCTGGCAGAGTATTCGAACAGGAACGCGTCCATAATTCCATATCGCGCATTACACTACCGATTAATATTCCGTTTCTGTATTCCTTTACGAGTAAAGCCATTACACCCACTTCTAATGAAGTAGGGTTAATAATCAAATCACCATTTTGTGAAAGTGACATGGGTGGTGATGACGAAATAGGATTGGTTGCCGAATAACCTGAATTAAATACCACACTATTTATACTTGATGATTTCGGAGTAATTAAGGAATAAACGAGAGAGTCACCATTTGCATCATACGCGCCGTGATTGTAATGGAATGTTTGTCCGATACAAAAAAAAGAAACAGGAACGTTTGTAAAAACAGGAGAAGAATTATTTGGGAAGCTCAGATTATTAAGCGTTGCTTCAACGTATGTGGAAGGAACGCCGGTACAATTATTTGGTGAGTATGAAAGTGTAGTGATTGCGCAATTCCTGCAACAAATATTGTAACCAAAGATCCAGTCAATACATTGAACGGGTAATGTTATATTTCCTGAGTATTGATATTTTTGAATACCCGGGTTGGTGCCCCCAGCGCAAGTGCTTGCTGCTGAATCACAGGTGAATGTAATTTCTTGTCCAGTACCTGATATCCGGTTTAAAGTTGCGTTAAGATTATATCCGCAAGAAACTGATTTGCAATTTGCAGAAACAGAAAGTGGTGCGGCTATTCCTGAACAATCCCGATATAACGTTAAAGACAATTCAAATGTATTTCCACTAATCCATTTGTAACTTATGTCCGCTCCATTTATGTGTGTAGCCGAAGCATTATTAGGTATAAAATAAATTGCTAAAAAAAAGATGCGAAAAATTAACCAGTGAATTCCGGCCTTCTTTCTTCTCTTGAACAGATTTGACAAATAAAAATACGAAGAAAGATTTCTTTCCGTGATTTTTTTCATACTCTAAATAAACAGCGGTATACTATGATATTAGACGAAAAAAATCATTTTCAGATTCATTGTTTTCTCAATGGCTATTACAAGACAATTATTATTATTAATTGAGAATAGCGCGTTAATTCATTATCTTAAGTCAATAATATCCGAAAAAGCGAGCATTCTTTAAGAGTCAAATGCCTTCAAGATGCTTATGGCAATTAAAAATTTGCAAATACTTAAAAACGAAAGAAAAATCTTACATAATTTAACAAGTTTTCTTACAAAAATTTAATTAAAATTTTCACAGAAATTGCGCCCATAAATTAAAAAAATGGTGAATGAGTCCGCATAACATCCGGTAATTAGAATTTTTGATATAAAATCTCATTTTCAATTTATACTATTCAACTATATGGATTTAAGTTTAATGGCTTACCTTCTATTTTATTTTTAAGATTAAATTATTTATAGTAATAAATTAATCTTAAATTTAACATCGGAAATTAATTTTTATTTTTTTCTTATTGAATAATATAACGCATTCGATAAAATAAAAAAAATTATTTTTATCATAATGTCGATAGTTTAAAAACTTAAAAGCATCTAGTAATTTCATTCATTAGCATATATTATTTACTTTTGTGTGTGAATTAATTTTTTTAATATATATCAATCATGGCAAGACCAAAATCAAAAAGCGCATTAGTTGAAGGCGTGATGGAGCTGGTAAATACAATAAGAAATATTGAAAGTCAGCTAAATCAATTAGGCAAAATTATTAAGAGTCAAAAAAAATCTGGTCAACGGGGTCGCCCACCAGGTTCTAAAAACAAAGGTCCGGGTCGACCGAAAAGTAAAGGAAGAGGAAGGGGAAGACCACCCGGAAGTAAAAATAAATGATAGTTTAAGCGCCCATTTTAGGGCGTTTTTTATTGCCACATATTTAAATAACTTTTTAATATTCTGCCACTATAATTAATAAAGGATGAACCATATATTCTCCTATTCTTATTGATAAATAATAAATGATCAAAGAATAATTGCGATCATTTAGGATTTATTAACAGGACGCTGATAACTTTTCCTGCATTTTTATCGTCCAATTTGTCTTCTAAAAAAGATTTTTTATCCGTCCTTGGTAGATTGACAAAAAATGTTGGTAAACGACTATTCCCGTCTTGTTGCAATGACAAAATTTTTTTGACTTTCGGTTCTCCTTCTATTATATTGTGCAATTGATGGGCTTCTAGGCAATTACAACTCATTTTATTGAAATGCATAAATATTTTCACACAAAATATTATTAAAAACTTTTGTCAAATTAATAATCACACACGAAATGAAAATTAATTACTTCAACATTTTTACGCTTATGTTTCTCTTAGCAGTGCAGGGCGCCAATTCTGCCACATGGGAAAAGCTTTATAGTATGAAAAACACGGATTGCTTTAGAAATGTACGTGAAGTTCCTGCAGGAGGTTATGTCGTTGCAGGGTATACATCAAATTTAACAGCAAATGATACTGATGCGCTAGTGATGAGAATGAATGATAACGGTGACACGTTATGGACACTTGTTTATAACGGAACCGGAAGTAAAGAAGATTGCTTATACAAAATTGTTCCTACTGCTGATGGCGGATTTATTGCATGTGGATACAGTAAAAGTTTCGGCAATGGCGACAATGCATTTTACATGAAGATTAGTTCTACAGGATCTATTCAATGGGTTAAAAACTGGGGTGGCAGTGGTATCGAACGTGCACAGGATATCATACAACTTTCCGACGGAAAATATGTACTCTGCGGATATACTACTACATCTCCGGCAAGATATTATGATGCATTCATTTTGAAGATTGATCAAAATGGAAATACACTGTGGAGTAAAACATATGGAACAACGGCATATGATGATGCAAATTCTATTAAGGTTCTTCCCGATGACGGATTCATTATGGGAGGACAAAGTAACAATGATTTATACCTCATAAGGACTGATCAGAATGGTGACAGTCTTTGGACAAAACGACTCGGAACTACCGGAGTAGATAATATTGAATGTATTAATTATTCGCAGGGGGGTAATGGATTTATTATAGCGGGAACCACGACAGGATTAGGAGCAGGAGGAGAAGATGCATATATAGTTGTGACAGATACAGGTGGTACTCAGCTTTGGTCAAAAACAATCGGCGGAACACTTAATGACGGCTTTCACAGAGTTGAACAGACAACAGACGGTGGTTATGTAGCTTCAGGAACAAGTAGTGAGGGGCCATGGGCAAATCCAAACATTTGGATTGTTAAACTTGATGTGAATGGAAATACATCCTGGCAAAATTATTTTGGAGGGAATAATCATGATCATGGTTATAGCGGTCAGCAAACTTCTGATGGCGGATATATTGTTGTTGGACATACACACAGTTTTACAAATAATAGTAACAACGAAGATGCAATAGTTGTCAAGCTAAACTCATCAGGTCAAAACACTACAAAACTATATTACTCTACAGTTAGTAATCTTATTTCTCCAACAGCAGTAGCATGTGGTAGTGCGAATGTTCAAGTAACAGTAGAAATTACAAATTGGAGCGACCAAACACTTACCAGCATTCCCGTTACAGTTGAGATTACAGGAGCAATTACGCAGACATTAACACAGACATTAAGTGCTACCATGATAAGGGATCAGGTAAAAACCATGACCTTCACAACGCCTATTGACATGTCTGTTGGTGGAACATTTAACTTTCATTGCTATACGGGATTTCCTCATGACGTTATTCCGGCTCATAATTTTTTCGATAAATCAATAAGTGTTGGAGCGTCAAGTTCTCCTCTTGTTGTAACAAATGGAAGCCATTGCGGTCCTTATACTTTATCATTATCTGCAACTTCTCCCGATCCTGTTAAATGGTACACTGCTTCTACAGGCGGCTCATCAATATTCACTGGTACATCTTATACTACGCCATTCCTTACATCAACAACAACATATTATGCACAGGCTGGGACAACCTGTCCGAGCAGTCGCGTTCCGGTAATGGCAACTATTTCAAGTGGAATTACTGCACCGACAGTAAGCGGAAACTCGCGTTGTGGAACCGGAACAGTGGTGTTATCCGCCAGCTCCGGTAATACTATAAAATGGTTTACAAGTGCAACTGCTGTATCAGAGATTGCTAGCGGAACATCTTATACTACTCCGTCGATCAGCAGTAACACTACATATTATGTCTCATCAGAAAGTGCAAGTTGCACCAGCAACCGTGTAGCAGTAAATGCAGTGATCAATGGAATTCCTGCTACTCCAGTTGCAAATGATGGTGCAAGATGTGGCTCAGGAACAATCATACTAACTGCCACAGGCGCAACGACACTTTTTTGGTATACAGTCGCAACCGGCGGAACTTCTGCAGGTACAGGAACGTCCTTTACAACACCAACTCTTACTACAAATGCAATTTATTATGTAGCATCAGAAAATGCAAATTGTGTAAGCACACGGCTTGCTGTAAATGCAACTGTCAATTCAATCCCTTCAAGTCCTGTTGGAAGCGGAAACTCGCGTTGTGGTTCAGGTACTGTTTCTCTTTCTGCAACAGGAACAAATACGATCAAATGGTATACCGCTGCAACAGGCGGCGCTTCACTTGGATCAGGTAATACATTTACTACCCCTTCAATAAGTACAACCACTACTTTTTATGCTGCATCAGAAAGTTCTACATGCGCCAGTTCCCGTGTATCAGTCACAGCTACTGTAATTCCTGCACCTGCCAACCCTGTAGTTACAAGCAATTCGAGATGTGGAAACGGAACAGTCATACTTTCAGCAACAGGTACAACCACGTTGAATTGGTACACTTCAGCAACAGGTGGCTCACCGGCAGGAACAGGAACTTCATTTACGACACCTGCTCTGTCTGCTACAACTAATTATTATGTTGCATCAGAAAATGGAACTTGTTCCAGTTCACGAGTTCTGGTAAGTGCAACAATTTATAACACTCCATCGAGTCCGCTTGCGAACGACAATTCAATATGTGGTCCAGGAGCAATGACTCTTTCTGCCTCTGGAACAAACACGATTAAATGGTATACTTCGAGTACTGGAGGAACTGCTATTGGTACAGGGAATTCTTTTACAACACCTTCACTTACCATAAATACTATTTATTATGTATCCTCAGAAATTTCAACATGCGTAAGTCCTCGTGTAGCTATTCAGGCGATAATTAATCCAGTTCCTTCCGACCCTATTGTTACAGATGATGCCCGATGTGGCGACGGAACATTAACATTGACGGCTTCTGCCATTGATCCGATTAAATGGTATGATGCATCCTCAGGAGGAAATTTAATAGGTTCAGGAAATTCAATCGTTACTCCTTTTATTACTACGACAACTACATTTTATGCAATTGCTGATGATGGAACTTGTCAGAGTAATCCGGTTAATTCTGTTGCTACGATTAATAGTATTCCTACATTAAACTTGGGATCAGATACCGTATATATCGGAGCTGGCTCTTATCTGCTTGATGCCGGCACCGGGTTCTCCAGTTACCTATGGTCAACATCCGATGTTGGTCAGACCTATTTAGCATCTGTTGCAGGAAATTATTGTGTAACTGGAACTGATGCAAATAATTGCACAGTCACAGATTGCCAATATATTGAATTATCGGTAGTTGTAAATGATATTAGCAAGAATGCATTTTCTATTTTCCCGAATCCATCATCAGGAATTTTCTCAATAACATATGATAGGATTCTTCGTTCTGCTGATTTATCAATAACTGACCTTGCCGGGAAAAATGTATTTTCAAAAACTATCGCCGGACAAAATGAAATTGTAAATCTTAAATTCTTACCTGCGGGTATTTATTTGGTAAGGATAAATGATAATTCTTTTTCATCCATAAAAAAATTAATAATTCAGTGACCTTACGGGAATATAAGAAGCCGGTCTAAGTACCGGCTTTTTATATTTAATATAGAAACGTATGCTTCATATGAATTATTGATTCTAAAATAATTATTTTAAAACCCAGGAGTTAATTTTTGATGAATCGTTTTACATCTACAGTTCTACCCTCTAGATCACTAACACATAGAAAATAAATCTGATCCTTCCAGTCATGAATATCGATTGATAAATATTGCTGGCTGATATTATTCATAAAGACTGTCCTGCCCTCTGAATTATTAATTCGAAGTTTATATCCACGGATAGAAGAAAAATTTATTCCGTAATCGATACTAATATGGTTTTTCGAGGGATTAGGAAAAACATTTATCGCAAAATCAGAATTCCACTTCGATTGATTGAGGCCTGTTGAAGGATTTAAAATCTGATTACCCAGACTGTCATACAACATTACCCAAACATCCGTGAGTCCCGTCATCGGATCGATGCTATCTCCAATTGCTGAAAAATTTCCGTTGCCAATATTTATTATTGAACTGATGGTGAGATTATCCCCGATATATTTTGTCCACAAAGTATCGCCCAAACTATCAGTTCTCCAGATAAAGTCTTTTCTATGTCCTGATGAATCTATGCTTCCTGAAATAAGATAATTGGATGCATTATCCCTAATAATTGTATTGAGCGAACTGAATGCCGGCCCCCAGCTTCTCGACCATATGGAATCTCCGGTAGAATTCGTCTTCAGCAAATAAAAATTATTTTCATTCACATTAGCTGAATAAAGATCTGTTGAACCGACTGTAAGAAAGCCAGTTCCACAAATAGCTGACGAATATGCCCGCAAACTTCTTGTAAAACCAGGGTCACTGAAGTATTTATCGAACGATAGGCTTCCAACTGTGTCCAGACGAAAAATGTTTATTGATGGAGGAGGAAAAGTTGAATTTGTAGCCGTCATCAGATATCCGTTGTCAACAGGAAGCACTTTACCAAATTCTGTTGAAGTACTTAGTGTGCTGAGGATATTTCCCATTGTATCGGTTCGATATAAATATAAAAAACTGCCCGCTGTTACTGCATCCGAATTTATTCCAATTGTATATTGATTGTTGTAAATATCCACATAAGAACCTGTTTGCAGACTTGATGAAGCGTCATAATATTTTTTGGTCCATATGGTATCACCTGAAGAATTCAATCTTAGGAGCCATGCGCGAAGTGAAAAAGTCGGATCAGTATAAGTTCCTATGACAAGAAAACCTCCATCGCTTGTTTGCACTAGAGAACTTGCATAATCGTCAGAGTTTGGGGTGCCGAATTTTTTTGACCATTGCAGATTTGCCAAGGCATCAACCTTAATCATAAAAATATCTGATCCCAGCGAATCAGATTCTCCCAATAGAGCATATCCCCCATCGGCAGTTTTTATCATTTCATAACCATGATCGAGCCCCGGACCACCGAAGGTTTTACCAAAAGTTTGTATTGTCAGTAGTGATAGAAATAAAAGGATTTTGTGCGAAATACTATTCATGTATATGTGTTTGAATAGTAAAATTAGTTGATTTATTCGATTAGCACACATATTGTTTTCCAAAAATGAATTAACTGATGAAAAAATAGTTTCATGCCCTCATTTATCTTTATTAATTTAAAGTAATCAAATAAAAAAAAATAAATCAGGTCTTTCTTGTTTCAAAAAAAAACTTGTCATGAAAAAAATCACTCTCTCACTATTGATATTAATTTTTGTCGCTCAAAAAACTTTTTCAAATATTCAGGACTCAATTCCCAATTCCGGATTTGAATCCTGGTTTACGACAACATGGTTTGAATTTCCGGCCGGGTGGATGACAAACAACACACAACTTCTTGCATCTACGGTTGTAAAAGACACCGATGCCTTTTCTGGAAATCTAGCTATGAAGCTTACAAATCAGGGTGCGCTTATTCCTCAGGCATGGTGTGATTTTTCAGTTGCCAATCATCCGATAAACTTTATAGGTTATATGAAAGATCTTCTCTTTCCGAACGACTCTGCTATTATTGTCGTACGATTATTCTTAAGCCAACAACTTGTTGATAGCGGATATCTGGTTGTATATGGAGGCATTAATCCCGGTTATACTCCCTTTATTATTCCAATTAGTCAGAACAATATCAATGCTGACTCTTGCCAGATTTCATTTACTGGTGGAAATAATTTTCAATCCGATATTTCTTTCGATGATCTTCAATTCGATTACATTAATTCTATTTCCGTTATCAGGAAAATTTCATTTTCCGTTTATCCAAACCCGTGTACAGATTACATAATATTAGAAATAACTGATCAACTACCGATTTCAGTTGAGTTATTTAATATTACTTCAGGGAAATCTGAAATACCGGAAATAAAAAATTGCGAAACTTTATTTCATTCAATGCGAAACTTATGTTCCCGCAAAATAATAGTTGATACAAAATCTCTTGCATCTGGCAATTGGCTAATAATAGTTCGAAAAGAAAATCAGTTTCAAAGCGCACTGCTAATAAAAAATTAAAATTGCTTCGATCTATATCAATAAATGACCCTATGCAATAAATTATTACAAACAGGAAATAGCCCAAAACCATTAATGGTGTTAACTATTTTTTCGATGTATTCAGAAAACCAACGTTTCTTAATCTTAGACTTAAAATGAAGATAAACTTAAATACAAGAAATCGGTAGCAACAATGTGCCATTAATCCTGTTTTTCAGGCTTTTCAAAAAAATACACCTACTCTCTTGCCAATGATCCTTGCATAAAAGCTGGGATAATTCTATTTTTAACCTTCTCTGCGATGCCTATTACCCTCTGCCTGATGGTTATTAAGTGACTATTTCGAATTGCCATTTCTGCGGCAATTTATTGCCATGTGCTGAACTACATGTGGCTTTATATACAATGCAAATCAGAATATTAGTTAAGAGTATGAAAAAATTTACGTTACTGGTTTTATTATCTGTTCTTTATAGTATAAATCTCTTCTCCCAAAAAAGCGAAAACAACAATGCAGTTGTTATTCCTTGTTCGGCATTTTCAATTACCCGTCCGTTAAGTGAAATTTTCAGAGAGAATCCTGTCGATGAAAACATGATTTACGAAAAGCAAGAATCAGAAGATCGTGAAAACCGTAAGCCACAAAAGTTTCGCAAGTCAGTAAAAGACGGCCCTCAGTATGGCAACGATCCAAAATCTATTCAAGATAATATGGGTGACGTACCTGGAAGGGCACCTATTTTAAACATAGCAGGACAATCTGCAACAGGTTTTCGTCCGATGGATCCTAGTGGCGCATCTGGACCCAATCATTATGTGCAGATGATTAACTCAACTACTTTTAAAGTTTATAATAAAACGACAGGTGCAGTATTATTAACAGGGACATTGGGAAATCTCTGGTCGCCGGCAACAGCGAATAACGGTGACCCTATCGTTATGTACGACAAAGCAGCAGACCGATGGTTTCTGGCTCAATTCGGCAGCTCTTCTGACAAAAAAATTTTCATAGCTGTTTCAACTACAAGTGACCCTACAGGTTCATATTATACATACACCTATACATCGCCAATTTTTCCTGATTATTTAAAATTCTCGGTGTGGGCAGATGGCTATTACATGACATCGAATCAATCTACTCAAAAAGTTTTTTGTTTTAATCGTGCCGAGATGTTAGCAGGAAATTCCGGTGCACGATCAATCTATACAAATTTTAGTCCGCCAAATGGAACAGGCTTTTTTGTTCCGTTGCCGGGCGATGCCGCTGATGGAGTACTACCTACATATGGAACTCCATGTCCGATTTTTTCATATTCTGACAATGGATGGGGTTCTGGATATTCTGATGCTGTAAACATTTATCAGATGGCAGTCAATTGGGTTCCGACAACACCAACAGCAACTATAACATTAGCTGCAAATGTTGCAACAGCAGCATTTGATGCTACATATAACTCAAGCTGGGATGATGTCTCACAACCGGGAACTACACAGAAATTAGATGGTATCGGTGGAGTTTGTATGTACAGGGCACAATGGAAAACATGGAGCGGATATAATACAATAGTTCTCAACTGGGCTGTGCAAATAAGTTCAACACAAAGAAGTATCAAATGGTGTGAATTACGACAAAACCAATCTTCAGGAGTATGGTCAATGTATCAGGAAGGAATTTATACTCCTGATGGAGATACACGCTGGATGGGAAGTATAACTATGGATAATAATGGATCGATAGGATTAGCATATATGAAATCGAATTCCACTTCAATTTATCCGGGATTGTACTATACAGGAAGAAGATCATGCGATCCGTTGGGAACATTACCAATAACAGAAACTACTGTTATAGCAGGAACCGGTTATCAAACAGGCACAAACCGTGTGGGAGATTATTCTCATATGGCATTAGATCCTGATGGCATTACATTTTGGCATACCAGCGAATTCATGGGCGGAACTTCAGGAAGCACAGCTGCTAAAACAAGAATTTTTTCATTTCAGTTAACTCCATGTAGTAATACAGCATCAGTAACTATAAGTCAAACTGCAGGAACAAATCCATTATGCACAGGTGCTACTGCAACATTTACTGCCACTCCTACCAATGGGGGAACTACACCAATCTATCAATGGCAGGTTAACGGAAGCAATGTTGGAACCAATAGCCCAACCTATACTTCTACTTTTACAAGCGGACAGATTTTAACATGCATCATGACCTCTAATCTTTCCGGTGTTACTGGAAGTCCGGCGACATCTAGTCCAATTACTGTTACAGTTAATAATAATGTAACTCCATCTGTTTCCATTGCATTAACCAGCGGAAGCAATCCATCGTGTGCAGGAGTTCCATTAACATTTACTGCTACACCTGTAAACGGAGGCAGTGCACCCTCTTATCAATGGATAGTAAATGGAGTTAATACAGGCACGAACAGTTCAACGTTTTCGTCATCTACAATTACAAACGGACAAATCGTAACATGTGTATTAACCTCTAATGAAACATGCGTTACAACTACTACTGCAACATCCAATCCGATAACAATAAGTATTACTACGAATGTCCCTCCGACAGTTTCCATTGCTCAGACCGGTGGAACAAATCCTACTTGCGCAGGTGCTTCTGTTTCTTTCACAGCAACAGCAACGAATGCTATAAATCCTGTTTATCAATGGCAAATTAATAATGTAAATGCAGGGACTAATAGTTCCTTATTTACTACAACATCATTAGGAAACGGTGATAACATTTCATGTATTGTAACATCAGATGCAACATGTGCTCCGGCAACTGTATTCACACTCGGTACGGGAACAGCTTTAAATTCGACAACCAGCGATCTTGCTGCGGCATATCCATCATATTATGGTAATGGCCGCCAACAATACCTTATACGTGCATCTGAATTAACAACACTTGGTGCAATGGCCGGTAATATTTCATCTTTGGGATTCACTATTAATAGTACAATTGGCAGCCCCGCTACGATGAATGGCTATACTATAAAGCTGGCAATGACAGCATCAACTGTTATGACAAGCGCTTTTCTTAATCCTGCATTCACTACTGTTTTCGGACCGGTTAATTTTACTCCTGTTGTAAGTTCCACAAACACTCATGCATTTGCTTCACCATTTACATGGGATGGAACATCAAACATCCTAATCGATATTTGTTTTTCAAATCAGGTAGTTGGTACTGTCGCTTATCAGAATTATCAGACGACCAGCGCTTTTGTATCGACAACTTATTACCAGGCTGATGGAGCAACCGGAGCCGGAGCATGTGCTACAGCAACTGTTACCGGCACAGGGTCTATCAGACCAAATATGGTGTTTAATTTTTTATCAAATAGCTCAACAGCAAATTCCAATGTGTTGTCAATGACAGTGAATTCATCTGTTTCTCCGTCAGTAACAATCACTCAAACAGCGGGTACAAATCCACAATGTACAGGAGAATCAGCATCGTTTACCGCGACGCCGACTAATGGAGGGACTACGCCATCTTATCAATGGAAAATCGGAACAACAAATGTTGGAACGAATTCTTCAGTTTTCACTACTACAACGCTTGCCAATAACGATGTTGTCAGTTGTATAATAACATCTGATCTTTCCTGTGCTATTCCTGCAACGGCAACATCGACAGGAATTACGATGACTGTCAATCCTATTGTTACTCCTGCAGTTTCGATTGCATTGACAACAGGAACAAATCCAACGTGCGCAGGTTCATCAGTCACATTTACTGCAACGCCGACGAATGGCGGAACACCATCCTATCAATGGAAGGTTGATGGAACGAATGTCGGAACAAACAGCGCAACATTTACGACAACGGCATTAACCAGCGGACAAATTGTTTCTTGTGTGATGACTTCGACGGCTGCATGTGCAAGTCCGGCGACGGCTACATCAACAGGAATTACGATGACGGTTAATCCAACTGTTACTCCTGCAGTTTCGATAGCATTGACAACGGGAACAAATCCAACATGTGCAGGTTCATCAGTGACATTTACTGCAACACCGACAAATGGCGGAACGCCATCCTATCAATGGAAGGTTGCGGGAACAAATGCTGGAACTAACAGTGCAACGTTTACAACAACGACATTAACTAACGGACAAATTGTTACCTGTATAATGACTTCGACAGCTACATGTCCAAGTCCGGCGACGGCCACATCAACGGGAATTACGATGACGATTAATCCAACTGTTACTCCAGCAGTTTCAATTGCATTAACAACGGGAACAAATCCAACATGCACAGGTTCATCAGTGACATTTACTGCGACGCCGACAAATGGCGGAACACCTTCGTATCAATGGAAGGTTGCGGGAACAAATGCTGGAACTAACAGTGCAACATTTACGACAACGACATTAACCAACGGACAAATTGTTACTTGCGTGATGACTTCGACGGCTGCATGTATTAGTCCGGCGACGGCTACGTCAACAGGAATTACGATGACTATAAATCCTGTTGTTACTCCTGCAGTTTCGATTGCATTGACAACAGGAACAAATCCAACATGTGCAGGTTCATCAGTCACATTTACCGCAACACCAACAAACGGCGGAACACCTTCATATCAATGGAAGATTGACGGAACAAATGCAGGAACGAACAGCGTATCATTTACAACGACAACATTAACCACCGGACAAATTGTTACTTGCGTGATGACTTCGACGGCTGCATGTGTTAGTCCGACGACGGCTACATCGACAGGAATTACGATGACGGTTAATCCAACTGTTACTCCGGCAGTTACGATTGCATTAACAACGGGAACAAATCCAACATGTGCGGGCTCTTCTGTGACATTTACAGCGACACCTACAAACGGCGGAACACCTTCGTATCAA
>JANPNV010000075.1:0-6944 GCA_031427625.1 Bacteroidota bacterium
AATCGGCATTAAGATAGAATCACAATGGAAATTATTAATAAGGTATCTCAAAGCGGATTAGTCACCATCGACCTGGAAGATTTTTATGTTCCTGGTGAAAGGGTATTGTTCGATTTGAAGGGTTGGCTGTTCGAAGAATTAATACTTAAAGAAAAAGATTTTCGTGCATACATTAAGGACCACGATTGGGCGCAATACAAAGATAAGTTTGTCGCCATTTATTGTTCGGCCGACGCAATCGTTCCGACATGGGCATTTATGTTAGTAGCATCTCATGCAAAGGAGTTTGCAAAAAAAGTAGTTTTCGGTGATCTGAAGACATTGGAAGAAGTCATCTACGATGGAAGACTATCATTAATAAATCCAGATAACTACAAAGATCAGAAGATCGTCATCAAGGGATGCTCTAATATTGAAGTTCCAGTTTCCGCCTATATCAAACTCACCGACGTACTCCGTCCGGTTGTGAAAAGTATTATGTATGGGGAGCCTTGTAGTACCGTGCCGGTTTATAAAAGGAAAGACTAGTTTTTATGTGATGATGTGATAATGTGATGATATGATAATTGGGCACTTAGCAATATTATAAACATATTATCTGTCTCGAAAGGCCTAATTCATTTTATCAAATTAATTAAATACCTTGTTCAAAAAATAAGGAATTTTAGTTCATTATCACATTATCACATTATCACATTATCACATGCCCTTCGAAGAGAACTACCCCGTATTACAAAACGCCAACCTGCAATCAGTAGCAGAGGAATTTGGAACGCCGCTCTATGTATATGATGCGGAAACTATTAAGAGACAATACGAGCACCTTCGAAAGGTTTTTACCGGCGTAAAGCTGAAAATAAAATATGCCTGCAAGGCGAATAGCAATCTTGCCATAATGAAATATCTGCGCAACCTTGGGGCCGGACTCGATGTCGTTTCCATTGAAGAGGCAATCATTGGAATCAAAGCAGGATATAGACCGGAGGAAATTTTATTTACGCCTAACAGCGTTTCTTTTGAAGAGATTAAAATGGCTGTTGAGCTCGGCGTTGTCATCAACATCGACAATATTGGAATACTGGAACAGTTCGGACATGAGTATGGTGATGCTGTTCCATGTTGCATACGAATAAATCCAAACATTGCCGCAGGCGGAAATGTGCACATACAGACAGGTCACATCGATTCTAAATTCGGAATTTCTATTCATCAGCTCAGGCATATTGAAAGAATCGTCACTTCCTGCAAAATGAGAGTGAACGGACTACACATCCACACCGGTTCTGAAATTCTCGACAGCTCAGTATTTATTCGCATGGCCGAACTTATGTTTGAGGCAGCAACTAGTTTTCCGAACCTCGAATTCATAGATTTCGGAAGTGGATTCAAAGTAGCATATAAAGAAGGCGATTACATTACCGATATCGACGAGCTTGGAAAAGAATTTACTCAGCTCTTTAAGAATTTCTGCAAATTATACGGACGAGAACTTGAACTTTGGTTTGAGCCAGGAAAATTTCTGGTAAGCGAAGCAGGTGTATTACTTGTGAAGGTAAATACTGTGAAGCAAACGATGGCAACAGTTTTCGTTGGAGTCAATTCAGGACAGAATCACCTCATCAGACCGATGTTTTACGATGCTTATCATCACATCATCAACCTGAGTAATCCAGGAGGAAAACAGAGAATATATACTGTAGTTGGTTACATTTGCGAAACAGATACATTTGGCTGGGACAGAAAAATGAATGAAGTTCACGAAGGAGATCTTCTTGCGATTTTAAATGCAGGCGCTTATGGATATACGATGAGTAATAATTATAATTCAAGGCTGCGTCCTGCAGAGGTATTTATCGTTGATGGGAAAGCACATTTAGTAAGAAGAAGAGAAAGAGTCGAAGATCTTCTTCGCACTCAATCTGATCTGGAAATTCCGGAATTAAAACTGACAACGACTAACGAATAATATATGTCATTACAGTCAGAGCAATTTATTAATGATGCTGAGAACAAGGTGTTCGATAAAGAACACCGTCGTAAATTAGCTTTCAATATTCTTCAATACGATAAGAAGGTTGTAGATGGAAAAATTCAGTTTGATGATTTGGAAACTGCTCGTCAGCGTGCATCGGTATTGAAACATAAAATTTTAGAAAACCTTGACAAATATTTACTGGAGTTCGAAGCGAATTTCAATAAGCGTGGAGGAAAAGTAATTTGGGCGAAGGATGCAGAAGAAGCCATCTATGAGTTGCTGAAAATTTTAAAGCGCACCAATGCTAAAACTGTTGTCAAGGCGAAGTCGATGACGACAGAAGAGATTCATGTAAATCAGGCATTGGAGGAAGAAGGAATAGAATCCATTGAAACTGATCTGGGAGAGTTCATCGTTCAGCTTCGTAATGAGCATCCGTATCACATAGTCACGCCGGCCATGCATTTGTCGAAGGAAGATGTGGCAAAAACGTTTAACGAAAAATTTAATCTTCCAATAGAAAGTACGCCGAAAGAAATCACGGCATTTGTCAGAGAGAGGTTGCGCGCAAAATATCAGAATGCCGATGCCGGAATTACCGGTGCGAATTTTCTGATAGCAGATACAGGAAGTGTTGCAGTAACAGAGAATGAAGGCAATGCATTGATGTCAATTTCATTTCCCAAAATTCAGATAGCGATTGCGGGAATAGAAAAACTGATTCCATCGTTAACAGATCTTGATTTATTCTGGCCTTTGCTGGCAACCCATGGAACAGGGCAGAATATTACAGTGTATAATTCTATAAGTACCGGACCGAGACAAGAGGGTGAGATTGACGGACCGGAAGAGATGTATGTAATTCTTCTCGACAATGGACGCACCGAACTTTTAGCGAGTCCGGATCAACGCCAGGCATTGTCATGCATTCGCTGCGGTGCTTGTCTGAATACCTGTCCGATTTATCGTGGAGTTGGTGGTCACAGTTATGGTGCAACTTATTCGGGGCCGATTGGCTCAGTGATCACGCCGCATTTAAGCGGAATGGATCAATATAAACATCTGAGTTTTGCATCATCGCTCTGTGGAAGGTGTACGGAAGTTTGTCCGGTAAAAATTGATTTACACAAACTGCTTTTATATAATCGCCGCGATTCAGTAGAACAAAATCTGAATAAGAAGACAGAAAGTTTTATGTTCTTTGTTTGGAAAAAAGCAATGCTGAACAGGAAGCTGATGAATAAAGGCGGATCGAAAATGAAAAATTTTGTTTTGAAAAATTTTTTTAAATCACAATGGGGCAATCGCCGCGAATTACCATTAGTAGCACCAAAATCTTTTAATGAAATTTGGGAAGAGCGACAGGGAAAAATTTAAGCCGAAGTAAAAAAATTTTGCCACGAATGCACGAATAATTATTTGTGCATTTGTAGTGGAGGAGAAAATTTTCAAATTACCTTAATAATTATCTTGTAGATTGAATAAGAAGTAGAAAAATTTGTCAAGGACTAATTCTTATGAAATAATCCATTGACGATTTTTTTAAAAACAAAATGGATTTAATTTAAATTCTTTAATCTAATATGTGTGGTTATTATTTATTTGACATTTTGATTTGATGTCAAATTGAAAAATGTATAATTTATTTTACTTACCATAAACAACCTTTGTCGAAGCAATAACTTCATTCTGTTTGATTAAATTTAATATGTAAATACCTGAAATATTATTTTTGAAATCAATCTGAAAAGTGTTTACTCCCTTTTCTCCCAAAATTGTCTCTGAAAAAGCAAGAGCACCTTTCATATTAATTAACTGAAGATTTATAATTTCGTTGTTAGATAGCTCAAACCGTGCAGAAAGTGATTCATTAAAGATAGTATTAATTACCTTTATCGATTCTGGCTTATATTGATTTTGATTTGAATTTAAAACCAAGGTGTTAAATGTTTCAGAATTCCCATTAAAATCTGTTTGTTTTAGCCTGTAATATGAAGTGCCGTTAAGCGGAAACAAATCAGTATAGGAATATGTTTGTGTAATACTACTGTTTCCTGCCGAATTAATTTTTTGTATTTCATAAAATGAAATACCATCGATTGATCGTTCGAGGGAAAAATAATCATTATTTACTTCAGAAGCTGTTACCCAGGAAAATTCTGGTAAGCCATTATTAACTTCTTTAGTAAAAGAAACCAATTCAATTGGTAATGGTTGGTAATAAAAAACTGTTATGAAAACTTCGTCTACTTTTGCAAGTGTTGGCTGGGGTCCTCCTCCTGTTCTTTGTGCCGAAAATGCAAAGCCAAAATTTATTGAATTTATGTCAGCTTCAGTTAAGCTGAACCCCCATAAATCATTACTGCCGCCATAAGTTTCTATTGCATCATTGCCGCCCCATGCAGAACTTTTCGACTTATTTGTTGAAGCAATAATTCCTGCTATGATTAGTTGTAATTTGTAGTCTTTCGATTTGCCATTAGCATCCGAACGTTCAATTCCTACTGAAATTCCTGTAATAACACTTGATGGGGGGATCGTGAATTGAAAATTTGTTATTTTTAGATAGTCTGTATGATTTCCTGAGTTTGGCAAATTCGAATTAGGGGTAGTGTAGACATCATTAGAAGAAATTGCATTAGAAAGATTATTCCATTGTGTAATTGATCCGGAAATAGGAGCATTCGCATACGTTACCCCACTTTTGGTTTGCGAGGATTGTCCAAAAGTCAAAGTATTTATCAGGAATAATAATGAAATACAAAGAATAACCTTTATGCTCTTGATAGAATGATGATCAAGTTCAGAAGAAATTCTATTATTTGTATTCAGTAATTGCATTATTGTATTCACGATTATGAGTACAATAATAGTCACACTTTGGATCCGGAAAGGCTATTTTTCGACGAACGGGCAAAAAGAATAGCTTAAATCGGATAAAATTTGGCCTTTTCTAGAGCAAATTCAGTCTTTTCATTAAATCAGAGCGAAAGGTATCACCAACTGGAATATTCGTTTGAAAAATATAGGCAGTTCCTTCCTCAATGGTGTCAATTTTATCAAGTGCAGCAATATAAGATCGATGAAGACGCATAAATTTATCAGCCGGTAATTCCTTCTCAATAGCACTTAAGGTAAAATGTATCGTATGCTTTTTATTCGATGTGTGAATATTTATATAATCACCCATTGCTTGAATAAAAAGGATCTCACTTATTTTCAATTTGTAAGCAATTCCTTTTTCCCGAAAGAAAAAAAACTCTTTATCAGATTTTACTGGCTCAGTACTGCTTGCATTCAATTCTTTTACCCGCATTATTGCTTTTACAAACCTATCGGTTTTTACTGGTTTGAGTATGTAATCAACAACATTACATTCGAATGCTTCGAGGGCAAAATCAGGTTGTGAAGTAATTAGTATTACATGAGGACGTTTACTAACACTTTTAAGAAAATCGATTCCGGAAATTTTTGGCATCTGAATGTCTAGAAGTAACAAATCTACTTTTTCAGTATAAAGCAGATTTGTAGCTTGCATAATGTCACTGCATTCTCCAATTAGATTCAAAAATTCTATATTATCAACTTGTTGTTTTAAGGCCATTCTGGCCATTTTATTATCATCAATTATAAGGCAATTCATATGTTTTATATTTTACGATATTCCTGACAAGGGTATAGGATTGAATTGAGAATTTGATAACTCATTTAGCTCTGTTTTTGCTCTCGTTGTTATTTCGAAAAGTGGGATAAATAATTCGCTAATTATAATAATCTCCCTTTCATTCCGCGCATTAAGTTCGATTCTTTTTAAAATTTTTATGGCCGATTCTATTCCTAAAATAGAAAAGGTTGATACAAGTGAATGGGAAATAGATTCTATGGATTTAAAATCTGATTTTAAAATGGAGTCTTCTAATGCCAAAACTTCTAAAAGTGTTTCAGCATTAAAAATATCAATTAATTGTTTTACAACATTCATTTTTCCATTAACCTGTTCTAAAATATATTTAATGTGTATAAGTTTGTTTTCGTTTTTAGCTGATTTATCTAAATTATTTTCTGACTTAGAAGGAAAATCATTCATTTTTCCAAATAAGATTTCTGAAATTTTGTTGAGTAAATCATCTGGTTTGTATGGTTTTGATACATAATCGTTCATTCCACTTTTAAGACATTTTTCATTATCGACTGTGGTTGCATTGGCAGTTAAGGCAATAATTGGGGTATTAATTTTTAATTCATTACGTATGATATTAGTTACTTGATATCCGTCCATTAACGGCATTTGGATGTCCATTAAAATTATGTCAAACATTTTTTCGCTTAATATTTTTATTGCCTCATTTCCGTCAGAAGCAATAGTACATTCAATTCCTATTGGATGCATAATAGCGCTCACATAAAGCTGGTTCATTCGGTTGTCTTCAACTAATAATATATTAAGTTTACATAGTTTTATTATATCTATTTTGGAAGGTATACTTTGATCACTAATAAGTTCTTCCGCATGTGAGATTGTGCATTCCTTCGCAGGAATAACAAATGTAAATTGAGAGCCGTTACCTAATTCGCTTTCAACAAATATCTCTCCTTCCATTAACTTTACTATATTCTTGACAATGCTTAGACCAAGTCCAGTTCCACCGAACTTTCTTGTTGTATCATCTTCAGCCTGTACAAATCTTTCAAAAATCAAATCTATTTTATCAGGAGGAATTCCAATTCCCGTGTCCTTAATTACAAATTCAATAATAAAGTCATTATTTATTTTAGAACGAACGCTGCAAGATATATTGATGTATCCATTACTTGTGAACTTAATAGAATTTCCAACCAGATTAAGAAGTATTTGATTTAATCTTACCGGATCACCAAATACGCAATTTGGCAAATCATTATCTGATAAAATTTTTATATCAATATGTTTTTCGTAGGCATTTTTTTGGAGCATTTTTTTTACGTTATC
>JANPNV010000076.1:0-11667 GCA_031427625.1 Bacteroidota bacterium
CTTGGTTCTTGATTCTTGGCTCTTGATTCTTGGTTCTTGATTCTTGGCTCTTGATTCTTGGTTCTTAATTCTTGGTTCTTGATTCTTGGCTCTTGGCTCTTGATTCTTGGTTCTTAATTCTTGGTTCTTGATTCTTGATTCTTGGCTCTTGATTCTTGGCTCTTGGCTCTTGATTCTTGGTTCTTTTTTCCCTTATCTTTACCCGATGATCGCCATAGGAAATACCCTCGTTTCAGAAGATGTTATAGAGAAGCAATTCGTTTGTGACCTGAATGCCTGCAAAGGTGCATGTTGCGTAAAAGGTGACTACGGAGCGCCGCTGGAAGAAGAAGAATTAGCCGCTATCGATTCAGTCTATGAAAAAGTAAAACCATACTTGCGCAAAGAGGGAATTGAAGCTATCGAAAAGCAGGGGAAATATTTGCTTTATGAAAAGAAAGAATGGGTGACACCTCTTGTAAAAGGGAAAGAATGTGCTTACACCGTTTTCGAAGATGGTACTGCGAAATGTGGAATTGAAAAAGCATATTACGATGGCAAAATCGATTTTAAGAAACCTGTTTCCTGTCACCTGTATCCAATTCGCATCACAAAACAACGCAACGGAATGGATGCAATCAATTATGATCGTTGGAATATCTGCAATCCTGCCTGCAAGCTTGGAAAAAGTTTACAGGTTCCTGTTTTTAAATTTTTGAAAGATTCTCTTGTTCGTAAATACGGAGAAGACTGGTACAAACAACTTGAGCTTGCAGCTAATCTTCTCGAAGAATCTTCTTCAACACAGAAGTAATATTTCTGTTTTTTATTTTCCAAAAAAATTGTCACTTAATTTCCCGGGAAGAAAGACGAATCGTTTCTTTCAAAAACTCTTTTGTTAATTTCTAGGTTTTTAATCTCGAATTTTCAATTGCAACACAGTAAAGAATCATTTTTTGAAATTCCCAGATTTGCGAGTCCTCACCTTCTCAAACTCTCTAATCCATTTCTGCAAGTGTGAGTTTTAAACATATTTTGTTCAAAACCGCCAAAGGCCTTAATTGACAGGCTCTTCAGACTTGAAAACAGATTTACAAACATTTGCCGGTGCATAATTGTCGAAAAAAATATCGAGTTCTCCTTGCATATCAGTTTTCAAAAAGGAATTTTTGTTCACCACATCAGGGTATCCTGAAAGAGTAAATAATCACAGAATTTAAAGAAAGGGGGTAACTTCTTTACATAAGGCTTATGCCTATATGCAGAGATTAGGATTCGACACCCCCATTCAAAAAAATAACAGTAAAAACTATATTTCTAATATGAAGAATGAAATACTTTTAGAAGAAAATAAGGACCGTTTCGTCCTCTTTCCAATTAAACACCCGAAAATTTGGGATATGTATAAGAAGGCTGAGCAAAGTTTCTGGACAGCTGAGGAAATCGACCTGCATGCTGATTTAAAAGACTGGGAAAGACTAAGTAATGATGAGAAGCATTTTGTTAAGCATGTTCTTGCCTTCTTCGCTGCCAGCGATGGTATTGTGAATGAGAACCTTGCCATCAACTTCATGAATGAAGTCCAGTTGCCTGAAGCAAGGTGTTTCTACGGATTTCAGATTATGATGGAAAATATCCATTCTGAGATGTACTCCCTGCTTATCGATACATACATAAAAGACACGGCAGAAAAGAACTACCTCTTTAAAGCCATGGAGAATGTGCCATGTGTCACTAAAAAAGCCGAATGGGCGTTACGATGGATCGGAAACGGCTCATTTGCTGAGAGACTGATTGCCTTTGCTGCCGTCGAAGGAATATTCTTCAGCGGATCCTTTTGTTCAATCTTCTGGCTTAAAAAACGCGGCCTGATGCCCGGATTATGCACATCGAATGAATTCATCTCACGCGACGAAGGCATGCATTGTGATTTCGCCTGCCTCCTTTACAGCATGCTGGAAAACAAACTCCCGAAAGAACAGGTTGAATCTATTATCCGCGATGCAGTTGTAAATGAGCATGAATTCGTGACTGATGCACTTCCTGTTTCACTTATCGGAATGAATGCCAAACTAATGTGTCAGTATATCGAATTCGTCGCCGACAGATTATTGATCTCCCTCGGTTACAATAAAATTTACAATAGCTCTAATCCATTCGATTTTATGGAAATGATATCGCTTCAGGGCAAAACAAACTTTTTCGAAAAGAGAGTAAGTGAATATAAGAAAGCCAGTGTCGGACAACAACAAACCGATAATGTGTTTAATATGGATGAGGACTTTTAGAGGTAAGAAGTAAGAAAGCTGTCATAATTTACACACCAACTTTAAAATTACCATCAAAAGAAAAATATGGCCTTAATTCTTAAATCTTGTGAAGTATAGTATCAATTGTCTAAAACATTGCCGAGGGTACAAGAATAAATTATAAGAAGGAATTTATATACTTTCTGAGTGTTTCGTCAGGATCAGCAGTTGAATTGGAAACACAAACGCTGATATGCATTGAATTAAAATACCTGATGACTGAGGAAATTATCGGGGCTATGAAATTAACACATGAAATACTAAAAATGATTTGTTCATTACAATTTAAAATAAAATAAAAATACATTTTTTCACTTTGTACTTTGTACCTCGTACTTCGTACTAAAAAATTTAATCCAATGTTCGTACTAAAAAGAGATGGCAGAAAAGAACCAGTAAAATTTGATAAGGTTACTGCTCGTATACAAAAACTTGCTTATGGCTTGTCGGAACATGTAGATACTTTTTCTGTCGCACAAAAAGTCATCGAAGGAATTTTCGATGGAGTAACAACCTCTCAGCTCGATAACCTGGCTGCAGAAATCGCCGCTTCAATGACTACGCGTCATCCGGATTTTGCTCTTCTCGCTGCACGTATTGCAGTAAGCAACCTCCACAAAAACACAAAAAAATCGTTTAGTCAGACGATGAAAGATCTTTACGAATACATCGATCCGAATACTGGAAAAAAAGGTCCTTTGCTTGCTGATGATGTATTCAATATTATCTGGGAAAACAGAGATCTCCTCGATTCTACAATTATCTATGACCGTGATTTCGGATTCGACTTTTTCGGATTCAAAACACTGGAGAAATCATACCTGTTGAAAATTAACGGAATGGTAGCTGAACGCCCGCAACATCTTATTATGCGTGTAGCTATCGGGATTCACAAAGAAGACATCGAAGCAGCGATAGAGACTTACAATCTCATGAGCGAACGCTGGTTTACCCATGCGACACCAACATTATTCAATGCCGGAAGTCCGAAGCCACAGTTAAGCTCTTGTTTTTTACTTCAGATGGAAGACGACAGCATCGATGGAATCTATAATACTCTTAAAAACTGCGCAAAGATATCACAGTCGGCCGGAGGAATCGGACTAAGCATCCATAACATCCGCGCTACAGGATCATATATCCGTGGCACGAATGGAACATCAAATGGAATCGTACCCATGCTACGCGTCTTCAACGATACTGCGCGCTATGTTGATCAGGGTGGTGGAAAGAGAAAAGGATCATTTGCTATTTACATCGAGCCATGGCATGCCGACATCTTCGACTTCCTCGAGCTGAAAAAGAATCATGGCAAGGAAGAGCTTCGCGCTCGCGATCTGTTCTTCGCTCTCTGGATTCCCGATCTGTTCATGGAACGTGTCGAGCAAAACGGTGACTGGAGTCTTTTCTGTCCGAACGAAGCACCGGGAATGGATGATTGCTACGGTGATAAGTTCCGCGAATTATACCTTAGATATGAATCTGAAGGACGTCAGCGTAAAACTGTGAAAGCACAAGAACTCTGGTTTGCAATCATGGAATCACAGATTGAAACCGGAACTCCATACATGCTTTACAAAGATGCCTGTAATGAAAAAAGCAATCAGAAAAATCTGGGCACAATAAAAAGTTCTAACCTCTGCACAGAGATTGTCGAATACACTTCAAAAGATGAAATAGCCGTTTGTAACCTGGCCTCAATTGCGCTTCCGCGTTTCGTCATCGACGGGAAATTTGACCACCAGCGATTATTTGAAATTACCTATGTAGTGACGAAAAACCTGAATAAGGTAATCGATATAAATTATTATCCCGTTGAAGAAGCACGCCGCAGCAACATGCGCCACCGTCCAATCGGAATTGGTGTACAAGGACTTGCTGATGCATTTATTCTTCTTCGCATGCCATTCGACAGCGATGAAGCAAGAGAGCTGAACCGTGAAATTCATGAGACGATCTATTATGCTGCTATGACAGCTTCTAAGGATCTTTCAAAGATTCATGGTCCTTATGAAACTTATGAAGGTTCGCCTACATCACTAGGACAATTTCAGTTTGATCTCTGGAATGTAGCGCCGGGCAAACGCTGGGAATGGGACGTATTAAAAGAAGAAGTGAAAAAATACGGTATCAGAAATTCACTCCTGCTTGCTCCTATGCCAACAGCCAGCACTTCTCAGATTCTTGGTAACAACGAATGTTTCGAGCCCTATACTTCAAACATTTACACAAGACGTGTGCTTAGCGGAGAATTCCTTATTGTAAATAAACACCTGCTGAAAGATCTTGTAAAGCTTGGATTATGGAATGAGTCGATGAAAAATAAAATTATAGCCGCAAACGGTTCAGTTCAGAACATCGAGGAAATCCCGCAGGATCTGAAAGAAATTTACAAGACTGTCTGGGAAATTAAACAGCGCTCACTTATTGATATGGCAGCAGATCGTGGCGCCTTTATCTGCCAAAGTCAGTCGCTTAACCTGTTTATTCAGGATGCCAATTTTGCCAAACTTACATCCATGCATTTTTATGCCTGGAAAAAAGGGCTGAAGACAGGAATGTATTACCTACGCACTAAATCGGCTGCTGATGCTATCAAATTTACTGTAGATCAAAGCTATGTGAAAGCTGCTCAGGAAAATGCAATCGTAAACAATGGTATATTAAACACAATAGAAAAAGACGAGGCCTTTGCCCAAATGGCTTGCTCACTAGACGATCCTGACTCTTGTGAAGCTTGCGGAAGTTGATATTTGCTTTTGGTTTTTAAAGCCCTTTGTTTCTGACAAGGGGCTTTTTTATTCTTGATATATCCCTTGCGATGACTTACTATTTGCCAAATAGTTTGCACGTTGTCCTTATTAGGAAATATTCAAAATCTTTGTACTTTATGCTTTGTACTTTATACTTACTCATATACATTTGTCACCTAATTCCGGATTTATGATTGCTGCATTAAAAATGTTTTACACCTCCGTCGGGCGCAAGTTAGTTATGGCTCTCACCGGGCTTTTCCTATTCATGTATTTACTCGAACACCTCTATGGAAACCTACTACTCTACAAGATCGATGGTGGAAGGAGTTTCAACGAATACTCCGAATTCATGACCGGTAATATCATCATCAGGACTATTGAATTCGGACTCTTTGCAGGATTCATTATTCATATTATCGATGCTCTGTTTCTTACATACAGCAATAAAAAAGCTAGACCGGTTGGTTACTCTGTAAACCACAAGGCCCAAAACAGCAGCTGGTTCTCCAGAAATATGGGTCTTACCGGTTCAGTGATTTTGGTGTTTCTTGTAATTCACCTGAAGACTTTTTTCTTCCCTCATCGTTTTGGTATGCCGGAAACATCTATGGCTTATGATGTAGCCGCCGCTTTCCAGTCGAACTGGTATTCTGCATTGTATCTCATCGCCATGGTAATTCTTGGTGCTCACCTCAACCATGGATTTCAGTCGTCGTTGCAAACCCTCGGACTGAACAATCAAAAATTCAGACAGCCCCTTAAATCAACAGGAACTATTATATCGATGATTATCATGATTGGTTTTGCATCCTTTCCAATCATGTTCTACTTCGATATATTTGGCATCGCATCAGATCTTCTCAACTAAAAAATAACCTGCTGACATTTCCGGCAAGAGAAAAAAATATGAATAAATTAAATTCAAAAATCCCACCGGGAGAACTCGCTCAGAAGTGGAGTAAATATAAATCAACCGTTAGCCTCGTTAATCCTGCCAACAAAAGGAAAATAGAAATCCTTGTTATCGGCTCCGGACTTGCAGGAGGTGCTGCCGCTGCCAGTCTTGCAGAGATGGGATATTCAGTAAAATGTTTCTGCTTTCAGGATAGTCCTCGCCGTGCACACAGTATTGCCGCACAGGGGGGAATCAATGCAGCAAAAAATTATCAGAATGATGGTGACAGTGTTTACCGACTTTTTTATGATACGGTAAAAGGCGGCGATTACCGTTCGCGTGAAGCAAATGTTTACAGACTTGCAGACATCAGCACAGCTATCATTGATCAATGTGTTGCTCAGGGTGTGCCTTTCGCCCGTGAATACGGTGGACTACTTGATAATCGTTCATTCGGCGGTGTGCAGGTATCACGAACTTTTTATGCACGCGGACAAACAGGCCAGCAATTATTACTCGGTGCTTACAGTGCCATGTCGCGACAGATCGCAAAAGGCAATTTGAAAATGTACACGCGTCATGAGATGGTTGAACTCGTAAAGATCGATGGCAAAGCAAGAGGCATCATCGCAAGAGATCTTGTAACAGGCGAACTCGAACGTCACTTCGGTCATGCAGTCATTCTTGCATCAGGAGGATATGGAAACGTATTTTATCTTTCAACAAATGCAATGGGTTGCAATACTACGGCAATCTGGAAAGCATATAAGCAGGGTGCATTCTTTGGCAACCCATGCTTCACACAGATACATCCTACATGCATACCTGTTTCCGGCGAATACCAATCGAAGTTAACATTGATGAGCGAAAGTCTACGCAACGATGGCCGCGTATGGGTTCCCAAAGCAAAAGGTGATAAGAGAAAACCGGAAGACATTCCTGATGAGGAGCGTGATTATTATTTAGAGAGAAGATATCCTGCATTCGGAAACCTCGTTCCCCGCGATGTGGCTTCCAGAGCAGCTAAGCAGGCATGCGACGAAGGCCGTGGCGTGGGTCCGTCAGGACTTGCCGTATTCCTCGACTTCAGAGATGCTATTAAACGTCTTGGTCATGATGTAATCAGTGAGCGTTATGGAAATCTTTTTGAAATGTATGATAAGATTACCGGCGATGATCCGTATAAAACTCCTATGAGAATTTATCCTGCCGTACATTATACAATGGGCGGACTCTGGGTTGATTATAATTTAATGACAACCGTTCCCGGACTATATGCAATCGGAGAATGTAACTTCAGTGATCACGGTGCAAACCGTCTTGGGGCTTCTGCATTAATGCAGGGCCTTGCTGATGGATACTTCGTTATTCCATATACGATCGGTGAATATTTATCGGCAGAAATTCGTGTTCCGGCAATACCAACAACTCATGAAGCCTTCGATGATGCAGAGAAAAATGTGAGAGAGCGAATTCAGAAGTTGAAAAGTATAAATGGAAAACAATCTGTAGAAGAGTTACATAAAAAACTCGGACGCATCATGTGGGATTACTGCGGAATGGCCAGGAACGAAGAAGGATTGACGAAAGCACTTCAGATGGTGCGCGATCTTAAAAAAGAATTCTGGAGCGATGTGAAAGTTTCGGGCGACATTTTCGAATTCAACCCTGAACTTGATAAAGCAGGACGAGTGGCCGACTTCATCGAACTTGGCGAGCTGATGATCATGGATGCATTGATGCGACGCGAATCGTGCGGAGGACATTTCCGTGAAGAGTCGCAGACAGAAGACGGAGAAGCAAAACGCGATGATGATAACTTCAGCTTCGTCGCTGCCTGGGAATTTTCCGGAGAAGGAAATCCCGCACAATTAAATAAAGAAGCGCTTGTGTTTGATGAAGTACATCCGACACAGCGATCCTATAAATAATGTGATAATGTGATAATGTGATGATGTGATGATGTGATAATGTGATGATGTGATGATGTGATGATTTGATGATGGTGTTCCCGGGAAATTGGTAAATCATTTCATATAGCCTGGTGTTACATTATCTAAATATCACATTAACCAATCGGCTAATTAGCTAATTAAAAATTATGGAAACAATAAATTTAAAATTAAAAATCTGGCGCCAGAAGAACAGTGCAACGAGTGGTCGTTTCGAAATCTATGATATGCCGGGAGTAAATACCCACATGTCATTTCTCGAAATGCTCGACGTTCTGAATGAGCGACTGATTAAAGAAGATAAAGAACCTGTTGCATTCGACCATGATTGTCGAGAAGGTATTTGCGGCACATGCAGCATGTACATCAATGGCCGTGCACATGGTCCGCTTAAGGGTACGACAACGTGCCAATTGCACATGCGCCATTTTCACGATGGTGAAACTGTAACAATCGAACCGTGGCGTGCCTCTGCTTTTCCGGTTATTAAAGATCTTGCTGTCGACAGAACAGGATTCGATAAAATTATTCAGGCCGGTGGATTTGTTTCTGTCAACACCGGTAATGCTCCCGATGCTAATTCTATTCCAATCGAAAAAGCATTGGCCGACGAAGCTTTCGACGCTGCCGCATGTATAGGATGCGGTGCATGTGTTGCAGCTTGCAAGAATGCTTCTGCCATGTTATTTCTATCTGCAAAAGTTTCTCAGCTTGCATTATTACCGCAAGGTCATCCGGAACGCAACTTGCGTGTTTTGAATATGGTTGTCGCTCATGATGAAGCTGGCTTTGGCGCATGCACAAATACAGGAGCTTGTGAAGCTGAATGTCCGAAGGAAATTTCTATTTCGCATATTGCACGGTTGAATAGAGAATATATTAAAGCTTCCATTATCGAAAAATAATTTTTCAGTTTTCATGATTGTTCGTCACGCATAGATTTCGTGATTACACTAGCTGCCATAAGTTTATTTCTGTCTTATTTTCTTGTTGGTTATTTCTATTCAATAGCTGAGATGACGTGCCGGGATCGGCGGAATCCCCTTCCGCACTTGCTGACGCTCAAAGATTCCACCGAGCAGAGCTGGAATTCTTCATTAAGAATTTATTGAATTGTTTTAGTTTTTTATGCCTTGCTGAAAAGTTTTGAATTGAATTCAAAAATATGTTGAACAATAAATGCACATGACTCGTTAATTTGCATGAGTTCATAATTTTTTCAGAAATTCTATTATATGCTGTTTTTTTAACGCTGGATAGTATTTAGTTTTATTTTTTATTCGCTTTTGACTAATCAACTCAACTTAAAAAACAATTTCAAATTTTTTAAAAAAAAACTATGAGAACAACTACCCCCCCCCCCTTCAACAAGAATCAGCACAATTCTAATTGTATTATTGACGTTTTTATTTTGTCATAATAATCTGTATTCCCAAGCAATTATTAATCTAGAAGATTACAAGGATGAAAACGGTTGGTATTCTAATTTTGCAAGTGCAGGAGTTACGTTATATGCAGTAAATTTTTTCGATGAGTATAATGAACAACTCGGGCTGCTTGAAAATGATAAGATGATTCTCAGTCGTCCTGATGACGGGAATTTAGAAGCGGATCAGCTAACATTTAAACAGTATTACAAAGACATTGAAGTTGAAAATGCCTATTTTATTTTTCACCAGAAAAACGGAGTAATAAAAGAAATTCAACCACATATCGTAACATCTCTTGATATCGATGTATCAAATTCATTAACAGAAGATAAAGCAAGGGATATTGTTCTTAGCGATATGAATGCAAAAGAATATGCCTGGGATAACCCAACTTTTGAAAATGGAATTAAAATTTCGACGGGCAATCCGAATGCAACCTTATTTCCGAAAGGAGAACTGTTAATCGCACAGGTCGGTGGTGTCGAAATGATTTTTCAGAATTATATTTTCGCATGGCATTTTAATATTTTAACAAGTTCTCCTTATGGTAGTCATAATGTTTACGTTAATGCAATTTCAGGAAATATTATTTCCACATGCAATCCTAATGGTCAAGATTTTTTTTCTCCAATTAATCTAACAATGGAGTACGATTTACAATCTGCCATTAGCGATGAGTTTAATGGAAGCTACAATTCTTCGCTATGGAAATTTGAGGAAGGAGCGGCATGTTTTGACACTGCCGATAAGTCGATAAATTATCCAAGCAACATTTCTTTTCCCACAGTTCCTGATGTCTATGGTCAATCTGTAGTTATGCAATTGACAACGAAGGGTGAAATTCCAGCCATAATATATTATTGTAATGATCTACACGTGGATAGATCGTTCGATGCATCAGGCGCTGCTTTATCCTCGAAAGAGCCATATGGTTTTGGTTATTATGAGCTAAGATGCAGGTATAAAAGTCGAGGTGATGCAGTACAAGTCAGTCAAAGTTTTTGGATGTATGCAGCTTGGAACCCAATTCACGGTTACCCAGATGATCGATACTGTGAAGTTGATGTTTTTGAGCATTTCCCTTATGATTACACGTTGCCTAATCCCTTAGAAGCAAATACACATTATGCCATGTGCACGCATGGTGGCGATTCGTCACATCCCTGGTGCCAAGGTGGCGATGGCAGCTGTTTTAATCCAAACATGTGTAATGATTTATCGAATGAATTTCACACATTCGGTATAAACTGGACTCCGACAACTTTAGAGTATTTCTTTGATGGCTATCCCGTATATAATTCAAACACGCAGGATAAGACGCATACGATAGACCAATTATGCTCTAGTTTTAATTGGCCTGTTTCGAAATTACTTCCGATGTTTATCTTTATTAGCAGTGCAATTCCTAAATGGGTGTTGGATTTGCCAACAATAAATGACATCCATAACTATCAAATTGATTATTTTCGGTTTTACAAAAACAAACCGAAGATTAATGGACCTTTGGTATTGTGTCCTGGAAATACAGCTACCTACAATGCAACGATGTTTGGGGGCAATAATACAACTGATGTATTTTCCTGGTCGATTTCAGGTGGCGGGATAATCATAGGAAGTGCAACCGGTAGCTCAATCACCGTTCAACCAATTGGCAGCTTAAATCAATTTACATTAACAGTAACAGCGACTGAAACTATTTCAGGAGTCGTAGATAATAATCCAACTACAAATCATGATGTTTATAGCAGTCCGAGGGTATCATCATCATCAATCGTAATTTTGAAATCGGGCGGACCGAATCCAAGTCTCATCACTTTGCTATCCGATGGACACCCATGCCAAACGCAGGTGGCGATAATTGACGATGATTCTAACAAACAATACTGGTTTAGTCCGACAGGAACGAATCATTGGACACTCGGTGTTGAAAAATCTGCTACTTTTAATGGAATTCACTACGGCTATTGGGCTTATGGAAGTTATCTACCTTATTCGACATTTAGTGTATACGCTAAAACAACAAACATCTGCGGTCAGTCTTCCGGCATTGTGCACTATATATTTAATACCAATAATGTCAATTGCCCTATTCGGCTTGCAAGTAATATAAGAAACAGAGGCGGAAATGGATTGCAGATAGCACCAAATATTTTTTCTTCTTCTGCCAATATTTCTTTTGACTTGACTGAACCGACTACAATATCCCTGAAGTGTTTTAATTCTTTCGGAGTCTTGGTTGAAACCATATTAGAATCAATTCCTCATTCGGAAGGACACTTTGTTATTTCACATAATTTTAATAACTTTCCAGAGGGAGCCTACTACATGGTCTTGGAAAATACAGAG
>JANPNV010000077.1:0-16699 GCA_031427625.1 Bacteroidota bacterium
CTCCAGTTTGTGAAAAGTTGCTATTAATATTCAGAGTTGTTACTCCGTTTCCATTACTGCTACCTACATTACTTGTCATATCGAAGGTGCCATTGGAAATGTTGAAATCAGTCACTGTCATAAATGTAGGAGTAACACCGCCTTCCGTCGTTCCATCAGTTAAACCAAATGTCCCACCGGTTTGTATATAATTACCTGTTACTAAAATTGAGTCAGCTGTGCCTTTGCAGGAAACATACAGCAACCCACCCTGCATATAAAAATTTCCGCCTATACTTAATGTAAAATTTTCTTGTTGCGTAAATCGCAGTCTGCCTGTACCGGAAGATATCATAGTAAAATTTCCGTTAACCGTAGTAAGGAATCCACTTAGTTTTTCAGTTCCGGATTGTCCGGGACAATTATATGTAAAATTATAAAAAGACTGAGTCAAATTTCCGAGAATGGTACTTGTAATTCCGGTAACAAGACAGGTTGATCCTGTATTCCATATTGCCAATGGTAAACTTCCTCCATTAGCATCATATTGAAAAGTGCCACCGGAGTTGATAGTCCAGATGTTCGAAGTAGTAGTACATGAAATACTCTGAGCTTTATATAATGCACCGTTATTAATGGAAATTGTAGACCCGGCAGCAAAAGTATTGACCCCACCGCTGGTTAATGTTATTGTGCCGCTATCAATGATTGAAGAGCTTGCCTGGGCAGCAAGTGTTCCGCTTATGTTCATTATACCGTTAACAGTAAGATCATCACTTGCTCCATTAGCTAAAGTCAGTGTTTTTCCAGCTAAGATATTTAATGTACCTCCTGCATTCACTTTGATTTGATCTGCTGTCACACTAATTATTGCTGTAACTGTATGTCCGCTTTGTATTTCGATGAGTCCATCACTGCTTGTGGGTGTAGTAGAAGCGCTTATCCAACTGGTTCCATTGTAAGTTTCCCAAGTCGAAGTAGCATTCCAATTTCCTGTAGCTATAGAACGATAATCGCCCGTTGTTGCCGAATACACTTCCTCTGGGATGATCACATAGAAGTATAATATTAATGCGAGCGCCAGTATTGAAATAGATCCGACTACAAAATTAATTCGTTGAAACGTCCTTAAACGAATTCTACTGTTTTGCTTAATTATCATTTTTATGGTGAAATAAGTTTACTAAAACGATATATTACTATATCATAATAATAATACGCAATAATGAAATTATCATTCGCACTTTTTTAGAAAATTTATGTTCATGTAAGAATTAAAGCGTTTTTTATTTTATTTTCTTCTTTTTATGCAAAATTGATTTATTTAATATTAAAATGTTTAAAAAGCTTGCGTAAGATTTTTACTATTTTTTCATTTTAGTCGTTAATAAACGACTATTTCATTATTCCGGAAAATAACTCGGGAGAATTCAACGACATTTCAACTGCTGAAACCCCTTTAAAATTTAATAACGGTTTAAACCAGATATTTTCGAAATCGTGTAGAACTAATTACTGACCATGCAAAAGAGCAATTATGTTATTAAATAAAATTAATCTCGCTAAATTTATAAAATGCATTTATACAATAATAATTATGCTTGATTTCACTTCATCTTTATATAATATTTTATCTTTTATAAAATATTATAATATTAAAATAATTCCGAGCTATGTTGAATTACATTATATCTTGTCAATGAAAAAAAAATATCACCTCAACAGATTCATAAATCAATCAAAGTGTATCTGGTACAATGTTAAAAAATAACAAGGAAATACCTAACAATAGAGAATAATGAAAGAAACATTTTGTATCCAACTTCTACTGAATAGAAATCGGACAGAATTGATATCTCAGCCTTTATTTGTCAGGTTGTTATATTCAAAATTAGTTTCAAGTCATAAGATTTGAGAAAAGTCATTATCGACAACATTAATATTAATCAAAATATTGTTCTTAATTCAACCGCTAATAATTCTGGTATACAACTAACTTTTTCGATCAGATTAAAATTAGATTTATTAAGATAACTGTAATAAAAAAATCAGTGAAAAAAGAGTTGCCGAAGAATAGATTATTTCACTTCTTATAGAGCATAAGCACAGATTGAGTCTGGTAGAGATTTTCCGTATACATTGAATTCAAGTTAATTTGCAATCAAATAGCTCCATGCATCAGCAAAAGCAGGAGAAACATTTCCACTAAGATCCTTTGGAACATATCCATCCAAACATGTAATGCTATGATCAGGCACAGGTACTAAAAAAGCAGCAGTAGCGCTGGTAATTAATCTATGGGTAAAAGAATAAGGAGAAATTGTATTATCAATACTGGATGCGGTGCCTGACAACCCCATATTTGTTAATTGAATCTGAACTTTTGAATAACTAAAAAGCTGATCCTTTGTACTATTGAAAGAATAGAATTTAGAAATAGGTGTTACACTGGCTTGACTAACCCAATCAGCACTTCTCCCTAATAATGTATTCCAGTCAATCGAAGAAAAACTAATTGTTTTTTCTACACCAACTTTCTTTGCGATATAAAAAGCATGACCTCCTCCCTGAGAATGTCCTGCAAGCGTACATTTATCCCATGCTACTTCATTTCCCCTAATAAATTGTCCGAAATTTAAATTTGGATATTGCTGTTGTAAATATATTAAAAGCTTGTAGAGTCTGTTTTTAATACAGTTATCGGAGTTAACACTAACACCATAAGTTTGATTGGTGCCGTCAAATTTTTCCTGTCTGCATTTTCCAAATTGACTGTTATCAGGATTAGAACCTGATGCTACATAAATATCGCTTCCGTTTGGATACATGAGTCCTATAGCATGATAGCCTAAGGAAGCGGCCTTTTGAATCAGGAGTTTATAATTTTCAGGAGAACCAGAAGTGCCCGGAAAAAAAACAAATAACTTATTTTTCAATATTGTTCGAGTGTCTACACAGACATAGTGGTTATTGTTATAAGATACAATTGCCGAATTGGTTGTTGATGGTGAAATCAGATAACTATAAAAAGAACCGGTACGAAGTGCTATTGATTTTTCATTATCTTCTACTGAACTTTTTTCAATCGAATTTTTCTCGCATCCAATAAGGAGGGTTGATAAAAATAAGGCTTTAATAATTTGATTCATTTTCTAGTTGTTCTATTTAAAGGGCTTCCAAAGATATTATTATTTTTTTCAAAATTTACTGATACAGAATTATTTTGATTGATTTATTAGACGTTTGTGAGGCGATTACTGAAAAATTGAATTCTCATTTTTAATTTAAATTCTCGTACTGAACTGTATTTATTACTTTATATAAAAAATTCAATGGATGGATTCAGATTTTTATCAGAAATCTTGAAGCATCCTGATTTTAAAAATTGGGAATAAACAAGTATAGTGTAGCTTAAAAAACAGTATGAGGATAAAATAATCAAACAAAAAATCCTGCAGCTACAATTCAGGATTTTTTGTTTGACCAAATCTGGAAAAAATATTACTGTTCGCAAATAAAAGTTCCATCATCTGCAACAATAACTCTTTTATGAGTTGAACCATTGAAAAGAAAAATGCCATATTGAATTTGTCCGCCAACAAGCGTGAATTTCTTGCTTCTTGGTCTCGGTGTATATCCCGGATAATTCGTAGTGATTGTCGCTTGTACAGCAGCTGGAGTCGCTGAGTAATCGATCCTCGAAGCACTCATTACATAATTACCAGTTGCGTCAAAGAATAATTTGAGTGGTTCAACACCGGTAGTATTTATCACTACTTCGATCACAGAACCAACTGCGCAAGATGAATCTCTTTCCGCATGCAAAATCTGGTAGCTTGGATAGTTTGTCGAAATATAACCTGTGATGGTTGAAGAAAGTGAGTCGATGGGTATTTCATCGAAATCACCATGCTCGAAACCATGGCAGTGACCCTGGCCTCCGCCCTGACCGTGACCGCCACCATGACCAACTCCGAAACCACCTCCGTGACCATGCGAACCGTTGTGTTGATGACCATTTTCAGCATGAAACTGACTGCCATTTCCAAGGAAATTATCGTTAGTATTAAAGGCAAGTTCTTCAGTTGTATTCAGTCTAACAATAGTATTGGCTGCACTATTTGTAACTAAAACTGCGCTGGATATGTAGGCATCCGGATAATTGTTGTCTACATAATTCACGATTTTTTCGGAGAGCTGGCTAACCGAAATATCATGCTCGGATGAAGTGTTGTTTTCTTTACTGCATGAACTAATTATTATTATTGATGCAATGAATATTAGATTATGAAATTTCATTTTAATTTGATTTTTTTATTTAAAAGGGTAAGTGAACAAACTTAGAATTAACACTTCATCAATAGATTTATCCATATAAGAATCTTCGAAAGGTGTTCTAATGATATAAGAGAAGTAAGTTTTCAATAAGGTTGGGTATCAATGAATATTATACGTAGTTTCCCTGGATTCCTTTATGAGGCATCGTTTTTTCAATAATTTCTAGCTTCTTCAATATAATTATTTGTCATAGCCATTATCGTTTGAGATCAAAAGTCTTTGGTATTAGTTTTAAAGCCCTGTAATTAGATTGTTTTTATTCATATTGTACGTATTAACTTTACGATTTAATCAAGTAATATTATTGCTTTTCCCTTTCATTGGTCATCGTTATATATTAACTTTATTCCAACATGTAATAATTTAATCTAAAAAAATTAAAATCATGGAACGCTATTTAGTTATTTCAAAACATACTTTAGAAGACTGCAAACGAGCAATAGAACATTTCAAGCAACATCATGCAGGTTTTTTAACTCATTTCGAATGGGGATGCATGGACAACGATCATTCAGCCTATGCATTTATTGATGCTAATAGTCATGAAGCCGCTAAGCTATCTGTTCCACCATTGTTCAGAGATAAAACAAATGTTATTAAGGTTATAACATTCGATCCGAAAACTAGTGAGGATTCGATGCATTCTAAATTAAAGTAATTTATTAGTGAGTAAAAAATATTAGTGTGAAATACACTTTCGTCTCATACAATAAGACTGATTAAATTCCAATGGATATTTCAAAAATATATTATACTCCGGAGAAACATGTTGAGTTGTTTATTTTTTCAGATTTGATCATTAATAAACATAATTTTCTAGTTTATTAAAAGAAATATTATATTAGTATATTCCATAATCGGCATTATTTTACCTACATAATATTTTAAATTGAAAAAGCCTATCTTCCATTTCCTAAGAATTAGACTTAAATTTTAAGCATGCCTTTTTTTAACAATTCGCTTTATACTTATTTAAGAAACACTTGTCTGTTTTTACTACTGATTATCAGTTTCACATCAGTAGCACAAAACAATGACACTCTTGTTTCCCAAACGATTATATACCATACTTCAAAAGCAAACGAAATATACATTGTATGGAGTTTAAATTACTGGAAGGACAAACCGGATAAAAAATACCGGCCTGAAAACACATTTGAAAAAGACAACTACATGTATACGAAGATGAACAAATCGAATGATTCATTTTCGGTTACAATTTCGCTTCCGGCCAAAAGCTATTTTGATTTTATGTTTTGGATACCTATCGATAGCGAAGGAGATTCCACAAGTGGATGGGATACATATGGTGAAATAACATACTCTTCTATTTTCGATAAAGACAGAAAATTAAACCTTGATGATCGTGCAATATGGATGCCGGATAAAAAAACCAAATTCACTGTACTAAGCTCAGGAAGTAAATTCTTATTGTTTTCTGTTATTATTTCCGGAATGCTACTCCTGTTATTCCGACAAAAACTATCTTTTAACAGATCGAATTTATTTATTGGCTTATTAATCGCATCCATATTATCTGCAATTATCATTCGCTTGGAAATGAACCATCTTTTGAATCATTCACAATTTAAAATTTTTGGTGCCGTATCCTATGATATTTTCTATTACCTCTCATTAGCATTATTATTCTATTTACTCATTTATTTGCTGAAAAATAATTCAGGATTAAAAAATATTACTATTATTATTTTCACATTTATCTTAATAGTATCCGCTTTATTTTCTTTTTTAAATATTGAATTAGTAAAACAATTAGGCAAACCTCTTAATTACCAATGGCTATATTATTCGGATTTTCTTACAGGGACTGACGCAAAGAATGCTGTTATCTATAAACTAGGAAGTCAATTGTATTTAAATATTATAATGCTTCAATCCAGTATTTTGATTTTCGGGTTAACTTTTTCTTTTTTACCGAAATTGATTATTAAAAAAAATAAAACAATCTGTTTCATTGCAATTTCGTTATTGCCAATAATTTCAACATATCAGTTGAATACTCAAGAATATACGATTGCCTCTATTTCAAACCCAGTAGTGGAATTAGCTTCTTCATTTTTTACGGCTGGTAATAATCCAAAACTATTTTCGATGCCAATATCAAATACCACAAAGTCGTTCATTAAAAATTACCATTCACAGTCAACCAACTCAAAGTGGAATGAAAAGGTTAATATAAATAACGTAATCGTTTTCGTTCTGGAATCAACGCCTAAAAAATATGTTGGCATTTATGATTCCAATTATAATGTCACGCCTAATATGGTACGATGGAAAAATATTTCAGCGATTTTCACCAATATGTATTCACATATTCCAAGCACCTCTAATTCTATGGCGACGATGACTTCGGGATTATATCCTAACATTGGTTATAAATCAATAATAAAAAATGGCATAAGTCATCAGCTACCTTCATTAGTTACTAACCTGAAAGATTTAAATTGGGAAACATCATTATTCGCATCCGCCGATCTAACATTTGGTTATATGGATGCCTATGCAAAAGAATATGGATTTAATATAATAAAGGATAGCAAAACCATTTCATGCAATTACCCAGCATTTCATATTACAAACACCTTATTAGATGGCCTTGATGATAAATGCTTACCCAATCAATATTTTGAATGGTATGATTCATTCATGAACAAAAATACATTCAGTATGATCTGGACTAATCAAACTCATTATCCGTATTTTATTAATAGCGAAAATGAAAAAAAGTATGTTTCCAACGATCCTGAATTTAACCGATATTTAAATGGCCTGAATAGTTCCGACGAAGCCTTTGGAATATTAATGGACGGTCTGCAAAAAAGAAACATTTTAAATCAAACATTAATAATTGTAGTAGGCGACCATGGCGAAGCATTTGGAACGCATAATCAATCCGGACATGGCAGTAAAATTTATGAAGAAAATATAAATGTGCCCTGTATTATTTATAATCCTCTTTTATTTAATGAAAACGTTTCTAATAAGATATCTGGCCTGATCGATATTGCACCAACAATCGCTCATGTGTTGGGAATAAAAATATCAGATGTTTGCGAAGGAAGAAGTTTATTTTCTGATCGAACAAATGAACGTACATTTTTTATATGTCCTTATTCTGACTTTCTATTCGGCACCAGAACACAAAATTGGAAATTTATTTACAATGCGACTTTAAATAAAAACGAACTCTACGATTTAAAATCAGATCCAGGGGAATTACATAATCTATCAATTCAGTTTCCTGAAATCGTCAAAAGAGAATATGAAATGATTGGCGGATGGGTTCAGTTTCATAATAAAAGGTTGGCAGAATTAGAAAATAAAAATTCACACGCTAATTAAAAATAATTTCCTTAGTCAGGATAACAACTATTCACCCCCTAGCAATTCTATTCTTCCTTTAATCAAATTTTGCATTTCAATTATGATCCGAATTCTTATTCTCAATCTAATATTCACTCTTACTTTTTATAGTTCTTTAGCACAACAACTTCCGCAGCAATGGGTACGAAGTTTCCAGAGTCAGGGAAGAGCTTCTGATCGAATTGCAGCAATCAAACCTGCTGACATCCTTACCGGCACTGCCACAAAATTTAATCGAATTATACTGTGGCGGAAATCCACTGACCAACCTCCCTTCACTCCCCGGTAATTTGAGAACTTTAGAATTCTCTTCAACGAATTTAAGTTCATTACCCACGCTACCTTCTTCTTTAACTAATATTGAAAGTTACTCAAGTGCCCTTACGTCATTACCTGCTTTACCCGCAAGTTTACAAGTATTGATTTGTCGTAGCGGTCTACTCACAATGCTTCCAGCATTGCCAGCAGCATTAGTAGATTTGGATTGTTCATTTAATAACATTACTGCTCTGCCAGCACTTTCTGCATCATTAAAATATTTGGATTGCAGCAATAATCAACTAGTGGCATTACCATCTCTTTCAGCAACAAGTTTAACTAATCTGGATTGTTCCCAAAATCAATTAGCGTCCTTGCCGATATTATCAGATCACTTAATAAATATTTCATGTAATTATAATCAGCTATCATCACTCCCTCCACTTCCTGATTCTATAAATTACTTATCATGTTATAATAATCAACTGACATCATTGCCAACACTTCCTGATTCATTAAGAACATTACAATGTTCCTATAATCAATTAACTTCCTTGCCAGCACTTCCTGATTCTTTCAAATATTTAAACGCATCATTTAATCTTCTTACTTCGCTACCCGAATTGCCTGATTCTTTAACTGCATTATCTATCACTGATAACCCAACTCTTAATTGCTTACCTCAAATAAATCAAATCACAAATTTTCAATTTAATAACACAGGCATCCAATGTTTACCAAATTATGGAAATGTAACTCACAGCACTCCGTTATTGAGCACACTGCCATTGTGTGATATATTTAATAGCAATGCATGTGCATTCTATTGGAAAATAAATGGAATAACATTTCTTGATAGCAATAACAATTGTCTTTTCGATTTAAATGAAACAGGAATCAAGAACTTGAAATTAAATTTATATAGCGGAAGTACATTAATACAACAAGCTTATTCAATCGATAATGGCCGATACTCATTTAATCCCGATACAGGTTCCTATACCTATACAGTTGATACTTCCGGTCTTCCAATGTTGCTTACCTGTCCACCGTCTGGTTATCATACTTCCAGACTCACTGCAGCCGATTCATTGGATTACGACATAAATTTTGGTCTCATTTGCAAGCAAGGTTTTGATGTAGGCGCCAGAAATATTACAGCAGTTAGATTTATCCCTGGCCATCCTGCTATTGTAAATATGGCAATAGGAGATATGTCTCATTTTTACGGATTGCATTGTTCGGCTGGAGTGAGCGGTACTGTGACAGTAAACATAACCGGTCCGGTAACGTTTGCAGCTCCTGCTCAGAGGGCATTGACGCCAGTAATTTCAGGAAATACCCTAACGTATTCAATTGCTGATTTCGGCGTGTTGAATTTCATTTCAGATTTCGGAGTTATTATTTTAACTGATACAACTGCACAAGCAGGAAATTCGGTTTGCTTCGATGTTATGATTACACCTTTCTCTGGGGATAATGATATGACCAACAATATTTATCAGCATTGTTTTGTTGTAAGAAACAGTTTTGATCCGAACGTTAAGGAAGTAAGTCCGAATGGCGCCATTAATCCAACTCAGGAATGGCTTACCTACACAATTCAATTTCAGAATACCGGTAGCGCTCCTGCTCAGAACATTTACATTCTCGATACGCTTAGTAACAATATAGATGCTTCTTCTTTTTCATTGCTTTATTACAGCCATGATCTTGTGACACAGTTAAATGGAAATGTAATTCGATTTAATTTTCCTAACATTAATTTAGTTGATAGCACGACAGATGAACCAAATAGTCATGGTAGTGTACAATATAAAGTAAGGTTATTTCAAGCACTTCCAATTAACACGATAATATCAAATACGGCCAATATTTATTTTGATTTTAATGCGCCAATTGCTACAAATGCAGTAACAAATATTATAAGCAACAGTGTTTCTGTAACTGAAATTTCAAATAAGATAAAATTTTCAGTTTTCCCGAATCCTGTAAACAATGAAGCAAGAATATCATTCAATCTTAATCATACTTCATTCATAAAATTTGAACTATATAATTCACTTGGCAAATATGTAAAATTTATTTCTGATGAAAAATTCACTGCAGGCATTAATGAGCTATCATTTTCAACTGTAAATTTATCACAAGGGATTTATATCCTTAAAATATCTATTGATGGAAATGTTTATACGAGGAGAGTAGTAAAATAAGTGACTTGAAAAATATATAGCAAAACCACTTTTGAAAAGATTTTGATAACCATTTTTAATTGAACTGATCCGAATGAATAAATCCATACTGCTCATATTTTATTTTTTGTTTTCTCTGACACCAGCGACACATGCGCAATTCAATTGGGTCAAACAATGGGATCATCGTTATGGCGGCATCGACGGTGATTATGTTATCGCATTTGAAAGAACGAGCGATGACGGATTTATTCTGGCCGGAAAAACTGCTTCAGATTCAACCGGAAATAAAACCACTCATATTTTCGGTAATGGCGCTTTTGATTACTGGATAATAAAATTAAATTCCTTTGGAATATTACAATGGGAAAAAGATTTTCGTGGCAGTGGAAATGACCCGCTTTGGTCGTTAGGATTAACTGCAGATGGTGGATTTATTATCGGAGGTACGTCTGACTCACCTATTGGTGGTGATAAATCGCAGTCATCAAGGGGAGGTACCGATTACTGGATAATTAAACTTGATTCACTTGGAAATAAAATCTGGGACAAAACATTTGGCGGAACGGATGATGAGGATCTTCATTCTGTAATTCAGACTTCTGATGGCGGATTTTTGATTGGCGGAGATTCTCGTTCCGGAATAAGCGGCGATAAATCAGAAGATGCGTGGGGAGGATTCAGTAGTGATTATTGGATTGTGAAATTTTGCCAGGGAGAAGCAACAAGTGTTAACGATTTGGAATCAAATAGTGATGACTTATTTATTTACCCAAACCCTTTTTCGAATGAATTGAAAATACGATCAAATACCGTTTCTCCTAATTCGATTACTACATTCACCATATTCGACATTGTCGGGAACAATATCATTTCACAAAAATTCAATGGCGAAACAACAGTAAACACTTCCTCTCTTACTAATGGCATTTATTTACTCGAAGTAATTATTGATGGTCAGTCATGGAGAAAGAAAACCATAATCAAGTAAAATTATTAGTTCATAATTTTACTTGATTATGGTTTTCTTTTAAAAAATTACGCTGAAGTGTTTTTAAAATTATTTTTATCGCACATCACATTTTCTGTGCTATTATTTTTTCAATATCAACTTTCCTCTAACGTCTTCATCCTTGGTCATTAATCTATAAATATAAATTCCATCAGGTAAATCTCCTGCATCAAATTCAACAGTATACATCACCCCGGATTCTATATCACTATTAAATATAGTCTTAAGTTTTTTCCCATACACTGAAAATATATCAATATTCAGGTGGCCGGATTTTTCTACATTTACAAATTCAATATTTGTAGTGGTATTGAATGGATTTGGATAAACATTCACTTTGAATTTTGATGCCGATTCTTCTGTTAAACCTAATCCGTATCTGGTTACAGATCCACATGCATCAGGAACCGCACATGGTAAACGATTAACTATAGATGAATATGTTCCAGTATAATCTGCTCCGCCTATACTTCGTGCTCCTGCAATGCAATACGCTTTAAAATTTTCAGGTGTGCCGGCATAATCTGAATTAGAATAAACCGATGTCCCGATATCGTCAACAGGTTTAATATTGATAAGTGTTTTATCAGTTGTGAAGCCAGAATATACTGCTGCTGACCATTTCCAATTTACAGCGGAAACACAGGAAGAAGATGACGCCCAAACTCCTCTCCATTTTACTGGATATAAGTTGGCCGCAATTGGTGAAACAACATCATGAGCATATCCGGATACAAAATAATTTCCTGTTAAATTCGGAGGCGCTGTAGTAACCCATTCCCCTCCGGTAAATGTTGTTGTTGCCTGAGAGACAGCATTTGTAATTATCAATTTAGAATTAGCAGGAATAAGGTTTAATCCACCGCTTGTAATATTCTGATTTGTAAAATTAATAGTGACAGGATAGTTTCCTGTGTAAATAATATTCGCAACTGCACTAAACCAAATATAAGTGCCCGGAGATATTATGTTATTGTTAAAATTAGATGTAATTGTAGAATAATCATAGGTTGTCTTATTTGAGTAAATCAATGTTGTAAAAGCTGAAACACAGCCACCGGCATCAGTAACACGAATCGTATAACTTCCTGCAGCTAAATTTCCGATCGATGATGTTGTATCTCCATTGCTCCATAAATAAGAATATGGTGGATTGCCTGCAGATGCTGATACGCTGGCAGATCCTTTAAATCCATTCGAACATTTACCATCTATCTTTGAAACCGTTATTCTTAAAGGACTATTTACAGTATATGAACAAGTACTTGGACAATTATCTGCATTTCTTAATGTGACAGTATAAGTTCCCGCACTTCGTACCGAACTATAATTTGTTCTAGCTCCATTGCTCCATATATAATAAGGATAACCGGTTGGCGCTCTTAATATAAGTGTTCCATTCTGACATAAAGTCCCGCCGGTAATATTACAAGTAGGAAACGAACTGTTATTTGTAACAATACTTTTTATGCCTGAGCATCCCTGCGCATTTATTACAGTAACATAAAAAGTATCAGCTGTATTTACAGTTATGCACTGTGTTGTTTCACCGGTACTCCATGAGTAAGATGGAAAACCGGATGTTGCACAAAGTGTCGTACTACCTCCCGGACAAATTCCTGTTGTCCCGGTGATTGAAAATGAAGTAGAATTAGAATTGGTGATGGAAGCAGTTTGTGAAACGGAACAACTATTATTGTCTGTTGCAGTAACTATATAATTTCCGGTTGATAATCCGGTAATCGACCTAGTAGTACTTACCGGTGAAGTATTCCAGGAATAAGTATATGGACTTACACCGCCGGTTATTGTAACACTTGCTGAACCAACAGATGATCCGCATGGTGTATTCACAACAGATGTAACTGCTGATAATGATGTTGGCGCTGCATTTATAGTTACAGTAGCATTTGCGACACATCCGTTATTATCAGTAACCTGGTAATAATATGTTCCTGCTGTAAGATTTGTAGTCTGAGTACTTCCATATGAATATAAAGGCATGCCTCCTGATGCATTCAGATTTACACTTCCTGATCCTCCTGAGCATAAAATCTGATTAGGAGTTGCTGCTAATATTAATTGTGATGGTTCAGGAGAAATAACAGATGAGGATTGAGTAGTACAACCATTGGCATCAGTTACTGAATAATTATAAGTTCCAGCAGTTAGATTTACAGTTTGTGTTGACCCATACGAATATGGTGCGACCCCGTTATAAGTATTCAACACTACGCTTCCTGTTCCGCCAAAACAATTAATTTGTATTGGTGTTGAAGTAAGAATTGGTGTTTGGAAATTGGAAAGTACTGTAGTAATTATACTGTCACAACCTCCAGGGTTAGTAACGATCGAATAATATGTTCCCGGTGAACTTTGAAGTGACCCATCAGGTAATTGATAATTTGTTCCAGTACAAACAGAAATATTTTCGGTTCTGGTCGGATTAGTATTTACAGTAAGATTAATGACAATGGAACTATCACAGCCTGCCGTATTAGGAATATGTGAATAATATGTTCCAGTTGTATTTTGAGGTACACCATCAGGTAAAATATATGTTGACCCTTGACAGATACTTACATTTACTGTGCTTGTCGTATTTGTATTCAAGATACGTGGAGCCGTAGTTCCGGCACTAGGAGTATAAACTGTTATCTGATAAATGGAGGCTGAAGCTATATCTGAAGCAAAAATATTTGCCGTTAATTGGTTGGCATTAACGAAGGTTGTTGTTCTGTCACTCCCATTAAATCTAACGACTGACGATCCTACAAAATTATTTCCATTAACTATGATGACAAATGCAGAACCTCCTGTTGTAATACAGGAAGGAGTTATTCCTGATATGTTTGAAGCAGGATAATTTACTGCAAAACTATTGCTACTTCCACTTTCAGTGCTTCCTGATTTTGTTGCAGTCACAGAAAAGTTACCTTGATTAGATATAATGACATTGTGTGACAAAAGCACTCCTCCGGCAAATGAAGCAGTCGTTCCGTTTCCTGAAACTAATGACCCTGAAGATGAAATAACTACTGTACCGAAAAATGTATTTAAACCTGATGTACATGCATTATTATTTGCATCTCTTGCTGTAACTTTAATATTAAAAGAAATTCCGGTGATCTGAGTACCTATGATTCCACCTGATGATGATTCCACAAGAAAGTTAGAAACAACTCCAGGCTTAATATTAATTGAAGCGCTTGCCGGTCCCGATGTTATTCCATCTGAAACAGTAATCGTTGTCAATTCTGCATTCTTTAATGTTGTCGTTAACACTGTTGATGAAACGCCACTTGCAAAACTTACATTTGTTATATAGGATGGCGAAGTCAGCCCATTTGAAGGACCGGAAAATGTCAATGACTTTACACCGGCATATGTTGTTACAACATTAAAGAACTGATCGCATGCTCTGATTTTGCTAATTACAAAACTTGATCCTGCAGTTTGGTCATTGGCAGATCCTGTATTACCACTGGTTACTGATGAATTTACATCATAAAATGTTTGTCCGGGCAATGTTATAACTAATTTATTTATTGATCCGGCAAGTTGTGACAAAGAGCCAAGATTTGCACCTATTACACATCCAGAGATTATTGCATTCCCTCCCCTTGTAATGTTTACCGGACCTGATACATTGCCTCCATCGTTAGCGCGTACTTCAATTCCTGATACAGTAAGAACATCTGATTTAGCAACTCCCCCTATTGTCAACTGGATAGTTATTATTGATGAAGTTACTGATGAAACTACTGCAGTACTAATATCATTCCCTGTTGCAGCAATTGCAGAAACGGAACTAAACGTATTGAATGACCATCCCGTGGGTACAATAAGAGTAAGAGTTGCTCCAGAGCTAGCAGCAAAATCGTTGATCGCTCCTTCACTTATTATTAAATTACTTAAAGTAGTATAACCAGGGCTTAGTGCATTTGCCGCCATATCGGCAGAAATTCCAGTTCCTCCTCCGGCCTTTGTTACAGTAACAGCAGCATTTAAATTAATATTTAAGAACAATGCAGATATTAATGATAATATAAATAGTTTTCGGTTGACGACCAACCATAGCGATTTCAAGCTAAAAGTATAAGTGTGTTTCATATCCTTTATTAATAATTTTATTCTGAATTTTACTCGAATCAGAAGAAACAAGTTTTGATGTTTCTAATAAAATAATATACTTGTAAAGAATTATTATAAATATTAATAATTCCCCACCTAAACAGTCGTCAATTCTTAATATTTTATGAAAAAACAACTGTTTAGAATTTTATTACGACTTATCGCACTGAATAAATGATTTAATCAATATTGAAAATTGATCATTATTTCTTTAAATAATAATAAACTGCATATTTCTTACATAAAATAGTTACACTCAGGCATCCTTTACGAATACTAATCTTAATTTAATATAACCCAAAATTATTACTGATTTATTCAACAATAAATTAAAAGAATGAATAACCCAGAAGTAGAGCTTCGAGGTATCGCGTTACTCGAATAAACTTAATTGACTTCTATGAAATTTTTTGTATTCTGTTTTTTCATTGCCTTTTTCATTGATATATCTTTGAATTATCTTCTTATAATCACTTTCCTAAGCGAAATTTTGAGATTTTTTAAAGACAGTATTTGACTACAAACATTTTTGATTTCATTCGCTTCTATATTCATTAATTTTTAATCGTATTTTCGCGATTAGAATATGAATATAGCAGTTATTGGAGGTGGAGCAGCTGGATTTTTTGCAGCAATAAATTGTGCGGCATTGCACCCTGGACACTCAGTTTCACTATACGAAAAATCAAATAAAATTCTTTCGAAAGTGCGTATTTCAGGGGGAGGACGTTGCAATGTAACTCATTCATGTTTTGACAATGGGCGATTAACTGAATTTTATCCAAGGGGAAAAAAGGAAATGAGAAATGCATTCTCTCGCTTCAACACTGGCGATACAGTTCAGTGGTTTGAATCACGCGGTGTAAAACTAAAAACAGAAGATGATGGACGAATGTTTCCCATTACAGACAATTCTGAAACAATAATCAATTGCCTGTTGGGTGAAGCATCAAAATACAATGTTAAAATAAAAATGAATCATGCCCTTCGCCAATTAATAAAAAAAGATAACGGATCATTCGACTTGCATTTTCAACTTGAGGAAAAAGTTAATTGCGACAGAGTTATTATTACTACAGGTGGGAGTCCGAACAAAAGTAGTTACGATTGGATTGCAGAACTTGGTCATACAATAATCCCTCCTGTTCCTTCACTGTTTACTTTTAATATTCCGGATTCGCCATTGAAAGGATTGGAGGGAATTTCTTCTCCATCATCCACTTTAAAATTAGAAGGGTCCAAACTAGAATCAACAGGACCACTATTAATAACACATTGGGGCATAAGCGGACCTGCCGTACTTAGGCTTTCTGCCTTTGCCTCCAGATCGCTATTTGATAAAAACTATTCGACTACTTGTTACTTAAATTGGATTCCAGAGTTGAATGAAGAACAAATTCGT
>JANPNV010000078.1:0-10276 GCA_031427625.1 Bacteroidota bacterium
AATCTGGAACAATTGAAAGAAAAGATGAAAGAAGATAAAGTAAATGCAACAAAAATTCTTTCCTGACGTTTCTTTATGATTATCTGTGTTCATTCTAATGAAGCAAACTCTCATCGTACTTCTTTTCCTGGTTGCCTTACGCACGAATGCGCAGGAGACTGAATTGGTTTATGACGATACTAAATACATTTACAGGTCTCTCACTGAGGCGCTGGTAAATCCTGAAAAAGTTTACAGGCTTAATCTGAGTCGCCAGAAGCTTGACAGCTTTCCCGATAAAATTTTTCTGTTTAAAAATCTTTTGGAGCTCGACCTGAGCAGAAACAGGATTGAAGAAATTCCCCCTGAAATCGGAACGTTAGTTCATCTTACAAAACTTAATCTGGCCAATAATAAGCTAGTTCATCTTCCAAAGGAAATCGGTGAACTCAGAGATCTTGTTAATTTTGGATTAAACAGAAATGTACTGGAAGATTTGCCCTCTTCGATTGGCCAGCTTGAGAGCCTCGAAGTTCTCGAACTGTGGGATAATGAACTGGCAGATATCCCCGATGAAATCAGTCAGCTGCAAAATCTAAAATTAGTAGAACTCCGTGGGATTTTGTTTTCGGAGGAGCAACAAAAACGTATCGATTCGCTTATTGTGAAATCGGCACGGGTGAATATGTCGCCCTCCTGTAATTGTAAGAATTGAATTTTCGATTTTTTTTTCGCTTCATCATTCTGCCATTCATCCACTATTAGAATTTAGCTGTCAGTCCCAGCATCCAGTTCCTTCCTGCCTGAGGGAAATAATAATTGTAATCATTTCGTATGCCGCCAATGAATCCGCTATAGGAGTAACCATTACTTACATATTCTTTATCAAGCAAATTGTTTATCGCAAAATGTAGCGCAACACTTTTTATCTTTAAGGGTTGTAACTCATAGGAGAGATGAAGGTCATTAATAAAATACGAATCTATTTTTCGATTCTCACTGGACGTGTTATCTAAAAATTGTTCTCCCACATATTTTCCTGTAAGCGCAATTGAAATGTTCTTAACCGGCTTGTAATTAATTAAACCAGCAGCTATCATTTCGGGCGAAAATGAAATGGATGTGTTTTTGTATTCGCTCAGGAACTGTGGGCCACCGTCGTAATCGTCGACGAACTCTCTGTATTCTTTTATCTTATTCTTGCTGATGGTAATGTTCGCTTGAAGATTCACTTTCGATGATGCATTAAAAATTCCCTCAATCTCAATTCCTCCGCGATAACTGTTCGGAACACTTTCGCGAATATATTCTCCAACGTCATTTATCTTTCCCGTAAGAATCAACTGACTCATATAATTCATGTAATAAGCATTTATTCCCAGAGAAAGTTTTCCGGAATTGTATCGTAGTCCTCCTTCATAGTCGATCATGTCTTCTGCCTTTGGACGATTTGCAGGGGTTGAGAATACAAAATCATCTCGAACCGGTTCTTTATGTCCTGCCGAAACTGATGCATACAAACTGGTTTTTCCGGAAATCATATAATTTATTCCTGCTTTGGGATTAAAGAAATTCATCGTTGCATTTTGACGACTGTCGATATAGGTATTATCAAATCCATCAAATGTATAGTTGATTGCTCGTTCCTGCAGATCAACAAAAAAGCTGAATGCATCTAAATTATATGTTGCCCGCATAAATGCACTCATATCATTTTTTGTAGCATTGTTTTTATAGTAACGATAAGGATACTGTTGAAGAGTCATGACTTGCGAGGCAATTACTTCTCCGTAATGGTCTCCATCATATCGGTTTGCTGAAATACCAGCTTTCAGATTTATTTTTTGCATTTCATATTCAACGGTTCCTGTCATTCCATAAAAATCGTTGGAGAGCCATAGGCGGCGGATAAGATCGGCTGTCGACACAATACTGTCGCCAATAGAAAAGTCAGGGAAATTGTAATTGGATAGTGATGCGCCAGGTTTATATTCTTCATAGTAACCCTTTCCATGGGTATAATGAAGAGTAAGATTTGCATTTAATTGAGAAGTGAATTCGTGAGAGAAAATAAGTTGATAATAATCCTGCTTGTAATTATCTGTCTGGTTATCATAATATCTTAAAGCACCTGATGCATCTGTATATTCACCTGCCTGATTATATTTTCTATTTGTTGCTAATGAATCGGCCGTAACACCATACCATGCCTGATATGTCTTTTCAGTTCCGGAGAATACGACAGCGCGCACAGAACTTTTTTTGCCATAATATCCACCGCTCAGGAAATAGGAGCCAAGATTGCTGGTTGCACGATCGATGTATCCATCGGAAATTATTTTTGACAGACGACCTTCAATAGCGAATGATGAATTGATAAGGCCCGTACCAAATTTAATTGTGTTCTTAAAAGAATTGAATGATCCTGCCGATGAATTTAATTCAGCATATGGAGAAGATGAAATTTTAGAAGTTAATATATTAACGCTACCACCGAATGCTCCTGCGCCATTTACGGATGTTCCGATACCTCTTTGTATCTGAATGTTTTCGATAGATGAAGCCATATCAGGCAGGTCGACCCAATATACTTGATGAGATTCTGCATCATTGATGGGAACACCATTAATCGTAACATTTATTCTTGAGGCATCGCTTCCACGAATGCGCAGGCCTGTATATCCTATTCCTGTTCCTGCATCGCTTGTCGCTACAGTCGACGGTGTCATGTTAATCAGATAGGGGAGATCCTGACCAAGATTGTTTTTCTCAAGTTGAGATTTGTCGATGTCTGAAAAGGCTATAGATGGCCTTGTTCCGACTCTTGTTGCTGATACAGAAACCTCTTCCGATAAATAGGACTTCTGACGAAGAATAATTTCGTTATTCTGTCCCGTTTGGATTACTGATTTTTCCTTTTCAAATGATATGTGTGAAACTGTAATGCTGAATCGTTCACCTTTTAATCCGCTGAATCTGAAATTTCCTTTTGCATCGCTGACAGAATAATTAAATGTACTGTCGATAATAACAAGCGCTCCGACAATTGGTGTACCTGTTGTGTTTTCTTTTATTGTTCCGGTTAAAACAGTTTGTGCTTGCAGGAATAATGGTGTTGAAATCAGAAATACAAGAATGAGCTTTCCAGTTTTGCGGATAAATTGAGAATAAGTCATATGCAATTTACATTAAGGTTAAACAGGTGCATTCAAGGGGTTTAAATGCACAAAAAAATATTTTACCTCTTTCCCTTCGCAGGCATTATCCTGTGCAGGTTTTGTGGGTATGATCTCAGCCCCTGTTGGAGCACCCCAATGATTCGTCGGTGAAAGTACAGATTATCTTTTAATTAGAAACGGAATTTTTGAAATGCATATTTATTTTCTCTATTGCATTATTTAACCGCATATCATTTTCTCCTTCAATAATTTCGTACCGGAAATTTCTCTTTTCAAGTTCTGATTTATACAGGTCAAAAAAATAATCACGGCGAAGTGGGTTTTCCCTAACTGGATCATCGACAAATGGAATATCTGGTTTGGTAAGGACATATAAATCATATTTGTTTGCTTCAATCATCTCATCAAGCCATGCAGGGCATTCACCATAGAGGTCGAGCAGCCATATTTTGATAACGATTAATTCTGTATCACAAAAAATAATTTCCTGAGCCATCGCCAAAAACAAATTTTCCGATTTAATTTGTGCTTCTGCACAGTATAGGATGTCTTCTTTGGTATAAGGCCTTTTAAGGGTACTGATAAAATCCCTGGCAAATTCAGGAACCCAGCATGTGTGATAATGGCCGGCAAGACGAATTGCCAGTGTCGTTTTGCCCGACGATTCAGGACCTATTAAAGCAACACGGAAAATTTCTTTATGCACGGTAAATATGTTTTTTCCATTCCAAATATCCTCTTACTGCAAGAATGAGAAATATAGAATAAAGAATGGCAGTCAAAGGTAATTGCTTGCTTACATACAATGGAATGTAGACAAGGTTTACGATTATCCAGACGATCCAGTTCTCAATAATTTTTCGTGCTATCATCCATTGCGCACATAAACTTGCACACGTTAATACTGAATCGAGTCGTGGGTAGGATGCATTTGTGAAGTTGACAAGAAAGTATGAAAACGCCAATGATGAAAGCACTAGAACAATTGCCAAACGAATTCCTGTTTGTTTATTAATATAGGAAGGAAGAATGACTTTCTGCTTTTTATTTCTGTCAGACCATTTATACCACCCATAAATCAGCAACAGGATGTAAAGGCATTGTAAAATGGCATCTGCATATAGTTTTACATCCGGGGAAAAAAACAGGATGGCATATAGTGTTACGTTAAGAATTCCTACAGGAAAACACCAGATTTTTTCCCTCATGGTTAGCCATACACCGGCAACACCGGAAAGCATTGCGGCAATTTCTAGCCAGCTCGTAGGTTGTCCCAGAATGTAAATTGCATTGGACATGATTAGACAGATTTAAATAAACTAAAAATTTGAAATGAAGTTCTGTTGATTGTCAGAATCATCTTCAGAAAAAAATTAATTTGTTTGAAGAGCATGAACAGCTAGTGCAATTTCTGAAAGTAAATTAACATCTTGTTCTAAAGCGTTTCCAATAACGATCATATCAGCGCCAGCTATGCATAGTTCCGATGCTTTTTCAGCAGTACGAATTCCGCCGCCGATAATTAAAGGAATTTTGACAGAACTTTTTACTGCTTCAGCCATAATTCTGTTTACAGGAAAACGAGCGCCGCTTCCCGCATCCAGGTATATTAATTTTAATCCGAGCATTTCTCCTGCCATGGCTGTGCATGCGGCTATGTCGGCTTTATCATGTGGGATAGGAACAGTTCCACTCATATAACTCACCGAAGTTGGCGAGCCGCTGTCGACAATAATGTAACCGGTAGGAATAATCTCAAGTGAAGTCCGACGAAGCATTGGTGCAGCCAGTACATGACGGCCTATTAGCATTTCAGGATTTCTTCCGCTTATAAGAGAAAGAAATAATAATCCATCAGCCTTATCATTTACCTGAAAAGCATTTCCAGGGAAAAGAACAACAGGAATTCCCGATTTTTTAAGAATGAGAATATACTCTTCGAGATTATTTCCGGTTAACAGACTTCCTCCTATAAAAAAATAATCAATGCCGGCTTCGACAGCTTTCTCAGCTACAAGTTCACAACCTGCCGTATCAAGTTTGTCAGGATCGATCAATACGGTAATCATTTTTTTGCCGGAAGCAGACCGGTTACAGATGTCAGAATAAATACTCATAGAATGCTAAAGTACAATTTATGATTGTATGAAATGATATACGACTAACGGATTAATTCTCATTGTCAATTCCCCAAGTTATCATGTATTGCCCGGATCTTTCCCAATATATATTGAGGTTGCGTTCGGAGTTTATTTTTAGAATGGATGCTTGAAGTATTCCGAAATCTGTGTATTGAAAGGATTGTACAAACAAATCTTTTTTGAAATCAATACCGCCGATGCCGTGAATTTTGTATAGCACTTCTTTTGCACCCCAGTAAACATGAAGTTTTTCAATGGCGATTTCCTCACCAATATCGGTTTTCTCCTTTTCTCCGATAAATTTTTGTGAAAGCTTTTTTATCCGCTCATGTAAAACTTCAATGTCAATACCGATGCGACCCGATTCTGAAATCATTACTGCGACAAATTCATTTGAATGAGAGATGGATATACTTTTTCCGGATTCCAGGTGTGGTTTACCAAAAGTATCATACACGATTTTTGCATCAGGAATTCCGAGACCCTTCAGGGCATTCCTTACCGTCAGCCACTCCCTTTTGCGAGACTCGCTTCGAAATGACGCCAGTTGTTTTTTCTCGTCATCGGCTAGGCGTACAGATTGAAAAAGATCGGGCAATCGTTCATTACTTTGCCAGATGACAATTGAATAACCAGACTCTTCTTTTCGCCAGACGATGGGCATATTTTAAATTAATCTGCAAGATAATCGTTTGCCTTTACGCGCCTTATATATATCTTTGCGGGCATTAAAATCAGTTACTTATAAAACTTATAATAAATGGCTAATACTTCAGCATCCGTTGAAAAATTTGTAAAATTTAAGGTTAAGGACATTTCACTCGCCGAATGGGGACGTAAAGAAATCCGTCTGGCCGAAACAGAAATGCCGGGACTTATGTCTCTCCGCAAAGAATATGGTCCTAAGAAGCCATTAAAAGGTGCGCGCATTGCCGGTTGTCTTCACATGACAATTCAAACGGCAGTTCTAATTGAAACGTTAACTGAACTTGGTGCAGAGGTGACATGGTCATCTTGTAACATTTTCTCTACTCAGGATCATGCAGCAGCAGCAATTGCAGCAGCAGGCATCTCTGTTTATGCTTGGAAAGGTATGAATTCAGAAGAGTTTGACTGGTGTATCGAGCAAACGTTGTTTTTCGGCGAAGACCGCAAGCCATTAAATATGATTCTTGACGATGGTGGTGATCTTACTAATATGGTCTTTGATAAATTCCCTGAGCTTATCAAAGGCATTAAAGGATTATCAGAAGAAACTACAACAGGTGTTCTTCGTCTTTATGAGCGTATGAATAAAGGAACGCTTCCTGTTCCTGCAATCAACGTGAATGATTCAGTTACAAAATCGAAATTCGATAATAAATATGGCTGCCGCGAGTCTCTCGTTGATGCCATCCGTCGCGCTACTGATCTGATGATGGCTGGTAAGGTTGCAGTTGTTGCCGGTTTTGGTGATGTTGGAAAAGGCTCTGCAGAATCTCTTAAAGATTCTAAAGTTCGTGTGATCGTTACCGAAATCGATCCGATCTGTGCACTTCAGGCAGCTATGGAAGGCTATGAAGTAAAGAAAATGGCTGATGCCGTTAAAGAAGCAGATATCATTGTTACGGCAACAGGAAACTTCAACATCATTGGAGAACGCCATTTCCGCTCGATGAAACATAATGCTGTCGTTTGTAACATCGGTCACTTCGACAATGAAATCGACATGGCTTGGTTGAATAATAACTATGGTAAGACAAAAGAAGTCATCAAACCACAAGTTGATAAATACACCATCGACGGTAAAGACATTATCGTCCTTGCAGAAGGCCGTTTAGTGAATCTCGGTTGCGCAATGGGTCATCCATCATTCGTGATGTCTAATTCATTCACAAACCAGACTCTTGCTCAACTTGAGCTCTGGAGCAATTCTCATAATTACGAGAATAAGGTTTACACTCTTCCAAAGCAATTGGACGAGAAAGTAGCCCGTTTACACCTTGCAAAAGTCGGCGTTGAAATCGATGAGCTTACCGATGTTCAGGCCAATTATATCGGCGTGAAAAAAGAAGGTCCATTTAAATCGGATACTTACAGGTACTAATAAATTGTTCTTTAATGGAAAGGATAGTGATAAACTCGCTATCCTTTTTTTTATGGAAAAAGATAAACAGGTTGAGGCTAATTCAATTCAGGCCAAAACAAAAGGGCATCGGAAATTTCCAATGCCCTTTTGTTTTGTAAAAATTTATTTTTTGATTTCTCTATAAAGAACCGGTGCTTTTGACTTTTCTTTAAACTTCTTCTGCCAAAATCACAATCTTATTCTTAAGGTTTTCCACGACACCGCTTTTTACATCGAAAGTCTTAACGCCTTCTTTGTCTTTGATCTTAACCTTGCCATTTAGCAAAGTAGAGATGATAGGGGCATGGTCTTGAAGCATCTCAAACCGACCCATAGCGCCGGGTACAGAAACCGATGTTACTTCGCCGCTATAAACTTTTTTATCGGGGGTGATTATTTCTAGTATCATTTTTTTATTTGAAAATATGAAGATGAAACAATTTGAGAATTTAGTTGAGGAAATTTTGGATAGGAATTTGAACTTTGCGGATATTAAAATCAGTAATACCCATTTTCACATTTTCACATTCTCAAATTAATTTGATTCTGCTAATATCTTCTTCCCTTTTGCAATCGCATCATCAATTGTTCCAACGAGGTTGAAAGCTGCTTCAGGATATTCATCTACTTCTCCATTCATAATCATGTTGAAGCCCTTAATGGTTTCTTCGATTGGAACGATAACGCCCTTTAATCCGGTGAACTGCTCAGCGACGTTAAATGGCTGAGATAAGAAACGCTGAACACGACGTGCGCGGCCTACTGTAAGCTTATCTTCATCACTTAATTCATCCATACCGAGGATGGCAATGATATCCTGTAATTCTTTGTAACGCTGAAGAATGTTTTTCACTCTCTGTGCTGTATTGTAATGCTCGTCTCCAACAATCAGCGGAGTAAGTATCCGTGATGTTGAATCAAGAGGATCAACGGCAGGATAAATTCCGAGCTCGGCAATCTTTCTGTTCAATACCGTTGTTGCATCCAAGTGGGCAAAAGTTGTTGCCGGTGCCGGATCAGTAAGATCATCAGCAGGTACATAAACGGCCTGTACAGATGTAATCGAACCTCTCTTAGTTGAGGTGATTCGCTCTTGCATCAATCCCATTTCTGTTGCAAGTGTTGGCTGGTAACCAACGGCAGATGGCATACGGCCAAGTAGAGCCGATACTTCTGATCCTGCTTGTGTGAAACGGAAAATGTTGTCGATGAAAAATAATATATCTCGTCCGCCCGACTTCTCATCGCCATCACGGAAATATTCTGCAACTGTAAGTCCTGATAAGGCAACACGTGCACGTGCTCCAGGGGGCTCATTCATCTGACCGAATACGAGTGTGGCCTGCGACTTTGCAAGTTCATTCATATCGACTTTCTTCAAATCCCATCCGCCGCTTTCCATCGAATGCTTAAATTCCTCACCGTAACGGATTACTCCTGATTCAATCATCTCACGTAAAAGATCATTTCCTTCACGAGTACGCTCACCTACACCGGCGAAAACCGATAGTCCTGCATAACTCTTTGCGATGTTATTAATCAATTCCATGATCAATACGGTTTTTCCTACTCCGGCACCGCCGAATAAACCAATCTTTCCTCCCTTTGCATAGGGCTCGATAAGATCGATTACTTTAATTCCCGTATATAATATTTCTGATTCAGTTGATAAATCTTCAAACCTTGGCGCCTGACGGTGAATAGGAACTCCTTTGTCTTTCGACACTTTCCCGATTCCATCGATAGCATCTCCTGTAACATTAAAAAGACGGCCTTTGATGGCATCACTTGCTGGCATCATGATAGGAGATCCTGTCGAACGAACAGGCATTCCACGCATAAGTCCATCAGTAGATTCCATCGCAATGGCTCTAACTGTATCTTCTCCAACATGTTGTTGGCATTCAAGAACTAATGGGGTAGTACCCGGTCTGTCTATTTCTAATGAATCAAGGATGTTTGGAAGGATTGTTCCTTCTGTATCAAAGCTTACGTCAACTACAGGACCGATAATCTGTGAAATTCTGCCAATATTCGCCATGGTTGCTATTATTCTTTAAGGTTTTTATTTGCTTTTCTTTCCAGCGCTTTCCATAACCATCTGCCTTAAAATTGTGTCATAAATACATGTTTATGTTTGTTACAAATGTGTGTAGCAAATGCATGTAGCGAAGAGATGTTCAGTGCCTTGACTCTTTACTTGACTGATACACTGATGACTCCTACTACTGCTCCTGTCCTGCGTGCGGTTCTTCTCTACTGGACAGGCTCAGCACTATCCGCAATGCAGATAAGATATTCGTGATAGATGGTGGACGGGTGATTGAGGAGGGCACGCACGACCAGCTCCTGGAGAGGGACGGCATGTACTCATTCCTATGGAGCAAGCAGTCCGGAACTTCATAAGTCCATCTCGGTACGAAAAGAAGGTAGATCAGAGGAGAAATCGAGAAAAGGTTGAATTCAGGGGCAACGAATAGCGCAGCGGAGAGTAGCGCGGAGTAAAGGGAAGGGAAAGGAGTGAGCGTGTTACGATGTACTAATGAGTCTGGATACCCACCCACCCAGCCATCCTTGGGATGGATCGTCATACAGTAGTCAGAGAAATCAAACGAAACGAGTTTCTGTTAACAAAGCTGACGGCAATAACTTTAATCGAGCCTGTCGTACTTTGTTTGTCAAATCGGACAATGCAGTGTCAGTTTATTATATTTCATAGCACCTGCTGTACTGTGCTGTACTGTACTGTGCTGTACTGTACTGTACTGCACTGTACTGTACTGCACTGTACTGTGCTGTATTGTACTGTATTGTACTGTACTGTACTGTGCTGTCCTGTACTGTACTGTACTGTACTGTACTGTACTGCA
>JANPNV010000079.1:0-1822 GCA_031427625.1 Bacteroidota bacterium
TTTTTTTAAAAATCATTGGAGAATTCTCAAAATATCGGAATGCCATATTTGACGCCTGTTTCAAGTGTTTAGGAAATATTGGAGCTATTATGAACTGCATTTAGTTCTGTAAATGAAGTTACATAGGCCTATGTAATATCAACGCTTCTACTAATTATTTTTACAGCCGATCAACAGGGGGGATTACAATGTTTCGCCGGAAACCGGAAGATTGTTAAGAGCTAAAAGTTTATCATTTATCATCGACAAGTACCTTAAAAAAGTATTAGAACAATTTATGGTCTTGTTATGACTCTTAATGCAAATAATTAAATCATTAACCGATTAATCAAAAAGCAAACATGATGAACAGAACAATAAGAGCAATTTTTTTAATGTTGTTACTAATGATTTCTACCACTTCTTTCGGTCAGAATATAAGAGGATTTTACTTACAGAATGTAGGTACATGGTTAGGAGTAGCAGCACAGGAAGATGCCATCTTACAATATGCACAGGGAAATGGTTTTAATTATATTCTTCTTTATGATCTAGGAGACATTACCTGGAGTAATGCAACACAAAAAAATAATTTAGCTGCGTTTATGAAAAAGGCGCGCACACAATATGGAGTCATTCAGTTTGGTGGTGTTGTTGAATATGCAGGATATGTAAGTCAGAATATTCTTCCTTACAATAATTCGAGAGCAAGTAATTCGGAAAAATTCGATGTAATTAATCTGGAGTTTGAATTTTGGGTTAACTCATCAATTACTTCTTCTTATTGTAGTAAGTTTTTAAGTGCAGCAGGATTTTCATGTGATACTGCCGGTGCCTGGAAATTCGCCTGGCGTGAATTAAAACTCATTGACGATATGTGTGCTGCTAACGGAATGATTTCAGAATTTTATATGGGTTGGCCAAATAAGGGACAGCTTCAGCAGATTGCTTCTCGCGCCGACAGGATTTTACTTTCTGCATATCGTCCGACAGACAGCGATATCTATGCATATTCGAAAAACAGAATGCAGGACATTGCGACTATTGGTGGCACTACAAAAATATTAACATTACTATCCAGCGAGACATCATTCATGGGGCCATGGTTGAATTCTCATCCGCAAAGTCAGCCGTACCAGACATTGAAATCGGCACTTACAGCAGAGACAGGAACTTTTAAAAACAACATCGATTTACAGGGATACCAGTGGTTTACCTATAAATGGATGCCAAAGACATTACTTGCTTCTGCTTCCATTAGCGCAAATGGCCCGTTAACTTTCTGTCCGGGTGGCAGCGTAACATTAACAGCTAATTCAGGAACAAATTATTTATGGATACCCGGAGGACAAACTACACAATCAATTACAGTAAGCAATGCTGGTACTTTTTCTGTTAAGGTTACGAGCTCAAGTGGAGCGATTGTAACCTCCTCTTCAGTTACTGTTTCAAATTCCGTTACTGGAACAATACCTATAATTTCGACTTCTGGTTCTACATCATTCTGCACCGGTGGAAGCGTTATACTTTCATCCGGCAGCGCATCTTCATACCTATGGTCGAATGGCGCAACAACACAATCAATTACTACTTCAACTTCAGGTACCTATACAGTAACGACAGGAAGCGGCAGTTGCAGCGGAACATCTGCTCCTGTTGTAGTGAATGCGTTGGCACAACCTGCAATTCCGACAGTAACCGCCAACGGACCCTTAGCCATATGTTCAGGCACATTAGTAACATTGACATCGGATGTTGCAAATGGTTATTTATGGTCGAATGGTGCTACAACGAGATCAATTGTTGTTTCTGCATCCGGAAATTATTCAGTCAGAGTTTATAG
>JANPNV010000080.1:0-2582 GCA_031427625.1 Bacteroidota bacterium
TACCGGATCGTAATGTCTGGCGCCGTAGTCTTCGACGTTGTAATTTAAATCTGTCTGTAATTCCTTTCCGTTATATTTATATTTCTGTCCCTTCGATGCATCCGTAGAAATATCTTCGATGAGCATTCCGAATGGGTAATAGTGATTCTCCTCAACGAATGATCCTGATGTCTGAGAGATCCGAAGGTTGTCGAAGTTTACTTCTTTTTCACTTTCATTGCTCACATAAATATAAAAGTAGCCATTTTCCGGAATAGGCAATAAGCATTTAATGGTGGATTATTTACCTGCAGAAAATGAAATGTAGGAAATCCACAGCTTAAATACAACTGATGTATATCCGAAGCAGTCTGGGTATTAATGGTAGGTGATGAAGATGTCCAGCGCAGCGGGGGTTGGGTGTAAGCTCCCCCAAAAGTCACATTCATTCTATTGAACCTCGTATGCTCCAGTTAGAATATATTTAGTTGTATTACCGTTTAAATGATGAATCATCATTGAGGACCATATATGACTACCCCTTTCAGTAGGTTTTATTCTGTAAACCGAACATTCATGAGTTAAATCATATTTTAAAGTATCACTTGTAGCTGTAAAATCATGCTTTATTGTATCATAATTTCCTAAGATTATAGTTGGTGGGGCAGAAGTATCTACAACAGCAATAATTACATCGGCAATATATTCGTCGCCAAGTTTAATCTTATTAGACTGTGGGACAATAATTGGTCTGTATGATAATGAGTTTAATTTATTCTTTAGTTTTTGTATCTCATTTTTCATTTCCATATTTTCATTTATTAGGCGTTTGTCATCTAATCTATTATTGCAGCTCAGCATAAATAGAAAAATGATTAGATTTAAAATTAATACAATTGATAATTTATTAGTCTTCTTCATTTCTTATTGAAATTAATTATTCTATTATTGTTCATCTCTAAATTTAGGGATGCCTTGAGCATCTTTTTTCTTTACAACACTATCTTTTATTTCAGTATATGTATTATTAGTGCCTTTAGCATAGGGTGACATAGTATGCAAAATTTGCATTTGAATTACTGAATCCCCATTCTCTGATGAAGTTTTAGCGTCATCATTTTCTTCATTTGATGCATCATGCCTATCCGTTACAATCTCTTCACTTGTCGGCTTTCCAGTTGGACCAAGTCCGCCATAATCTATCAATGTTTGTAATAATTCAAGTGTAGAAGATTCAATTCTTATAACGTTGCCTATAGCTGTCATCCCTTTTTCATTATTTCCGTTTCCATCGACTGCAATACCAGTATTCCATGTTCCTTTTCCCATAGGTCGAAACGGGGAGTTGCCTTGTAAGGATTCGTCAACAGCCCTACCAAATTTCTCAAAGGAACTTTCCGTGGAAACTAGTTTGTCCTTTAAGTTAGTATCTACTACTGAAGTTGCCGTATTATCTGTAGCAGTTGTTGGAGCAATTGGTTTCCCATTTTTTTCAGTTTTAGCTGGTTGATTATTATTTCCAACCTGCATCCCATCCGGATCAATAAACCTCACCGGATTATCCACTGCATAATTGTACGGCGACCACCTTCTGTATTTTTCAGCCAGCGGATCGACAAGCATCCATCTTGCAATTACCGGATCGTAATGTCTGGCGCCGTAGTCTTCAACATTGTAATTTAAATCAGTCTGCAGCTCCTTTCCGTTGTATTTGTATTTTTGTCCCTTCGATACATCCGTAGATAGATCTTCGATAAGCATTCCGAAAGGGTAATAATGATTCTCCTCAACAAAAGAACCTGACGTCTGAGAGATCCGAAGGTTGTCGAAGTTTACTTCCTTTTCACTTTCATTGCTCACATAAATATAAAAGTAACCATTTTCCGGAATAGACAATATGCGATTAATGTTGGATTATTTACCTGCAGAAATAAAATGTAGGCAGGATATACACACCTCAAAACAACGGACGAATGTCCGTCGAAGCAGTCTGGGTATTAATGGTAGGTGATGAGCATGTTCAGCGCAGTGGGGTATATTTGTCTTTTTTTATTCAATATTTTTTTTTAAAACTTTGACACATTGAGAAGTTAAATAGCTACCAATTACTAATCCAATTAAAAAACAAAATAATAAATCAAAAATTGGTTTTAAATTTTCATATTCATTGTAAAAGGTTCTTAATATAATTTCAATAAATAAATTTGTAAGAAAAATAATATAAATTATCCTAAAACAATTATGCGATATCCATTTTTTTAAATTAACCATCTTTAATTTTTTTTTAATTATCGTAAAATAAATAAACAAAATTAATACTATCGTTCCAATAATTAAGTATATTTTTTTTTGTACAAGTGACAAGTCTGTCCATAAAAACCTACTTATAATCATCATTAGAAAAATTAATCCATAAAAAAAGGCTTTCGTTTTCATTGTAATTTATTTCTTTGTGGGTTTTACTTCTGTCGCTTTTTTCTTTTCCTCCATGGGGATTTTCAAGGGAATAGTTACTAACACCCCCACGGCGGAATCTTTGCGCGTAGGCCATGTGCGGAGGGGGATTACGCCGAACACAGTACTTCAGTTTTCATAGAGTATAC
>JANPNV010000081.1:0-33874 GCA_031427625.1 Bacteroidota bacterium
GAATTGATGACATGAAAATACGAGGAACCTTCATAAGTAGAAACATAAATTTTATGATCCGGTGCCAGTTTCATTAAATAAAAAATAGAACGAAAAAATTGCGGTGTGGTAAATCCGTCATAGGTTGCAACAATTGTTTTCGAACCGGGAATATCGATAGCTTGCATGTCGAACTGGAAAATATGAAAGTTATTGCATGCATAAAGATATCTTCCTGATTCAGAAAATGCGCAATTCAGCATTCTTAGATTTAGGGTATCGGTAATATTAATATTAAGAGAGTTGCTTAACATGCCAGTACATCGGTCAAAATCAAACAAGGTCAAGACCGTATCGGTGAGATAGGCGAATCGATTGCCGCTATTATTAAAAATTGCAGAACCCAACACATCTATCTCCGGAATTATGACCGCTCCAATATTCTGGCTACCATACATGACAATTGTATCAGGGGTGAGGAGGAATTTATAAAACTGATTACTCCATGCTTCATGCGATAAAATCCACCAGTCGCGGCCATTTGCATGCTTGCATGCGGCAATGCGGCCATTAACAATGGTGTCGTCAACTAAAATTTCATTTTTAAAATTGGTGAAATCACCATTCCCGCTATCCAATCTCATGTCAATCACACTGTATCGCAGCGAAAGTGGTCTTCCATAAAAATGGCCACCAATCCAAAAATTGTCGGCCGACATATGAAGAAGAATATATTTATCCGGACTTTCCGGCCAGGGAATAATCATGGCACCCTGTACAATTCCGTTTCCATAAGGATAGGTACCTGTCGTATTATCCCCCGGATTAAACCCTGCCGTTCCAGGCATCATCTGATGCAGTCTGTTACTGACATAATTCCCATTGGTATAAAAGAGGAGCTGCCCATTCGTATCGCAAATAGAAGCGTTGGTGAGAAAAAAAGCCATAGGTCTGATTAATGAAAACGTATCGGCATTCCCCGAATTAAAGTCAATACCAGTTTGAGGATAAGTAGGATCTAAGTCAGCGCCAAGCATCCAGATGTTGTCTCTCTTAATGTCTTGACCGAAAGAGAAATTAATTAATCCAAGAAAAATAAAAATAAATAAAAATGATTTCATATTTATTATTAGCGAACAACTGATAATTTTCCAATTAATTTGCTTTGACCTTCAAGATTTAATTCAATAGAATATATTCCGGAAGGCAGTGCATGCATGTCAATATCTGTTAAGTCGTTTACATTTCTGACAGGCTTGTTAAACACCAATGCTCCCATAATATCATGAATAAAAATAAATCCCGAAACATTATCCGGCAATGGATAATAAATGGAAAATTTTTCTGATGCCGGATTCGGGTAAACGATCGATGTAAATTCATTCGTTGAAACAGGATTTCGTTTGCGAAGTGCAGGATTATTACTACAAATAACATAGTCATCGAACGATAATTCTCCATCTATAAAATTTGCAAGCGAACGGGCCTGATAAACAGCTGGCCCATTGATATAGGGACATGAATTGGCTATTTCCATGATACTCTCAGTCTGTGTTTCGTTAAATTCAAAAAGACCTTTCAGAATTGTTTTCAATAAAATTTCATTGATGATTTTCTGCGATTCTTCGAAGCTATAATCCGGGATTATCGAATTGTTTTTGTTTTCAGAAGAATTAATCAAAACCTGTAATAATGAATCGGGAATGCCATTCAGCCATTCAGTAGAAATTCCTGCCAATTCATTCGTCAGATCTCCGAATTTTCCTTTATTGTTATATTGAAGTGAATCCATGAAATTTTGAAGCGCAATGCTGCTGTCAAGTAATGCTGAATCCGTTAGTAATTTTTCATACAATTTTTTTTCTCTATCCCATTTCATCAGTTCCTCGTCAATACTAATAGGACTTGCCTGAATATTTACTATTGATTCTGCACTTCCTTGCTCACCGCCTCCTCCGCCGCCACCAGATCCGCAGTTAATGCATTTATAGGGATCATTACTTGCAAGGTTTGGATTAAATGGTGATCCTCCACTTGAAGAATTTACCAATGGATAATATAACCCGCTATTCACCCAAAAACCATTCGTTGGTGGATTAGAATTAATCGTCATAGTAGCTGCATGCGTAAAATTGCCGGCATTATCTCTTCCATAATAAATATTTCCCGGCGTATTATTTCCATTCACGATTGTCTGATTTCCGAAATCGCCGCCAAGCTGATTGAAATAATCGCCTATCAATATTCCATCAAAAAGGTCATCATGGCTATTGCCATAAAATTTAGTCGGGTTGCAATTTGAAAGAAATTCATAACCAAAAAAACTACTCGTGGCAACATTGCAACTCACAGTATTGTCAGATGTCATATTAAAATAAAAACTCCTCTGATAGTTGTTATAGAAAATGTTTGGAGGCGAAGTAGGACCTCCACTGTAATTGCAATCAACAGTATTCCTGTTTCCGCTCCATAAACCTAGGCCATAAACATGTGAACCAGAATTTGGAAGGCTTGTATGATTCATGGTGATTCCATTATACCGATAAATACTATTTACATTATTCCATCCGACTATTCCATAGTTAGAGTAGCTTAATAATACGTTATTAATTACGTTTGCCTGGCAGGCTGAACCCGCATCAGATATTTTTATAAGCCAGCGAGCTGCTCTTTGATCATTCGTTGAAGTTAGATTATTTCCATCTATACGCATTGTCGAAAGCTGATTTATATTACTAAAAATTCCGAATCGAGTTCGGTTAATCGTATTAGCGTAAATATTATGTGAATGCCCCGTCGATCTTTTTATTTCTACTGCCACGTAAATATTATCTTCAATAGTGTTTGAGATTATTGAGCTATTAAGATTTCCTTGCAAATAGACGCTCCTTCTTATGTTTCTAAAATTATTTATTTTTGAATAAGAAGGTGTATTGTAATTCCCAATATTAATTTGTGTTGGAACAAAATATGAATTATCAGTTTCAGCATAAACGGCGGTTCCTGAAAAATCGCCATAGAGACTATAACCTGATACGTAACTTATATTGTTAAAATTACAATTGAAAACATCAATATAGCTGTTTTTCCCATAAATTCCTACATTCAAATCATGAAAAACATTGCCCCTGGAAGGTCTTGTGCTAAATGGGATTCCTACATTTGTAGCACCTAACCAAAGGTTATGTAATTCCATTGCCGCAAATGTTCTGTTATTTTGTGGAACGGGAAACCGACCATTGGGTGCTATCTGGCCGGCGAAATCCTGTCCATTATATCTGCCTGCAGCAAGAGTTTGGCTACCGTCAAATTCACAGTTTTCAACCAATCCATCAAAAGTGTTTTGATCATTATTTAGTGGTTCTCCATATACAGTAACGTAATTGCGATAAAAATAAGAGTCCTTAAGAGATATATGTATTTTATGATTGATACGAATTCCATATTCAGCGTCACTAAGTGATGAAGAATTTTCAATTTGTAAATGCCCTTCTTCGCCAACACGAATTCCTTCCCACATATTGTCGCAAACCCCTTTAATAATGCAATGATCATATTTTTGACCAAAACCAGAAATCGCATTAGGTGTAAATATAACACTGCCTTTATCCATGTAAATGGTGCAATCCTGAAAATGTATCTGTGTATTCGGAACAACGAATTGTCCCCGAATAAAAAGTGTCGCTCCCCTAACCCAGATATGGTCAATAAGAACTGTTTGAACAGAGGAATGAAGCGGATCTATTGCATTGGCAATATCTGCTAAGCTCGAAAAATTAGCGTCGTTTAAATTTATTATTTCAAATGCACCTGAAGGCACAGGACAATTACAGTCTTGCAAATAAAGATTTGAATAACAGTCCGGCGCATAATAGGCGGTAAGAGTATAAACCCCAGTAAATGTTGCATCCCATAAAACTGTTGCTGAAGAACTACTAAGAGAGGTAACTGCCCCACCTATACAAGTCCACGAATATGTTACACCAGCTATTGCATTAATCACATTGTAATCATAAGGTAGTATCAAATCCATGCACTGGGAAGTTGGACCAATAATAACAGGTTTTTCAGGAGCAAGACATTGTGATACGGCTGAGTTGTTAAAAAAAATAAAAAGAATAATTACAGATAGAAAGAATTTAGTTTTCTGATTACTTAAAATTGAATTAGAAAATTTAGAAGTTGCTTGAGGGGGGGGGAGAATTTTTCATAATCATTTTTTAAAAAGTTTAATATATTAAACAAGGTAAAATTATTTTCCTGAGAATGGTGGCGATTCGCTTAAAATAGATTCTTTAGGATTTTGATTTTTGTTATGCAACGGGATGACGGCAAAAATGCTTGCGGATAATCTTCCTTTTTAGCATTTAGCCTGCTTTCTAAATCAAGTTGGCCCCACAATTTTTATTCAAACGAGTTTGATAAACATTGAAACAGGGTATTTTGTTATTTTAGTTTTTATTTGAAAAGAAGGAGTAAAAGGCCTTTTAGGACATTAAAATTCATGATGCATGTAATCGATAATTATCTGTGTTTAATGTAAAAGTTAAAGTTATTCCTTTGAAGAACAGAGATGTTATGTTTAGGATGAAATCAACTTCATTTGGAATTTATTAAAAGAACAGGTTAATCCCGGTTAAAAGCTTTTCAGATAGCCATGAAAACGATACTTTCGCCATTCAATAAATTCAACCAATGAAAACTTTCAAACTTGTAACAGGCAGCATATTATTTATGGCCCTTGCTTCAATTTATTTTGTCTATGGTGATGAGCCACCAAAAAAAGAGGGCAATGTTCAGAAGGTAGATAAAACGAATAAGCAATCGATGGTAAAACCAATTGCTGCAAGATCTGATCAAGAGAATCAACGAGTTTCTGAGGGAAAGCAGACCGCTTTTCCGTACAGAATTCACCAGCAGAAACTGTTGAATGGATTAAATGTCGTTACCGTTCCTTATCAGAGTCCGGGAATTGCAGCATTCTATATTGTTGTACGAGCGGGTTCCAGAAATGAAGTAGAAGCGGGAAAGACGGGCTTTGCTCACTTCTTCGAGCATATGATGTTTCGCGGTACAGAAAAATATCCGAAGGAAAAATACAATGAGATTTTAAAATCGACAGGCGCATCGGCGAATGCAAATACGAGTCTGGATCGTACGCTCTATCACATGACGGGCGATGCATCCAAACTGGGCACGATGTTCATGTTGGAAAGTGAAAGGTTTAAAAATCTTTCTTACTCACTGCAGGATTTTAAGACTGAAGCAGGCGCAGTAAAAGGCGAGTACACAAAAAACTCAGCTAATCCCTATACGAAGCTTAATGAGATGGTGCAGAATACTGCATTTGATTCTCACACTTACAAGCATACAACGATGGGATTTTTTGACGACATCGTCGATATGCCGAATCAATACGATTACTCCCGCGAATTTTTCAGCAGATATTATCGTCCGGAGTTTTGTACAATCATCGTAGTTGGTGATGTTACACCTGAAAATGTAAATAAGCTTGCCCTCGAATATTTCGGCGACTGGAAAAGAGGATCGTACCAATCTGTCGTTCCAGCTGAGGCATCACAGAAGGAAACGCGCTATGTAAATTTGCAGAAGCCGGGATTTCCTCCATACCTGAGTCTAAATTATAAAGGTCCTGCTTTCAGTGAGACTGAAACTGATTTTCCAACGCTTGATATTTTATGTGATGCATACTTCGGCGAAAATTCTGAATTGTACACGAAGCTTGTCATCAATGAGAAAAAACTTCGTTCACTTGGTGCTGATGCAACAACCACACGCGATCCTTTTCTGATTTCTGTTGAAGGATCTTTAGTAGACGCTGCGGATTTTCCATATGTAAAAAACGAGATAGAGCGAACGCTGAACGATGCCAAAGCCAGGCCGTTGAATGAAAAACTTCTTGCAGAGACGAAGGAAAATTTCAAGAATAGCATGATAATGCGGATAGATAACCCTACTGCGATTGCCCAGACATTGAGTTTCTTCACATGGGTTTCCGGAAATCCTGAATCCATCAATACTTATTATTCGATGTACGATCTTGTTAGCGCACAGGATATCGTAAATGTTGCGAAAAAATATTTTACTCCGGAGCGTTTAACCGTTGCGACTATATCAGCAGATGAAAAAGTAAATTTTAATCCAGTAAAGAAATGAAAAACACCATAAAAATATTTGTTCTCCTGTTCGCAATAATAACTTCCTCAGCATTCGCTGAAGACGTCGTTCAGTTAAGAATTCCCGGATCCGGAAAGGTCGTCATCCGTCTTGTTTTTAAAAATGGCTCAATAAGCGATCCTGCAGGCAAGGAAGGACTTACCACACTTACGGCCGATTTGATTACGCAAAGCGGAACGAAGAAAATGACTTCAACGCAAATCAGAAAAATGATTTATCCATGGGCTGCTAACATGAGCAGCTTCACCGATAAAGAAGTTTCTATTTTTACTTTTCAAGTACCGACAAATCACCTGGAACAGTTTTATACTACTGTTGTAAAAGATCTACTTCTAACGCCTTCGATGGACAAAAACGATTTCGATCGTCTTCTTTCAAATCAGAAAAATTATGTTGAAGAGGTAATCAGACAATCATCTGATGAAGAATATGGAAAAAAATACCTGGAAGAAATTCTATTCAAAGGCACTCCTTATAGTCATCTTACTGACGGTTCTGTTGCTTCACTTTCATCAATTACCCTTGATGATGTAAAGCAGCATTACAACAAAATGTTTACGCGTAATAATATTCTTATTGGACTGGCTGGCGATTATCCGGAGTCGATGGTAAGTCGGATCAGTACAGATATGGCTCTTCTGCCAGATACGAAACCTGTTCTTCCTGCACTCACTCAGCCCGCATCGCCTTCAGGAATAACTGTCGATATTGTTTCAAAACCCGGAGCACTTGGTTCCGCAATTTCAGCAGGATTCCCGATGAACATTACGCGGTCTAACAATGACTTTGCTGCGCTTATGGTTGCAAACAGCTGGCTTGGCGAACACCGTAAATCCTATTCACGGCTGTATCAAAAAATCCGTGAAGCACGCTCAATGAATTATGGCGACTACACATATATTGAATGGTATGAAAACGGTGGATCGAACATGCTTCCGGTTCCCGGCACGCCGCGTTCGTTAAATTATTTCAGCATCTGGCTAAGACCGGTGCAGACTGCAAAGGGACTAAAGGGCCAGTATAAAGAACTCTCCGAGATAACTGTTGGACATGCACACTATGCATTACGAATGGCTATTCGCGAAATGGAGTTGCTTATAAAAAATGGGTTGACAAAAGAAGAATTCGAAACTACTCGCGATTTTCTGAAAAGTTATTCGAAATTATACATCGAAACTCCTGCAAAGAAACTAGGATATTTAATGGACTCGAAATTTTATGGCCGCAAGGATTGGATCAGCGAGCTCGACCAGCTACTTTCGAAGTTAACTGTTGAAGATGTAAACGCTGCAATGAAAAAATACTGGCAGGTTAAGAATATGGAAGTAGTCATTATTACAGACGAAACGGAAGTGAATGCGCTGGCAGAAAGCATGCGATCAAACAAACCTTCTCCGATGTCATATAGCAATACGCTGAAGTCATCTTTACCAGAGTCTATTCTTAATGAAGATAATAATGTAGCAGTGTATTCGATTGTAATCAAAGAGGTGAGAATCATTAATTCGGCCGATACTTTCAAAAAGTAATCCCAAAATTACTTAGCTTTTATTCTATCAGATAAACATTGCCAATTCAGCAGAAAAGGAAATACCGTATGCGGTTTACTCCTTTTCTGCTGATTGTATTTTGAAAAAGCAGAGATTATCCATAATCCTGTTTTTTGATAAAATGAAATGAGTAGTATGCCGTTTATATCTCGTCAATAATAATAAGAAGGCAACTCCCATAATTTACTACTTTTAAAAACTCCGGAATTTAATCAACGCTATGCCCAAGGCCACTTCGAACCATAAATTCAGAAAATATGTATTAGTATTCTGGATTGTCGTCGCCCTGCCAGTCGTCGCTCTCATAGGCGTACTGTTTTTAGCAGCTAATGGGTACATCGGTGAGGATCTGCCCACTTTCGAAGAACTCGAGAATCCTAAAAGTAATCTTGCATCAGAGATAATTTCTTCCGACCATGTTATTTTGGGGAAGTATTATTTTCAGAATCGGACAAACATTCACTATTACGAACTCTCCCCTACGTTACTCAACGCCCTTAAAGCGACTGAAGACATTCGTTTCGATAAACACAGTGGCGTGGATTTGCGCGGACTTATGCGTGTAGTCGTGCGCGCCGGAAAAGCTGGTGGCGGAAGTACAATAACACAACAGCTTGCAAAAAAACTTTTTCATAAAAAACCACAGAGTAAAAGCGAACGCATTATTCAAAAACTACAAGAGTGGATTATCTCCATAAGACTTGAACGTAGATATACGAAGGAGGAAATCGTTGCCATGTATTTTAACACAGTAGACTTCAGCAGCAATGCCTATGGTATAAAATCTGCATCTCAGACCTACTTTGGAAAAGATCCGGCCAAATTAAATATACAGGAATCTGCACTGTTGGTTGGAATGCTTCAAGCCCCATCACGATACAATCCTAATATAAATCCCAAGCCCGCACTCCTGCGTCGCAATATTGTTTTGTCGCAGATGAAAAAATACAACTTCATTACAGCAAAACAATTTGATTCATTGAAAGTTATTCCCATCAAATTGAATTACCAGATGGAGGATCATAACTTCGGACTCGCTACATATTTCCGCGAAGTATTAAGAGGACAATTACTACAGTGGTGTAAGGAGAATGTAAATAATTCCACAGGAAGACCATACAATCTTTATACTGACGGGTTGAAAATTTATACAACCATTAATTCCACTATGCAACGTTATGCTGAGGAGTCGATGCGAGAACACCTGACGGAATTACAGAAAAAATTTAATGAGCATTGGAAGGGTAAAGATCCCTGGGAGGGCCACAATGAAATTGTCACAGATGCCATGAAGAGGACAGAAAGATATATTTCGATGAAGGCCACAAAAGCAACGGAGAAACAAATCGAAAAAGTATTTAAGGAAAAAAGAAAAATGAAGGTATTTACCTGGCATGGAGATGTTGATACCACACTATCACCACTTGACAGTATTAAATACTATAAGAAAATGTTGCAATGCGGCTTTATGTCTATGGAGCCAAAGACGGGTTTTGTACGTGCATGGGTCGGTGGGAATGATTACCGTTATTTTAAATACGATCATGTAAAGGAAGGAAAACGACAAGTAGGTTCAACATTCAAACCATTCCTATATACTCTTGCTATGCAGGAGGGTTATTCTCCCTGCTATAAAATTCCGAATGTGAGAGTAACTTTTGATCTTCCAACAGGTGAACAATGGTCGCCGGTAAATGCAGATAATAAGTACGGTGGCATGCTTACACTCAAACAAGGTCTGGCAGAATCCGTCAATTGTATTTCAGCTTATCTGATGAAGCAATTCGGTCCCCAGGCAATGATTGAGATAACAAGAAAAATGGGAATCACATCTCCCATCGATGCTGTTCCTGCTATTTGTTTGGGTACTCCCGATGTTTCAGTATATGAGATGGTTGGAGCCTATTCTACATTCGCAAATAAAGGTGTATGGACCCAGCCAATTTATCTTACACGGATTGAGGACAAGAATGGCAACGTTTTACAGGAATTTGTTCCGCGAAAAGTGGAGGCAATAAGTGAAGAGACAGCATACCTCATGTTAAGTCTGATGCAGGGAGTGGTACAATTTGGAACAGGTGCACGATTACGTGGCCAGTATAAATTGACATATCCAATAGCTGGAAAAACAGGAACAACACAAAACCAAAGTGATGGATGGTTTATGGGGATTACCCCTGATCTTGTATCTGGATGCTGGGTAGGATGCGAAGACCGGATCGTTCACTTCCGTTCGCTCGAGATGGGACAAGGAGCAAGAACGGCATTACCCATCTGGGCTTTGTATATGCAGAAAGTTTATGCAGATAGTTCAATTCCTATTTCGAAAGGTAATTTCAAGGCTCCTGACGAGCCTCTTAATGTCGAGCTCGATTGCGATAAGTATGTTCAGCCCGGTGAGGAGAAATCAAAACTTTTCGATAACTTCTAGAAACATTTTCTGCATTTCTGTTTCCTTTTTTACTTTCATTCCTGAATGGCTTATCATACATTTGAATACTAATTTCATTCAGAAAAATATTTAACAATCATATTATGAATAAAGTTGTATCCGATGCCAATGCGGCTCTTAAAGGAATTTCCGATAACATGACTGTGATGGTTGGCGGATTCGGTTTGTGTGGCATTCCTGAGAATTGTATAACGGCTCTCATTAAGCTGGGAGTAAAAGGACTTACGTGCATTTCAAACAATGCCGGTGTTGATGAGTTCGGACTCGGATTGCTTTTGAATCAGCGCATGATTAAGAAAATGATTTCATCATATGTAGGAGAGAATGCTGAATTTGAGCGACAGCTACTGAGTGGTGAATTAGAAGTTGAATTGATACCGCAAGGAACTCTCGCGACACGATGTCTCGCTGCCGGTTATGGTATGCCTGCAATTTTTACTCCTGCCGGTGTCGGAACAGAAGTCGCTGAAGGAAAAGAGACACGCAATTTTGATGGCAAAGAATATCTTATGGAATATGCATTTCAGGCTGACTTTGCATTAGTAAAAGCATGGAAGGGAGATACCCATGGAAATCTTATTTTCAAAGAGACAGCAAGAAATTTTAATCCGTTAATGGCCATGGCAGGAAAGATAACAGTAGCAGAAGTGGAGGAACTCGTTCCCGCCGGTCAACTCGATCCCAATAATATTCATACACCCGGAATATATGTTCATCGTATTTTTCAAGGGAAGGATTATGAGAAGAGGATTGAGCAGAGGACAGTTCGGAAACGGATGTGATAATTAGCGAATTTGATGATGTGATAATGAAATGGTGTGTAATTGAAGGTAGGGAAGATGTTTAGGCGATTTATTGATTTGACTCAATGATTTGGAATTGATTAATTCTTAAAATAAACTTCATTTATTGGTTGTATGGTTTTCTGAAGATTTAAAAATTGCAGGAAAACTGAGAAATGAATCTTAAACAAATAGAGGGAAATTTAATCGTTAAATTAACTTTTGAATTTTCTCTCGAATTAATAAAGTACTGTGAATTATTAGAAACGAATAGAAGATATGTTATTTTTAATCAATTGTTAAAATCGGGTACGAGTATCGGGGCAAATGTATGGGAGGCTCAAAATTCTGAAAGCAAATTCGATTTTATTCACAAATTTAAAATTGCCGCAAAAGAATCTGATGAAACAAAATATTGGTTATTAGTATGTAAATATTCTTGTTATTATCCAGATCCAAATGATTTATTAGAGAGACTAGACACTATAGAAAAAATCATTACCCGCATAATTTCATCCTCAAAAAAATCATTAAAGCAGAATTAAAAAATATTTTTTATCGTAAATATTTACATTATCACATTATCACATTATCACATTATCACATTATCACATTATCACATTATCACATTATCACATTATCACATTATTACATTATCACATTATTACATTATCACATTATTACATTATCACATTCGCTAATCATCACACAATATGGGACTAGACAAAAACGGAATCGCAAAGCGCATCGCACAGGAAGTAAAGGACGGATACTACGTAAATCTCGGAATCGGTATTCCGACACTGGTAGCAAATTATATTCCTGAGGGAATGAATGTCGTTCTTCAGTCGGAGAATGGTTTATTGGGAATGGGTCCATTTCCTTTTGAGGGTGAAGAAGACGCCGACCTGATTAATGCAGGTAAGCAAACAATTACGACAGTTGCCGGTTCGGCTTTTTTCGATTCGGCGATGAGCTTCGGAATGATTCGTGCCGGAAAAGTAAACCTTACAATTCTCGGTGCAATGGAAGTAAGCGAGAATGGCGACATAGCGAACTGGAAGATTCCCGGCAAGATGGTTAAAGGCATGGGTGGCGCAATGGATCTGGTCGCATCAGCTAAGAATATTATTGTAGCCATGCAACATGTTAATAAAGCCGGAGAGTCAAAACTGCTGAAGAAATGTACACTTCCATTAACAGGGCTCCGATGCGTAAAGAGAATTGTCACCGAACTTGGCGTGTTTGATGTTTTACCTGAGGGCGGTTTCAAGTTGCTTGAACTTGCGCCAGGCGTTACAGTTGAAATGGTAAAAAACTCTACGGAAGGAAAATTAATTATCGGAGACGATGTGAAGGAAATAGTTCTGTAAATATTTTCTGTCAAAAATGGCAGTTGCTATATTTTGATATTTCCCTATTTTTTTATTTTATGTGGCATGTCGATTAATATTCTTACATGATTCAGTCAGCAAGACTTACTTCGAAAAATATATTTCTAATTTTTTATGCTGCTTTTTTAATAACTGGATTTCTTGTTTACAAAGATTACGGAATTTCATGGGATGAATCGGCCTGTCGGGCAGATCTTGGAGAATTAAACTGGAATTTTATTACTAAAGGCGATTATAAATCGCTCGTTAGTGATGATGCAAAATACCATGGCCCTGCATTTGAAATTATTCTCTATGGAGTTGAGCGTATTTTTAACATAAAAGAAACGAGGGACATCTTTTTCACGAGACATCTCATCACATTTTTATTGTTCGCAGTTTCTGTTTTATTTTTTTATCGGATATGTAAAAAGTTATCGAAATCGGAATGGATTGCATTACTGGGTCCGGTAATGCTTGTACTTAGTCCGAGGATTTTTGCAGATTCATTTTATAATTCAAAGGATCTTGCATTTGCATCACTTGTAGTTATTAATATTTTCACGTCGATCAGGTTTCTGGAAAAAAAGAATGCTTCATCAGCAATTTGGAATGCGGTTATTTCTGCATTTGTAATTGATGTAAGGATAATGGGTGTAATCATCCCGGCAATAACAGGAATTTTTCTTTTGATAGATTTTCTTAAAAATGCAGATAGACGAAAACAGCTTTCAAAGTTGTTTATTTTATCCGTAATTATTTTAATCGGTTCAATTATTTTATTGTGGCCTGTACTATGGAGAAATCCATTGAATCATTTTGTATCCGCATTTACTGAAATGAGTAAATTTCCATGGACAAAAAATGTTTTTTACCTCGGACAAAGTTTACCCGCAACATCACTCCCGTGGCATTATATCCCAGTTTGGATTCTTGTAACTACTCCTGTTTTATATACGATCTGTTTTTTCGCAGGAGTTATTGGATTGTTTAAAAAGTTTTTACAGAAACGAAACCTGACAACAATAGAATGGTTGGCAATATTCATAATAATAATTCCGATTTCAGCAATTATTATTATGAACTCCGTAGTTTATGATGGATGGAGACATTTGTATTTTATTTATTCAGCCATCATACTTGTTTCTTTAAGTGGTATTGAATTTATTTATTTTCTGATAAGGAAAAGTATTATGATGAACTATTTAATTTCATCTACTATTATTATCTATCTGATATTTATTTTGAATACCATGATTACGCTGCATCCATATGAGAACGTATATTTTAATTCCCTTGCAGGAAAGGATCTTTCAGTTGCTCGATTAAAATTCGAAGTCGATTACTGGGGATTAAGTTACAGAGAAGCCATTGGATACATTTTGAAAAACGATTCGTCAGATCACATTTCATTAAGTGCTGCTGAGTTGCCGCCTGTTTTCTTCAACTCCTATTTATTTTCAGCACAAGAGCAACGGCGATTGTCTGTTAGAAATGAAATGGAATTGTCGGATTATTACATTACTGCATATCGTTCAGGCCGCAATGGTTATAAAAGAAAACCTGAATTCAATTTAAGACGCGACAACGGAATTATACTTTCTGTTTTTAATTTAAAAGGAAGGAGAATAGATTTAACGAAACAAAAATCGGTCATGCACTTTTATAATACATTTGAAAAAAGCTATGGTGATTGGGCGAATGGAAAAACCGGAACATTTGATATCACGGATACAGTTAACAATGTCGGACAGTTTAATTCATCTGTTGTTTATGGAACCGGTCTTTCAATAAAACCGTTGGAAATAATGTGCGATAGTTCCTATGTTAATTATCTCATAGCAAGGTTAAGAATAAATTCACAATACCCGATTAGTGCTTCTTTTGTACTTGAAATTGTGAGCGATTCAGAAAAAGTTTATTTCTGGCAATCATATAAACTTCAAACTAAGGGTAATAATCAATGGGCTAAGACAGACGTGGAAATGCTATTCCCTAGAATTCAGTCAACGACTGATATTATCAGAATATATATCTGGAATCCTGAGAAGAAAAAATTTATTGTTGATGACATAAATATTGATTTTATTACAGTGAGTAATGACACGATATCTGATTTAAAAAGAAGGTTATTTGAATAAGGGAAAATTTAAATATCATACACTTGCTTATCTTTTTTCTCTAATAATTGCCAATAAATTATTTAATTTGCACAACCTTTTTATCGATTTATGAATTTTACAAAACTCTCTGTCGTAGTCCCCTGTTATAATGAAGAGCGGACTGTACACTTGATTCTTAATAAGCTGCGAAATGTTAAGTTGACGAATGGAATTGTCATGGAGTTAATAATCGTTAACGATTGTTCAAGCGATAATACAAAATCTGTTATCGAGAGTTATTTTAAGGAGCATCCGAATATCGAATATAAGCTTTACAATCACGAGAAAAATGCCGGAAAGGGTGCAGCGATTCATACGGGCATTAAAGAAGCAACAGGTGATTATGTTGTTATTCAAGATGCCGATTTGGAATATGATCCGAATGAATTTAATTTATTAATACAACCAGTCATAGATGGTTATGCCGATGTGGTTTTTGGATCGCGATTTTTAGGTGGTAATGCTCACCGAATTTTATTTTTCTGGCATTCATTGGGGAATAAATTTCTTACATCATTTTCAAATGTGTTTACGAATCTGAATCTGACAGACATGGAAACATGCTATAAACTTTTCAGAGCCGACATAATAAAGAACATCAGATTAAAGGAAAATCGATTTGGTTTTGAACCTGAAATTACCGCAAAAATTGCAAGGGTGCCTAAGGTTAGAATTTATGAAGTGGGTATTTCCTATTATGGCCGAACATATGAAGAAGGAAAAAAGATTGGATGGAAGGATGGCTTCAGAGCAATTTGGTGTATATTGAAGTATAACCTGTGGAACAGGAAATAATTCAGGCGGCATTAATATTTTTTCAATTACATCTGTTTAAGAATTTTATTTCAAAATCATCTGCAAAAAATGATTTTCTGTCTTTATTCCACAGATAAATTTTTATGAAATCAGCTTCTTTCAATATGCTCGTGTCAATAATCCAATGACCGGTAATATTTTTCCATTTGTCTCCGTCTGTAATATATTTAATCGGAAAACTATGCCATCCGGTTTGTTGATCGCCTTTATGAGTTGACAAAATTGCTAATGCTTCTAAATTATTTGCTGAAGTTATTTTAAGCCCAAGCGTAATACATTGAATCGCATCAATATTTCGTAAAGTGTTTACGTGCTGAATGATTGATGGTCCGTATTCCTGATCACTTGTAAACTCAGAACTTCTCACTCCTGAATAAGCCTGATTAGACGTAATTGCTGATGTGTTTACGATGTCGCTATCATTTTCAAAATCATATTTTTTTATGCTGATAGTATCCGTAATATTATTTTCGGGTTTTATTTTTTGAAAAACATAAATTCCGAAAGGAACATTACCAAGTACATTAAGTGGAGCATCTGGTTGAAATGCTTTTATCAGACGAAAATGATTGTCGTTTAATAATGTATCAAGTGGAAGTTCCGCTTCATTTGTTCCGTAATGAGCATCCCATAAAATAAGTGAGCTATCCGGCATACCATCATAACCATATTTTTTTAATGCTGGATACATTCCCCAAAGCTCTCCAATTTTTTCTGTATCGAATGGATCAAACGAAAGAGCTTCTGGCATATATGGATGCAGATAAAACATTTTAATATTTCGATTTTTAAATCCAGAATTGATATACCAATCTTTCATTTTCAATACAACGTCTTCTTCCGGATCTAGTTTTAACGGATAGGTATCATGCCTGTATGTACTTAATACAATGAAGACAAGGAAAAACAGAATAACTATTCGGGAAAAAACTATTTTCGGAATCGGTGAAATGATAAAATTAATTCCTCTCAAAGCAATCAGAGCAGATACGGGGATGATCGCTATCAGGACTCGTTCTAATCCAAGTGAATTAAAAAGTCCTTTCCACCAAAAAATAGAATGAGCGATAAAATAGACGAGACCGGAACCATATATGAGAATATATTCCTCTGCTTTATAGCGTACTTCAAGTTTATCCTTCCGAAATAATTTTATTAATCCATATATCAAGCCTGAAATTATAAGTGCAATTAGCGGCTTGCCCCATACCCAATAACCACCATTGATAAAATGTAATAAAGGACCGTGACCATAAATTTCTGCCATGTGTCCATCGTATGGATTTTGCGTGTGAATCCAAAATAGATCTTTGTAATAGAAGTATCCTATTATAGAATAAATTACATTTCCGAATCCGAGCAACAATACATGAGAATATTTTTTTCTTAAAACCAGAATAGCAAAAAATAGCGGGAGAAGGAGATATCCTTCAGATCTTACAAATGGAAGCAGTGAAATTAATATGGTCGACCAGAAATAACGGCCTTTTATATATTCATATATTGTAAATACAACTATGAGTCCGAAGAAAACTTCTGTGTAACCGCTATTCGTTCCAAAATAATAGAATGGCGTAAATAATAAAAAAATAGTAGCCAAAATTGCATTTTTCATTTTCAACTCAGTAGCAATTTTGAAAACTAAATAGCCACTGAATAATGCACATATAATATTGAATACCTTAATTCCCAAAAGTCCGAATTGAGAAAAAGGCGAGCTGATGATTGTGAAAAATGGCTTTCCCCAAAGAAACAGAAAAAGACCGGGATGATGCCAGGAGTACTTACTTGTAAGAAAGTGTTTCATTCCATCACCACCCTGAAACGAACCGGGAAATCGCCATGCTTCAAAAAGGTATACTATACCGATGATAATCAGTATCGGATAAATAAATTTTTCTCCTGTAGTTTTATATTTATCTGATAGCATTCTGATAATTTTTTAAATCAAATATTTTTGTGTACTGATAAAAAGAATTTTAATTTACTACTCAATAACTATTTCATAAATTTCGCCATTTATATCATTCAGAGGAAAGGGAATATTTTCTTGCTGAAATGGTGAACCTGGCCACCATTTAGTATTATGAAATTCCTGAGTAATGATTAGCAACATCTGATTGTTAGGTATGCTGGTTATCTTTTCGTTCATATATCCCACAATATACATTTTGTCAGGTTCTGGACCTATACGCCAGATAATTTCAGTGGGCCTCCAGTCAATTTCGAAATAGTAATATGGTGATCCGAATAATTCATCATCGGGCGCATATCTCTTTTCAGTAATCGCTCTATAGTTTTCATCCCATCGATGTGCTTCAAAAGATTTTCCTAAATATGAAATGGAATTACAGCCTGTTCCGAAATTTTCAGGTTGCCGGCAGGCCATGTCCCAGTTCGTACATGCCACCGTTATATTACCATCTTCTTTTAATATTTCTTCCGGAAGCGGAGTATTCCATTTTTCAATGTTCTTAGAATCAGATACAGGAATTCTATATACTGGAGGAAAATTAATGTCAGGGCAATATGAAGTTGTTTTTAATATTTCAAAATCAATTTCCGAATAATCACTCCTGTTAATGCGTTCATCGTTTGGTCCGCCCCAGTAGGTTTTAAAATATCCGCCATTTGGACAAGATCTTCGATAATTCCATTTATCATTTGGCTGGGATATAAGCCAGATAGCATTTGTAATTCCATTCCAAACGTTGTTCATATTAAGTAGCTGAGTGAGTTTTACCTTAACACGAACTTTTCCATAAGTAAGTCCATGCCTGGTTATGATACCCACATTTTCTTTTTTCCAGTTTCCGGGTGTACTCTTTGGGTTATGAATAATAATTTTACGATTGACAGGATCAGAGTAAACGGTTTCGCAAGGTGACTTAGTCGTTAATGGAGTAGTACTAATAAGTTCCTCCTTTCTGTAAAAATTTCTATTCCAGTTATAATCAAGCTTTGAATAATTATTATTGATCACATCATCTATAACAGGAATATTTTCAAGTTTTGCAGACTTGTCGATGTAATGTATAAACTGAGAAAAGGCGCTTGTTTTGAAAAGTTTGGGATCATTTCCGCATCCTACATTAGCGTTATTTTTAATGACCTCATCATTAAAAAAATCATTGTTGATATAAATACCCTTTCCAAGATCTGGTCTTGCTGATACTTTTAGCGAATCTTTAGCGTTTAAAACAACAGTGTTAGGAATGTTTTTCCCATCTCCGTCAATAAAATAATAGTATGGTGTTATAAAATGATTATTTTCCCTAAGAGATATATTCTGAATATAACTTGGTATTTTATTAATTCCAGAAGCGTCAGTAACAACAAGCATAAAATTGTATATACCAACTCTTGGATTTCTCCTCCATCTGTTATTAATGCCATTTGAGTAACAATAATCTTCATTTCTTGGGTTTCCCGCTATACGGATTGAATCAATTATTTCATGGTATTCCCCATCAGAAGGAATTTCAACAGTTGAATTGAACAATATCGTACTGTCTATGTAGCTTCCGTAAAAATTCTCCTCCGCAAATTCATTTATGCCTTTTGTGGTAGCATTCGTTTCAGGAAAGCAATAGGATGTATTCTTGTAATAAATTTTCCATAATAATTTTTTAGAAATTCCCGAATTATTCTTAATAGAAAATGAACAGATAAAATGATTTCCGGATATCTGATTGTTACCAGGAATCAGAAAACCGGAGTTAACAGCATTGTCGTATTCTAAATCGATATTTTTTAATGCCTTATTGGAGGTTGAAGGAAAATTTGTGAGTGCTAGAAAATCTTTCACATCAAAATTAGAATTTGTCGACCTTGATTCATCAGTCAAATGTTTACAAGCTGCGCATATAATGAAACACATTAAAAAACATAATCGGGCTTTAGCTAGTCGCATATTATTTCGATGTGATGTAAAATTCAACAGTATTAGGAAGATATGGAATGTTGCTATAACTATTACAATGCTTGCCATCAAACGAATTGTCGTTGCAATTCCGAAGTACAAATAAAATGGAAGTATTATTTTTGTTTATAAAGTTGCCGGTAATTGCAAGAGGAAATTCGTAAAATTTTGGATTTTCATTTGATGTATATCCTTTAAACTCTACTTGACCGTTAATATAAAATCCATTATCGTTCTTGTCAATTAACTTCATGTCAAATCGATTTTTTGTATTAAACAGGATAAGCTCATCTAAATTGTCATTATCAAAATTTCCTTTCAGTAATATGGAATTTCCGGAAAAGTAATTTAAGATATTTTTTGCCGGATAATCAGATTGAAATGTGTTTCCAAATTCTATGTACTGCAATGTGGTTAAGCCGATAGAATTATTTACCGTGTATGTAATGATTATATTATCAGTCTGATTATTTAAAAATTTACCTGTTACAATTCCTGTAATTGCAGCGTCGCCAATATTTAAATTATAATTACCTTGATGATTAATTTTCCAGTTATCGTTTGCGTAAGACATTATAAAAAATTTTGAAGATTCATTTTCAAAAAAAAGAAGTTCGGAATGATTAGTAATATCAAATTTTCCACAACTAATAAAACGAATTCTTTTAATAGGCAAATTAATTTCACTGAGTAATTTTAATTTATTTTCGGAAATATTTTTAAATCCATAAGTTTGAATTTTTGAAGTCGTTGGGTTCATCACGATCAGTTCTTCTACTCCATCACCATTAATATCTCCGGACAGAAACTGGCAAAGTGAAGGGTTAATCAAGGAGGGGATAAAGCATGTTTTACATTGGAATTTTCTTGTGACATCGTCGTATGAACAAATATCCAGCGAGTCATTTCTGAATCTTAATAATTCATTTTTATCATCTCCATCGGTATTGGCTGATAAAAAATGGTCTGTTGGAAAGAACTCATATTTGTTATCTGGATTTTGTGGAAGGAAAGGACTTACATCTATTTTTTCGTTTTCAAAAAATTGAAATTGGAATGGTGGTTTATAGGGATCAAAAGAATATGATTTACCAGCTAATTCTTGAACGTCAACATTTGGAGATGTACCAGAGCGCGGTAATTCTGTTCCAAATACGATCTCAAAATCATCGGCATAAATATCGGAGCCATCTCTGTTCCATAGAAAAATGCAGGCATTATCAGTTGATTGAAATTTCCGGTATTCTTCCGGGGAAAATGAATAGTCTGTATTAAATTTATTCCACTCATTTTTATGGAGCGTACTATTTTTTACACTTTTCTCTGACCAAAATACTTGTTTACCGTTTTTATCTTTAATAATTAATACCATCGAACAAGAAAGTTTTTCTTTTTGAGGATATAGCCATACCGAAGCAGATATTCGGGAAAGTGTGTCATTTGTTACCTGACTGATAGTTTTACAAAATTGGGGACCGTATTCAGTAGTTAGGTTTAATAAGACTGAGTTTGTTCCAGAGTGTGCCTGCTTTGATGACAGATTTGGAGTCCCTGCCTGTTCCGGAGATTCGAAGTCACAATAAATACGCGATTTATCAGAAGCCATTTTATTGATTGCACTTTTATGAGTAGTCTGGAAATCGATTATTACATCGTCAATAAAAATTGTCTTCAATGATTTATTCCATGGATATATTTTCAGTGTAGTTCCGTTTTCTATTATAGTATCAAGTTCAAAAGTGGTTTTGTCTTCTTTCCATAATTCATTTGTTTTTGGAAATTCAATATTAGTCCAATAAACTACTTTGCCGTTTTTATCATCAATTTGAAGTACCCAACTTGCCTCATCTGCATCAGCTGAATATATTTTGGAAGTGACAACGACTTGAGTAATGTCATTAAAATCATCAAATGTATTTAGCGGTAAAGATAGGCAAGAACCATATTCTGCTTTTGAAGATAGTTTGCAACTATTTTTTCCGGAAAAATATTTTTCAGATGATGCAGTACTTGTATTGTCCAAAAGTGATAGATCTTCGTAATCTAGACGAACCTGCAGTACTGTATATATACCCGATAACTGATCGCCGTAAATTTTATTTCCGTCAGGAGGATGAGGATGGCGTTTATAATAGACATATCCTCCTAACGCGAAAATAATTATCGACAGGATCAGAAATGAATAAATAATCAGTTTCTTCATTAATTATTTCTCTGCTGAATCGCCGATATCTAACAGCCATTTCTCAACAAGACCCATTTCTTCCTTGCCTACAAAATTGTTTTCGGTGAGAGAAGTATAACAACGTAAAATATTTTCAAGGATATTATTTGTCCCTGATTTTAAATCCAGGCTTTCTAACATAGTGCAAATTTTTGCATTGTTTAGATAACCGGGAATTTCATCTTCGAAATCTTTTATCAGACTGTGGGCATTTCTCTGCTGCCAGACAGTAGAGCTGTGAAAAGTGATCGGCCAACCACATGTCCATGCTATTCGTTGTGCAACAAAACTCCTCCAGATATCAGTCATTCGGAAACTGCAATAAGAGGGAAGATATAATAATGGAAAAGTTTCTTTAAACCATGTTGTATTCTGACTATTAAACGGACACCATGAGTTTTTTCCGAGTGCAATAGGATTACCCTTATCAAAACTTGCAGGTAGCGGTTGACACATTCTGTATACTGCATCTACGTCCGGATTTTCATCCGCAAGTCCCTGCTGAATTGGAGCATCGATAATTCCTGACTTTCCTTTCGGGAAATTATCAGTTAAAATATTTTCAAGTGGAAATCCTCTTGGCCAGATATTATTTTTAGAAAAATAGCGATATACATTTGTCCAGCCACTGCCTTCAATTGACTCAACATTAATTTTTTTTGTTCGCAAGTTCCAGAATTCTTCGCGAGGAAAATTATCGTCATCAGTTTCGATAATGACATCCTGATTAGCGGCAAGCAGATAGCCGAGATTTTTTCGTGAGTAATGTTTTACCGGAAGTGCTTTTGCAAGACGGTAATTTAATTTTTGTTGTTCTTCCACGGAATAGAATCGACATCCTTCGAGCTTAAATTCCGTTGGTGATTTAACATCTCCTATTACAATGAAATCGATGTTGTTTTTTATTGATCCCTCGGCGATGGATTTCATAACCGGATTAGGAGCAGAGATGGAAGTTATTATTAATGAAGTTTTCGAATGCATCAGAGTGAAATTGAACGAAATGTTATCCTGCGCCAAAAGTAATACAATAAAGTTTCAAGAGAATTAGTAATTGCCTTTTTAGAAACCCTCGGTGATGGTGCCTGATATTGAATAGGAATCTCGATCAGTTTATGTTTCCTTAATAGATAACGGATTTCTGTCTGATAGAAATGAGCTCTTGATTTTAATTGATAATCTGTAAATTTGGAAACCACATTCCTATGAAATCCCTGATAACCCGAAGTCATATCATGCAGACGGGTGCCAAGTAATAAATTCGAAAGTACAGTTCCTGACTTCGATAACGATCTACGATTTGTGGGAGAATCACCCATTGATCCACCCTCAATAAATCGACTTCCAAATACGCATGAATAGCCAGCTGTAAGATATTTTATAAATTCAGGAAGTGTAGCGGGATTGTGTGAAAGTCCTGCATCCATTTCAATAATAAATTCGGCGTCGGATTTTAATGCTTCCTTATATCCTCGAATATATGCATCAACGACATTTTTATTTTCAGGCGCCCAAACAGTCACAAACCGTTTATCATTTTTACTTAATTCCTTGCATAGTTCAAGGGTCCGGTCTTTTGAAACATTATCGACAATAAAATAGATATTGCCGTTGCCGATAACATCGAGCGATTTTTTTAGCTCAATTATAAATGGTTCAAAATCAGATTCTTCATTAGCCATTGGAGTAATAACAGCCCACTTTGGTGCATTCATTAATCAGAAAATAATATGATGGGCTGCAAGGTAAAAAATATTGAAGAAGTAAGCAGCAAGAATGAGTTCTCAAATTAAATCTGGCAAAGCTTACCTCTTACCTCTTACCTCTTACCTCTTCACCAATCTGCCCTTGCGGTATTGCCTCAATCAGCCTCTTAGTATACTCTGATTTCGGGTTAGAGTAGATAAGATCAGGATCGCCGATTTCTTCGATCTTTCCTTTGTTCATGACGATCATTCTATCGCTCATAAACTTTACAACTGAAAGATCGTGAGATATGAAGATACTGGTGAAATTAAAATCGCGCTTAAGGTCGTTAAGGAGATTCAGGATTTGTGCCTGGATAGAAACGTCGAGTGCAGAAACGGATTCATCGCAGATGATAAATTCAGGTTGTAAAGAAAGTGCTCGCGCAATGCAAATACGCTGTCGTTGTCCGCCACTAAATTCATGAGGATAACGGTTAAAGTGCTCGGGTTTCATGTTCACCTTTTCGAGGAGCTCATATACTTTTTCTTTTCGTTGACCGGGATGTAAATCATGAACCTTCATTGGTTCTAGAATGGCATTGCCGATTGTCATTCGTGGATTTAATGATGAATATGGATCCTGAAAAATTATCTGAATATTTTTACGCATGCGTCGAAGCTCGCTGCCATAGAGCGCTGAAAAATCTTTTCTCTTGAAAATGATTTTCCCTGCTGTTGGTTCTATAAGTCTGATAATTGCCCGGCCTAATGTCGTTTTCCCGCATCCTGATTCACCGACCAGACCGAGTGTTTCTCCGGGAAAAACATCGAAACTAATATCATCAACAGCTCGGACATAATCAGTCACTCTTCCGAACACTCCTTTTCGAATAGGGAAATGAACCTTGATGTTTTTTACTTCCAGTATCGGAGTATTGGCGTAAAGTTTCAGATGCGATGCCTTTGTTTCCGACGGTAATATTTCATTCGATACTTCGTTGACATGACTTCTTATTTCTGTGATAGTGCCGTCTTCCTGCTCATTCATGAAATCACGGATCGTCGGAAGTTTGTAAAGTCGTTTATTAAGTGGGGGACGACAAGAAAGTAGTCCTTTTGTATACGGATGTTTTGGATTATTGAAAATATCAGTGACTTTTCCCTCTTCTACAATTCTTCCTTTATACATGACTGCAATCCTGTCGGCTATTTCTGCGACTACGCCAAGATCGTGAGTGATGAAGATGAGTCCGGTATTGTTTTCCTGCTGCAGATTTTGCATGAGGTCGAGGATGGTAGCCTGAACAGTAACATCGAGAGCAGTTGTTGGTTCATCTGCGATAAGTATGTTTGGATCACAACTCATGGCCATGGCAATCATCACTCGTTGTTTTTTGTCCACCCGAAATCTGATGAGGATATGCGTGGAACATCTGTGCCGGACGAGGGAGTTTTACTTTTTCGAAAAGTGTAATTGTTTTTTCCCGAGCCTGTTTTGCATTCATTTTTTTGTGAAGGATGAGTGCTTCTGCAACCTGCTTCCCGCAGGAGAAGACAGGATTGAGAGAAGTCATGGGTTCCTGAAAAATCATGGCGATTTCATTTCCACGGTACTTTCTCATTTCCTTAATGGGTACTTGTGTAAGATTTACTGTTTTCCCTTCTGAAGTGGTGTAAATTACTTCGCCGGATATTTTCGCTTCAGGAGAAAGGAGGCGCATAATAGAAAGCGATGTCACTGATTTTCCGGAACCGCTTTCACCGACGATGCCGATTGTTTCGCCTTTGTTAAGGGAAAAAGTTATGCCGTTGACAGCATTAACAAAACCATCTTCGGTTTGAAAATTTACATGGAGGTTATTTACATTGAGGATTGACATTCGGTTGTAAATATAACAGGAAGGTTATTGTGGATAAAAGCGGGGATGAGATTTCATTAACAATTTGATGTGTTAATTTCCATTTGCGTTCGTTGTTTGACTGATTGGGGAAATTGGATGGGGCGCGTACGTTATTTTGTTTCTCGCGGCGATCGCGGAGTGACCGCGGCGTACGCGGCGAAGAAGTGTTCGGTACTAACTTTTGATATAACTTCCCTTTGTGATCGCCGCGTAACCGTTGCGTCCGCCGCGAGAAAGTGTTCGGTACTAACTTTTGATAAAACTTCCCTTTGCGATCGCCGCGTAACCGTTGCGTCCGCCGCGAGAAAGTGTTCGGTACTAACTTTTGATATAACCTCCCTTTGTGATCGCCGCGTAAACGTTGCGTCCGCCGCGAGAAAGTGTTCGGTACTAACTTTTGCTATAACTTCCCTTTGCGATCGCCGCGTAACCGTTGCGTCCGCCGCGAGAAAGAAAACATCACCCCATCTTCAAACTACAAATTATCTTATCTATTATAAGTTATTTGCAACCCTTTTTATTCCATCCTTAAGAAGTGAAACATTGAAGTTTAATAACAACCCTAGTTTACAATCAGTCAATCGAAGATATGTCAGCAATTGTTTATAATGCACATCACATAAGTAATCGATTGATTTGGTTTCAATAACTACTTTTTTTTCAATGATTAAGTCAGCTCGAAAACCGATATTTAATTTTATACTGGAGTATATTAAAGGTATTGGTTTTTCTTTTTCAACTAATAATCCATAATTGGTAAGTTCAAAACAAAGACATTCCTTATAGACAGATTCAAGTAATCCCGGGCCAATACTGCGGTGAATCTTAAAGGCAGCGTCAAGAGTAATGGTAATAATTTCGTTTTCATGCATGGTTCAAAAGTGCAGACGAAAATAAAATTATACAACTGCATTAATGCTGGAAATTATTTAATCAATTTGGATTATGGTGCAGCAATTAATTTAGTTCATTATCTCCACGTCATCATCACTAATTAACTCTTCACCCCGGAATCGCCGGAATATTTGTGCAACGGTTAATACATCCTTCTGACAATAGGAAACAATACGTTCCAGATTATTTTCTTCCCAATACACCTGCCATACCATACTGCCATCGATGTCATCTTTCGGAGTAGGTATATTAAATACTGCACACAATAAATTTAATGTTGTATACGATTTATAATCACCGAATTTCCAAAGCTCCATCGTATCGAGATGTGCGATTTCCCAGGGTTTTTTTCCGGCGATGTTTAGGATAGCAGGAAGTGGCAGACCATTTATCAGTAACCTCCTGCATAAATATGGGAAATCAAATTCTTTTCCGTTATGAGCACATAGTAATTTATCGGGGGCTGAAAAAGATTTATTTAACAGTGTGGAAAAGTCACTAAGCAATTTACCTTCATCATTGCCATAATAAGATTTAATTCGAAACACATCATCATTTGTAAAGTATCCACAGGAGATACAGATAATTTTTCCAAACTCTGCATAAATTCCTGCACGCTTGTAACTAGTTTCAGCCGTTTCTTCCGAATCTTTTTTAAGTACAGAAAATTTTTTCTCCCATAGTTCTGAAATATGTGGAGGAAGTTCTTTGTGATTTTTGTATTGAGGAACGGTTTCTATATCGATAAAAAGAATGTTCCGATAATTTACATTTTCCAGCATGCTAACAAAGTATTATCTGACGAAGGTAATAGTGGTAAATTAAACTCACAATTAATATAAGCGGGTAATCAGCGTATCATCACTCCTGGCTTATTAATTACAGGAATCAAGGTCAGATTATCTTCGGTAATAGATTCAGGCAGAAAAATATATTTCTTATCATAGATATCCTTGTCTTTATAGAAACTTACCCAGAATTCATTGCTTAATCCGAAAAGATTATCCATGATTGGTTCTATTTTGGCATAATCATTCGGGTCGACATTTCCGATCAGATGTCGCAGAACAGAGGTTTTCACGTCGCGACCTTCAAAATGCCCATAACCCTTTGAGCTAACAAGTACATTACTTATAGGCTGGTCATAGAGATTAATAAGGTAGGCATTCCATGTAAGTTCACCCTCATTGTTTGGTTCTCTGATGATGGCGATGGCGATATTTTCTACAGGTAATTTTGGAATATCTTTTAGCATAACTGTTACAAAGATAAGTCAAATTGGTGTTTTTCCGGTAATGAAAATTTTAAAAAGTCTTGAGAACTCCCTTGGTATAGGAAATCATATCTGTATATTGATTGTTGCCGGTTTTCTCTCCGCGTTTTTTCCCCAGTCTCACGAAAATAATTTTTTTATCAGGAATCACGACAACATACTGACCGAGGATTCCTCTTGCATAAAATATTTTATGATCATCTATTGCAGTCAGCCACCATTGGTATCCATAATAGTCAACAGGATGTCCATTTTCATCTAAGCAGTTATTGGGTGTTAAAGATTCTCTGACAAAGTCGGCCGGAACGATTCTTTGGCCATTCCATATCCCGCTGTCGAGGTAAAGTTTACCAATTTTTGCCAGATCCCTTGCAGTAGAGTAAAAGCAACAATAAGATTTTTCGAGTCCTTCATTGTGATCAAGCGACCAATATGCAGGCTGCGATGCGCCAATGGGATTCCATAATTTTTGCTCGGCATAAGCAGAGATGGTCATTCCTGATGCTTTCGAAACAATCATAGCAAGCAAAACGGTGTTACAACTCATGTAACGAAAAGTTTTTCCCGGTTCTACTACAACTTTAAGATTTGTAATAAGTTGATTCAGGTTTGTACCATAATATGCTTCTGTTGTCAAGGAGAAAAGACTGCTATAACTTTCATCCCAGTTGAGTCCGGAGCTCATGGTAAGCAGATGTCTGATTTTTAATTTACTGTTTTCGCCGGAGTTAAATTCAGGAATGTATTTTCCAACTGCGTCATCAGCGGAAATTAATCCCTCGCCGATAGCAATACCTGTAAGTACACCTACAATACTTTTTGTAGCAGAGAAAGGATTACTAAGCGAGTTTTTATTGTAGTTATCCCAATATTGTTCGTGTATTACAGAATCATTCTTAATTACGAGAAAGGCAACGCTTTCATTGTTTTCAAGTTCTAATGTAAGGTCATGAGGCAATGCAACTTTATTGTATTGTGTTGAAACAGGCCATTCCTGTGGATTGTTGTCCTTTACTATGCGTGTACTGAAAATACTAATGTCATCAATCCCGGGATAGGTATAGATCAATGTCTTGTATATATAAGTATAGCCAGAAATCCATATTGCAATCATTATACTGATGATGATGATGCCTAGTCCCCAAATGAGACTGATCCAGAATTTACTTTTGCTGTTGTTCTTAACCATGACTGCAAAATACAGTGAAAAAAATGCAACGATACAAAACTCAATGATTAATTATAAAAGGAAGGTGTTTATAATTTCATGAATTATTTTACATCGGAAATCAGCTGCATTCCGAAAAGAGTGGAAATATTTTTGAGTAATTCATTTTTTACTTTTTCTATATCTACTTTTTTTCCAATTTCTTTTTCTAGAGAAGTAACTGCTTTATCGGAAATACCACAAGGAATAATATGGTTGAAGTAGGATAGATCAGTATTGACATTGAAAGCAAATCCATGCATTGTTACCCAACGAGAGCAGCGCACACCGAGGGCGCAAATCTTCCGTGCAAATTTTCCTTTGTCTGCATCGAGCCATACTCCCGTGCATCCGGGAATACGTCCAGCATTGATGCCATAATCTTTTAGTGTCAATATAACTGCTTCTTCCAGAAATCGAAGGTACTTATGAATGTCAGTAAAGAAATAATCGAGATCGAGTATTGGGTATCCGACTATTTGTCCGGGACCATGATAGGTAATATCTCCGCCTCTGTTGTTCTTGAAAAATGTTGCCTGCAATTTCTGTAACTCATTTTCAGAAGCGATGAGATTTTTTTCATCTCCACTGCGGCCAAGTGTATATACATGTGGATGCTCGCAAAAGAGTAAAAAATGTTGCTGAGGTTCCTGATCTGTTAACGGCAGTTGTCTATTCGAAAGCTTCCGATTTACCACTTCATTGAAAAGATTTTCCTGTAGGCTCCAGGCTTCCTGATAATCAATCAGCCCCAGATCGCGGAACGTTACATTTTCCACTTTCAAATTATGATTGTCAACCTCTTTATCCATTGGCATATTAATCTTCATTACTCAACAACTTTATTTTGAAAAATAATTTGAATTTCCAAAAAGTATTTTTTGACTTTATATTTTACTAAGCTCTCCTTTCAAATGGTTAATAATATCAACCTCCATGGCGTCGATTTTTTTCTTGTCGGCGAGCATTACTGATACGTAGTCGGTAAGATGTATCAGATAAATGGACTGCTCCAGAGGTGAATTTCCTTTCGACCAAATTTCCAAGACATGGGGCGTGTACTTGCTGAAAACTTCTTTACTTATTTCGAGCCGCGTTTGAGTACGGGAGTAATCTGTTTTGTTACGAAGTATTATTACTGCAAGATTTTCATTCTTATCTGCCCATCCTACTAACTCATTGTGATTCATTTCCGGAAGTATATTATGCCAGCAAAGCATTTTTGAGTTTTCGTTTATCTGCTGACGAAAGCGAGTTGCAACACCATTATAACCATCAACAGCATAGATGACAGGAATTTTTCCATAGAGAAAATCAGTGATCGCGGCAGCTTCCGATAAAATAGTTTTATTTTCTTTTTCTAGTAAGGAGATAGAATCATTTACGTTTTTAATAAATCCATCGCCAATCATTCCGTATTTATTCAGAACGAAAAATAGCTGTACCAGTGAATAAGCGAGACAGGCTCTTGGTGGCATTCCTCCGGGAATAATGATGGTGTCATACCCATTTTCTTTTGCGATCGCTGAAATTTTTCCACCGGAAGTGATACAGACAATCACTGCATTTTTACCGATTGATGCTTCAAGAGCCTGTATTGTTTCTTCTGTATTTCCGGAATATGAGCATACAATAACGAGCGTATGCTTGTTGACAAAAGCAGGGATAAAATAATCTTTGTTTACAGTAATGGGGTAAGGACATTCGCCGGAGACAATTTCAGATGCTATGGTGCCGCCAATTCCTGAGCCACCTAGTCCCGTGATGAGAATATTTCTTATCTCAATAGAGGTTCCCTTTAATTTGGCGCGGCTTCCAATTTCAACCGCTTCCTTTAATTGTGCCGGGAAACTCCCGACAAGGCTTTTCATGTCCATCATTTTTGTTATTTTGATATGCAAAAGTAAAGAAACGGTAATTTAAAATATAATTCATTAGTAAGCATGCAATCAATTTCTGAAATGAAGCATAGCTAATTAGTTAATAGAGGCATATCTTAGCGGCAAAATTGATATTTTATGGAGTTAAATGAACAGGAAGTCATTCGCAGACAGAAACTTGAAGAGCTTATTCAGAGAGGGATAGACCCTTATCCGGCGGAATTATGGCCGATTACTCACAGTTCGACTGAAATGCTTGAAGGATTTGCAACTGATCCAGACAGTTACAAAGAGGTGAGTTTTGCGGGACGGATAATGAGCGTACGTGACATGGGAAAAGCTTCGTTTGCGGTTTTGCAGGATGGTGACGGAAGAATTCAGATTTACGTCCGACGCGACGACATCAGCACGAGCGAGGATAAAATGGAATATGATTTTCTTTTCAAAAAGAGTTTGGATATCGGTGATATTATCGGAGTGAAAGGATATGTTTTCGTCACTAAGATGGGCGAGACAAGTATTCACGTAAATGAAATAAAATTATTGAGTAAGGCATTGAGGCCTTTGCCTGTCGTAAAGAAGGATGCAGAAGGAAATATTTTTGATGCTCTTACAGATCCGGAAATGCGTTATCGTCAGCGTTATGTTGATCTCATCGTGAATCCGCAAGTAAGAGATGCATTCGTAAAGCGCACTGCTCTTACTACTTCGATGCGGAAATTTCTGAACGAAAAAAAATATCTTGAAGTAGAAACACCGATTCTTCAGCCTTTATATGGCGGTGCTGCTGCACGTCCGTTTAAGACGCATCATAACACTCTCGACATGACGCTTTATCTTCGTATTGCTAATGAGCTATATCTGAAGAGACTCATCGTTGGAGGATTTGAAGGTGTATATGAATTTGCCAAAGATTTTCGTAATGAAGGGATGGATCGTTTTCATAATCCTGAATTTACGCAGATGGAATTGTATGTAGCATACAAGGATTACGAATGGATGATGAACCTCGTTGAGGAAATGGTAGAACGTATTGCCATGGATATTCATGGAACGACGGAAGTGAAAGTTGGAGAGCATACGATCAACTTCAAGCGTCCTTGGAAACGGTTTACGATGTATGAAGCGATAGCCCATTATACCGGTGTTGACATAACAGATATGGATGAGGAAGCGATCGCAGTTGTTGCTCGTGATCATGGAATTCATGTGGATAAGTCGATGGGTAGAGGAAAACTGATCGATGAAATTTTCGGAGAAAAGTGTGAGGCACATCTCATCCAGCCGACATTTATCACTGATTATCCTGTTGAAATGAGTCCTCTGGCAAAAAAGCATCGTAGTAAGCCCGGACTTGTAGAACGATTCGAAGCCATCTGCAATGGAAAAGAAATTTGTAACGCATTCTCTGAATTGAATGATCCAATTGATCAGCGTAAGCGTTTTGAAGATCAGCTTGAGTTAGGAAAGAGAGGCGATGAAGAGGCCATGCAACTGGACGAAGATTTTCTTCGCGCATTGGAATTTGGAATGCCGCCGACTGCTGGATTAGGAATTGGCATCGATCGCCTGGCCATGATTATGACGAATTCGGCATCGATTCAGGATGTGCTTTTCTTCCCGCAGATGCGGCCTGAAAAAGTGAATCAGTCAGTGGAGTAGACTCAGTAAATTGTTTATTGATGATCTTTTATTACTAAGGAAATCTTCAATAAAAAGCATCGTCTTTAAAGAATTATTATCATATAATTCTGTAACTTTATTCTATATCTAAAAAAATCAAAATGCGACTATTTATATTTCTTCTCGTGATTGCTCTCAATGGCTCTTGCCAGCAAAGTGAAAGCACTCATCGTGTATCTGCAGATTCTTTGAAGGCAATACTTGCCGGTGAACACGGAATGCTCATCGATGTCCGCACTCCGGAAGAATTTGCCGAAGGTCATATTCCAGGTGCGGTTAATATCGATTATCACAATGAAGGGTTTTCATCGGCACTTGATAGTCTTGATAAAAATAAGGAGTATGAAATTTACTGCCGTTCAGGCAATAGAAGCGGAAAGGCACTCGATGAAATGCAGAAGAAAGGGTTTAAAAATGTCTATCACCTCGAAGGCGGAATATTGATGTGGAATGAAAAGGGGTATGAAACGGTGAAGTAAATATCTTTACCGAAAAAAATTTAAAAGATAAGTTTTGTAAAAGGATCCAATTATGGATTATTTTTTTATTGAAAAACCGTAAATCGATAACTTTTCTTTAGAGTTTTATTATATATATTTAAAAAATACATGCCTGTAGTTAATGCGGAAATGTCATATTGATTTTTATCGGCATTGAAGGACGAAGATAATATCGTTTTCCCCCTCATATCAAAAACATTCCATTCTTTCCCGGAAATATTATCACCTTCTATAATTAGAATTCCATTTTGGGAATTTATTTTTAAGTTATCGGATAAGTGAATTGCCGAATTAATAGAGGTAGAAATGCAGCTATCAATACTTTTTTCTCCATGGAAAATGAAATTATCTAGATAAGATGCGCCACCATTTCGAGAGCCTGCAATTGAAATATCAATTGTAGAATCTAAAGTCATAACGGTATCAATAAAGTAGAAGTATTTTAAATCAAGATATACAGGAGGACTGGTACCAAGTAAACCAAGATCCTGAGTTAATAATCCCATATTTAATTCATTCGGGAAAGCATTTAAATTAAAAATGGTTACAGTGAATTCATTCCAATGTCCTGAAACTAACGGTAACACGGACGATTCTAAAAAAAGACTATCCGATTGAATCTCCATTTTTTTTGAATTTGAAATTGACGCCGAAATAGAATGACTAGGATAATTATGTGATCGAAACCAAATCGAAACAGGGTGTTGCATTCCTGATAAAACGAGAGAGCTATCATAATAGAAACTTAGGCTTATATAATAAGTCGTATCGTGGAGATGTGCAAATTTTGAACAGTAGGTGGAAATATCATTTCCCCAATCATTTGTATCAGCAGTTTGAAGGCATCCACCTGTAATTCCATTATTGGGAATTGCACTTAATGAATGCGCACCGTAAAAGTGATTTACTAAATCATTATTTGTCACACTTACAAAATTATTAAAAACAACAATATCATTAAGAACCTGAGAAGAAACTTGAGAATGAATTAACAAGAATACGGAAATGAAAAATTTTATAATTGTTTTCATGATTTTTAAATTTTATAATAAAATAAAAATACTATTTTTTTGGGGAGGCACAATAGATTACCTGTAAATTCATCATTCGGAGTAATCAGACTTATGAAAATATTGGTGGTTTTGCAATTTATTTATCACAAAAAAATTACACAAACATCTGCAAGTCATACAGTTTTTTATAAACCCCATTCTTTGTAATTAACTCCGGATGGCGACCGCGTTCAATAATCTCTCCCTTTTGCATAACGATGATTTCATCTGCATGTTGAATCGTTGAAAGACGATGTGCAATTACAAGTGTTGTTCTGTTTTTCATGAGGTGAATGATGGCATCCTGAACCAATCGCTCGCTCTCAGTATCGAGTGCA
>JANPNV010000082.1:0-19758 GCA_031427625.1 Bacteroidota bacterium
GGGGGGGGGGGGGGGGGGGGGGGGGGGTTTGTGGGTTGTGTTTAGGTTAAAAGGGTGAATAAATATAAAAAATAAAAAAAAAATTGAAAAAAAAATGGTAAAAAAATAAAAAATGTTGCCAAGGGAATCTGAAACCAGACATGGATCACCTGTCGATCCTAATGACGAATTGATAAAAGTAGTAATCCATGTTGCTCCGCCGTCGACAGAATAATAGCTGTTATTGGTATTCGAACCTGCAGCCATCTGACTTACGTTGATCGGATTTATTGTAATGGAAGGTTCCTGTGGTCCAAAATTATTGTCAATGATTACGTTAGTAAACTGACCACAAATTCTTGGATTACCAGATGCAAACAGAATTACGAACAGGAGTAAAAATTTTCTCATTTATTTTATTTACACTTCAAACTTACGTCTATTGTTCTGAAAATATTACTACGTCAGAGTTTTTTACAATATCAGGATAATATTAAGAAGCTCTTGAAATTAAGGACAATCATATTATTATCAATTTAACCCTTCTGTCATTGTCAAACCTAGAATGAATATTAAATAGCATAACGACAAAAAAGAAATAAACTCTTCTTTTCGTATTGATATTTATCCGCTATTACCACCTATTTCCTGTTTCTGGCAGGTAAATATTGCAGAGATGTACAAATTAAGTGTATATTCGGATTCATGCCAACAGGCACTTTACCTGCCATCTGTTGGCGAATTCCTATAATCCATAAACTGTTTTGAATATCACATGAGAATTACAGTACTCTTAACTTTTGTCTTAATCGTATCATTTCTATTTCCTGCTCATTCACAGAAAAAGCGAAGCCCAGAATGGTATCAGTTAATGGATAATCCAAGCGCAAATTTTTACGATATAAAAGACGCATTCAGCAAATACGAAAAGCAGAATGCCAAAATGCTCAGAGAGAAATTCAGGAAGGGGAAAAATGCAAAGCAGGAAGAAGAGGAAGAAACTCCAGGATTCGAAATTTATAAACGTTGGGAATATTTTATGGAGCCCAGAGTTTATCCTTCCGGAAACATTTCTTTGCCAAGGCGGACTAAAACAGAATTTGAAAATTACTCACGATTACAATCATCCGTTTTCCGGATCGGCGGTCCGGTACAAGGAGGAAATACGATAAGCACAATAAGCAACTGGTCACTCGTTGGTCCATCATCTGTCCCTGCTTCTAGTGGCGGTTCAGGACGACTTAACTTTGTCCGCATAGATCCTACAAACAGTTCAATTATTTATGTCGGATCCCCCGCAGGTGGAATGTGGAAGACAACGAATGGAGGAACATCGTGGAGTACAACAACTGATTATCTCAGCGTTGTTGGCGCATCCGATCTCGTTATAGACCCTACAAATACGTCTGTACTTTTTCTGGCAACAGGCGACGGTGATGCAAGTGACACACATACAACCGGTGTTATGAAATCTACAGATGGCGGAGCTACCTGGTCAACAACCGGTTTAACTTTTCAGGTGAATTCTTCCTATGTCATTCGCCGACTAATTATGGACCCGTCAGATCATACTGTTTTATACGTTGCTTCATCAACTGGTATTTTTAAAACTGTTGATGCTGGCGTATCATGGACGAGTATTATTTCCGGAAATTTCAAAGACATTGAATTTAACCCATCTGATCCAACTACAATATATGCTACTTCTTCAACTTCATTTTATAAAACGAATAACAGTGGAGCATCCTGGTCAATAATTACTTCGAGTTTACCTGCTACTTCAGCAGTTAACCGACTTGCCATTGGCGTAAGTCCTGCTTCTGCTTCTACTGTTTATGTTCTTGCTTCATCAACTAGTTCTAATTTTAATGGCTTATATAAATCAACAGACAGCGGCAACACGTTTACGGTTCAGTCTACTAGTCCGAATATTCTTGGATATGATACCGGAACTGATACCGGCGGACAGGGATGGTATGACCTATCGATTGCAATTAATCCGACGAATGCCGACGATGTGATGACAGGTGGTGTTAATCAATGGCGGTCTATTGATGGAGGTATTACTTGGGATCAGAAGTCACATTGGTACGGTGGTTTCAGCAAGCCCTATGTACATGCAGATGTTCATGCGCTGGAGTATCAGCCGGGAAGTTCAACAACTCTTTATTCAGGAAATGACGGGGGAATTTTCAAGACAACGAACAATGGTACAACATGGACAGACATAAGTTCCAATCTGGCCATCAAACAATATTATAAAATGGCATGGTCTCCAACGACAACTACAAAAGTATTGGGTGGGTCTCAGGATAACGGAACGGATCAATACAATGGAACATCATGGACAAGAGTTCTTGGCGGCGACGGAATGGATTGTATGTATGATTTTACAAATGCAAACATTGCTTATGCAGAAATTTATTACGGATCCATTTCAAAAACAACTAACGGGTCTTCATTCTCGAATATCGTTCAAAGCGGCGGAACAGGAGTAAATGAAAATGGAGCATGGGTTACACCGATGATAATGTCGCCTGCTGCATCAAGCACAATTTACATAGGCAAATCGCAGGTATATAAAAGTATAAACAGCGGCAGTGCATGGACAACAGTCGGTTCGATTACAGGAGGTTCAGGTTCAATAATAGCTCTCGCATTATCAGCTGCGAATGCAAACTATATTTATGCAGCAAAATCAAATAAACTTTTTGTTACAACAGATCAGTTAACATTTACCGACAAAACAACAGGACTTCCTACAGGGAGCGCTTCGATTACCGGTGTTGCCGCAAGTTCGACTGATGCTAATAAAGTCTGGGTGACATTCTCCGGATATTCTGCTGCGAATAAAGTTTTTTATTCTGCTGATGCAGGCGTTACCTGGACAAATGTAAGCGGCAACCTTCCCAATCTTCCTGTCAATTGTATTGCATACAGAGCCGGAAGCAATTCCGAAGTTTATATCGGTGCTGATGTGGGTGTTTATGTAATCGATGCAAACATGAGCACCTGGCAACCCTTCTATACAAATCTTCCAAACGTAGTTGTCAACGATATTGAAATAAACAATACGCTCAATAAAATGAGAATCGGAACCTATGGAAGAGGAATATGGGAAAGTCCTATTCCTGTATTGAATTCTCTTGCTGCTGACTTTTATTCTGATGTCACACAAGCTTGTACGAATTCGACTATAACATTTACGAATACATCCTATGGAAGCGTCACAACATATGCTTGGGATTTTGGGTCAGGTGCTTCACCTGCTACTTCAACATCTTCCGGACCTGTAACTGTTACCTATACTACTTCAGGAACAAAAACAATTGCATTAACGGTGACGGGACCGGGTGGAACAAATACAATAACAAAAACAAATTATATAACCACATACTCTCCGCCATCTGCAGCAGGTGCTATTATAGGTGCAAGTGCACTATGCAGCAATTCTCTTACAGGCAAAACGTATAGTATTTCCGCAGTAGCCGGCGCAACAACCTATGTCTGGACTGTTCCGACGGGTAGTACAATAACTTCCGGACAGGGAACAACTTCAATCAATGTTAGTTTTTCTTCCATCGGCGGAACAGTAGCTGTTACTGCTATGAATGGCTCTTGTGCAAGTGCTACACAAAAGTTAACTGTTTCAATTAATCAAACTCCTCAAGTATCTACAGGAATTGATCAGAGTATATGTGCAGGTACTTCATCAACACTTTTGTTAACATCGCCATCACAGACAGGAAGTTTTCCATTACGATTTACAGAAATATCACAATTCATTGGTGCAACAGGTTCCCCTTCATCTTTTCCTTCTTTTCTAGAGGTGTCAAACACCAACGACGATTACCTGGAGATTACGAATCTAGGCACAGGAAGTGTGAATGCGGGCGGATTAATTATTCAACGATGGGTTGGCACAACACTCAACCTGAGCTATACAATTCCAGCCAATACGATTCTACCATCAGAGCAACCACTGGTGATTCATTATGGAACCGGAACAGATAACCCAAATAATTTTTATTATCGTGGAGGCGGTAGTTCTGATCCACAATCATCAAGTGCAGCTGTCGGATACATTATAAAATCCGGCACAACAGTTATCGATGCAGTTGGAGTAAACAGTTATTCTTTTCCAGTCGCTTCCGGAGTAATCGCAAGTGACTGGAACGGAACGATACCTTCTATGTCGGCACTTGCTGGTGTAATCCTCGTTAGTCCAGATGTAAATAATTCCACGTCTTGGGTTGTAGCAGCTTCAGCATCTCCTCTCACTTCCTTTGGATTTCTAAATGCTTCTCTTAGTTCAACTATTTCCGAACCAGGCACAGTTGCATGGACAACCGTTCCTTCATCCGGATTTTCAGCAAGTAGCTATTCAGCATCAACAGGAAATCTTTCCGCTACGACAACTTTCAGGGGAACATTGACAAATTCATACAGTACATGCTCTAATTCAGATACAGTCATCGTTAATGTTAGTCCTTCCACGACTGCAAGCGTCAGTATTATGGCAAGTCCATCGGGAGCAATTTGCCAGAATGTCAATGTTACTTTTACTGCTACTCCTGCAAATGGTGGCACGCCGGTATATCAATGGAAAAAGAATGGAACAGTTGTCGGAATAAACAACAGTACATATTCTGACAATACACTTCTAAACAGTGATCAGATAAGTTGTGAGATGACTAGTTCGTTATCCTGTGCATTACCGAATCCTGCGATATCAAATTCAATTACGATGACTGTCAACGCAAATATCACAGCATCAGTGAGTATTACAGCAAGTCCTTCTAACTCCATTTGTTCCGGCACGAATGTTTCTTTCACTGCCTTAGCCGTCAATGGCGGAAGCCCATCATATCAATGGAAAAAGAATGGGACTAATGTTGGAACAAACATTTCCAGTTATTCAAATAACTCGCTCCTGAATAATGACCAGATAATTTGTGTCATGACGAGTACAGCTTCATGTGTTTCCGGAAGTCCGGCAACGTCCAATACAATTACGATGAGTGTTGCAACGCCATCTACTGCAAGTGTTAATATTTCGGCAAATCCAGCCGGAGCTATTTGCGCAGGAACTAACGTAACCTTTTCAGCTACTCCTACAAATGGAGGTACACCCATTTACCTGTGGAAACTTAACGGAACCGTTGTTGGAACTAATAGTTCAACTTATTCAAACAATTCCTTGACAAATAACAATCAGATAATTTGTGTAATGACAAGTGGCCTAGCATGCATTACAGGTAGTCCTGCCACTTCTAATTTAATTACCATTTCAGTGACTATGATCGTTAATGCAAGTGTGAGCATTGCTGCAAATCCCGCAGGAACGATATGCGCAGGAACGAATGTCACATTTACGGCAACGCCTGTCAACGGTGGAATTCCGGTTTATCAATGGAAGAAGAATTCAACAAACGTAGGAATCAACAGCGCAACATATTCGGATAATTCCCTTTTGAATAATGATCAGATAATGTGTGTGATGACAAATTCTGCATCATGCGTAACTGGAAATCCGGCATCATCAAACACAATTACAGAAACTGTTACTCCAATTCCGCAGATTAACAGTTTCACACCTTTACAGGGTCCGACAGGAACTACTGTTTCAATAAACGGATCAGGGTTTACAGGAGTCACTTCTGTAAAATTCAATAATTCAGTTGCAGGATTTATTACATATTCGAGTTCACTCTTAACGGCAACTGTACCGGCAGCAGCAACAACAGGGTATATAACAGTAACAAACTCATGCGGAACCGCTACCAGTGGCTCTCCGTTTCTTGTCGTGCCGGTTTCAATAACTATTAATCTTCATTTACTCATTGAGGGATTTTATCGTGGAACAGGAACAATGGCTGGTGTAATTTCGCCATCAGTTTGTGATACGATTATTTTGGAACTCCATGCGTCAACATCGCCTTATGGAAAAATTGAAACAGTTATAAGCACAATTAATACAAGCGGTAGCGGCTCATTTATATTTTCGAACAGCCTCTTCAATAACAGTTATTATCTTGTTGTGAAGCATCGTAATTCTATAGAGACCTGGAGCTCGAATGCAGTTACTTTGAATAATGCAATTATCAGCTACGATTTTGCCAACGCTATTTCAAAAGCTTATGGTAACAATCAATACGATTTACAAGATGGTAAATTTGCCATTTACAATGGCGACCTCGATCAGAATGGAATAATAAATATGGCTGACTTAATTAATCTTGAAGAGTATACTACATATTTCACAACCGGTTATCATGTCAACGATATTACCGGCGACAACATGACTGAACTTTCAGATTATAGCGTGATCGAAAACAATATGGCTTTTGGCGTAAGTGTAATGAGGCCATAATTTGCTGATGTCCTTTTCTGCTTCTGCGAAATTTCAATCGTACCGGAAGATTACTAACAATCGCCAGCGAGATTAATAAATCTAAAATTTTTAATTACAGATTTTCCAGTTAAAATTTCAATGAACCATTTCCTCATAAGTTGAATCCCGAATTCAGTTTCAGCAACATATTAAATGGCAACTGAGGCTGATACCGCTTCCATATCCTTATTAATCTTTTTCACCAATCCCTGCAATACTTTTCCCGGTCCGACTTCGATAAAATTAGTTGCGCCATCGTTAATCATATTCTGAATCGTTTGAGTCCAACGAACAGGTGATGTTAATTGTGCAATTAGATTTTTTTTGATTTCTTCCGGATCTGTTACAGGCATTGCATTCACATTCTGATAAACAGGGCATATCGGATTAGAAAAAACAGTTTTTGCAATTGCTTCTGCAAGTTCTTCGCGCGCCGGCGTCATAAGAGGAGAATGAAATGCCCCTCCGACTGGCAACACAAGTGCACGCTTCGCTCCTGCTGCTTTCATTTTTTCACAGGCATCATTTACGCCTTTTATCGATCCGGAAATAACTAGTTGTCCCGGACAATTATAATTTGCAGCAACGACAATCTCTCCTGTTGCGCTAACCTCTTCACAAATTTTTTCGACAACACTATCGTCGAGGTTCAATATAGCAGCCATTGTTGATGGAACTGCTTCACAAGCTTTCTGCATGGCAAAGGCACGCGCTTTTACCAGAGAAAGTGCGTCTTCAAAAGTCAGTGTTTTGTTTGCCACAAGTGCAGAGAATTCTCCCAGAGAATGTCCGGCAACCATATCGGGCATGAACTGATTTCCCATCGACATGGCCATTATTACAGAATGAAGGAAAATTGACGGCTGCGTTACCTTTGTTTGTTTAAGATCTTCATCTGTACCGGAAAACATCAGGTCGGTGATGCGAAAACCAAGTACATCATTGGCCCGTTCAAACATTTTTTTTGCCTCGGCGGAACTTTCATATAACTCTTTTCCCATTCCGGAAAATTGCGATCCCTGTCCGGGAAAAATATAGGATGTTTTCATAGTTTCAGTTTACGATGGGACAAAGTACGAAGTAAAATGTTCGAAAAAAAAAGTGCGATGAATCCCTGTTTAGAGGAAGTCATCGCACTTTTAGAGAAAGCTTTTAATGCCTTAGTTTCTTCTGCCAAACAAACGAAGCAGAGCAAGGAAGAGATTGATAAAATCCAGATAAAGATTAAGGGCACCCATAATGGCCAGTTTGCTCGTAGCTTCTGTGCCATACTCAACACCGGCACCGATATTTTTCAGTTTTTGAACATCATAGGCAGTAAGACCGGTAAATAAAATCACCGATATAAAACTGATGAAATAACTCATTGCATCACTGCGTAAAAACATATTTACAACGGCAGCGATAATTATTCCGATTAAAGCCATGTATAAAAGGCTTCCGAGTTTTGTCAGATCAGTCTTTGTCGTGTAGCCAACCAATGCCATTGTTCCGAACATGGCAGAAGTGACGAAGAATATCTGCGTGATGCTTGTTTGAGCATAAACAAGAAATATAAAACTCAAACTCATTCCAGTTAGAACAGAATAAAGCAAGAACAATCCTGTCAGCGCCATGCCAGATAATTTGTTGAATCCGAAACTCATTAACAAGACGAATCCAAGCGGCGCAAACATTACGATATATCCCAAGCCTGTCATTTTGCCTGTTGACAGATCGCGGAGATAGGACATATAAGCCATGTCGTTTCCAAAGACGTAGGCAGTTATGGCCGATAATGCAAGAGCGACGCCCATCCAAGAAAAAACACTCGACATAAATGTTTTAACGATCGGTTCCTGAGCAACACCAGGTTGTTTGATCTGATTAATTTGGTTGAAACCCCAATTTTTATTTTCCATTTTTCTTTAACTATTTTAGAACAAAGATATTGTTTTTGTCAATTGATTTGACTGATAAAGTCAAGAATCCTGCCTTGTTAATTTTTATGAAAGTTTGGCAGATATTAATCTGATGAATTCGCCACGCGTTTTATCATTCTCAAACTCCCCTGTAAAGGCTGAAGTTGTTGCGACAGAATTCTGTTTTTGAATCCCACGCATCAGCATGCAGAGGTGTTTTGCCTCTATTACGACAGCTACGCCTAAAGGGTTTAGTGTCTTCTGAATACAGTCGCGAATCTCCGTCGTCAATCTTTCCTGTACCTGCAGACGTCGAGCATAAGCGTCTACTATTCGTGGAATCTTACTTAATCCGACGATACATCCATTGGGAATATATGCCACATGTGCTTTTCCAAAAAATGGAAGCATATGATGTTCGCACATCGAATAAATTTCAATATCCTTCACAATAACCATCTGTCTGTAATCATCTTTGAACAGCGCTGAACGGAGAATTTCTTCTGGATCCAGATCATAGCCATGAGTAAGGAATTGCATAGCTTTCGCGACACGCTCTGGTGTTTTCTGAAGCCCTTCCCTATTTACATCTTCACCAAGCTCGGTAATGATTGCGCTATAATGAGCTCTTAATTTATCGATGCTTTCCTCATTGTACTTATCAATTTTTTCATAACCATCCATTTCGTTTTCGCTGATGATTTTTTTGTCGATGCCCATAGTAATTGTATTTTTAAAAAGTCGAAAGTCTTTTAATCGATTATTTTTTATCCGAAGTACTCAACGCAATTCTTCTCTGTCTCCTGAATTTTTACACTATGCAACATGCATCCCAAATTTTTAATTGGTCCTGCTATCTGCTCCCAGATGGCAACAGCGAGTGTCTCCGTTGAGCTCAATCTACCCTTCATAAAATCAACATCTTCATCCAGATTCTTATGATCGATTTTATCGAGTACATATTGTTTTATTATCGCGCTTACGTCGGAAAGGTTGGTGACAAAACCGGTCTCTTTACTTACCTCACCTTTTACAGTGACCCAGAGAATGTAATTATGTCCATGCCAATTCGGGTTCGCACATTTTCCGAAAATCTCATTATTCTTTGCATCGCTCCAGTCCTTTCTCGCCAAGCGATGAGCTGCACTGAAAGTTTCCCTTCTTGTAATGTAAATCATTGATTTTGTTTAAATATTTAACCTTTATTGAAATACGTGCAAAGATAATCGTTTAAAAGAATGTCAGCCGTTGGAGTATCTTTAACCCGATGAAAATATTGCTGTCAGCTGCTACAGAAGGTGAAATTTCACGCTTAAGAGGAATAAATCCAGCCCATCATACCCTCGACTATCTTATTACAGGCGTCGGCATGGTTGCCACAACATATTTATTAACCAGGTATTTTAGTCATGCAAAACCGGATCTGGCAATAAACTGCGGTATTGCCGGCACCTTCAACAACACAATCGCTTTGGGAGAGGTAGTTCGGGTTCAAAAGGACATTTTCTCTGAACTTGGCGCTGAAGACGATGCTCAATTTCTCAACTTGCAGCAGCTTGGGCTTTCGGGTCAGGATACTTATCAGGAGTCATCTGGAATTTTAACACCCGGCTTGCGAAATGTAAATGGTATTACAGTAAACACCGTTCATGGTAATATTCAGTCGATCGAAAAAATTACAAAACATTTAAATCCCGATGTTGAATCGATGGAAGGCGCTGCTTTTTTTCATGTTTGTCAGCATGAAAATATTGCATCCCTGCAAATTCGTGCGATATCAAATTACATAGAAAAGAGAGACAGAAATGCATGGAACATTCCATTGGCTTTGGAAAATCTTTTTCTAAGTCTCAATCAGTTATTAAACGAACTGGGATGAAAACATCACTCAAATTAATAAATCAAAAGTAATATAGAAATGGCTGATCTTTTGAATCTCACGCTTGGCTTTTCTCCCTGTCCGAACGATACATTTATGTTCGACGCACTTGTGAATGGAAGGATAAACACAACAGGAATAAACTTTCATGTAGAATATGACGATGTAGAATCGCTGAACCGTCGTGCTATAAATCACGAACTGGATATTTCAAAAATCAGTTTTGCTGTTTATGATAAGATAAAGAGCGAATATGAATTACTTACCTCGGGGAGTGCGCTTGGTAATGGCGTAGGACCTTTGTTAATTTCAAAAAATATTTTTTCTGATCCTGAAAAACAAATTAAATCTGTCGCTATTCCTGGAAAGAATACAACAGCATATTATCTTTTCAAAATATTCTACCCGGAACTTACCACAGTTAAAGAAATGGTTTTTTCTGATATAGAAAATGCTGTTCTCGACGGACATGCAGATGCTGGTGTCATCATTCATGAAAATCGTTTTACTTATGAAGCGAAAGGCTTGGTAAAAATCAGTGATCTGGGAGATCTTTGGCAAAAGAAAACCGGAGAACCTATTCCGCTTGGCGGAATAGTAATCAGACGAAACTTGAGTGCATTGACAAAACAAAGAGTCAATAATCTTTTACGAGAAAGCATTGAGTATGCATTTGCCAACCCCGAAGCAAGTTCCGATTACGTTAAAAGTCATGCACAGGAAATGAGTGATGATGTAAGGAAAAAACACATTCAGCTCTATGTGAACGAATTTTCTTTAGATCTTGGAGTGAAAGGCCGTGCAGCTATCTTGAAGTTTTTAGGGTATGAGTTAAATAGAAAGAAATCCAAAGAACCAGAAGTATTTATAGAATAGTTTTGATTATTGATGGAAATTAATTTCATTTGAATTTTACAAAATACTTATGAAAAAATATTTCCTCCTCTTTTTGACAATTATCATATGCCCTGTTTTAAAGGCTCAGCTTGGTTCAATTCCTGTTAAATGGGGCAAATTCTCGAAAGAGGAATTGAACATGAAAAACTACGAGAAAGACAGTTCTGCCTCAGCTCTTATCTTATATAATTTCGGAACTGTATATTTTGAAATATACAATAACGAGATGAAAGTTGTTTACGAAAAAATCGTCCGAATAAAAATTTTCAATCGCTCTGGATTCAGATATGGCGATGTAGAAATTCCCTATTTTTTTAAGAATAGCGTTGATCGTCTGATAGAATTAAAAGCGCACACAATAAATGTTAACTCTGAAGGCAAAACAGAAGAATCCATTGTTGGAAAAGATTTGATCTTTGATGTAGATGTTAACGGAAATATCCATAATAGAAAGTTTACATTTCCCAATATAAAAGAAGGAAGTATTATTGAATATACATATACTATCAGGTCCGATAATTTTCTTGAACTCAAGCCATGGTATTTTCAAACAGAATTACCCGTCGCATGGAGCGAATACCGCTTGAAAATTCCTGATGCTTATACTTATTATACAATTACCCGCGGGTCTAAAAAAATGGATATTGTTGAAAACGGAAATTCTGTTTCCGGACTTCAATATATGGGTGCGAAGTATGATAATGCAAATATTAATGAAACGAGATATGTAATGAAGGATGTTAAAGGCTTATCTGATGAACCATTTTCAATTCATCCATACTCCTATTTTAGCAGTATCAGAATGCAACTCAATCATATTTCTTTCCCTAGATTAAATAAACCAATTATTGAAGACTGGGATGCCTTCAGAAACTTTGTGATAAAAGAAGATTTTTTCGGAAACCAATTGAAGCATTATTCATTTGCAAAAGATTTAGCAGAGCAACTTGTTAACCCCACTGATCCCGAACTCATAAAAATAATTAAAATTTATGATTATGTGCGAAAGAACATATCCTGGAATGGACAACATTATTTTTATATAGATGATTTGAAAAAATCATTTGAAAAAAAATCCGGTAATGGAACAGAGGTAAATGCCATATTATTATCTATTTTGCGCGAAGCAGGTATAAGTGCCGACCCTGTTTTAATATGCACTCGCGACAAAGGGGTAATGCAAAAATTGTATCCACTGATCTCAAACTTTGACCATGTAATAGTAAAAGCTAAAGCAGATTCAAGCGTTTTTTTCCTTGACGGAATTGATCCGTTCCGACCTTACTCTCTGATAGATGACAATGATCTGGATGTAACAGGATTTGTCTGCGAAGAAAATAAATGGGCGTGGACAACAATAAAGAATTCTCCAATATCAAGAAGTAATTTTAATTACAACTGCACCCTTAAGTCAAGTGGAGAAATAAACGGCAACGTCGTTTATCAGTGTAATTTATTTGAAAGCATCAACGCAAAAACCAATATCAATAATCACGAAACAAATAATTTCATGATTGACTTATTAAATAGTGAATTATTCAAAATCAAAATTGATTCCGCCAAAGCACTAAGTAATGATTCTGCAGGAACAAATATTAGCTTTAGCTCAAACTTATCTTTATCATCTTCAACTGAAGGCAAATTTATTTACGTAACTCCTTTCATCAATGGAGATTTACATTCAAATCCCTTTGACAATGAAACCAGAAATTTACCCGTTGAATTCAGATATCCGATAAATAAAACTTACAATATGAATTTAATATTACCTGCTGGGTTTAAAATAAGTTCCTTGCCGAAAAATATTAAAATTACCCTACCGGATAATGGTGTTGCGTTTACTTTTTTAGCGCAAGGAGAAAACAATGTAGTTCAACTTAAAAGCACATTTAATATCACAAGAACAAAATACGAGATTGATGAATACGACCAGATAAAAAAACTATTTTCAAATATCTCTAAAGTTTTCGGTCAGCAAATTGTATTGGAAAAGGAATAATGACTAGCCGGATCTTCTATATTTTCATTTTATTCTGTGTTCCGATTTTACAAATTCACGCAAAGACACCTGATAAATACCCGACCAGTTTAATTCATCCAGGACTAACAGAAAATGCTGATGTAATAATCAGAATAAAAAATACAGATGTAGAATTTCACAACAATGCTGAAATAGAAATTCATGAAACCATAGCTATTACATTATTAAATGATGATAGCAAAGAAGCCGGAGCTTTTTATATTCCATACGACGCATTCTCTTCAATTTCGGACATAACCGGAGACATCTATGATTCTGATGGAAAATTTATTCGTATTCTTAAAAAGGAAGATATAAATGATTTTTCAGCAGGGTCGAGAAGCAGCATTTTTCAGGACGATAGAGTTAAAAGAATAAGAGTATTAAGAAAATCATTCCCATTTACAGTTGAATTCAGTTACACGAAAAAAATTTCCGAATATTTTACTCCACCCAAATGGCATCCAGTATTTGAACCCCGGACTTCATTAGAGAATGCAAAACTTAAAATAACCGCACCGGAAAATATTCTCGTTTACAAGGATTTTCTTTCTGGTCTATGCCAAAGAATAAACAAAGATAAAAAGTCAATATATAACTGGGAGATAAATAATTTTAAAGCTGTAAAGCATGAAGAAAATATTCCTAATAGTTATTTAACCTATCCATTCGTCTTATTTCATACCGGTGAATATCATTTAAAAAGCATAAAAGGTAATATTTCTACCTGGAGCGACATTGGAAATTTTTACTATAATTTAAATGAAGGCTCCGACCTGCTTAACCCTGAAGCGCAAAAAGAAATTATTTCATTAACAGAAAACAGTTCAGATACTCAGTCGAAAGTAAAATTACTTTACAACTGGATGCAATCACAATCCAGATATGTAAGCATACAGCAGGGAATCGGTGGATGGAAATCGTATGATGCAGATTTTGTCTATAAAAATAAATTCGGCGACTGCAAAGCTCTTGTTAACTTTATGAAAGCAACCTTACTTGCGGCAGGAATCAAATCGTATCCGGTATTAATTGGTGCCGGCGAACATACAGAATATGTTAATACTGATTTCCCATTCAACTATTTTAATCACGTTGTGCTTTCTGTGCCCATTAACAAAGATACTACATGGCTCGAATGCACCAGTCAACATCAGCCATTCGGATACCTGGGCTCGTTTACTTCCGATCGGAATGGGCTCCTTATCGATTATGATAAAAGCCATCTTATTCATACTCCTTTATACGGAAAGAAGGAAAACAAATCATTACTTATAGCTATGATCAATATTTCTTCCGACTCGCCGACTAAATGTATAATCAATCAGAAAAGTTTCGGCGAATTACAGGAAGAAATCAGAGACTTTCAATATAGCGCGTCAACTAAAGAAAAAGATGACTGGATTCACTACAAATTATTAGTTTCTGACTACAAGCTTTCAAATTATAAATTTATCGGATCAGAAAAAGATTCCGCATACTCTGAACTAGAAATCGCTTTGGAAAGTAATTCTATGTGCGTAGTCTCAGGAAACAGGTTGTTTATTCATGCTAATGTTCTCAAAGATATTATCGAAGATTTCCCTGTAACCGATAAAAGATCGTTTCCTATTGAATCCTCGCTTGAAGCAACCCTAATTGATTCAATAGTAATACACCTTCCCGAACATTTTGTACCAGAATCAGGAGACAGAAATGAAAAAATAGAAAGCGAATTGGGCTCATTCGAATATAAGCTAAAATACAATGCAGAAAGCCATTCCTTTATACTCCTTTGCACCTATACACAGGTAAAAAAAATAATTTCAGCAGATAAATACCCAAACTGCCTCGAGTTTAAAAATAAGATAATAACTTTGAAGAACAAACCGATTGTTTGTATCAGACAATAATTTGATTCTTCCCTGATTCTTATTTCCTTTGTAAAAATATTTTTATGATCGTTATCACAGGAGCGGCAGGATTTATCGGAAGCTGTCTTATCACAAGGTTAAACAAAGACGGCTTTAACGATCTTATTCTTGTTGATGATTTTTCTACTGAAGAAAAAGAAAAAAACTTCGAAGGCAAAAAATTTACGGAATGCATCGATCGGAAAAAATTCTTTTCCTGGCTCGAAAACAACCAGCGATTCGTACAATTTATATTTCACATAGGCGCAAGAACTGACACTACGGAATTCGATATGTCTGTCTTCGATGAGTTGAATCTCAACTATTCGAAGGAAGTATGGAATGCATGCGTCGCTCATGGCATCCCCCTCGTTTATGCATCATCTGCCGCAACTTATGGCGATGGCGAATTCGGCTATCAAGACAGTCATGAAATAGTTGAGAAATTACATCCTCTCAATCCTTATGGAATCTCTAAAAATGAATTCGATAAGTGGGCGCTTAAACAGAAAAAAGCTCCTTACTTCTGGGCCGGATTGAAATTCTTCAATGTCTACGGACCGAATGAATATCATAAAGGACGCATGGCATCCGTCATATTTCATGCTTTCAACCAGATCGGCGCAACAGGAAAAATGAAACTTTTTCGTTCACACAATCCGCAGTATAAAGATGGTGAACAATTACGCGATTTTGTCTATGTAAAAGATGTGACGGAAGTGTGTATGTTTCTGCTGCATCATCGAAAAGATTCCGGGATTTACAACCTTGGCTCAGGCAAAGCAAGAACATTCCTGGACCTTGTTAAGAATACATTCAAGGCGATGAATAAAGAAGAACACATCGACTTTATTGATACGCCTGCTGATATTCGCGACAAGTATCAATATTTTACAGAAGCAGATATGAAAAAGCTGAGAAGCATCGGATATACAAAACCGTTTTCTACTCTTGAAGAAGGCGTAAACGATTACGTTGGAAATTATTTAATGAAAAAAAGTTATTACTAAAATATCGGATTGTTAATTTAAAAGTCATTCTACTTCACAATCCTCATTTCATCAATGAAGCGTTTCGCATTGCTATACTTATCGATTATAAAAAGTGCATAACGAATATCAAGCGAAATATTCCTGCAATATCGTTCATCGTAATAATAATCGCTTAAAACGCCTTCCCACATTCTGTCATAATTTACACCTACCAGTTCGCCCTTCCCATTTAATACCGGACTACCGGAACTTCCACCTGTTGTATGCGAGGATGTCAGAAATGCTACATTCAGCACTCCGTTCTTACCATAATTACCATAATCTTTTTGTTCAATGATTTCTGTAAGGCGCAAAGGAATTCTATAGTCCTCATTCCCTGACTTTGATTTATCCAGAATACCATCAGCCGTCGTAAAATATTCATATCTGATTCCGTCTGCAGGACTCATCCCTTCTACCTTTCCATAAGATATTCTTAGCGTAAGATTTGCATCAGGAAAAAGGCTTTTAGAAGAATCCAGTGCTAATAAATCAAACATGTATTTTCTCTGAATGGAATTCAGCTCTTTATTTATTAGCTCCAGTTTTGACTGAACTTCTTTTTGCTTTTTTGAAATACTTATCGCCAGCATATACGCAGGATCCTGACTTATCTTTCGAAAATTTTTCCGCTGACCGGAAATCAATATCTCACACAGTTTATTTTTACTGGTGAACATCGACTGACTGAAAATTACATTTACATAATTTTGCACAGAACCGAATTTCTTTATGCCATTCCTGATTTCTTCCGGAAACAAATCTTTCAGACCGGATAAATCAGTTGAATAATCTGCATTCATTTTTTGCCATGTCAGCGAAAGCATGGCTTCACAATTACGCTTATCAATTCCGGGTCTGAAAGTTTTATAAAAGCCATCAAGCTCCTTGTTTAATCGTCGCGCCTCTGAATAAATAACTGACGTATCTGTTTTAATACTATCATTCATAGCCATCAGTTTCCTGAATTTTATAGCTTGGTTAATAATATCCATACCCGGAAATGCTTCAACAAAAAAATCATTCGCGAAATTATAAGGCATTGCCACATTTGTCAGACTGTCAAAGACGCTAAAGAGTATTGTATCTGCAGATAAAGTCTTATTATTTTTCAGCAGCTTATAAATATTTTTTTCTTCAGCAATCTTTTTATTAATCGCATCAAATTTCCTGAAGCCAATCAATTCGCCCTGCCATTTCTTATATGAATTTTCCAGCGTCGAAAATTTTGGAGCGTTTAATAACCGAACTGTATCATTTCTCTTCATTTCATCCCGTAGAATATTCAGCCTTGCTTCACGGATCTCGATGCGGTTAGGATTTGTCTGGTTTGCAATCGTCTTAAGTGCCGGTGATAAAATATATTCGCTAGTCCTTCCTGGAAAACCAGCAACAAGTACAAAATCATCTTCTTTAATTCCTCCTGCATTTATCGTCAGGAATTGCCTAGGCTTATAAGGAACATTATTTTTCGAAAAGGCTGCAGGAAGGTTATTCGTATCTGAATAAATACGGAAGAGTGCAAACTCGCCCACATGAGCTGGCCAAGTCCAATTATCTGTTTCACCGCCAAACTTTCCTATTGATTGAGGCGGAGCTCCTACGAAACGGATGTCCGTAAAAATTTCAATCAGGAATAAATAATATTTATTGCCATAATAAAATGATCTGACAAAACCTTTCTGCTTACCACCTATTGATTTTTCAATGCTATCTGTTCTGGATTTTATGAAAGATTGTCTCGACTCTTCATTCAAAGTGTCACTAATGCCCGCAAGCATCGCAGCAGAAACATCGCGAATCTCTTTAATAAAAGTAACTGTAAGACCAGGACAAGGCAATTCTTCATCACCATTTCGTGACCAGTAGCCATCGGCAAGGAAATTTTTCTCAATGGTACTGAGCGATTGAATCTGTGAAAATCCACAATGATGATTTGTAATCAGCAGTCCCCTATCGGAAACTACTTCGCCTGTACATCCGGCACCAAATTGCACAATAGCATCCTTCAGGCTCGAATGATTGATGCTGTAAATATCGTCTGCGCTTATCTGCATGCCCATCGATTTCATCTCGCTCTCGTTCAGCTCCTTTAATAATTGTGGAAGCCACATGCCTTGCCTTGCGAAGGTAGAAGATGTAAAAAGCAGGAATATCAGTAAGTATCGGGGAAACATAGTAAGGTCAAAATTTAAAAGTCAGAAAAAGCGAAGCGTTTTCAATGTCATTAGTCCGAAAAGTTGTTTCGGAAAAAAATAATTTCCGATTCGCTTTCGACTTTTAACTCTTGACTATTAACTTTATTTTATGCTTCCTCAATAGTTGTCAACTCCTTCTGCAAATCAATCAATGATGAGCGGATTTTCTGAAAGGAATTTTTTAAGGCAATCGTATTTACGAAGGCATCATTTTCGAAAGAAGAGTTCTGAGGAAAAGCCACTTCAATAGGATTATCCTGTAAATGAAAATCATCAACTTCGGCACCGGCATTTTTCACCTTTATCTTTAAATCCTTCAACTCACTCTTTGCCCCTTTCAGAGTAAAGCCTTTTTCTTTTACCAGGTGATAAATCTTTTTGAAATTCTCAATATCTGACTGTGTGTATAAGCGATTGCCTTTTTTATTGGTGGCCGGACGAATGACTTCAAATTCCTTAGACCAGAAACGAATATGAGAAGTATTCACGTTAAACATTTGTGCTACTTCACCAATTGTATAGTATAATTTTTCGATTTCTTTTTCTTTATACGGCATGATAGTATGAGTTTTTACGAATATACACTGATTTATGAATTCTGCAAACGATTATTTTCGCTTTACAGTAAATTTTATCCCCTCTCAAATTGTGCATCAGAAGCGGGATTGCCGGATTACTATACTTTATGATCATCAATCAAACGATTGACCAGCACGTGATGAAAGCTCCAGCATTTTTTCATATTCTTCCGGCGACAAATCGTTGTAATAGAAATTAACAGGATTTATCGGAGTACCATTTTTTCTTACTTCATAATGCAAATGCGGTCCGGACGATGTACCGGTATTGCCAACAAAACCAACAAGGTCTCCTCTACTGATTTTCTGCCCTTGCCTTACTGCAATCTTGCTCATGTGACCGTAAAGCGTTTCATAACCATAACCATGATCGATGGTAACGTTATTCCCATAACCCCTTCCATTCATTTCTACTTTATTCACTACGCCATTACCTGTTGCATGAATTTCTGTGCCTACTGATGCAGTAAAATCCATGCCCGTGTGAAGCATTTCCGTTTTATAGATGGGATGGATTCGCCATCCGAAACCGGAAGCCACATGCTTCAAATCTTTATTCGCTACCGGCTGTATCGCAGGAATTGAAGCAAGCATCTGCGATTTATTTTTAACAAGTGACCAAACCTCATCGAATGATTTCGATTGAACATATAGCTGCTTGGATAACTTATCTACTCTTTTAGTAATGTCAATCAACAGGTCGGGATTGTAGTAATCGCGTAATACCCTGTATTTATCCATACCGCCAAAACCCGCTTCACGTACCGATTCAGAAATTGGTTCTGCTTCAAATATAACTCTGTAAATGGTGTTATCTCTTTCTTGAATATCCTTCAATACAGCCGTTACCTGATCTGTACGTCGCGTAAGCAATTGAAGTTGAAACGTCGATTCCTCCAGCTCTCTTTTTAACCTTTTCTCCTTCGGCGAATCAAAGACGTTATAGGCAAATACCATAATCAAGGCTCCAAAAACCACAGCACTTGCCA
>JANPNV010000083.1:0-3490 GCA_031427625.1 Bacteroidota bacterium
ACAGTTGTATTGCGAAATGATGAAATCACCGTCGATCAGGCAGCCGTTTACGACAGGATTCTCATTTCGCCCGGTCCGGGTTTGCCATCGGAGGCAGGAATTACCAAGAAATTAATTGCTGAATATTATAATTCAAAACCAATTTTTGGAATATGCCTCGGCTTGCAAGCCATTGCAGAAGTATGCGGAGGAAATATTTACAATATGCCTGAGGTAAAGCATGGTGTTTCGGCGAAGACCATTATTATTGACCCAGGCGAAGAACTTTTTAAAGGAATTTCATCGCCGTTTCTTACAGGAAGATATCACTCATGGGCATTAAAAAAAGAGACGCTGCCTGTGAATCTGCATATTACTGCAATTGATGATGAAGGAGTTATCATGGCTGCCCGTCATGAAAATAATCTTTTGCGAGGAGTACAGTTTCATCCTGAATCAATTCTTACAGATTTCGGCAGACAAATCATAGAGAACTGGCTGTTTCATTGTTGAGGAATAAACATTTTGCCTGAAAATTCCGTATCTATGTTATAATTTTCACTTTATGATAATAGCAAAATTCGGGGGATCGTCGGTGATGAATGCTCAGCGCATTGTAGGCGTTGCAGATATTATTTCATCGTTAAGAAAAAAACATAAAAGAGTAGGTGTCGTTGTTTCTGCTTTCGGAGGTGTCACCGATGAACTCATTCGCATGAGCCGGCTTGCAGCAGCTCAGGATGATGAATACATAAATGTCTTTCGCGAAATTCGTGAACGTCATCAGAAGACGGTGAAAGAATTGAATTTGCATCGTGACAAAGCGTTGCATCATTTTTTGGAAGAGACTTTTTCCGGGTTACATGATATTCTTCACGGCGTTTATCTCGTTCGTGAACTTTCTCCCCGCACACTCGATTTCCTTAGCGGACATGGTGAAGTATTATCGGCAAAAATAATTTCACACTTCCTGAAATCTCGCAAAATGCCGTCGGAGTTTCTTGATGCAAGAAAGGTAATACTCACCGACGAAGCATTCGGAAATGCAAGAGTAGATTTCCGAAGTACGAATAAAAAGATTCAGGAACACTTTAAAAAATCGCGCGGAGTAGAAGTGATTACCGGATTTATTGCTGCAACAGCCAATTCGGAAATGACGACGCTTGGTCGCGGAGGTTCTGATTATACGGCTGCGATTTTCGGCGCTGCACTTGATGCAGATGAGATTCAGATCTGGACAGACGTGAATGGAGTAATGACTGCCGATCCACGCAAGGTGAGAAAAGCTTTTTCAATTCGTTCGATGACGTATGAAGAGGCCATGGAAATGTCGCACTTCGGTGCCAAAGTCATTCATCCTCCTACAATTCAGCCTGCGCTCGATAAACACATTCCACTTCTTATCAAGAATACGTTTAAGCCCGAGCATCCCGGAACATTTATTTCTGTTAAACCGACAGATCCGGAATTTCTGATAAAGGGAATTTCTTCGATCGATAAAATTTCTCTGCTCACATTGCAGGGTAGTGGCATGGTCGGAGTCGCGGGAATTTCGGCACGACTTTTCAATGCGCTTTCACTTGCAAAAATAAATGTGATCCTGATAACACAGGGATCCTCCGAACATACGATCAGTTTTGCTGTCAAACCGGAAGACTCAGAACATGCAAGAAAATCTATCGAAGATGCTTTTCATCTCGAATTGCGTGCTAAGCTGATAGAAAAAGTCCGTGTTGAGAATGATCTTTCAATCATCGCAGTGATCGGTGAAAACATGAGGAATACTCCCGGCGTTTCGGGAAGACTTTTTCAGGCGCTCGGAAAAAATGGTATCAGCGTCGTAGCAACAGCACAGGGATCGTCGGAGTTGAACATTTCGACGGTTATCCATCGTCACGATCTTGACAAGGCATTGAACTCGCTTCACCAGGCATTCTTTCTTTCAGATGTAAAGACACTTTCCGTATTTCTTGTCGGCGTTGGACTCATCGGCAATACGCTTATCCGTCAGATAGAAAATCACCGTGATTATCTGAAGAAGGCGAGATCGCTGGAGATAATTGTGGCCGGTATTGCCAATTCGAAAAAAATGATCTTTGATCAGGACGGACTAAGTCTTCAGAAGTATGCGGAGTCGTTAAGTAAGTCGGGGGAGAAAATGGATATTTCTCTCTATGTGAAAAGGATGAATGAGATGAATTTATCGCAAAGTATTTTCGTTGATTGCACGTCCGATGAAAATATTGCAAAAGCATACACAGAAATTCTTAGCCACAGCATTTCTATTGTTACGCCGAATAAAGTAGCGAATAGCGGTTCTTATCGTCAATACAAAAATCTGCGTGAGCAGGCGGCAAAAAGTAATGTCCGGTTTATGTATGAGACAAATGTCGGTGCAGGATTGCCGGTGATAAATACGCTGAACGATTTACTTTCGAGTGGCGACAGAATTATTAGAATTGAAGCCGTGTTGAGTGGAACACTTTCATTTATTTTCAACAATTTCAAAGCCGGTTTGTCATTCAGCGACATTGTGCAACAGGCGAAGAAGCTTGGTTATACTGAGCCCGATCCACGGATCGACCTGAGCGGAAAAGATGTTGCGAGAAAACTTCTGATACTTGCCCGTGAGTCAGGACTTGAAATGGAGATGAAGGATATTGTCATCGATCAGATTCTGCCTGCTTCTTGTATGAAGGCAAAAAGTGTCGATGATTTTTTCGTAGAGCTAAAAAAGAATGATGATGTTTTTGAAAAGCGTCGTGCGCTTGCATCGGGAAAAAATAAGGTATTGAGATTTATTGCAAAACTTGAAAAGGGAAAAGCTTCGATAAGCCTGGAAGAAGTAGATAGCGCTCATCCTTTTTATAATTTGTCGGGCAGCGATAACATTATCTCCTTTACGACTGACCGGTATTCGGACCGGCCACTTGTGGTAAAAGGCCCGGGAGCAGGAGCAGAGGTAACAGCTGCAGGTGTCTTTGCAGAAATTATAAGTATTGGAAAGTATTTTGAATAGATTTTTTGAAATTTATTCTATAATTTCATTAGCAGTGACGGTCTTGTTAACCAATCTATTTTCTATTCAACTTTTAAAATTAACAAAACCTATGACGATTCGACGAGCATTTGTCTGATGTAGTTGAGCCCGCTGTGCAGTAATCCCCTATCATCAACAAATAAAAAACACAAGACGCTTCGAAGGAGCCGATTGTTATCGGTTTCAAAATCCTTTGATTTGAGAAGTGGATTTCAGATCCACAGTTATGTGCTTATAAGTTGAAATTTGAAAAAATGTTTATTTGAAGATCATAAATTTGAAATAGCTACTATTTTTAGATTAATTTATTATTTACAGCCTATTTCATTACCCCGCTCGGAGTAGGTGTGTCCTGAATTATCTTTTGTTGTATGAAAGATAAATGTTTTAATTGAGATGAAGGAAGATAGAAACTAAAATCTATCTGACCCTTCGCAGTCGGCTTACAGGAGCAGGCTGCAAACCGCTTTG
>JANPNV010000084.1:0-7261 GCA_031427625.1 Bacteroidota bacterium
TATTCCCTCTATCCGAATCCCGTCACATCTTCTCTTTCTTTTTCTTTTAAAACCCAGGCAAAGAGGGACATCAGTATCGTTGATGAAACGGGAAGAATGTTAATGAGTTTTCAGAGCAATTCAATTACACAATCCATCGACTTAAGCAATTATTCAGCAGGCATTTATTTTCTATTAATTCGGGAAGATGACAATAGAAATATTTACAGCAAAAAGATAGTGATACTTTAATTGAATGTTGTAGTAGTTATAGTTGGGTCATGTGGGTAATTATCTTAGCACATGACTAACTTCTAAAAGTAGTCTGTCACTTATTACTCATCAAAGAGAAGTCCGCAGATTTATGAAAATAAATAACTAAGAAACATTGAACCTTCGCATAATATTGACGTGTATATTTTTAGTCTGCAGACATTTATTTGCACAGCTTTTCATTCTTTAAGGTTGCAATTTGAAACCTTAAAATAGGAAGAAGAAGACACAGTAAATATTAGACCTATGCATTTACACAACAGGCTTTATCTATGTACAGTGGCATTTTAAATTCAGACAAAACAATAAGTGTAAACATCGCCATAATGCGGGCTTTTGTTTTCATCAGGCAATACTCTTTAAGTCATCAGGAGCTAACTGAGAAATTGAAAGAACAGGAAGACAATTTCAATATTCAATTTGAATATTTTTATGAAGCAATTAACTATTTACTTCAAAAAGACAAACTTGGATCAGATCAAAAGGATATAAATAGGATTGGGTACAGGTAAATTGCACAGGTTTAATTTCAGTAAAAGAGATTGATTATTGTGTTTTAACGTTTCACCCCTTTAAATTTCTCAATCGCCTCTTTCGTAAAATCAGAAAGAACAAGTTTGCCACTCATTGCAGCGCGTTCGTTTAGAAGTGTATCCCAATGTTCCGTTCCTTCCCAGAAAACTTTTTTTAGCATCATCATCGCTTCAGGATTACTCTGGATGAGTTTGTCGCAAAGTGAATGTATGGCCGCATCCATTTCTGTTATGGAAGAAAAAACTTCAGCATACATTCCTTTTTCTTTTGCCCAGGAAGCAGTCCGCCATTCCGTAGCGTTGATAGTAAGTTCTGAAAAAGCCGCAGTTCCGATTTTTCGTTCAACTGCGGGACCCACTACGAATGGTCCGATACCTACAGCAAGTTCACTTAATTTTACGGAAGCACTCTCATGAGCAAATGTAAAATCTGCTGCAGATGCAATTCCGACTCCGCCACCGACAGCTTTACCCTGCACGCGAACAATTACGAATTTTTCTGCCTTACGCATGGCATTAATCACTGATGCGAAACCCGAAAAGAATTGTTTGCCTTCTTCAAAAGTTTTAATCGAAATGAGTTCATCGAATGATGCACCGGCGCAAAATGTTTTATCACCCTCGCTTCGCAAAACAATAACCTTTACTTCTTTATTCTTGCCAGCAGTTTCTATTGCAACTGCCAGCGATCGAAGCAAATCGCCCGGAAGAGAATTACTCTGCGGATGAAAAAAAGTAATCTCACAAAGACCATTATTAGTATCGGCCTGAATTTTACCGGTCATAGCTAGTGTAACTGATTATTGAATTATCAGAATATTTATCAGTTGGAGCGATAGCTCGGTACTTTTCCTTCCAGGACAAGCTGTTCTGTTTTTGCCTTATGAGCTTCATAGTCGCCGAAACAAAGAGCGGAAAGCATATCTTCTCTGCTCATGTTTGCATTGCCCAGTTGTTTTTTTATTTCAGTGGAACAACGATCAACAAAATGTTCAAAGCGCTCAGGAGCCCAGATATAATCTTTCTTCGCCCAATCAGGATTTGTGCGATCGATCATAAATTCAGTAGGAAGATCTCCGTGAATAATCATTTTTACATCGAGACCTTCGAAAGATTTTGGTAAAAGTCTGTTATCGAAAATAAGCGGGCGGCTTACATCGATGACGTGTTTTTTTCTTTTCGCATCAATCATCTTTAACCCGTTAATGCGCAGTCCTTTTTTCTTAAGGTAACCAAATTTTTTCTCGAAGCGATCGAGTGTGTCATAAAGTAGCATGGCGTGGTTTTTTAAATGAATTATTTTTTATACTATGATTATATTTTACATGCAACGAGCGTAAGTACAGTCTCTAAAGCAACGATTTCATTACGTTGGTTGAGAACCTGCACATACCATTCAACAACTCCCTGTGGCACTTGTCCTTCGCGCAAATCTTTCTTCGTCTTGCGCTGACAGGTAAGCTTAACTTGTATAGTGTCGCCCGGATAAACGGGTTGTATGAATCGTAGATTGTCCAAGCCGTAATTGGCGAGTACCGGTCCTTTTTTGGGATCAACGAAAAGTCCTGCCGCTGCAGAAATAACGAAATAGCCATGGGCAACTCGTCTTTCAAATATGGATCCTTCCAGTGATGTCTCGTCCATGTGTGCGTAGAAATGATCTCCGCTGATACCGGCAAAATTAACTACATCTGCTTCAGTAACTGTGCGCTTATGTGTGATAAGCGTATCTCCAACTTCTAATTCTTCGAAATATTTTCTGAAAGGGTGAATAACTTCTTCCTTAATGGCAGCTCCCGGTAAATAAGTATTTAAAATTTTTGTAAGCGTCGTTGGTGAACCTTGCAATGCAGTACGCTGCATATAATGGTATACACCGCGTATGCCACCCATTTCTTCTCCGCCACCGGCTCGTCCCGGACCGCCATGAACCAAATGTGGAAGTGGCGAACCATGTCCTGTCGATTCAGGAGCACATTCACTATTTATAATTACCATACGGCCGTGCATACTTGCTGCACCTAATACGATCTCTTTTGCAAAAACGTTGTCAGCAGTAAAAACAGAGCAGACAAGACTTCCTTTTCCCATTCTGGCAAGTTCAGCTGCTTCTTCATTATTTCGATAAGGCATTACTGTGCTAACCGGACCGAATGCTTCGATGGAATGTGCCTCTGAAGTTTTCATAGGATCTTTACAATATAGCAGCATGGATGAAATGAAAGAACCCCTTTCGCTGTCAGCGCCCATCACTTCAACTTTATCGAGGTCGCCATAGACCATTTCACAACTGTTCATTAGCTGGCGAACTTTATCCTTTACATCCTTTACTTGTCCTTTGCTTGCAAGTGGTCCCATTCGTACACCTTCAACGGAAGGATCACCTATAACATTGCTTTTCAGTCTTTCGCTGAGCGCTTTTATGACATCCTGAGTCATGTTTTCAGGAACAATTACTCTGCGGATGGCTGTACATTTTTGACCTGCTTTAACAGTCATTTCCTTTACAACTTCCTTGATGAAAAGTTTGAATTCTTCAGTATCAGGTTTGGCATCTGGTCCGAGAATACAACCATTCAGTGAATCCGCTTCCATATTGAAGCGTACGGAATTATTAACCACTGCAGGGTGGCTTTTAAGCATTCTTCCAGTTTCTGCTGAACCGGTAAAAGTGACTACATCCTGACACGTCAGATGATCGAAGAGATCGCCAACGGAACCGCAGATTAACTGTAATGAACCTTCAGGTAAAATTCCTGATGCAATGATATCACGGGTAATTAATTCAGTCAGATAAGATGTAGAAGTAGCCGGCTTAACGATAGCCGGAACTCCGGCAAGTAAGTTGACAGCAATTTTTTCGAGCATTCCCCAGACAGGGAAGTTAAAGGCATTTATATGGATGGCAACACCTTCGAGCGGAACACAAATATGGTGTCCGACGAATGTTCCATTTTTTGAAATCATTTCCATGTTACCGTCGACATAAAAAAATTCATCCGGTAATTCGCGTCTTCCTTTACTAGCATAAACGAAAAGATTCCCGATTCCTCCGTCAATATCTATCCAGGAATCGCCTTTAGTAGCACCTGTGGAGGATGAGAGAGCATAATAATCTTTCTTCTTTTCATTGAGGTGCATTGCAAGGGCTTTAAGCATGCGGGCACGTTCATGAAAAGTCATTTTTCGAAGCTTGGAACCGCCTGTTTTGCGGCCATAATCGAGAGTTGCACCAAAATCGATTCCCTTGCTGGTAGATGAGAAAAGCTCTTTTCCGGTAACGGCATGAAAAAGCATTGTCCCAGGTCCATCGCCCTCGATCCATCGTCCCTGAGAATAATTTTTAAGCTTTTCAGCCATAGTTTTTTTTTAAAATAGGGACCCATTATCGAACCGCCATGGATCAAATCCTGGCTGAATCGCCCTGTGACCTGAAATCATTGATTCAATCAGGCTTATGATAAATTTTGGTGGAAATTGGGTAGTACAAAGATAGGATAAGTTGTGCTTAAGTCAAGAAGTTATCAACCTTTGTTCGTAATATATGTGCCGCGACTGATTTATTCTCAGATCTTTCCGGGTTTGACCTAACTTTCAAGTATTATTTTCAAAAGAGGACTTGTATATTATAGGAATTAACCTACATTTGCAGCCCAATAAAAATCTCCGTAAAAGAATGTTAAATCAATATGAGGTGGTATTTATCATGACCCCTGTTCTCTCGGAGGAACAGATGATGGATACAGTCACCAAATTCAAGAAAATCCTCACCGACAACGGTTCCGAAATTGTTTTTGAAAACAACTGGGGATTACGCAAACTGGCATACCCGATCCAGAAAAAAAACACGGGATTTTATTACTTAGTCGAATTTAAATCTGAAGGCGAAATTATTAATAAGCTTGAAACAGAATTTAGACGCGACGAAAGAGTAATGCGCTTCCTCACTGTAAGGTTGGACAAGCATTCAATCGCTTACAATGAGAAAAAGCGTAAGAATGCAGCGCTGAAACTAGAAGAAGAAAAAGCAGCTTAACAAAAAACGATGGCACAAGGAAACGAAGTACGTTATCTCAACCCGCCAGCGGTTGACACGTCAAAAAAGAAATACTGCCGGTTCAAAAAGAACGGTATAAAGTATATTGATTACAAAGACGCAAATTTTTTAGTGCGTTTTGTAAACGAGCAGGGGAAAGTTCTTCCTCGCCGCTTAACCGGAACCTCGCTGAAGTATCAGCGAAAAGTGGGTCAGGCAATTAAGAGGGCGCGACATTTGTCGTTGATGCCTTATGTATCTGATCTATTAAAATAAGGAGAAAATACGATGGAAGTAATTCTTAAACAAGATTTAGACAACCTCGGCTATGCTGATGAAGTTGTGAAGGTGCGTCCAGGATATGCACGTAATTTCCTTATCCCGCGCGGACTTGCAATTATTGCAAGCGTGTCGAACATGAAGGTATTAACTGAAACTCAGAAGCAACGTGCTCATAAAGCTCAGAAGATTAAAGGTGATGCTGAATCAGTTGCTAAGCAACTCGAAGCGATCCTGTTAAAAATCGGTGCAAAAGTTGGAGAAAGTGGAAAGATCTACGGATCTGTAACAGCTCTTCAGATTGCTGACGCTCTTTCAAAGCATGATGTAATCGTTGATCGTAAGAAAATACACCTCGATACAGAACATATTAAATCTCTAGGTGTTTATACAGCAGTTGTAAACCTTCACAAAGATGTAAAGGCGAAAATCAACTTCGAAGTAATAGCTGAATAAGGAAATTCGATTTAAGTGATTTATTAAAAAGGCGCAGACGCAAGTCTCCGCCTTTTTTGCTTTTATATAGCAGCAAAAAAATTTTCAATCCGTCTTGCCCCTAATAGCTCTCGGGTTTATTTTTTTTGCTTCATCTTGAATCTTGGTTCTTGGTTCTTGAATCTTGAATCTTGGTTCTTGGTTCTTGAATCTTGAATCTTGAATCTTGGTTCTTGGTTCTTGAATCTTGGTTCTTGAATCTTGAATCTTGGTTCTCCTACTCATACCTCAACGCCTCAATCGGATCCAGCTTTGCTGCCCGTGATGCAGGATAAAAACCGGAAATTAATCCGACGCCAAAACACAATGTGAGTCCAAGCAAAATCCATTGCCATGGAATAATAAAGCCTGAGCCAAGAAGCAACGACATTCCGTTGCCTGCAAGAATTCCCAAAACGATTCCTAATAATCCACCAAGCTGGCAGATAAGAATAGCTTCGATAAGGAATTGCCTGCGTATCACTTTCGGTGTAGCTCCAATGGCCTTTCTGATGCCTATCTCCCTCGTTCTTTCAGTTACGGAGACCAGCATAATATTCATAAGACCGATAGCAGCACCAAGGAGTGTGATGAATCCAATGAGAGTTGCAGCAATGGTTACACTACTCATTTGAGACATGAGCAGATTAGCGATACTGTCGCTTTTTGTAATTTCAAAAGTTTCGTCTTCCCCGATCCTGACTCCCCTGATAGTTCGGAAAAGTCCTGTGGCTGCACTTATTGCTGCATCCATATTCTTCATGTCGTTTACGCTTACATTGATAGCAAAAGACATATTCGGTCTGTTGAAATTCTGTTTTACATTGACCAATGGAAGAATGCAGATCTTATCTCCGCCAAAACCCATAGAAGAGCCCTTTTCTTTTAAAGTGCCAATGATTCTGTATTTGTTATTCCCAACTGAAATCACCTTGTCGATTGCGTCTGCGAATGGAAAAAGTTTTTCTACTAAATCTTTTCCAATGATGGCAACGTTATCGCCATTTTTATTTTCCTGTCCTGAAAAATTTCTTCCTCTGTCAATTGTATACCCTCCGGTGCTCAGATAATTTTCATTTCCTCCTAGTACCAATATATTTGGATTCGTTTTCTTATCGCTAAATTTAACTGTAGATGCTCTCGATGCAAGGGTACTGACAGATATAGTCGAAGGAAAATCAAATTCGTCAATGAACCGCAAGGCTTGGTGGTATTCAATGGCCTTGAACTTTTTCGGCCGCTTTCCTCTGCTTCCGACCCTGATATGCATTCCACGATTTTGTATCGTAAATGAATTAGCTCCCATGCTTTGGAAATTGTCGCTGATTGATCCTTTAATAGCATCTATCGCTGTAAGAATTCCAACCAAAGCCATGATACCAATGCCAATAATAAGGGCAGTTAAAATTGTTCGTAGTAACTGACTGCGAATGCTTTGTATAGCAACCTTTATGTTTTCAGAATAATTCATAGTTGAAGGTTGTGAAAGTACCCAACTATTTTAAATAAACATGCGTATGATGCGTTAAGAGGTACAGGTTAGGTCATTCGCTATACTTTCCGGATGAAAAAAGCTATATTTGCATCAAAGAAAAATCTAAAACCCAATATATCCAATGAAAAAATTATTTGCCCTCCTCTCGTTGACTGCCTTCCTTTCGGTTACGGCTATTGCTCAGGCACCGCA
>JANPNV010000085.1:0-1596 GCA_031427625.1 Bacteroidota bacterium
ATCATAGGTGTAAGTATGGAGATAGTCATTCATTACCCACATTGTGCCGTCCCAATTTTCACCGAGGCCCATTGTCCGATTATTATTTACGTCGAATGTTTGTGTAGTTCTATGGCTATTCACCCACATCAAGCCATCCCACGTTTCATATACTTCGCTTGTTTGATTAAAATTTCCGTCATAGATGTCAGTAGTTCTATTGGAATTAATCCACGCATTGCCATCCCATCCTTGGATGAGATCAGTCAGTTGGTCGTTATTTACATTATAGGTGTAAGTATATTTGAATGAGTTTTCCCATGATGTACCATTCCATGCCTCATCGATTTCCTGAAGATTATTATTATTTGCATCATACGTGTAATTGTATCTGTATGAGTTAACCCATGCAGCACCCAACCATGCTAAGTCTTGTTCAGATAGAATATTATAGTTAGCATCAAATGTATAATACATTCTCGATGTGTTTTGCCATCCGGCTACTGTATCGTAACTATAACCGTAAGCACTGTCGCCGTTACAAGCTTGAAATGTCTGAGATTGAGGCGTCGATCCATTTCGCGCTTTCAATATTCTGTGTTTTGAACCAGGATGAATGTCCTTTGTATTTTTTTGTGATGAGATTTCTTTAAGCATAAGAGCTTTTTCATTCGATTGATTCGAAGAGAGCTGATGTCCGCTAGAAAATATAACAAATGCAAGGCAGCAGGAAAGAGAAAGTATGATTTTTTTCATGGTATGTGATTTAGAAAATAAAAATAGGAAAAAATATGGAAGAAAACTGCGTATAACTATTTTCCCATTTTTATATATGAAAGTATAATAATAAAAGTGCGTAAGGACACAAATTTCAATAGAGTGAAAAACTCAAACAGTCAGATTAAGATATTAGTCATGATTGACTTCAAGTTATTTTATAACAATGAAACTCTGGTTCAGTCAGATTTGGAAAAAAATCCCCACAATGTATTCAGCATTGCAGGGATTTTATAATTCACGCCGGGCGTTTTTGCGGCACCCGTCATGATTTATTATTTAATGGGTTTCCAAATGTAAACCCTCAAGTACACCAATTTGTTCCATGAGACCAAGTCTGTCCGGATAATTAGTAATTTCTGCGAGACGTCCGTTTTTTAACTTAGCGGTATAGATGCCGCCTAAAGAAACTTTTTTGTTTGTTGGACTAATCTCAGGCATGCCAGGACGCGCTTGGAATTTCCCCTTGTGTGTACCGGTAAATTCAAATTCAACGGAATACTGATCGCCGTCAATAATTCTGTTTCTGATTTTCAATTTGAAATCAGGAAAAGCAGTTTTCCATCCGTTAAAATATTCCTTTACCTGATTTTTCCCTTTGAAAACTTCAGGTCCTTTGCTAACGCTCCATACGATAGACTCATCGCATAGTGTAAGAAATTTTTCAGCGTCATGATTGTTCCAGGTTTCAAATACCTGATCTGTTAATTTTACTACTTCAGCGGTGTTCATTTTTGCCTCCTATTTAAAAATTAGTTAACACTTATAAAAAAATCGAGTACAAAGGTTGTCAAACTCAATTTTGATATCAAAGTTTTAGGCGGGGAATTATGAACAGGT
>JANPNV010000086.1:0-5117 GCA_031427625.1 Bacteroidota bacterium
GTTTTTTTATCAGTGAATTAACCTCCTTTATTTCATCAGAGTAATACTCATTGAGGAATTCGGGCAAAAAATTACTCATGATTTTTTTAAGGCATCGTATTCGACAGGATATTTTTCAGGACTTATAAAAATATCATACCCGAAAGCCACAAAAACCTTCATGTCCTATCCGGTAGACGATTCAGTAACATTAGTAAAAAAAATCTATTTGCTTATTTGAAATAACCGGTATTTTAACTTTCTCGCCAGTTAACAACTCTTTATTAGACAAAAAACCAATGCCTGAAAGTTTTACTTTGTAATTCTTTTTTAAATAACTGTACCAGGCCTTTTTTACTGTTTTAGGTTCAAGATCAATGCTTGTAGAAAGGCATGGTCGTAATTTTTTATCATATTCAATTTGTGAATTTGTGATAGTGTATAGATTTGTTTGCGCGTCTAATGACAAAGAAATCAGAATACAAATAGACTGGAGATTACTAAATGTTTCATGGCAGAAATTGTTTTATTGCTAAAAATAATAATTATATTTTATTATCCCTTTACAATTATTAGAAATAATTGTAAAATCATATACGATAACTCATTATTATAATACAAAATCCCCGCACGGGAAGAGACCTGTGAGGGGATTAGTAGTTATGTTAAAATATTTATCAGTCGACCAATTTATAAAATGTAATTTTTGGCGGACCTTCAACACCGGCATCCATCATGATTTTCTTTAAATCTTCTGACCCCATTCTTGCTTTTGCTTTAACCATATCACTAATAGCAAATACAATATATACCATGTTTGGATCATCAATGCTACGGGCAAGTCCTCTATCTATCAAACCATTTGCCGCTCTCACATCTTTGCCTTCACTATCGTACACTTTTAACCATGCATCAAAATCCTTAACACGGTGCTCAACCATTACACGATCTTTTTGTTCAATAACAGTATTGTCATCTCTAACAACATCGATAAATGAAAATGCCGGCGGGCCGCTTACCCCTGCTTGCTCCATGGCACTTTTTAAAGCAGGCAATGTCGAAAATTCCTTTGCCTTATTAACGTCATCCATTTTGTCGATAATGATGACGTTGTTCGGATTATCAAGTTCGCGACCAATTACAAAATGTGTAATGCCATAAACCTTACGAACGGAATCATGTGCAAAATATGCAGCCTTCCATTTATCGTAATCTTTTACCGGATGCTTTATAACAATCGCTTTAAACAAATCTGAATTAGCGTTTGTTGTCATGGCAGAATCGACAGCCGGACTTTCCTCTTTTTGAGTTGTGTTATTACTGCATGAAAAGGAAAATAAAACAGCAGCAATCGCAATAGTTGACGATAGTTTTTTCATTTCTTAATTAGTTAGTTAATTTATTTAAAATTAATTGCGCTTATAAAATGTATTAAAATAATTAATATTTGGTAAATGTATTATAATATTATCAATTTCACCCTAAAAGATCCCAAAAGAAATGGTAAAATACCTTAACAGATATTCGAATTATACCAATAACCTTAAATAATTATATGACTATCTGAATAAAAATTTTCCTCGTTTAACAGCTATACTTTTCTGATTTAATATTTCAAAAATATATTCTCCAGCGGCAAGGTGATTTCTCTCCAGCACAAAATGATTAGCATTTATTTTAAATTTTCCAACGACTTTTCCATTAATATCAAATACTGATATTGAATAACCATTAACAGTTATCCCGCGTAGATTTATTTCGATTCTTTCATTGGCAGGATTTGGAGAAACTGAAACCGAAATATCGTTAATTTCTTCGATGCCTGGTGTAAGGTTTTTATAAATAATATTTAAGTAACAACCGGAGGCATCCGTTATACCATTCTTTGCATAGAAACTTATTTTCCCTTGTCTAAAACCGGAATCAATATCATAAGGCAAATAAAACGATGCAGAAAAAAAACCATTTGATACAGGCACATTTAAGTAACTTAATGTATCGTCCCAGGAATAGAATGGAGCAACTAAACTTTCAAATGAATCATTCGCAAGTGTGAAATGCTGTTGCTTTGGACCAAAAACTAAAATATCGACCATTCCATTGAATGAAGAAATAATGTTCCCTGCATCATCGTGAATTTCTCCATCGACCTGAATAGCCTGACCGGGTAATAAGGTGTCAGCTTGCGATGAAACAGTAATTCCATTTATTGCAGTTGTTACCACAGCATTTTCCGGGTAATTTAATTTTGTTGCCGGGTCACCAAGAAGGCAATAAGCCAGACTATATGGATCTCTGTAATCCTGTTTTGCTTTTTTAAACAAGTCTCCAATTCGCAAATGATGATTGTTTTCCTTCCCGAATAAATGAGAATGTAATGCTCGATAAAAATTATTATCAGTACTGCTGAAACTGATTCTGGAACTTGATATGGAAGCAATACCTATATTGGAATTATTCAATGATACAATTTGTCCGCCTGAAGTTTTAAGTGGATCATCAAACCGGTTAAATTCTGCAGTAGCGCTCAAGAATAATGGAAGGTTATTAAAATTGATAACATTATGCAAAAACACAGTATCAAGAATTATCTCATGTGCCCATCCTATCGACCCTCCATATCCTGTGTAGTGAATAATCAAAGTTCCATTCTGAATACTATTTTGAATATCAGAAACAACTCCCGGATAGGAAAAACGACCACCAGTGGTGTCTCGTATATAAGAATCGACATAAATTTTTCTAATATCATATTCACAATAGTTATTATCAAGCCTGTTTGCAAGAGTGTCAACTTGCTTGAAAAATATATTCTGCGCACCATCATCTGCAATAAGTGTAATCCTCTTCCTCCAAGAACCTAGAGTATTCACATTATTATAGCTTATTATTTTATTTATTACATACGATTCACTTATGTTTCGAACAGGAATTCTACCAATGGCGATCTCGACTCTGTTGTGCCAGTCATCGCTGGCAGTGTCATTCATATAGGTGAAAAACTCATCAGAGTTTGATGACTGTATTTGCACTAAGGATAAATCCGATTGATATGTTGGCACAAAACTGGAAATACTTCCAAGCTTTCCTTTAAAATCATACGAACCATTTCCGAAAAACAAAACATATTTTAATGAATCATTATTTGCAGCTGATTGATTAAAGACCTGACGGATAAAATCACGAATAGCAACAGGATCCTGCGCGCCCGATGAATATTCATTATAAATCTGGTTTGCTGTAACTACAACAGATTGTAAACCATCATTTGTCTGGTGATAATTCGCAAGAATTGTTGCCTGATTAAAAAACGCTTCCGAAGTAACTACTATATAATTTGCCTGTGTTATTGAATGAAGATTTTGATTAGAAACCAAACCAACAAAGTTGGGTTTTAAAAACGAATGACCATCAAAAGCTATATAGGTATGAACAGAGTCGTTTTCAGCATTAAAGTCTATTATAGGAAAAGCAGAATTATATAGCTGATTAAAAACATTAACCGGATCTGATACATTCCAAATGCGTGTTGATGCCGTAGCATTCGAAATAGAATACTTTGTAATATTTCCTGATCCGACAGAATTCAAATCAGAAAATAATTGTTGTGATCGATATATTTCAAGATTACTAATAAAGTTTAATTCTATTTTATTTAGAAATGCCTGCGAAGCCGTATCAGTTGACTGCCACGAACAATTTATAATTCCGTTCGAAACAGGAGGTAATATCAAAAGGCTATCAACAGATATTATAGCGTATGGATAATTATACCCAAAACCTACACTAGAAATATTTTTTGTCGATGATATTCCGTTCGACCAGATATTAAATGTAGAAGAGCCCGAAAGGAAATTCCTTCCTGCAATTTCAGTAGTTATGGATAATGAACTACCTGCATTTATATGTGAAACATCGAAATTAAAATTTCTGGTTGACAAATTTTGGTTGTCAAACATTTCTCCATACCAGGCTTTCCCAGTGTGAAGAAAATTTACGGAATCTAATTCATGCCAGGCGAAATCAGTATATGTTGATGTGGAATTCGTAAAGGTCGGCAACCCAGCTCTATCCTGTATTCGCTTTCCGAAAGTGCTGCTAACAGTTAAAAAATAGAAAGTCGAATCTGAATAAATATTCTGCCTTTGAGTAAATCGATGAGAAGTCAGATCAGGAATTTTTTCATTTTGTGACTGACCATAAAAAAAAATAGTGTCGGCAGGATCGAATACGCCGTCGGCCTCTCCTTTTACAATTATTGAAAGCTCCTTTAAATCGTCGGCATGAGTTGCATTATTTTTTAAGGGAAGCATGCCAGCCTTATTTCCGTAAATCGAAATTTTACGTGGATCGATTACACCGACGTTTATTCCAAGTGCAGAAAGATCTGATCGCGTGATACAATAAATTCCATCTTGTGCAACAGTAATCTTATACCAGACTCCGGATGAAAGAACAGAGTTTTGAGAAAAAATCTGATTGCTTACAAAACAGAAAATCCCGAATAAAACAGGGACAATAATTTTCTTCAACATTGAAAGGAGAGTTTGCTTATTCAAATATATTCTAAATATTAGAATATTGTCTGACATAACAATATTTATAAGTCGAAAAAAATAATATACATAATGTAATAAACGAAAAGTTTGCAAACCGAATTTATTTTACTGAAAAATTAGGTTAACAAACTTTAATTTGAATCTAGCAACGAAAATGGCCTATTTTTTATTTACGATATTATTTATGTCCTCTATAGTGATCATTTCGCCTTCCTTTATTAAGTGATTATCTCTTAAGTATTCAAATGCTCTTTCAGGATCATTTTCTGTTTTCTTTATTGCGAATGCTATTCTTTCCTCGATGGTGGCATCAGCAAGTTTTCTGATTTTCGCCTGCTCCATCATTCTGAGATCGTTTAATTTCATTTCCGCTTCTGCCTTGTTTGAAAAATCGTCGTTAATACTCATAGCTATTTATTTAGATGGTTTAATCATCCAAAATTACAAAAAAATTACTATAAATTTAAGTGTGCATTGAAAAAACAAGAATCCAATTCGAAAATTTCAAAAGTTGTAAATGAAAAATACTTTTCTCGAAAAAAACAAAAATTGTATTTGCTTGCTTAAAGTAAATCTGAA
>JANPNV010000087.1:0-3919 GCA_031427625.1 Bacteroidota bacterium
CGCTTCTTTTAGAACATAACAAATTAAAAAATAAACGGGATTACGAAAGCTATGAGAGACATATTCAAGACGCTGTTAAGGGGATTGAATGGCTTATCCTTTTGTTAGAAAAGGATTTAGATTTAATCAATGACAGAGGCATCATGGAAAATAAATAAAATCAAGTATATGAAAAAAATTCTATTTCTTCTTTTAGTTTTATTTACAACATATTCGTTTGGACAAAACTTTACTTGGATTTATCATATTTCTGGAACAGAAAATCAATTACCAACAGGAAATAGAATTGCAACAAATAATATTGGAGAAACGAATGTAATCGGAACATTTATTAACCAAACAATAATTGGAGCCGACACATTAACATCAAGTGGTATTCAAGCTACATATATCGCCAAATATAATTCACAAGGAAATGAGTTATGGGCAAAAAAGATTACAGGAACAATTCGAATTCATGGTAATGCTTTATCAATTGATAAACAAAACAATGTTTATGTGACTGGCATGTTTGAAGGAAATGCAACTTTTGAGACAACGACTCTTACATCATCAACAGGGTTTATGCAAGACATATATCTTGCGAAATACGACTCAAGCGGAGCATTGATTTGGGTACGTCAATATTCTGGAAGTGCTTTTGGCAACTCGTTGTCAATAAAAAATGATACGCAATCGAATATTTATTTAACAGGCACTTATTATGGAACACGAATATTCGGAAACGACACACTTACCGCTTCGGGAGTTTATGATATGTTTTTAATAAAAATTAATTCTTTCGGTAATGTCATGTGGGCAAAAACCTTTGGAGGAAATACAAAGCCAAACCCATATGATATAACCTTAGATGGCAATTTAAATATTTATACTATTGGACATTTTGGAGATGCCTTTAATGGTGCTATCACACAATTTATTGTTTTCGGAAACGACACTCTTTCAACACTTCAATCAAAGGCATCTGACCTTTTCTTTGTAAAATTTAATAATCAAGGTGATGTTCTTTTTGCAAAAAAAATGGGCGGAGATTATCAAAATGATAGGGGGTTGGGAATTGATTTTGATGGACAAAACCATCTTTATTTAACCGGTGGTTTTGAGGGTCAAGCACTTTTTGGGAGTAATTCAGTTTCAGCGAGTCCACCCACTCAAAATAATTATAGCCTTTTCCTTGCGAAGTATGATTTAACTGGAAACTGTATTTGGGTTGCAAAACCAGACACAAACATTTCTTGGCAAGGAATGGATGTTCATGTTGTTGACCCAAACAACATTTATGTTGGCGGAGGGGTACAAAATATTAGTCTTATAAAATTTGATAGTTCTGGTTTAAATACATGGTCAAAGATTATCGGGTACTCTCTGGATGGTGGCATTAGTCTTTCCAGTGATACGATTGGTTCCATTTATATGACAAGTTCTTTTTCGGACTCGTTAAAAACTAATATTGATACTCTTTTCACAACTAATCTATTTGATAATTTCATTGGAAAAATTGATACTTCCTTTGTTTCCGGTATTTCTATTTATCCTAACATTCAACAAAACAATCTGCTGAAAGTTTATCCAAATCCTGTACATGAGCAATTGTATTTTACATCTCTATATATTCGCCCTAACCAAGAAGTAAATATTTCAATAATCAATATATTCGGATTAACGGTATATGAGAAAAAGATGAGATGGATTAATCATGAGAGTATTGATATTAAAAATTTACCTGATGGATTTTATCTTTTGCAGTTGGTAGCTGGAAATAACAGATTTGTTAAAAGTATTATTAAACAATAAAACTCTATATATGAAATCCTTAAAATTATTTTATTTGTTTACGGTTATTTCTTTAATAGTAGGTTGCAAAAAAGACAATGCTTCCTCCACTACAAATACAGGAGGAAATACAAACAAAGTGCAATGCCGATTTTACAAGCCCCAAACAACATGGATATTTGTGGCTTGCGGTAACTGGACACAACAAGAAAATGTAACGTGGGCTACCGATAGCGCTAACGGCGCGGTTTGGGATGTCATCAATTGTACCAAATGCGACTCCTTACTACATACATTTCATTGAGATGAAATAACAAATCGAATTAAACAGGTTAAATTAAAAGGTAATTGATAATATGGGAACATTAAATTTTATTGAAAAAAAGATTACAGAGTGTGTTATATGTAAAAGTAAAAACTGGAAGCCAATTCAATCATCCGTAGATGCTAACGAATATGCTTGTTATGAATGTAGTATAAATTATTATTTTTTGTTTTCTGACTCCGAATTAGAAAAGGTGAGATTATTAATCCCACTAGCAATGGAAATTGTTAAATCCAATCTTGGCGATAAAACCATTTTTGAAAAAAGAATGGAAGAAAAGAAAAACATTTATCCAATATTAAGCTCTCGCAGGTATCCAATAACCTATGCTGACCTTGAAAATATTTTTAATAATAGGCGGAACACATAAATTATTTTAAACATTCATTCTGAATTCACGTATCCAGCGAGGTACTGAATTTTAAATCCAACTCGTTAATTTATCTCTGGCGCAAATGTTGGCAAGCGTGTGGAGGTATTGTTCATCACCAGTCAGGACATATTCCTCAAACAAATTACGGAGCATGCTTTTATATCTATCCGCACTAAACGCCTTATGAGTGTTTACCTGTTTCGTGATTTCCAATTCTTCAAACATTGACCAGTCAATTACATTCTTCCGGATTTTAGGATTTGCTTTGTTGTAAAACTCCAAATAATTACCGGCTGTTGATTTAAAGAATGAAGCGAGGTAAGAAGGATTTTCATACTATGTAAATTAAAAATAATGATAAAAATTTAACTTATAAATTCAGTCGTGATATCCAAGGGAAAATTTGAGTACAAATCAACCCTAGCATCAGTTATCAACGTCCTAGCCCTCCCTACAGCCTGAATCAATTCCGACTCTATTAAACTCAGTTGGACATCTCGCATTTCAGGATTGTTATAACACTGAAACATAAACCGAAATCCGTTCCAGACGATCTTCTGATATGACATGACATTGTCCATCGTATTTATTTCTACACCAAGAATCTTCGCATATAGAAGATAAACGATATTGTTATAGTGAGGCGTACCCACAACGTTGATGTCATTCCCCTTCAAAACATCATACCCCTCACAATTCCCGAAGTGGATATCCAATCCCGTTGGATTGAATCTATCCGAATGCCTCATAAAGGTAATTGTCGGTCTTCCCTCGGTCTTCTTCATTATCTCTGCCTCATATTTCTTTAGACTTGCCCGCTGTGCAGTATTTCCTTATCATTAACAAATAATAAACGCAACACGCTTCGAAGCGAATAATTTATTTCATAGGGAAGATATTAGGAAATTCTATTTAGCTGAGATTGATTGTTAGACTCCACCGGTTATTGCTTCTTCAGGTTATAATTTTCTTAATCCTTAATTACTATTAACAAATAATATCAGATATCAAACACGATGAGCATTTAATGGTGGATTAATATCACACAACTCAAAACAACGGACGAATGTCCGTGGAAGCATTCTGGGTTTTTATTTTATTGACAAAAAAAAGGTTTAGAGTGAAGCCCGTCCCAGCTATGCCGTACTTGTTTATTTCTTATTTAAAATATGATCGCTTCGACGGATATTTATCCGTTGTATTTGTGCTGTGGATTTTAATCCACCATTAATTGCTCATCGTCTATCAATACTTTCGTGATTGGTGGATATTTTAACTGTCCTATTTACTAGAAATTCCAGTCGGCAAGTCTCTCCGTCAATTAAGCAAAGCTCCCTTAATCTCTTATCGTCTTTCATAAACCAATGCTGTTTATTAAATGTAAGGAAATGAACAGGAAGAAAATTCGGTACAATCTATTCATTTTCTTTGCATAATTAAACCTGAAA
>JANPNV010000088.1:0-46388 GCA_031427625.1 Bacteroidota bacterium
CGCGACTCTTCTATTCTATCTCCATTGATGGCTTCGATGAATGACGGTAGCACATATATTTGCTGGTTCGAATACGGCCCAACCTCGAATCTCGATCTCCATATGCAACTACTTAACCCAGACGGATACAAACAGTGGGCACCGGAAGGAATTATAGTCAGTAATCTTCCGCAAAATTCTGCCATCTTCCGTTACGATATGAAAGTCGATAACGATGAGAATGCAATCGTTGCCTTCCAGGATGAACGAACAGGTACATTGCAAATCATCGCCTATAAAATCGACAAAAACGGAATTTCAATCTGGGGAAACGGTGTTACCCTTATTGATTCACTTTCTACTGGCGGATTAGCTCCGGTAGTCGGAATAACCGGTCACAACGATGTAGTTATTGCTTGGAATGCAGATAGTGGTTCTTCAAAATGGATTGCGGCGCATCGAATTTCTGCATCAGGTGTTGTTCAATGGAACAATCCGTTCCGAATGAAAGATACTGTTGGCACTTTAAAATATTCACGCCCTCGTTTGCTCCCATGGGGCTCAGATGGTATTCAGATGATGTTTGTAGAAGAAAACGGATCATTTCCGGGAGTCACATCAACGCTTTATACTCAAAAAATAAATGATGCAGGAATTGCATTTTATACTTCACCAATAAAAGTTTCGACTAAAACCATTCCCTATTTTATTTTCCCGGAGGCAATCCCTGATACTTCGGGCGGATTCTATGTTTCATTCAACTCTTCAAATCCGGTTAACACTTCTTTAAATGATGTATATGTACAGCATGTTGACAGTAGTGGAAATCTATGGAGTACAACTGGTACGGAAGCCGCTAATTCAACTATCAACCATAAGCTATCATCCGGTGCATGCTTCATTCGTTCAAGTGGTGAATTCTGGGTTTTACTTCAGGTGCTTGACGGTGGTCAGGGAAGTTCAGGAGTCAGCGTCCAGAAGTTTGATGCATCAGGGAATGTGTTACTTGGACCAGATGCATTATCAATCATTGCCATTGATCCTGTTTATTATCTTCCATATACAATCAATGATGTACTTGATGGCGTAATATTCAGTTGCAGCTATGGCCCATTCGGCAATCAACATATAATTGCCATGAAAGTTGATTACTCGGGAAATATTTCCTGGCCAGGTATGATGACCGGACTGTGTTCAGTAAACAGCAATAAAGACGATGTTTCATCAGGATTATTTGTAAACGATAATCTTGTTTTTGTATGGCAGGACGACAGATTCGGGTCCGGAGTATTTGCTCAGAATATTAATGCTGCCGGAGTTACAGGTGTGCTGACAGGAACTTCTGATACCGATATAATGATTCAATCATCTTTGTTTCCGAACCCTTCTGATTCACCGACAATTTATTTTTCGTCGCGCAATGATGGAGAAAAATTAATCACAGTATCCGATTTGCGTGGAAAAGAAATTTTGAAAAAGAAAATCTACCCTAATGAAAATTCATTTTCATTAAGCAACCTGAAAAATATCGCCGGTGGAATTTATCTGATAACAATCAGAAGCGAAAAAAATTCTGAAATTCTGAAGTGGATAAAATAGCGGGAACACAACTGAGTTAATTTCAAATTTGTTATCGTTCTCCTAATATTTTTTTAATCTCCATTAATTTATTCAAGGCCTGAACGGGTGTAAGATTATCGATATCAGTCTTGACTATCTCTTCTTTGATTTGCATCAAAACAGGATCGTCGAGCTGAAAAAAACTTAACTGTAAATTATCATCTTTCCCTACCCTGCTGCCCGGTGCACTACGGCTTGATTCCAGACGAACAAGCATTTCCTGAGCACGGATAACAACTTTTGAAGGTACGCCGGCCATTTTCGCTACATGAATACCGAAGGAGTGTTCGCTTCCACCGGGAACAAGTTTGCGAAGAAAGATAACGTTGCTAGAGGTTTCCTTTACAGACACATGAAAATTGTGTATGCGAGGCATGCTTTCAGTCATTTCATTGAGTTCATGATAATGAGTAGCGAAAAGAGTTTTGGGAGCACAAGAATGGTTATGAAGATATTCCGCTATTGCCCAGGCAATGCTTATTCCGTCATAAGTTGAAGTGCCTCTACCTATTTCATCGAGGAGAATTAAACTGCGATCAGAAATATTATGAAGAATACTTGCTGTTTCATTCATCTCGACCATGAAGGTGGATTCTCCGGAAGAAATATTATCGCTGGCTCCTACGCGCGTAAAAATTTTATCGACAATACCTATTGTTGCTGATGTAGCAGGAACGAAGCTTCCTGTCTGGGCAAGAAGGGTAATGAGTGCTGTCTGTCGAAGTAATGCCGACTTACCTGACATATTCGGGCCGGTAATCATCAGGATTTGCTGTGTGGCAGAATCGAGGTAGATATTATTGGCAATATATTTTTCACCCTGTGGCAATTGTTTTTCGATGACAGGATGACGACCATTACTGATTTCAATAATCCGGGAGTCGTTTATGAGAGGTCGTACGTATTCGTTTCTGATTGCTGCTTCGGCGAATGAATGCAGACAATCGAGACGTGCGATAAGCGTAGCATTAATTTGTATTGGCTGAACGTAGGCAATTATTGCTTGAACAAGTTCGTTAAAAAGCCTTGCTTCAATGGCCAATATTTTTTCTTCGGCACCGAGAATTTTTTCCTCATACTGTTTTAACTCATCGGTAATGTATCGTTCTGCATTGGTTAATGTCTGCTTACGAACCCACTCAGGCGGAACTTTTTCTTTATGTGTATGCGTGACTTCTATATAGTATCCGAAGACATTGTTAAAGCCAACCTTTAAGGAAGTAATGCCTGTTCGTTCTGCCTCTCTTTGCTGAAGTTTTAAAAGATAGTCTTTACCATTAAATGCAATATTCCGAAGTTCGTCGAGTTCCTGATTGAAACCATCATTGATTACTCCGCCCTTGTTAACCATGACTGGCGCATCTGGGTGAAGTTCACGGATGATGCGGTCTTTAATAAGTGAACAGTTATTCAGCTGATCACCGATTGCACGAATGGCATCGTTATCTGCATCGAGACAAACTTCACGGATAAGTTGAACCATTTCGAGTGAACGACGAAGCTGCTGAACTTCGCGTGGTGAAATTTTCCCGAGTGCTGCTTTCGAAATCAAACGTTCGATATCCCCTACCTGTTTGAGATGAGCGGATAACCCGGCTGAGAAATCATTTTTTTGAAGCATAAAATAAACTGCTTCCTGTCTCTCCTCAATGGCTCTTACATCTTTTAGAGGTAACAATAACCATCGCTTAAGCAATCGCCCTCCCATTGGTGTTTGTGTGTAATCAATCACCTCAATTAATGACACACCATTTTCTCCGGATGGTGACACTATCTCCAGATTACGGATGGTAAATTTATCGAGCCATACATATTTATCTTCTTCGATTCTGGAAATACCACTGATGTGCTTAAGCTGATCCTGTCTTGTATCCGATACATAATGCAAGGCAGCACCTGCGGCGATTATACCGAGCGACATTTCATCGATGCCGAAACCTTTTAAAGAAACCATTCCAAAATGCTTAAGCAGCGTCTCCTTTGCATAATCTTCCTGGAAGATCCATTCATCAAGCGGAAAAGAATAAAAACGCGGGGATAATTGCTCACCGTATTCCTTCTTTTTTAATTTGGAATAAATTATTTCACATGGGCTGAAGTTCTGGAGTAATTTATCTGCATAAACGGAATCACCTTCGGCAATAAGAAATTCTCCGGTGCTGATATCGATGAAGGCAATACCGGTTGTCTTACCATCGCTGTGTATAGCAGCAAGAAAATTATTCTTTTTATGCTCTAATATTTTATCACTGTAAGAAACACCCGGACTTACTAATTCGGTAACGCCTCTTTTGACAATTTTTTTTGTGAGTTTAGGATCTTCGAGCTGATCGCATATTGCAACGCGCATTCCTGCTCGAACAAGCCGTGGTAAATAGGTGTCCAATGAATGATGTGGAAACCCCGCCAACTCAATGAATGTTCCACTTCCATTGGCGCGCCTTGTAAGAATTATTCCCAGAATAGCAGATGCGCGTACAGCATCTTCGCTAAAAGTCTCATAAAAATCTCCGACACGAAAAAGCAGCAATGCATCAGGATATTTGGCCTTGATGCCGTAATACTGCTTCATCAAAGGAGTTTCGACGGGACTTTGCTTAATTTCTTCTTTCAGCAATTTTTTATAATTAAAAGGTTAGTACTATGTTACCCGATAATTAGAATAATTAGGAGAAACTGACTTACTAATAATCGATGTTTGTTTGTTAATTTGCAAAGGGAAAAACCATCATATATAATCCATCACAAATTGTGCGCAAGATACAAAATGCAAACCTAGGCCGGTTAACTGTTGATGATTTTAAGTTGTCAACTAAGCAGCCGTTTTTCATTGTTTTAGACAATGTAAGAAGCATGAATAATATCGGATCTATTTTTCGTACGGCTGATGCTTTCAGATGTGCAGGTATTTATCTATGCGGCATTACAGCCACTCCTCCTCATCGCGAAATACATAAAACGGCATTGGGCGCAGAAGAATCTGTTGAATGGAAATATGAAAAGGATGCCGCTTCCGCAATCAAAAAATTAAAAGATGACGGTTATACGATCGCTGCAATCGAACAAGTTGAAGGTGGAATTCTACTGAATCAATTCATCCCAAAAGAAAGTGCAAAATTCGCATTCATCTTTGGTCATGAAATTACAGGCGTAAGCGATGAAGCCCTCGCACTCTGCGACCTGTTTATCGAAATACCACAGCATGGAACCAAACATTCGCTAAATGTCGCTGTAAGTGTGGGAATTGTTTGCTGGAACTTTGCTATTGAAGAAGGAAGAATGAAGAATTAAGAACCAAGAGCCAAGAATCAAGAACCAAGAATTAAGAGCCAAGAATCAAGAGCCAAGAATCAAGAACCAAGAATCAAGAACCAAGAGCCAAGAGCCAAGAGCCAAGAGCCAAGAGCCAAGAGCCAAGAAAATAAGAAAATATTTTTTTATTCTTCATTCTTCCCTCTTCAATAAAAAAAGCCCCCTGTTTAAAGAGAGCTTTTCACTTATTGATTAACCCAGTTGTTACTTTTTAAGAATATCCACTCTTCTGATATCTACCCCCGGAAGCGAATTTATCCGAAGTGATTCTACTGTGAGCCGAAAGGAATTTACTTTATGAACTCTGACTAGATAGCTCTTAACTGCCTCTGCACGGCGTCGGCACAAACTTCTGTTAAAATCCTGATCCCCTCTCATATCATAAATTCCAACAACTCTGAAATCTACTCCGGGATTATCTTTCATAATCTTCGCAATACTTTTTAATGTTTGAAAATGTCTCTTAGAAATTTTTTCTTCACGAACATTAAAATTAATGGAAGGCATTGAATCAATCGAATAAATTTCTGTATCAGTAATTTCTACAGGCACTGGCACCACTGGATTTGTAACTACAGGAACCGTATTTACAGCAACAGGAGTTACTGGCTCATTATTTACCGGTAGTGGGTTTTCCGCTGACGGGTTCACAGGTGGCGCTTTAACTGGCTCCTGAATAAGCGGAACAGCCGTGGTTGAATTTTTTAAATCAGTTTCTTTTATCTGATTGTTTTCTGAACCTGATTTTTTTACAACAATTATTTCAGCCGGTTTTACAATATTAATCGTCTCCGTTTTTTTTGAATTGGCACTATTACCATTTACTGTTTCATTTGATTGTCTCTGTGCTGGGACTGGTTGCCTGCTCTTTTCTGCTATCTCTTTCCCAGTTGCATCCACAATTGCATACTTAGAAGAATATATTTCAGAGTCCTTGTAATCGGGAACGCCATCATCATCGGTATCCACAGCTGTTCCATCCCCATAAACTTTTACTCCTACCGGAGTATGAGAATCTTTATCATAAATATCGACAACACCATCCTGATCACTGTCTCGTTTCAATTCATCAATCTCTTCTCTGATCTTATACAAATCATCATAAGCTGTCTGAAGCGGATTCGACCATTGTAGATCCTTCTTTTCACTTCCAATCTGATACACTACTCCCAGATTGAAATATGAATAATAATCGTCGGCCGACAGCAATTTAAAAAAGCCATCGAGTTTATCTGAATAAGTTCTTTTTACACTATACTCCATTCTGAATGAATACTTGTCTTTCAATTTATACTTCGCTCCTATTCCAAAAGGAATCACGAAGTCAGTTGAATTTTCATAATCAGAAATAACAAATGGAGCAGTATACTGAGAATAAATTCCCTTAAGCGGAATTTGCCCTCCGTCAATATATACATGCGGTGAATAATGCATTATTCCGAATCCTGCTGATCCATACACTGCTACATTTGTTGAACCCGGAAGAAAATTAAAATTGCCTATTTGCACGATAGCATTAAGGGATAAATCGTAGGCAACCGTTGTATTATATAAATAATTCGGCTGCTTAGCATCCTTACCTGCCAGTGAAGCATGCATGAGTCTCGCCTGTATAGCAAAATTATGCGACAGAAATTTTGTAAGATCAGCACCAACTGCAAGTTTTGCTGTTCCGGCAATATCAGTACTTGGAAAAGTAAAACCTAAATGACCACAGATATCCCATGTATTCATTTTTTCATCCGACAAAATTGAATGTTTCCTAATCACTGCCCTTGTCGTATCAGAAACTTCTGATGACTGAGCCATGATAAAACCATAATTCAGAAATGAAAAAAATACTGCTAAATAAAATTTGATGTAAATGTTTTTATTCATTGAAAAAATTCTTTCAGGGATTGTGGCAAAACTAATAAACATTAAAAAAATAACAAAAAAAATTGGTAAAGGAATCAGGTGTTTAATAGGATGCGATGCAGTCCGGGCTCATAGTCGGCCTGAATCAATGACAACAGCTTTTCGTAATCTGTCTTATTGTTTACGAAATCGATGTCGTTCGTGTCGATAACCAATATCCGAATTCCGGATTGCTGTTTAAAGTATTCCCAGTATCCTAGTTCCAGTTTTTTAAGATAATCTTCTTCGATATTCATTTCATAAGAACGACCACGCGAAAGTATATTTTTCTTTAGTAATCCTACGTCTTTATGAAGATAGACCAGAAGGTCAGGTTTTGGAAGATGTGGATTTATGATGTGAAAAAGCCGTTGATAGAGGGTGTTTTCATCATCCTTCAGGGTAATATTTGCAAAAATCAGTGACTTGCTGAGTATGTAGTCAGATATTGTCTGTTGCTGAAACAATTCTCGTGAAGAGAGTTCATCATTCAATTGTTGATAGCGATCTGCTAAAAATGAAAGCTCGAGCGGAAATGCATAACGGGTTTGTTGTTCGTAAAAGAGGGGGAGAAATGGATTATCAGCAAATCGTTCCAGAACTAATCGGGTATTAAACTCAACTGAAATCTTCATTGCAAGCGAAGTTTTACCGGTACCGATATTACCCTCAATTACAATATAGTCGTATTTCAGTTTTTTGGTCATTGGCATCATTTACTCCGCAAAAATCAGGAGATTTTCAATGGTACATTCTCATTTATAATTCTTACTCCCAGATCATCGGCAACTATTTTCAATAATTCTCTATTGGTTTTCTTAAAAACCGGATGGAGGCCTTCGGGAATTATCTCTGCCAATGGTGCCAGCGTAAACCGTCTCTCATGTAAGTGCTGATGTGGAATGGTAAGACCGGGCAAATCTATCACATCATCATTAAAATAAAGTATGTCCAGATCTATTGTCCTTGGCTCCCACTTATTTACTCTGACTCTCCCCATTTTATTTTCAATACTTAACAATGAAGTAAGTAACTCACCGGCCTCCATTTCTGTAGAAATTGAAACGACCTGATTAAGAAATTTGGACTGATCCATTTTTCCCCAGGGTTCTGTTTCGTAAACAGATGAGGCCAGCATAACCTTTCCTGCCATTTGCCTTATCAGATTTAATGCTGTCTGAAGGTTTTCCTGCAAGTTTCCCGTATTGGTCCCCAAAAGAATCACAACTGAATTCATTACTTCTGAAAATTTTGCCAAACCTACTGAATTCTGAACTATCAACAAGCAGATATTGAAGCATAGTTTTACATTTGTAGTTCATCAGAAAAAAAAAAATAAATGAAACAGTTTTTTAAATTCATGTTTGCCTCAATGGCAGGCTTCCTTTTATCCCTTTTCGTATTGGTATTAATTCTGATCGGAATCGCTGCATCTATGGTGTCTTCCCTGAATGATGGTGAATCTGTCAGTATCAGCGATAACACCATTCTTCAGATTACATTCGAAAGTGCAATCAAAGAACGGACAGATAAAAATCCACTCAGTGGCTTAGATTTCAGCGGCATCCATAATGATAAAACGCCTGGACTGGACGAAATACTAAAGTCGCTGACTAAAGCAAAATCTGACGACAGAATCAAGGGTATTCTACTCGAACTAACAGGCATTGAGGCAGGCATGGCAACAACTGAAGAAATCAGAAATGCATTGCTGGACTTTAAGAAAAGCGGAAAATTTATTTACGCTTACGGAGAATCTTACTCTCAAAAGGCTTATTACCTGGCAACTGTCGCTGATAGCATCTATCTCTATCCGACTGGAGATATCGACTTACGCGGACTACATGCAGATCTAATGTTCTTTAAAGGGACTATGGAAAAACTTGAAATCAAGCCTGAGATTATCCGCCATGGAAAATTTAAGAGTGCAGTTGAACCGTTTATGTATGATAAAATGAGTAATGAAAACAGAGAACAGGTTACCGTTTTCCTTAATTCGATCTGGAAAAATATACTTAGCGGTATTGCAGTTTCGAGGAATCTGGAAGTAGCAAAACTGCAAGAAATCGCTGATGGCGTTTTGGCAAGAAATGCTGACGAAGCAGTGAATATGCATCTTGTAGACAAACTTGTTTACTATGATGAGGTATTAGATAATTTGAAAAGAAAGACCGGACAAAAAGAAAAGGACAAACTTAATTTTGTGTCCCTGAAAAAATATACCCAGGCATTTGTGAAAGCTGATGATTTCTCGGCAAAGAAAATTGCTGTCGTATATGCATACGGAAATATCGTAAGCGGCGAAGGCGACGATGACGAATCAGGATCAGACAGGATTGCCAAGGCCTTAAGAAAAGCCCGCCTCGACACGACGATTAAAGCAATTGTATTCAGAGTTAATTCACCCGGTGGCAGTGCCCTCGCATCTGATGTTATATGGCGTGAAACTGTACTCGCGCAAAAAGCTAAACCATTCATTGTATCGATGGGAGATTATGCTGCATCTGGTGGTTATTATATTTCTTGTGTTGCTGATACAATCGTTGCCAGACCAAATACGATAACAGGATCAATCGGTGTCTTCGGATTACTATTCAATGCAGAGAATATGTTCAAGAATAAATTAGGCATCACATTCGATAGCGTAAAAACTGGAAAATATGCTGACCTCGGTTCGTTTCACAAACCGATGAGTGATAAGGAAAGACAAATTATTCAAGACGAAGTAGAAAGAATTTACGATATTTTTATCACGCATGTTTCGGAAGGAAGAAAGATGAGTAAAGCCGCAGTCGACAGTATAGGCCAGGGAAGAGTGTGGACTGGCATTGATGCAAAACGGCTTGGACTTGTAGACGTTCTCGGCGGGCTGAACGATGCAATAGCTATTGCTGCAGGAAAGGCAAATCTCACGAAGTACAGAACCATTGCCCTTCCCGAGCAGAAAGAATTTTTCGAGAAGTTAATGCAGGACCTGAATACGGAAGCCCGAACTAGTTTTATGAAAGAACAACTGGGCGACGCCTATGAATATTATAAAGGCCTGAATAACCTCGTCAAGCAAAATGGTATTCTGGCTAAGATGCCGATGACGCTTGAAATAAAATAACGAAAGCAATTCAGTCTTCCTGATTTTATCCGAAATAAAAAAGGCATCCTTTGCGGGATGCCTTTTTTATTTACTGAAAAATTTAACGATAAAAAATTTTCAAAAACGAAAACTTTCAAAATCAAATTTTTTCGGAAATATTCAGTCTTCTATCTTTTTTGGTTCTTCCGGTTTAGATGCTTTTGGAGCCGGATTTTCGCTTGCTGCATTACGAACTTCGTTCTCTATGCCGCTCATGGCATCTTTAAACTCACGCATTCCTTTGCCTAATCCTTTGGCAAGTTCAGGAATACGTTTTGATCCAAAAAATAACAGGACAACGATAAGGATGACGAAGATTTCTCCGCCACCAAGGTTGAGAAATAATAGGGTTGGTAACATTTTCTGTAATTTAAATCAAAGGTATAAATTAATCCTAAGCGAATGACCTTTCCGGATCAGCTCTGGATGCGTTTTTTTGTGAAAGTCCCTAATAGTCAGAAATTCAGACGATCAGAAAGCTTAAACGGGCCTACCTGTTATTTAATCTCCTTCTTCGCGAAATCCACAACAACTGGTGTTGCAATGCAAATCGACGAATACGTTCCGATGATAATTCCGATAAGAAGAGCGAATGTGAATCCACGGATTACTTCTCCGCCAAAAATGAATATGGCAAGTAACACGAAGAATATTGTAAGCGAAGTATTGATCGTACGACTCAGTGTTGCATTGAGGGCATCATTAATAACCTTCTCCTGGTCATGTGCATGATGATGTATGCCCACGAACTCACGTATCCTGTCAAATACAACCACAGTATCAGTCATCGAATATCCCATTACAGTCAAGATGGCTGCAATGAATGCCTGATCAATCTCCAGTGAAAACGGTAGCAAACCGTTAAAAATAGAGAAGACAGAAAGTACGATAAGTACATCATGAACAAGAGCGACTACGGCACCAAGTCCGAACTGCCATCTCTTGAATCGGATGAAGATGAATATAAACATCATCGCACAGGAAATTAAGATTGCCCAGACTGCAGAAGACTTGATATCGTCGGCAATGGTAGGTCCTACTTTCTGTGAACTGAGAACATTATATGAAGATCCAATTGTAGCCAGACCTTCTTTAAGTTTATCTGTAACCTTATCTTCTGCATCAGCAGCAACATCATCAATCAGATATGTTGTTGTAATCTTAACCTGATTTGCTCCGCCGAAAGTTTTTACTTCCGGTGCTTTAGTGAATGGACCTTTCAATGCGTCGATAACCTGCTCTGTTGGAATTGATTTCTCGAATCGAACAACATATGTTCTTCCGCCTTCGAAATCCACACCAAAATTAAGACCCTTCATAGCGAAGCCAACAATACCTGCTGCTATTACAGTCCCTGAAATGAAGTAGTAAAGCTTTCGCTTTCCGACGAAGTCAACATGAATATTTTTGAATAATCCCTTCGTTCTTTTATTCGAGAATTTAATTTCCTTATTTGTAGAAAGCATCCAATCGAATATAAGTCGCGAAAGGAAGATGGCACAGAATAATGAAGTAAGGATACCGATGACCAATGTCGTAGCAAAACCTTGAATTGGTCCTGTACCGAAAATATAAAGGATGATACCCAGGATTAATGTAGTTACGTTGGAGTCAATGATTGATGAATATGCATGCTTGAAACCATCGCTGATAGCCAGACGAACTCCTTTGCCGGATGCAAGCTCTTCTCTGATCCTTTCAAAGATCAGGATGTTTGCATCAACAGACATACCAATGATAAGTACGATACCTGCTATTCCCGGTAATGTTAATACGGCACCTAACGATGCAAGTATTCCCATCACGAAAAATACGTTTGCAAATAGTACTACATCGGCAACGAGGCCTGCATTGTTATAGTATGAAACCATAAATAACAAAACAAGGATTAGGGCTATCACGAATGACAGCAATCCTGAACTGATCGCTTCTTGTCCGAGAGTTGGCCCAACTACTGTATCCTCAACAATCCTTGCCGGAGCCGGTAGTTTTCCCACCTTCAGGATGTTTGCCATGTCTTCCGCTTCTGAAAGAGAGAATTGTCCTGTAATACTAGAACTACCACCGGAGATTTCCTGAATTACATTCGGATAGGAATACACATAATCGTCAAGCACAATCGCAATGGATTTATTGACATTATCATGAGTCAATCGTTTCCAGATTTTTGCTCCTTCAGCGTTCATCGTCATACTGATTTCCCAGTTGTCAGTAAACTGACCTTTCTGCTTACGTGCGTCGATTATGGCGCTTCCATCAAGAGGTGCGATTGGATCACGGCTTGGCGTGCGGATTGCGATCAGCTGAACTACTTTTCCTTCAGCGTCAATTGGTTTTACTGACCAGATTGGTCTGAATTCACGAGGGAATTTTGATCGCACCTGCTCCATAGCTAAGATGCGGTTTACTTTACCAGTATCTTTTACCAGACTAGAACCGATGACCGGACCTTTGCGAAGCTCTGACTGGCTTTGAGCATTTTGTTGAACAGCTGGAGCAAGAACCGAATAAAGTGGGTTCTCCTTAGCAAATTCTTCAAAAGACTTTTGTCCAGCGGCTGCACTGGTATCTTTATTAGTCGTGTCGTTATTTTTTGCTCCAAGCTGCGACATCAATGAATTAGATGTATCAACAGGTGCTGTACCTGCTTGCTTTAAAGTATCCGTTTTAGGATTTAATGTGTCAGGGTTAAGACTGGCGGTTGTCATCGTGTCCCCTGCACCCATGCTTTTAAGAAGCTTATTAACCTCTTCCAGGATCGGGAAGATATCCTTGTTATCATATGTCTCCCAGAACTCCAGTTTGGCAGTTCCCTGAAGAAGTCTTCTAACACGATCTGGCTCTTTTATACCCGGCAATTCAACAAGAATTCTTTGGTTGCCAAGTTTCTGAACATTCGGCTGTGTTACACCAAACTTATCAATTCTGGTTTTCAAGATCTGGTAAGTACGGTCGAAGGCTGCATCAGCTTCCTTCTGAATTAATTTTTTAACGTCATCGTTACTGGAATTGAAGTTGATCTTTTCCTGTAACTCTTTGGTAGCAAAAATAGCTGCCAGACGTGCATTGGGATCAAGTTTCTGGAACTCATCAACAAAAAGTGAAACGAAATCCTTCGTACTCTTCGACTGCGCTATCTGGGCATTTTCCAAAGCCTTGTTGAACGTGCCGTCCTTGCTGTGATTAGCCATAGACCGAATCATATCGACGAGAGAAACTTCCATCGTTACGTTCATACCACCCTTAAGATCGAGTCCTAAGTTGATTTCATTCTCTTTACATCTTTTATATGTAAAACCGAAAAGCGGATATGCCGGTAGCGTGCTAACCGAATCTAAATACGTTTTCTCTTTTAACGGATCACCGTTGGCATACTTTCTTGCTTTGTTTTCTACATTGCGAGTGACAAATGTAAAGCTGAGTTGGTATAGACATACCACAGCCAACAGAATCGCAAATAACTTTACTGCGCCTTTGCTTTGCATGGATAAACTTGAAATTTAAACTGAATGAACTTAATTTTTTAGAGCGTGCAAAGATAGAATAACATGGGTAATATCCAATTCAGGCTTTAAATGAATAAATTGAGGTGTCAGACAGGTGAATATCAGGACTAAAGGTCTCTGGGCACCCCGTCCATTTACTTCAAAAATTTCTCTGCCATTGAAATACCAATCTCCGATTTACGCAGGATATAAAATAAAAGCATCGAACAAAATACAAGCTGAAATAGTAGAAAAGATATCTTAAAAAAATGATTTCTAAACCTGATGTTGTTCCTGCTGATGTTGTAATTATTCATGCCAATATTTTATTGCAAATTAATAACACTTGACTCCGTGTGTCGGACAATTAAATTGATATTCTTACAGAGTAGAGTGTAATTCCGAGAAAATCGTTGGGTGCATCTTACATTTAAGCAGGAGGATTTTTGTAACTTGTGCTCCTAATAATAAAATAGAAGAAAATGGCTTTTGATATTGAAATGATTAAGCAGGTTTATACCAACCTAGCTCAAAAAATTAATAATGCCAGCAAGGTTGTAGGAAGACCCCTTACTCTTACAGAAAAAATACTTTATTCACATCTGTCGTCACCACTTCCTGCGAAAGCTTTTGAACGTGGTAGTTCTTATGTAGATTTTAATCCTGACCGTGTAGCTATGCAGGATGCTACTGCTCAGATGGCCTTACTTCAATTTATGCAGGCAGGACGAAGCACTGTCGCTGTCCCCTCCACCGTTCATTGTGATCACCTGATACTAGCTAAAGCCGGTGCAAAGGAAGACCTTCATGTCGCTCTCGAAAAAAATAAAGAAGTATTTGATTTTCTGGCATCCGTATCTAATAAATATGGAATTGGTTTTTGGAAACCTGGTGCGGGAATTATCCATCAGGTTATCCTGGAGAATTATGCATTCCCCGGAGGACTGATGATTGGCACTGACTCACACACTGTAAATGCAGGTGGCTTGGGAATGATTGCCATCGGTGTTGGCGGCGCTGATGCCTGCGATGTAATGGCAGGACTTCCCTGGGAGCTTAAGTTCCCTAAAATCATCGGAGTTAAGCTTACCGGTAAACTGAGCGGCTGGACATCAGCCAAAGACGTTATACTCAAAGTGGCGGGCATTCTTACTGTTAAAGGTGGTACCGATAAAATTCTTGAATACTTCGGCCCGGGAGCCGATAGCCTTTCTTGTACGGGCAAAGGCACTATCTGTAATATGGGCGCTGAGATCGGTGCTACTACATCCATTTTTGGCTATGACGAAAAGATGTCAATATATCTGAAGGGAACAGGCCGAAAAGAGATTGCTGACCTTGCTGATACTGTTGCTTCACATCTTCGGGGAGATAAAGAAGTTTATGAAAATCCGGAAAAATATTTTGACGAAGTCGTTGAGATAAATCTATCTGAACTCGAACCTCATATTAATGGTCCGTTTACACCGGATCTTGCATGGCCGATTTCCAAATTTGCTCAGGCAGTAAAGGATAATAACTGGCCGACGAAACTCGAAGTAGGACTAATCGGATCATGCACAAATTCTTCCTACGAAGATATCAGCCGTGCTGCATCCATTGCAAAGCAGGCCGCTGAAGCAGGAATAAAAACTGTATCTGAATTTACAATAACACCGGGATCTGAACTTGTACGTTATACTGTTGAACGCGACGGATATTTGGGAATGTTCGAAAAAATCGGCGGTGTAGTTCTTGCCAATGCCTGTGGTCCTTGCATCGGTCAATGGGCACGTCATTCAAACGATCCAGCGAGGAAGAACTCTATCATAACTTCCTTCAACAGAAATTTCGCTAAACGAAATGATGGCAATCCAAACACACATGCTTTCGTAGCTTCACCAGAAATCGTCACAGCAATGACTCTTGCAGGGGATCTTTCATTTAATCCGCTCACAGATACTCTTACTAATTCCAAAGGAGAAAAAATAAAGCTAAAAGAACCTGAAGGAATTGAAATGCCTGTCAAAGGTTTTGCAGTTGAAGACTCGGGATATCAGAAACCAGCTGATGATGGAAGCAAAGTCAGAGTCATTGTGTCGCCTACTTCAGACCGATTACAATTACTGGAACCGTTTTCTGCCTGGGAAGGAACGGATATAACCGGACTAAACCTTCTTATCAAGGTAAAAGGAAAATGCACCACTGATCATATTTCTATGGCAGGCCCCTGGTTAAAATATCGCGGTCATCTCGATAACATCTCGAACAACATGCTTATCGGAGCAATTAACTCTTTCAACGATGAATCCGATAAAGTTAAAAATCAAATTACCGGTGAATATGATTCTGTACCAAAAGTTCAACGCGCTTATAAAGCTGCCGGAATTGGTTCTATTGTAGTCGGTGACGAGAACTATGGTGAAGGCTCATCGCGTGAACATGCGGCTATGGAACCACGACATCTCGGAGTTAGAGCTATCCTTGTAAAATCGTTTGCACGTATTCATGAAACGAATCTTAAGAAACAAGGAATGCTTGCAATTACATTTTCTGACAAAAATGATTATAGTAAAATCAGAGAAGATGATACGATCGACATTACTGGTTTGAATAATTTTAAAGCAGGAATTCAATTGACTGTCACACTTCACCATAAAGACGGGAAAGCAGAAAGCTTCAAAGTAGACCACTCTTATAACAGTAATCAGATTGAATGGTTTAAAGCCGGTGGCGCTTTGAATATTATCAGGGCAAATGTAAACGCCTAAAAGAAAAATTAACGTTAGAAAATTTCTGACAATAGGACACTTGTTAAAGGAAAAAATATTGGTGAAGTCTGATTCTGGTATTTCTGTGGTTATCGCCGGCGGTGGATTCTGCGGGCTAATGACGCTCGTAAACCTTATCAAAAAATCGAGCCATAAAATCAATATTACATTAATTAATAAAGGATATCCTCTCGCCAGAGGTGTAGCCTTTCACTCATATTCAGAGCTGCATCTACTAAACGTCGAAGCAAGAAACATGAGTGCCTTTGCTGATCAACCGGAACATTTTGTAGAATGGTGCAGAAGCTATAATGAAGTCGGAACCCATGCTGATGATATACCTACTACATACTTCCCAAGAAACTTATATGGAAAATATCTTTTAGACATTTTCAATTCGTCAATTTCAGATCTTGATCCGAATATAAAAGTAAATCTGGTTGACGACGAAATGTCGGACATTGAAAAAAACGAAGAATCTTTTATTGTCTATACTTCTCAAGGCAAGAAAATACAAGCCGATAAAATCGTACTCGCTACAGGGAATTGCGAGCCTGGACCTCCGGTACTTAATAATCCGGAATTTATCAAAAGCAAAAAATATTTTTCAAATCCCTGGTCGGAACAAGCCGTACTTAACCTGAAAAATAATGACGACGTACTAATCATCGGCAGCGGGCTTACAATGGCCGACGTAATTATCGGTCTCAGAGAAAAGGATTTCACAGGGAAAATAATTTCGCTTTCTCCTCATGGATTTAACATCCTTCCACATCGTAAATCTACACCTCAACGATACATACTCGACGAACTAAATCCGCCATACACCCTCGAAAATTTATTCAGATTATTTTACAAACATATTCGTCAGGCCAGAAAGCATGGACAATCCGGCGAAACAGTCGTAGACGCCATCCGTGCAAAAACACAGGAAATATGGCAAAACATTTCTCACGACGATAAGAAAAAGTTCATGACTCATTTACGTCATATCTGGGGCGTTGCCAGACATCGGCTTCCGTCAAAAATCCATTCGCAAATTCAACAAATGATCCAAGATAAAAAACTGGAAATCATTGCCGGGAGAATAAAAAATATTAATGACTGCGAAAATGGAATTGAAGTAATCGCCCAACGAAGAAAAGACCAATCGGAATTAGTTATAAAAGTAGCTCGTATAATTAATTGTACAGGACCACAGACAGATATCAGAAAACAAAACAGTGCACTTTATAATTCGCTTTTAAAAAAAGGAATGATACGACCGGATGAAATGAATCTTGGTATAGATGCCAATTCTGAATTCCAGGTAATCGAAGCCAACAATAATACATGCGAATCTATTTATGCTATTGGCTCTCTGCTGAAAGGAAAACTTTGGGAAAGCACAGCTGTTCCCGAGTTACGTAGTCAGGCCTCAAGACTTGCCGATGCTCTCGTTAAGGTATCAGCGATTGAACTATAGCAGGAATTCATCCCCAGAAAACTGTTTTTATTTATGTGCGATAATAAATTTTCTTCCAGTCGAATTATTTTCTGATGTGAGTCGTACGAAGTATAATCCCGAAGACAAGGATGCAGCATTGAAAATTAGGTCACCATCATTAACATTTTCTTCAAAAATTGATTCACCGAGCGAATTAAAAATCTGAAATTTCGAATTCTTATTTTTAACATTATAAAATCGAAGACTCATCTTATCATTTACAGGATTCGGAAAAATCTCGAAACTCGGCCTCACTAAGACATTCTCCTTTATTCCTGATGTAGGATTATGTTGGTATCGGATCTCCGCTCCTCCTGTTGCCTGTCCGATTATAATATCGGTAAGCGAATCACCATTCAAATCACCGCCACTGACAGTAATATTAAATTTAATGCGTGAGCTCTCTGCACGATTAAATACAGTTCCTGAATTATGAAAGCATCCGTTTAGATTTCCATCGATATTATCATACTGGAAAATATTTCCTTTTTCATTAGCGACAAGTAATCGAGTACTTCCGAGACTGTCGTATAAAAACGGAACGGTGTAGCCATCGGGAGAACTGGGCGCCTGGAGGACGATACAACCCAGCGTATCGTTCGTGGGAATACTATCAAACAATGGCAATGAAAGCGATCCGCGATTTTTAAAATAGTTTACAAATCCTCGCTGTCCACCGCAGATAATATCCAACAGACCATCCTTATCGATGTCGTATAGCTGCGGAGTAGCATACTTTCCAATATCAATTCTCATATAGTTAGCAATAGGGCCGGTAAAAGTTGCCGGATTTCCCGGACCGGCAGTATTCTCATAGTAATGCATTCGCCCGTCTTCCAATCCTATCACCATATCCTTATCGCCATCGTTGTCGAGATCGCCAAATGCAGGATAAATCGGAGAAACATAAAGTGCCGGAATTGTTAGTCCGGCAAAATCCTCCGTAATTTTATCGAATGCCGGCACCGTTGCTGTTCCAGTATTCTTATAAAGTATAAGTCCTGTTTTGTTTGTTCCAGTCTGTTCGTCGAAATAAGCTTTATTCAAAACAAGATCAAGCAATCCGTCATCATCATAATCAAAGAGAACAGATACTCCATCGTCTCCTCCATCTATCATTTCCTTCTGAAGGAAATTGTCGCTTCGAAAATCAAACAATGGAGAAGCATCTGTATTTGTATTCTTATAATACCATATTCCCTTTTTATTTTCATGATCGTTTGCCTCTACCAGGAGATCACGCTTTCCATCATTGTCAACATCCATATAAACGTGATAATGAAAACTCCTGAAGAATGCAGGAGAATTGTATGATGGAAATAATGAATCCTGATAATCCATTTCAGTTCCGCCATTATGAACCATTAATGTATTGAAAGAGGCAATATCGCCAACAAGTAATTCTTTATTACCATCTCCATCAACATCTAGTGCCATTATACCAGATACTGTATCATCTCTCTTAGCTGCTTCACTCTGATCAGAAGATGGCCGGGAATCATAAACCGGAGGCACCTGAATTTCCTGCTCTTCCATTCCATCGAATGGCCTACCTACCCTGCAAGGACAATGAAAGCAACCAACGGTATTCGTTCCGCCAACTTTTAATGCGAAATTGCCAAGACAAAAATTTTCGAGATTAAAATCGAGAGAGTCGCAATTTCCATAATGCTCCATTGAATAATTTTTATGATAAATAATTCTGCCGTCGGGAATTGTATTGTATCCAAGAATATCCATGTCGCCGTCGCCATCAAAATCGACAAAGTGCGGCAGTGAAATTGAATTCGTAAAAATATTTTGCCTGATGGTTGCAAATGTTTCTTTCATGCAGGAGTCTACCAAAACCCACTGAAGGTTTGTTGATGAGGTAGAAATATTTTTATAAACAGCAATACCTGCACATTGTAATGCAGAAGAATAAGTGAAGAAGTCAGCTTTACCATCGCAATTATAATCAAACAAAAAAGCCCATACATTTACCGGTGGAAATTGTAATGCATACTGCGCAGCATATTCCCAGGCGAGATCGGCAGATGTATTTCCATTATTGACGAATGTTAGAATTCGGTTATTGTGTCTGTCGAAAAGAAACAGGTCGTTTCTGCCATCCAGATTTAAATCGATCGGAGAAATCCATGGATAATTTATTCCTCCCGCCCAAGGAAACTGCAGAGTGTTTCCGTTCTCTGTGACGGGAATATTCAGAATACGATCGAAAGTTGTTTGGGAAAATGCAGGACTACTGAATACTATCAGAAGAAAGAATAACGAGATTTTTTTCATCCACCAAAGATAATAGATAATTAGCTGATGTGATAATAAGCATTTTTGAAACTCACTAATTCGTAGATGTTGTTTAAAAACTCAGGAATATTCTTCAACTAAAAATAAGTTTCAGAATAAAATAATTATCCTCTGAAATTTTCGAACTGAAGAGGAATACCTACTTCAGATTTTTCTAATTGACTGATAAGTTCCTGAAGTGTATCTATCTTTTTACTTGTCACACGAATTTGTTCGTCCATTATTGACGACTGAACCTTCATTCCTGTTTCCTTGATAATCTTCTGTAATTTTCTTGCGGAGTCTTTATCGACTCCCTGCTTAATTTTAATATCCTTTTTCACCATGTCGCCGGAAGCATAGAGCTCCTTCCCTGCATCAAGCGATTGCGGATCGAGGCCTTGCTTCACCATCCGGCCGATTATCATTCCCTCAATCGTTTTCATACGCATGTCATTCTCCGTAAGTACGTGAATCATCATCGTCTTTTTATCCAGATCAATCTTCGATTTTGAATTATTAAAATCAAAACGCGTACTCACTTCCTTCACAGCAGCGTTTATGGCATTATCCAGTTTCTGAATGTCTATTTTACTTACGATATCGAATGATGGCATTTTTTAATGTGATGATGTGATAATTAGCTGATGTGATAATTTGATATTGTCAGAAAGCGATGGTGTCAAGTTATTGGCAAGTGCAGATTTAGCAATATCAATTGACAAAGTAACAATAATTATCACATCATCACATTAACTAATTATCAAATTAGTTTTTACGTATCACCGCCCCTGCTTCCTTCTCGAATGCTGCCATAAGTTTATCCATCACCTTGCCGATCTGCTGTTCATTTAATGTCTGCTGATCATCTTGAAGGATAAAACTCATCGCATAAGACTTTTTGCCTGCTTCTATTTTGTCGCCTGAATATACATCGAACAATCTGATGTCTTTCAGAAATTTCTTTTCTGTATTATAGGCAATGTCTTCCAGTTTAGAATAACTGATGTCATTAGCAATCTGCATGGAAAGATCTCTTTTTACAGAGGGAAATTTTGAAATCTCAGAAAACTGAACAGGACTCTTCAATGAATGTCGAAGGAGGGCATCCCAGTTAAAACTGGCACAGTATACCTCTTGCGATAAATCAAATTTATTTAAAAATACATCCTTGATATTTCCGTATTCAACAAGAATGTCCTTGCCTTTACGAATAGCCAATGAGGAATTAAATTGTGGTGACTCTCCGGACGAAACCTGAGTTCCCGGTATCCGACTTATTTCAATAATATTATTTACGTAGGCCTTTAATAAGAAAAAGTCTACTTCGGAATCTTTTTGTTTCCATGAAGTATCTTCTTTTTTCCCTGTCATTACCACTGAAAGAATATTGTTTTCCTTATACCCGGATTCTGTTTTGAAATAATTTTTTCCAAATTCAAAAAGACGCAAATCGGAATTCTTTCTGTTGACGTTGTATTGAATTGCCTCCAATGCGTTGACAAGTAAATCCTGTCTCATAACAGAAAGTTCCTGGCTTAATGGATTGAGAATTGGCACAAGCATTTTTTCATCCCATCCCGGAAGAGATGAATACTCCTTCTTTGTCAGCGAATTGCTTACAATCTCCATGAATCCGTTGGCAGATAAATAGTCGCCTACTTTATTCTGAAACTTTTCTTTGTCGAATACAACTGTAGCAGGAATAGATGCATTTATCTTTGAAGGAACAGGAATCCTGTCATATCCATAGATTCTCAGAATCTCTTCGATAATATCAGCAGGTCTTGTTACATCTACTTTAAACAATGGAACCTGAAGTTCGAGCGTATCATCTTTCTCTGAACGGATTTTTATTTGCAACGATTCAAGAATTGTGCGTACTACTTTCGGATCAATCTTCTGACCACTGAATCTGTCAAGGTTTGCTATAGAAAAATGAATTGTCGGCGGTGTGGAAGGAACCGGATAGTTATCTATAATGTTTGATGATATGCGGCCTCCTGCAATTTCACAAATCATTATCGCTGCACGCTGCAGTGCATATAATGTAAGTTCAGGATCGGTTCCCCTCTCAAAACGGAATGAAGCATCTGTTTTTAACCCATGACGTTTACTAGTTTTTCGAATGGAGGCTGGATTGAAATATGCACTTTCTAAAAAAACCGTTGTTGTATTTTCTGTAATCCCAGAATGTAACCCACCATAGACTCCTGCTATACACATTGGTTTGTTTTCGTCACATATCAGGAGATCACCGGGGAATAAAGTCCTTTCGATCTTATCGAGCGTTACGAATTTCTCATTCTCTTTAGCTGTACGAACGACAATCCTTTTGCCTTTTATATTATCAGCATCAAAAGCATGAAGCGGTTGTCCACATTCATGAAGAACAAAATTGGTAATGTCGACGATGTTATTGATGGGATTCACTCCGATTGAGAGCAGCCTGTTCTTCAGCCAAGCCGGAGATTCTGCAACTCTCACATCAGATAATACAATTCCGGAATATCGTGGGCATGCAATTGTATCTTCAACGATAACTGATATTTCTGTTCCGGATAGAACCGGTTTTAATTCAGGCAGTACCGGCAAATTCACTGGCATATGAACATCTTCATCCTGTTCAATTAGTATTTTCGTCCTGACAACGGCAGCAAGATCTCTTGCTACTCCCAGGTGAGAAGCTGCATCAGCTCTGTTTGGGGTAAGACCAATTTCGAAAATATAGTCAGTCATTAACCCATAATATTCTACTGCCGGCATTCCAACCTTTGCATCGGATGGCAAAACAATAATTCCTTCATGAGATTTGCCGAGACCAATTTCATCCTCCGCACAGATCATTCCATGCGATGCCTGTCCGCGAATCTTTGCCTGCTTGATAATAAACGGATCACCTTCCAGCGGAAAAATTTTAGTTCCGGGAATGGCCACAATAACTTTCTGACCGGCAGCTACATTTGGCGCGCCGCATACAATCTGAACAGACTCACCATGACCTGTATCAACAGTAGTCAGACTTAGTTTATCAGCATCAGGATGTCTGACACATGTTTTTACCTCACCCACATAAAGGCCTTTCAATCCGCCAGTCACAGAGTCAAATTCCTCAATGCCTTCTACCTCAAGCCCGCAACCCGTAAGAAAAACACCCACCTCCTCCGGAGAAAAATTGGACGGATAATATTCATGTAACCATTTATAGGAAATCTTCATAGGATATTTTTAAGAGGGGCAAAGATAATGAATAAGTAATATTGAAGATTGAAGATTGAAGATTGATTCTGTTTGCTTAAAGATTATTTATTTATGTATCTCAATTGTGAACATCAATTTACGTTTTATATAAAGCATACTTCATTCCAACAATAAAATCACCATTTCTATAAACTAAAATATTCAATTTGAATTCTTCAATATTCACTAACTAATCCTCCCCCATTCTCCTTTCTGCACCATAATTTCCGTCAGGCGTTTTTTGATGGGCAGATTTTCAGGGGAATTGAGAAGGGAGTCATGTTTCAGAACTTTTATGACGGAATCGCGAGAGAGTAATACGAGTTGCTGATCTCTTGAAATATCTGAGAGTTTAAGATCGAGCATACCGCTCTGTCTGGTGCCTTCTGCATCACCGGGGCCTCTTAATAAAAGATCAGTTTCCGCAATTTTAAATCCATCGTTTGTTTCGCACATCGTTTTTATTCTGAGTTTAGCCTCGCTACTGAGTTTATAATTGCTGACGAGGACACAATAAGATTGATCTGCCCCTCGTCCGACTCTTCCACGCAGCTGATGAAGTTGCGAAAGTCCGAACCTATCTGCATTTTCAATAACCATGACGGATGCATTCGGAATATTTACACCAACTTCTATTACCGTTGTGGCAACCATAATTTGCGTTTCCTTTTTTAGAAAACGTTGCATCTCAAATTCCTTATCTGCCGATTTCATCTTACCATGAACGATACTAATCTGGTATTGAGGCCGAGGAAAGTCACGGCAAATAGCTTCATATCCCTGCATCAGATTATTCAGGTCGATTTTTTCAGATTCTTCAATCAGCGGATAAACAATATAAACCTGACGGCCCAAAGCAATTTCTTTTTTCAGAAAAGACCACAGCCGGAGACGATCCGATTCAAAGCGGTGAACTGTCTGCACGGGTTTTCTTCCCGGCGGCAATTCATCGATGACTGAAACATCGAGATCACCATAAAGCGTCATTGCTAACGTGCGTGGAATCGGCGTGGCAGTCATTACCAGAATATGTGGAATCACTGTTCCTTTATTCCACAATCGTGATCGTTGTTCGACTCCGAATCTGTGTTGTTCATCAATTACAACTAATCCGAGATTGTGAAATTTTACAGCATCTTCGATTAAGGCATGCGTTCCGATGAGAATATCAATTTCGCCTGCTTCGAGTCGTTTATGCAACTCTCTCCTTTTTGCCACTCTTGTTGAACCTGTGAGAAGGGCGATGTTAATATTCATCTTTCCCAGAAAAGCAGCAAGTGTTTCAGCATGCTGGTTGGCAAGAATCTCTGTCGGTGCCATGATACATGCCTGAGTTCCGTTTCCTATTGCAATCAACATACACATCAGGGCGACGAGTGTTTTTCCGGAACCCACATCTCCTTGTAAAAGTCTGTTCATTTGCCGGCCTGAACCTATATCCTGCCTGATTTCCCTGATAACTTTTTTCTGAGCATTCGTCAGTGGAAATGGAAGATGATTATGATAGAATTCATTAAACTGTTCGCCGACAGCAGAGAACAAAAATCCTTTTTGCTTTTCAGTCCGCTGCTGCTTTGCATATAGAAGTCGCAACTGAAGGAAAAACAATTCTTCAAATTTCAGTCTAAGCTCAGCCTGTTTATGTTGCTTTATTCCGGCAGGAAAGTGAATAGCTGAATAGGCTTCACGCTTACTCATCAGATGATGACTGGAGATAACATCGTCGGATAAAGTCTCAGGCAGCGTTACAGGCAGATTAAGATGTAATGTTTTCTGCAACCTCAAAATTCCCCGACTATCGATTCCTCTGAGTTTTAATTTTTCAGTCGTGCTGTAAACTGGCTGCATAACTGATGCGACTTGATTAGCTGCTTCAGAAGCAAGTTCAAGTTCAGGATGAATGATATTAATATTGCCGTTAAATTCTGTTGCCTTTCCGAAGAGAATGTATTCAGTATTGAGACGAAGGGACGACGAAACCCACTTCAGCCCTTGAAACCATTTCAGTTCTATCTTACCTGTCTCATCTTCAAAAATTCCTGTCAGATGTTTTCTTCTTTTTTCACCCCGGACCAGTATACTTTTGATTCTTCCTTTCAATTGTATGTAGGGTAAATCAGTTGTAACTTCTTTAATCGTGTAAAATTTCGTTCTGTCTACATGTCTGAACGGATAATGCTGAATTAAATCGTCAAACGTCTGTATACCTAACTCTTTTTTCAGGAGTTCACCGCGTACAGGCCCGACTCCTTTCAGGAATTCGATAGAAGTTTGCAGGTAAGTATGAGACATAGGAGAGTATCCGATTATTTGAGCGAAGTGATGACTACCGTATTCTAAAGTGTGAAACTATCATTATCTTGCTAATTATTTTCTTCATTATTTATTCTCCATTTCTGATCTTTAACTTAAACCTATGCCATCAGTCATTCTAAAATACCTCAAGTGGCCTTTGATTTTTGTTGCTGTGTTGTGGGCTATTGAAGGAATGTCAGTATATTTTAATTTCAGACTTTATGAGTTTGGAATTATTCCGCGCACAATTTCAGGAATTCCGGGAATATTTTTATCACCATTTATACATGGAAATTACGAACACTTGTTATCAAACACATTGCCTTTGCTGGTAATAGGCACGGGCATGATATACTTTTATCGTGACATTGCCATAAGGGTGATTGGCATGATATGGCTATTTACAGGTTTCTGGGTCTGGCTTGCAGCGCGTAGCAGTTCTCATATCGGAGCCAGCGGAATTATTTATGGCCTTGTCTGTTTTTTATTTTTCAGTGGATTATTACGGAAGGATACACGGTTACTTGCGGTTTCTATGTTAGTTGTTTTTCTCTATGGTAGCATGGTATGGGGAATTCTGCCCGTCGACCAGACTATCTCGTGGGAATCGCATTTGTTTGGTTCGGTGGCAGGAATTTTTTGTGCTATTTATTTCAGGAAACTTGGTCCACAGCGTCCGAAAGTACAGTGGGAAATAGATGAGGAACTGGAAGACCTGAATGATAGTGAGGATGAAGGCATGGAAGACATGTCGGAGGAAGATAAAAATACCGATGAAATCATCATTAAGTATGATTATATTGATAAGAAAGATAGTCCAAAGGAAGAAGGTGGTAACAAAGGTTGATTGTGAATTCTTTTTCAACATTTACTCACTGAAAAGTTTTAATTTTATTTTATAAGTATGCCTTACTCTTTATGTAATTTTACAACCATATAAAAACGGGGATTTAATAAACCTTAAACCAAAAAAATCATGAGAAAATTATTTACTCTCCGAACACTCTATTCGGTAGTATTTTGCCTGTTAATGACCGGCATATCGGCCGCATACGCTGCTGTTGGCGATGCCGGAATTTCAGCAATCGTATCACCATCAAATCCTGTTTGCAAGGGTACTGAAAATGTTACAGCTGACATAAAGAACTACGGAGCTATAACAATAAGCACAGCAACCGTGAACTGGCGTGTGAATGGAGTTCTACAGACGCCCTTCAGTTATACAGGAACAATTACAGCCGGAAATACAACATCGGTTACGATAGGTTCTTATAACTTTATTTCAGGGTCTTATACCATAAAGGTTTGGACAACGGATCCAAACGGGTCTTCTGATTCAAATCCCGCTAACGATACATCGACGGTTGTTATCAATGTAAGTTCAGCGCTAACCGGTACTTATACCGTTGGAGGAGCAACACCGGATTACGCTAACTTCAGTGCTGCAGTTAATGCACTCGTTGCAAATGGTGTTTGTGGTCCTGTCATATTCAACATCAGAGCAGGAACTGACACCATGCAAAAAATTATTCCTCAAATCGCAGGAGCAGATTCGACGAACAATATAACTTTCAAATCTCAGAGCGGCGACAGCACATCCGTTGTACTTACCTTTCCATCAAAAGACACGCTCATCAACAATTACCTGATCGCCCTTGATGGTGCCGACTTTATTAATTTCCGGTCACTTACACTTCAACGTACCGGTGTTAAAGCAAATGGTCGCTTAATCGATTTCACAAACGTTGCTACAAATAACACCGTTTCCAATTGTAGATTGATAGGTGTAGTTACTACTCTCCCTAACTCATTAGCTGCCCTTCTTTACTCATCAAACACAAGTGTATATAACGACTCCAGTAATACATTTTCGAACAATCTGTTTCTAAATGGCTCTTTGGGCGTTTATATGAATGGTGAAAGCAGTTTGAATCCCGAAAGCTACAACAAGATCAACAACAACACTTTCACCGATCAGTATGTTCGGGGAATTCAAATGACCAATCAGGGACATACAATCATTCGTGAAAATGTATTTACTACTGCATCTACTTACAGCGGTTATGCTGCGATCTATCTTGACAGAAGCCTTCGACCTCACCAGATCCTGAAGAACAAAATTTCCGGTGTACCGGGAACAGGAATTTACCTAGTTGATTGTATCGCTCAGTCAGGTGTTCATGGAATTATCGCCAATAACTTTATTCACACAAATGATTCGGCAGGAATATCAATGGTGAACGGCGACTATCAGGATATCGTTTTCAATAGCATCCTGATGACTGGAACAACATCTACCTTTTCAGCGTTACTTATGCGTGGATCAGGTACAGGCAAGGTCGTAAAGAATAACATTCTTGCGAATACAGGTGGAGGATATTGTTATGTAGTATCTGATTCAGCTGTTTTCGGAATTTCCGCTTCAAATAATAATGATCTATTTACAACCGGTTCTTTCATCGGTAACTACAACGGTACGCCTCAAAATACATTAGCTGCATGGCGCACTGCTTCATCGAAGGATTCTAATTCCGTAAACTTCAATCCGAATTTTGCTACTATTTCTGATCTGCATTGTACATCAATTGCAATGGATGATCGCGGAAAACCAACTAGTGGAATTACTGACGATATCGACGGTCAAACAAGAAGCACACTAACTCCTGACATTGGCGCTGATGAATATTCATCGGTATCCAGAAATGTTGGAGTAACTGCCATTATCAATCCAGTCGACAGCACATGCGGAGCAACAGTAGTTTCCGTTAAAGTTATCGTCAGCAATCCTGGAGGATTCCCTGAATCGAATTTTAATGTTGTTGCTAAAATAACAGGAGCAATTACAACCACTCTCACGCAAAATCATTCAGCAACAATTAATCCCGGAACATCAGATACAATTACATTCAGTACTACAATTAATACATCAGCTGGTGGAGTATTCAACTTTAAGGCTTACACATCGCTAAGTGTGGATGATGTACATGCGAATGATACACTTCTTGCAACTATCAACATCTTCCCTCCTCCAACACCTCCAGTCGGCACGAATAAAAGCATGTGCGGAGCGGGCAGAGACACGCTGACTGCAACTTCTTCAGACTCTATTCGCTGGTATGGTGCTTCTATTGGTGGAAATCCACTGGGATATGGTCCGTCATTCATAACGCCATTCATCAATTCCACTACTACTTATTATGCAGCATCCGTTTCAGCATGTGAGGGATCCAGAACACCCGTTACACTTACTGTCCTGCCATTACCTTCAATAAATCTTGGCAATGATACAAGCATCAATCAGGGCGCTCAGGTAACTTTAAACGCCGGCGCTGGATTTTCTTCTTACCTGTGGTCAACAACACAAGTAACCCAAACGATCAATGTTAATTCTACCGGCTGTTATTGGGCCAGAGTTACAAACGGTTCAGGATGTTCTTCAAGAGACACCATTTGTGTAAATGTTATTCAGGCATTCGATGCCGGAGTTACACAAATTACTTCACCTGCTAATCTCGACTGTGCTGGTGATACCGTTCAGGTTCTTGTAAAAGTTAAAAATCTCGGCGCAAATGCTGCAAGCGGAATTCCTGTAACTATTCAAATTACAGGAGCAGTAACTGCAACTTTATCAAATACAATTACATCAACTATGGCCCCGGGATCAGAAGTAATTCTGAACATGGGAACCATTAACACAAGCGGTGGTGGTGTCTTGAATATTAAAGCACATACATCTTATGTCAATGACCTTGATCATAATAATGATACGCTTGCAAGTACAGCTACAATAATTTTACAACCTGCCAGTCCTTCAGGCATCGGCGGATCACGTTGCGGAGCGGGTACACTTGTACTCATATCATCTTCTTCTGATTCTGTTTATTGGTATAATGCTGCTTCAGGTGGTAACCTCGTTTTTGTAGGCGATAATTATGTTCTTCCAAACCTACAATCATCTGTCACATATTATGCACAGTCAGGACAATATTGTAACAATCAAAAACGAAAGGCTATATCAGGAGTCATCAACCAGCTTCCAGCAGTATTTTTAGGAAACGATGTAACAGTTGTTGATTCATTAGTGCTTAACGCCGGATCGTATATTTCATACCAATGGAATAATAACAGTACCGCTCAGACGCTAACAGTTTATAGCAGCAACGCTTATTCAGTTTGTGTAACTGATTCGAATGGTTGTAGCAATTGCGACACGATAAACGTCAGCATCATAGTTGGCATCGAACAGATTGCAAACAATGCACTCGTTAATTTATTCCCGAATCCTGCACATAGTTCTGTTACTGTGGAGATGAAAAATCCGTTCACTGGAAATGTTTCTTTCATCATAACAAATATGCAAGGACAAATTGTCTGGAATGAAGAATCGAAAAACATATCTTCAAAATTGATAGATGTCTCTTCTTTTGCACGAGGCATTTACAATCTACAGATTCGCTCTGATGATGGATTTTCTGTATACAGATTAATTATCGAGTAAATTATTTTCTATCATAAATATTAAGGCCTTTCTTCAGGAAAGGCCTTTTTTTTGCTTATTAATTTTTGATAGCGCTTCTGAAATAAATTCCGTCCTTAACTTTACTAATGAAAATACTTCGTTAATATTTCTACATTGCAATTATAAATACTACCAATGAAAAAACTTCTTCTGCTCACTATACTACTAATAGCATTTCAAGCAAAATCACAATGGGCCGGTGCCTATTACGATACACTCACGCATAATTCGTTAAGAGACGAATTAAACCATCAATGTATTGATATCGATAAAACGGGCAAGCTGCACGTGGTTTACAAACGGGAAAACCCTGTCTCAGGATGGAATTTTTTTTACAGACAAAGAGATCTTAGTTCCGTATGGAGTCCGGAAGATTCTGTCGCTTCCGATGTTGGTTTTGATCCTGTTATTGCTGCTTCAAACATTGCGGGCGATGCCTATGTAGCTTATGAAGGTGGCGCAAGTTCCATCTATGATATTTTCCTTAGTTCCTATTCAGCAGGATTATGGACTAATCAGCAGATTACGAATGATGCTGCAGAAGACATGACGCCAACTATTGATGTCGATTCGGCCGGATATGTTCATCTTGCATGGACGTCAATAGATTCGTTTGGGAATTACTTAATAAAATATGCCACAAATATTGGCGGTGTGTGGAGAACACTGGAACTCAACGCAAACCAACTCGGTCTATTTGGCTCAGGTGCTATCCCTGAAATAGCCGTCGAAAAACCGGGAATAGCTCACATAGTTTATAGAGGAGGAGTACCCAATGCATATAAAATTTATCATGCATTTAATAATGCTCCCGGAGATTCAACATGGACATACGATATTCTAACGACTTCAAATATGGAGGACTTACAATCTGCCATTGCAATTGATCAAGCTGAAAATATTCATGTGCTAGTCAGCGGTGATGATGGTTTTGGATTCCCAGTAAATGCTTTTTATCTGAAGAAGCCATTTGCTTCGCCATCGTTTGAGCCCGCTGTTCGGGCCGCAAGTGCATACCATGCTGCCGTCGGTGATCTGTTTATAGACTCTCACGATGTTGCTCATATCGTTCTTAATGAACTCAGCGGTAATTTTCTAACCGGAAATATCATCTATGCAGATTCGACTGACTGGACAGGCATTACACTTTTACAAACTAACGATGTTTATGAAGCGCATCTTGTTATTGATGCTGATGATCATGCATACATGGCCGGCTTCAGGGGTAATTCATTTGCCGATGAGGAAATAATCGTTTATGGAGCGGACAACACAACAGGAATGGATATTCTGCCTTCAAAAAATCCGTTGATGAAAATAATCACAACAGATAATAATATCAGAGTTATTTTTAATACCGACTACAATGGCATCTTAAATTGTATGGGAGTTGATGGAAAAACAATATACAAACACAACGGTAATTATCGAAAAGATGAATTCATAAATATCACAAATGTGTCATCCGGGATTTATTTTATCACCGCTGCTTCGCAAACAAATAGCTCTGTTATAAAAATTGCAGTTCGTTAAGATGAAAAAAATCTGAATCTAAATAGCAGCTTCACCGAGAAGAATGACGGGATTTTCCATCAGACCTTTAAACGTCCGAAGGAAATCAGCTCCCGTAGCGCCATCAACTACCCTGTGATCGCAGCTCATTGTTACCTTCATGACATTTCCGGGAACGACAACATTATTTTTAACGACGGGTTTTTGCATGATACCGCCGATTGCAAGAATGCATGCATCGGGCGGATTAATGATAGCAGTGAATTCTTCGATACCAAACATTCCAAGATTAGAAATTGTAAAAGTATTGCCTTCCCATTCTGAAGGTTGAAGCTTTTTATCTTTCGCTTTCTGTGCCAACATTTTCACTTCATTATTAATTGTACGAAGAGTTTTTGAGTCGGCGAAGCGGACAACAGGTACGAGAAGGCCCTCTTCTACTGCCACTGCCACACCAATATGAATGTGATGATTGTAGCGAATAATATCTCCCATCCATGATGAATTCACTTTAGGATGCTGACGCAGCGAAGCCGATGCTGCTTTTATTACAAAATCGTTATACGATATTTTAGATCCTGTTACAGCATTGATGCTTTCTCTTGCCGCAATAACATTATCCATATCAATTTCTATTGTCAGATAAAAATGAGGGGAAGTAAATTTACTTTCTGCAAGTCGCTTCGCAATTGTTTTGCGCATCTGCGAAACAGAAATCTCGTCATAGCTTTCTTCCATCACTGCGCTTCCAAAACCGGCACCATTAACAGCCATTCCGGGTTTATACCAGTCGATGTCTCTCTTCACAATTCTTCCGTGATCGCCTGATCCCATTACTTTACTTAAATCAATTCCTTTTTCATTCGCTAGTCGTTTTGCAAGTGGCGATGCCTTTAATCCGGCAGGCATTTCAGATACCGATGACTGAACAGGTCTTTGTTCAGCAACTGTTGGTTTTGTCTCAACGGTAGCAACTTTTGGAGTAGCGGTAGCAGCTTTCTCTTGTTTTACTTCAGCAGTCTTCGCTTCTTTAGGCGCTTCAGCTATCGTTTCTTTTGCTTTTTCAGCTTCAAGTAATGGTTTATAATCTTCACCGGCTTTTCCGAGAATTGCGAGGATTCCATTAACAGGAGCCCCTTTACCTTCTTCAACGCCTCTATATAAAAGTGTTCCTTCCTGATACGATTCAAATTCCATCGTCGCTTTATCCGTTTCGATTTCAGCAACGAGCTCGCCTGATTTAACAGAATCGCCAACCTTCTTATGCCACTTCGATACAACACCTTCAGTCATTGTATCACTCATCTTCGGCATTCTTACTATTTCAGCCATAGTTTTTTATTTTTATTACAATTTTGAATGTGCAAATTTAAGATATGCGAATTTGAAAATTATTAATTACTTCTCTCCCTCTTGATTCTGTGCATTTTCAAATCCAAAATTATTTTAACTCATGATATAAGGATAATCTTTCTGAACATATACATCTGTATATAATTCCGAAGGATCAGGATACAGAGAATCTTCTGCAAATTTTACAGCATCGTCTACAATATCTATGATTTTATTGTTGATCGCTTCTATCTCCTTATCGGTAGCTATTTTATTGTCACGAATAATTTTCAGGACTTCTTCAACAGGATCCTTTGCCTTATACGATTCCACTTCTTCCTTTGTCCTGTACTTGGCAGGATCACTCATCGAATGACCTTTGTAGCGGTACGTATTAATTTCGAGTAAACTCGGGCCATCACCATTGCGTGCACGGTTCACGGCTTTCTCCATCTCTTCATGAACGGCTTCTACACTCATTCCGTCAACAGGAGCAGAAGGCATATCGTAAGCAAGGCCTAGTTTATATAAATCTGTTACGTTACTGGTCCTCTCTACAGAAGTTCCCATAGCATAATTATTATTCTCAATCACGAATATAACTGGCAATTTCCAAAGCATGGCCATGTTGAGTGCCTCGTGAAAAGCTCCTTGTCTGACGGCTCCATCCCCCATGTAACAAACCGTGACATTCTTATTGCCATTGTATTTATCTGCAAAAGCAATCCCGGCCCCAAGTGGTATTTGTCCGCCGACAATTCCATGTCCACCGAAAAAACGTTTCTCAGCATCGAACATGTGCATCGATCCGCCTTTACCTTTCGAACATCCCGTGACTTTCCCGAAAAGTTCGGCCATAACAGCCCGTGAAGAGATGCCTTTTGCTATAGCATGAGCATGATCCCGATAAGCTGTGATCATATTATCTTCAGGCTTTAGGACTGACATAGCCCCTGCTACAACAGCTTCCTGACCGATATACAAATGACAGAATCCTTTAATCTTCTGCATCCCATATAACTGTCCAGCGCGTTCTTCAAATTTGCGCATTAACAACATACTCTCGTACCAGTCGAGGTATTGTTTCTTTGTAAACTTCTTTTCCGACATAGATGGCAAAGATATAGTTTCCCGTATTTAAATGACTAATTCGCCTTTAACCTAATCACCTAATTAGCTATTTGTTATCTTCGCACTTTTGGAAACCACATGGAAACATTACAAATGAAGAAAATTCAGATGGTTGACCTTTTAGGTCAATACGAAAGGCTGCAAGTCGAAATCGATAAGGCAGTGCTGGACGTCATCCGCTCATCGGCCTATATCAATGGTCCTGAAGTAAAAGCGTTTCAATCGGAACTGGAAGCTTACCTGAAAGTCAAGCATGTGATTCCCTGTGCGAACGGAACCGATGCGCTTCAGGTTTCTATGATGGCACTTGGATTAAAGCCTGGTGATGAGGTAATTACAGCCAATTTCACCTATGTGGCTACTGCAGAAGTCATTGCTTTGCTGCAACTGACCCCTGTACTTGTCGATGTACTTCCTGGATCATTTACCATTGACCCGAAAGCAATTGAAGCAGCCATTACTCCCCGAACGAAAGCTATTGTTCCTGTCCATCTTTTCGGTGAATGTGCCGACATGGAAGTAATAAATGATATTGCCCGGAAAAATAATTTATTCGTAATCGAAGACAATGCGCAGGCCATCGGGGCCGATTTTTACCTGAAAGATGGAAGCATTAAAAAAGCCGGCACTATGGGAATCGTAGGATGTACCTCTTTCTTCCCGTCAAAAAATCTGGGTTGTTATGGCGATGGTGGAGCCATGTTTACCAACGACGATGCACTTGCAAAGAAAATTAGGATGGTTGCAAATCATGGTCAGTCTGTACAGTATTACCATGATGAAGTTGGTGTCAACTCCCGCCTCGATAGTATTCAAGCGGCTATACTTCGCATAAAGCTCAGACATCTCGACGAATTTGCACAAGCCCGTCGGAATGTAGCTGATCACTATGACAAAGCTTTTGCAGGGCATCCAAACATTATCATTCCTGAAAGAGTTCCATTTTCAAATCATGTCTTTCATCAGTACACTCTTGTTTTAAAGGATGCAAGTCGTGACAAGCTACGTGAATTTTTAGCCGAAAAGGAAATTCCTGCTATGATATATTATCCTGTTCCGCTTCATCTTCAAAAAGCGTACAGAGATAATCGATACAATGAAGGAGATTTTCCTGTTACAGAATGGTTATGTGCAAATGTAATTTCACTTCCAATTCATACTGAGATGAAAGCTGATACTCTTAATTACATTTGTGAAAACGTTCTCAGCTATTTCAATAAGAAATAATAAATACCTAATCAGACTGATTATCCCGTCGGCTCTGAAAACGATAAACTACCTTTTACAGGGACGAAAAAGGAAATTGATTTATGAAAATTGCAGTTGTAGGAACAGGTTATGTAGGATTAGTAACAGGAACGTGTTTCGCCGAAACAGGTAACCAGGTAATTTGTGTCGACATTGATAAGAATAAAGTGGAACGTCTACAAAAAGGAGAGATTCCTATTTACGAACCACACCTTGATGTTATTTTCGAAAGAAATATAAGACAAGGACGACTTCAGTTTACAACCAGTCTTAAGGAGGGTATTAAAGACGCTCAGATAATTTTTCTCGCACTCCCTACTCCTCCAGGTGATAACGGCTCTGCCGATCTTAAATATGTTCTGAGTGTTGCCGCTGAACTTGGGCCACTTCTTACTAATTATTGTGTTGTCGTAAATAAAAGTACAGTTCCTGTTGGAACGGCAGAAAAAGTGAGAGCCGAAATTCTCAAGAACTGCAAAATAGAATTCGATGTCGTTTCTAACCCTGAATTTTTACGTGAAGGGTTTGCCGTTGATGATTTCATGAAGCCCGATAGAGTAGTAATCGGTACTGGTTCTGAACATGCAAAAAAAATTATGTCTGAGCTTTATGCTCCTTTTGTGAGACAGGGAAATCCCATTTACTTTATGGATGAGCGGTCTTCCGAACTCACTAAATATGCAGCCAATGCATTTCTTGCAACGAAGATTACCTTCATGAATGAAATTGCAAACCTTTGTGAAAAAGTAGGTGCAAACGTTGACTTTGTACGGACAGGAATTGGCTCCGATGAAAGAATTGGAAAACGGTTTCTATTTGCCGGAATTGGTTATGGCGGTAGTTGTTTTCCGAAGGATGTACAGGCATTGGCACACACTTCCGAATTGCATCAGTACAATTTCGATATTCTACAGTCTGTTATGAAGGTTAACGAAAGACAGAAAAGCATTATCGTCGATAAGATAAATAAACATTTCGGAAATAATCTGAAAGGTAAAAAAGCTGCTCTCTGGGGACTGGCTTTCAAACCTGATACAGACGATATCCGCGAAGCTCCGGCACTTTATATAATTGAAGCATTGTTGAAAGAAGGCGTTACTATAAGTGCTTACGATCCTGAAGCGATGCCGAATGTTTTAGCACAAATTGGCAACACAATTACATTTGGAAAAAATCAATACGAAGTATTACAGGATGCCGACTTCCTCATCATTGCCACTGAATGGCCTGCATTCAGGACACCACAATTTGAAAAGATGAAATCAATGATGAAGAACACTCTCATCTTTGACGGAAGAAATGTGTACGATTTAGTACAAATGGAAGAACTGGGCTTTACTTATTACAGTGTAGGAAGAAATAAAATCAACTAAAGAAAATAACTTTTTAATGAAGAGAATATTAATCACCGGTGCTGCAGGATTTCTTGGCTCCCATCTTTGCGACAGGTTTATCAAAGAAGGATATACCGTTATGGGAATGGATAATTTAATTACCGGCGACATCAGGAACCTTGAGCATCTTTTTAAGCTGAAGGAGTTTGAATTTTACCACCACGATGTTTCCAAATATGTTACCGTACCTGGAAAGCTCGATTATATTTTACATTTCGCATCGCCTGCCAGTCCAATCGACTACCTAAAAATTCCTATCCAGACATTAAAAGTAAGTTCACTGGGAACACATAACCTTCTCGGTCTTGCCAAAGCAAAGTCCTCACGAATTCTTGTTGCGTCCACATCAGAAGTTTATGGCGATCCGCTTGTTCATCCGCAAACTGAAGATTACTGGGGACATGTAAATCCAATCGGTCCACGTGGTGTATATGATGAGGCCAAGCGTTTTCAGGAAGCAATAACAATGGCCTACCATACTTATCATGGGGTTGAAACCAGAATCATACGAATCTTTAATACATATGGCCCAAGGATGAGACTGAATGATGGTCGTGTTCTTCCTGCTTTTATCGGACAGGCATTGAGAGGCGAAGACCTGACTGTTTTCGGTGATGGAAGTCAGACCCGTTCATTTTGTTATGTTGATGATCTTATAGAAGGAATTTACAGACTTCTTCTTAGTGATTATGTAATGCCGGTGAACATTGGTAATCCCGACGAAATAACAATAAGGGAATTTGCCGAAGAGATCATCAAGCTTACAGGAACGAATCAGAAGATTATATCACTTCCGCTTCCACAGGATGATCCTAAACAAAGACAACCTGATATTACGCGGGCAAAAAAAATACTTAGCTGGGAACCGAAAATAGGTCGCGCTGAAGGCTTGAAGCGCACTTATGAATATTTCAAAAACCTTCCGAAGGAAGAACTATATAATTCAGCGCATCGTTTTGCCTGATGTTCTTATCACTAAATTTGAAAAAAAATAATACCGTTAAAAATGGATAAAAAATATTTTGCTCATGATTCTGCGGTAATCGATAGCGGATCTGAAATAGGAGAAGGAACAAAAATCTGGCACTTCTGCCATATAATGGGAGGATGTACAATTGGCGAGAATTGCAACCTCGGACAAAACGTGGTTATTTCACCGGGTGTAAAACTCGGCAGCAATGTGAAAGTGCAAAACAATGTTTCCATCTATACAGGTGTTACTTGTTCAGATGATGTATTCCTTGGGCCCTCGATGGTTTTCACCAATGTAAACAATCCACGAAGTGCAGTTATCAGACGTAATCAATATGTGTTAACGAATGTAGGAAAGGGTGCAACGATTGGCGCCAATGCAACAGTTGTTTGTGGAAATAATATCGGTGAATTTGCTTTTGTTGGTGCGGGTGCTGTTGTTACAAAAGATATCCCGGCGTTTGCACTCGTTGTTGGTAATCCATCGCGACAAATCGGATGGATGAGTGAATATGGTCATCGTCTGAAATTTGATTCTAACGGAATTGCAATTTGTCCTGAATCAAAACAGGAATATAAACTCGAAGGCAATAAGGTTAAGAGAATTAAATGACGGTCGATAAAAAAATAAAATTTGCAATCGTCGGCAGCGGCCATATCGGCAAGAGACATGCTGAGATGATTCGCCGGAATCCGGAAGCAGAACTCGTTGCCATGTGCGACATCAGAGATAAATCTGAAACCGGCCTCGACAATATTGATATTCCTTTCTATCGATCCATCGATGAACTCATGAAATCGGGAATCGATATCGATGTTGTATCTGTATGCACACCAAACGGTCTTCATGCAGAACATACTTTGATTGCTCTCGAAAATAAAAAGCATGTTGTCATTGAAAAACCAATGGCACTCAATGTTGCCGATTGCGAACGAATAATTTTCAAAGCTCTGCAGGTATCTAAGCAGGTCTTTTGTGTTATGCAAAACCGTTACTCTCCTCCTTCTGTTTGGATTAAAGAAATCGTTGAAGGAAATAAGATGGGAAAAATATTTATGGTTCAGCTCAACTGTTACTGGAACCGTGACGAAAGATATTATTCCGGAAAAAACTGGAAAGGCTCACACGATCTTGATGGCGGCACATTGTTTACTCAGTTCTCTCATTTCATAGATATCATGTACTGGCTTTTCGGCGACATTACCGATATTAAAGCACGCTTTGCAGACTTCACTCACAAAGATCATACAGCCTTCGAAGATTCAGGAATAGTAAATTTCAATTTCGTCAATGGCGGAATAGGATCCATCAACTATTCCACTTCCATTTGGGATTCGAATCTCGAGAGCAGCATTACAATAGTAGGAGAAACCGGTAGTGTAAAAATCGGTGGACAATACATGAATGAAGTTGAATACTGCCATATAAAAAATTACACCATGCCAATACTTGACCCTGTAAATCCTGCCAACGACTATGGCGCTTATAAGGGATCAGCGGCAAATCATCATTACATAATTGAAAATGTAATCGACACAATCAAGGGACGAACAATCGTCACAACAAACGCTCTTGAGGGAATGAAGGTTGTCGACATCATCGAAAGAATATATTCGCACAGGAATCTTCCACAATTAAAAAAAAGGTAACACTCCATATATACTATGTATAAGGATCTCATTGAAAAGAAAAAGAAACTGGCCGTAATCGGACTCGGCTATGTAGGTCTTCCAATTGCTTTGGAATTTGCCGGACACATCGACGTGATCGGCTTCGACATAAACGACCAACGTCTTGATAAAATGCGTAAAGGCGATGATCCAAGTGGAGAATTGAAACCGGAAGCATTTAAAAACAAATCCATTGAATTTACTTCTTCCATCGATAAGCTGGGCGAAGCATCATTTTATATTGTTACGGTACCTACACCGATCGACGAGCACAATCTGCCTGATTTAAAACCAATCCTTAGTGCAACACGATCAATCGGCAAAGTTTTAAAGAAGGGTGACTATGTCGTTTACGAATCAACCGTCTATCCAGGTTGTACGGAAGAAGATTGTATCCCTATCCTCGAAGAACTTTCGGGACTGAAATATATTGTTGATTTCAAAGCCGGTTATTCACCCGAGCGAATTAATCCCGGAGATACAGAACACACGATAACAAAAATACTAAAGGTGATTTCCGGTAGCGATGAGGAAGCTCTTGATCAAATCGCGCTGACATATCAGATTATCGTGAAGGCTGGAGTTCATCGCGCTCCATCAATAAAAGTTGCCGAGGCAGCAAAGATTATTGAGAATACACAGCGCGACGTGAACATTGCACTTATGAATGAGCTCAGCATCATCTTCAACAAGATGGGCATAAATACTTACGACGTACTTGAAGCGGCCGGAACGAAATGGAACTTTATCCGCTTCCAGCCGGGACTTGTCGGAGGACATTGCATTGGAGTAGATCCATATTATCTAACATACAAAGCGCAGGAACTTGGATATCATGCCCAAGTCATTAACAGCGGAAGATATGTGAACGACAGTATGGGATTTTATGTAGCAAAGCAGACGGTAAAGAAAATTATTGCTGCAGGAAAGGATGTGTCGAAGGCAAAAGTTCTCGTTATGGGTGCGACATTTAAAGAAAATGTGGAAGACATACGAAATTCGAAAGTTGCTGATGTGGTGAAAGAATTAAATTCTTACGGAGTAACGGTTGAAGTAATCGATCCCCGTGCGAATAGTGAAGAGCTGCATCAGGAATATGGATTCGAACTGGTGAAAAAAACAGGCAACGATTACGATGCAATAATCATCGCAGTAAATCATGATGAGTATAAATCTCTAACAGAAGAATGGTTTGCGTCAGCACTTAAACCCGATGGACTTGTAGTTGATCTGAAGGGTGCCATGAAAGGAAAAATTAAAAAATTAATTTACTGGAGTCTGTAAAATGAAAATACTAGTCACTGGTGGAACAGGATACATTGGCTCTCATACAGTCGTAGAGCTTCTTGCAAAAGGATACGAACCCGTTATTGCCGATGACCTCAGCAATTCGCGTGTAGATGTGCTTGATGCAATCGAACAGATTACAGGTAAGAAAGTGCCGTTTTATCAGGTAAATCTTTGCGACAAAAAGATGACGGATGAAATTTTCAGGTCCAACGACATAAAGGCCACTATTCATTTTGCCGCATGGAAAGCTGTCGGCGAATCGGTAGATCATCCATTAAAATATTATAAAAACAATTTACTTTCTCTGATCAACCTTCTGGAAATTTATCAGGAGAGAAATCTCAATAATTTTGTTTTCTCATCCTCCTGTTCGGTTTACGGGCAGTCGGAACAACTTCCTGTAAAGGAAGATACACCGCTAATGAAAGCCGAATCGCCCTATGGAAATACAAAGCAGATTGGTGAAGAAATATTAAGGGACGCAATAAAATCAACGGGGTTCAGCGGAATTGCATTGAGATATTTCAATCCAGCCGGCTCACATGCCAGTGCATTGATCGGAGAATATCCATTACAGGCGCCAACGAATCTTGTTCCTGTAATCACGCAAACTGTTATAGGCAAACGTGAAGCAATGACAATTTACGGAGGTGATTACAATACTGCCGACGGAACATGCGTACGCGATTATGTGCATGTAGTTGATATTGCCAAAGCGCATGTATTAGCAATTGAAAGACAGATCAGCAATAAAAATAAACAGCCATACGAAGTATTTAACCTTGGTTCCGGATCAGGAAATACGGTTCTGGAGGCACTCAAATCATTCGAACGGGTAACCGGTAAAAAAGTAAATTACAAAATTGGGCCAAGAAGAAGTGGCGATGTAGAAAAAATTTACGCCGATACATCATTTGCAAAAAACGAACTTGGATGGAAATGCGGGCTTGATCTCGATGATATTATGAAGTCTGCTTGGGAATGGGAATTGAAATTAAACGAACGCATCAGCATTTGAAAACGATATGAGTACCTATAAAAGAAATATACTAATCACAGGTGGTGCTGGTTTTATTGGATCCCATCTGGTCAGGCTTTTCGTTACGAAATATCCTGATTACAGAATTGTTAACTTCGACAAACTAACTTATGCCGGTAACCTCTCAAGTCTGAAAGATGTGGAAAACAGCAATAATTATGTTTTCGTAAAAGGCGATATCAACGATGTAGAATCTGTGAACCGTGTTTTTTCTGATTATAACATAGACTCTGTCATCCATCTTGCAGCTGAATCGCATGTCGACAGAAGCATTTCGAATCCAATTGAATTTGTGATGACGAATGTAGTGGGCACTGCGAATCTGCTTAATGCGGCAAAAGTTTTCTGGAAAGATGTCTCAATGGGCAGAAATATTTTCTATCATGTCTCGACCGATGAAGTATATGGGTCGCTTGGAGCTACAGGATTTTTTACTGAAAAAAGTCCATACGATCCGCATAGCCCATACTCTGCTTCAAAAGCAGGATCCGATCATCTTGTACGCGCCTATCTGGACACTTACAAACTTCCTGTTATTATTTCAAACTGCTCAAATAATTACGGCTCTTACCAATTTCCGGAGAAACTTATTCCGCTGGCGATAAACAACATCAAAAACAATCAACCTGTTCCTGTTTATGGTAAAGGTGAAAATATTCGCGACTGGCTTTTCGTGGAAGATCATACGAATGCAATCGACATCATCTTTCACAATGCTACGCCTGGCGAAACCTATAACATCGGCGGCAACAACGAATGGAAAAACATCGACCTAATACATCTATTGTGTTCGATAATGGATCACCGGCTGAAGAGAGAGGCGGGAACTTCCTCAAAACTTATCACCTTTGTTAAAGACCGTGCAGGTCATGATCTTCGATACGCAATTGATTCCACTAAGCTTCAGAATGAACTCGGATGGAAACCATCGTTGCAATTTGCAGAAGGCCTTGAAAAAACCGTCGATTGGTACCTTGCAAACGAAGAATGGCTGAACGAACTCACATCTGGAAGCTATCAGCATTATTACGAACAGCAATACACAAACCGATAATCATTATTCCGAATTGAATATATTTGCCACAATGAGTAAAACTCCTTTTCATATAGCCGACTTAAGCAAACTCTCTTTCCTCATTACGGGTGGAGCAGGATTCATCGGTTCCAATCTTGTCCAGTATCTTGTAAAACACAATGCAGGAAAAATAAGGGTGCTCGACAATCTGGCTACAGGGAATGTTAAAAATATTTCTGGCATCAATAAAACTCAGTTTGAATTTATTGAAGGCGACATTCGTGATCCTGACACATGTAGAAAAAGCTGTGAGGGAATCGACTATGTTTCTCATCAGGCTGCACTCGGTTCTGTTCCACGTTCGGTGAAGGACCCGCAAAGTACACATGCTGTCAACTCTACAGGATTCCTCAATATGATTGTTGCTGCAAGAGATGCAGGAGTGAAACGCTTCGTTTATGCTAGTTCATCCTCTGTTTATGGCGACCATCCCGGACTTCCAAAAAAAGAAGATGAAACTGGAAATCCGCTTTCTCCTTATGCCGTCAGCAAAAAATCAAATGAATTATATGCACGCGTTTTCGCAGAAACATATAACATGGAAGTTATCGGACTACGATACTTCAACGTCTTTGGCCCCAATCAAAGTCCGGACGGACCATATGCAGCCGTAATTCCTCTCTTCATGCAAGGTGTGCTCGAAAACAAATCACCATCAATAGACGGCGATGGCGAACAGTCGCGTGATTTTACTTTTGTTGAAAATGCAGTACAGGCAAACATACTTGCATTGCTTACGACTAACAAAGAGGCGCTTAACAAAATCTACAACGTTGCTGTAGGTGAACGAGTAACTGTTAATGAGCTTTTTAATGTTGTAGCAGGTCTCGTCAAATCTGAATTGAAACCCTTCTACAGAGCTTCCCGCCCTGGTGATGTGAGAGATTCGCTTGCAGATATTTCTGCCGCCAAAAAATTTCTGGGATACAACCCAACTGTCCGCATAGAGGAAGGACTGAAACTAACCCTTGAATGGTTTCGTCAGTCACTGGTAAAATCATATTAACATGTCACTTTTCGGATCATTATTTTCTAATAAGAAAAAGGAGTCGGATTATCCGAAGTTGAAAGATTTTTCTTCCGTAGTTACCGACATTCACAGTCATTTAATTCCGGGGATCGATGATGGTGTAAAAACCATGGAGGAGTCGATAGACATGATCAGAAAGTTTTCTGAGCTAGGCTTTAAAAAAATCGTGACTACTCCGCATGTAATGAGCGATTTTTATAAAAACACTTCTGAAAATATTCTCGAAGGTGTTGAACAGGTTCGCATTGCATTAAAGCAGGCTGGAATTCATATGCAACTCGATGCTGCAGCGGAATATTACCTCGATGAAGGATTTATCAGTAAACTTTCTAAGGAACGCATGCTGACTATTAGAGAAAATTATCTGTTGTTCGAAATTTCCTACATCAATCCACCTGATAATATCTACACTGTTATTTTCGATATCATCGTCAAAGGCTACACTCCTCTCCTGGCACACCCTGAACGCTATGATTACTGGTATGAAAAATTCGATGAGTATGTAAGACTGAAAGAAGCAGGGGCACTTTTTCAGATAAATATAAATTCCTTAACCGGGTATTATGGTATCGCCGCAAAACGAACTGCTGAAAGGTTAATCGACGAAAAAATGGTAGACTTTATTGGTAGCGATCTGCATGGAAACAGACACATGCAAGGTCTACATCATGTACTTAATGAAAAATATTTTCATAAACTAATGGCGCAGGGAATTAAGAATCCGTTGCTTTAAACTGTTAGTTTATTATTTCTTTTAATAGCAAAGAATACGCTCTGTTGATAATGACTATATCAGAAAACATAATAAACACCAGGTTATCATGGTTCTTACCAATATTTTTTCTCTTTGCGCACTCTGCGTTTAAAATTCTACCCGAGAATACTTCACTTTTAAATAAATATATTTCAGCAAATATTTTCTGTTTTTGTTGAAATATATTATTATTCATAATTATTAAAAATACATTTATCAATTGAAAAGAAAATCCGAAAGCTATTTTTCTTCGGCACAAATCAAATATAAAACACATTCCTCCAATCTATTGTCTCCTTCTAATGGCGGAAAAATAAAATACTTCACTTTCTTCATTCCAATCTTTTGCATTATATGCTCAGATTTCAAATTAACCTTCGGTGTGATTGAGTAAATATTCTTTATCAACAAATTGTCAAAAGCATATTCAATGCATTTTGAAGCGCCTTCAGTAGCAAACCCTTTATTCCATTCAGATTTTTTCAACCTCCAACCAATATCGATACAGGGTGTAAAATCAGATTCAAATGTTTGTTCGTTGATTCCTATAAAACCTATAAACTGATTATTTTCTAATTTATCTACAGCAAAATAACAAAAACCCAGTGTATTAAACTGAATTTTCATTCTACCAATAAAATCAATCGTTTGTTGCCTTGTTTGAGAATATGAAAAATACTCCATCACATCTGCATCAGAATTTATTTCAGCCATTATGTCAATATCAGAATCAATCCAATTTCTAAATCCAAGCCTTTCGGATTTGAACAAGTATTTGCTATTCATTTCCATAGTCTTGATCTATTAACACTATGTTTATTTTTTTACGTAATAATCTACAGAGTTATATTCTGATTAGATATAATTTTTAATTCTAGCCTTTCAGAATTACTCTTATTAGTTTTATTTCCCGTTTATTTTTTCAACTACTATAAATAAATAATCTCCATGATCATTCCGGAATCTGTCACTGATTTCAATAAACTTATTCGTTTCAATGTCAGAAGTAAGCAATTTTAAGCCATTTTCTATTTCTTGTCTGAACGACACATCAGCGAAGGATGAAATTCCATTTCTAATCATCGGATCAAAATACAATTGAGGATTATACTTCCCGGAATATAAAAAGTAGTCTTTTAAATCTTCCTTTACGTAATATTTCTCCGTCGTTGAAATTTTAAACCCTGCTTCCTTAAGAGCCATTTTTACTTTTTCAAACGGTGGCATTTGATCGGCCGCTCGCTTAAGAATTTCAGGAAAATAGTGATTGAGCCAATAGCCCTTCATCTGTTCTGGGGTAGAAGTGAACAAAATAAATTTACTGCCCGGCTTCATAACTCTGAAAAGTTCCTCAAACGATTTTTCAAGGTTAGACCAATGGTGAATAGTTAATGATGCTATTACGCCATCAAAAGCTTCATCTTCGGCCGGAATTCTTTCTGAAGACCCTTCCAACCATTTTACATTTCCGGATTTGGACTTAGCTTCATTAAGCATTTGGGCAGAAGGATCAATACCCCAAAAATCAAAACCTTTATCCGATAATTTAATTGTATAATTCCCAGTCCCGCATCCTATATCAAGATATAATTTATTTTCTTCAGGAGATAATAGATGAAAAAGTCTTTCGGTAATATATGGGTCAGGATGTCTTGTTGAATTATAATCTAATCCTATTCTGTCGTATAATTTATCATTCCCTTTCATTTAATGATTCATCTCAAAGTCAAAATTAACCGGTTCTTTAGCGGGCATCATATTCTCTTTTCCGGAACCTGTAGTAGGCACAGAATCATCAACTACTTCAAACCTTATATTGTCGAACCAGATTTGACCTGTACCGACGAGCAATGCACCATAAGCAAGATTAGAGGCGTTGAGCGGGACATCTAATACGATCTCATACTTTGTCCAGTCTGTACTGCCTTTAATCGATCGGTCC